>JAILOV010000062.1 GCA_024690605.1 Lachnospiraceae bacterium | reverse complement strand
TTCGATACATTTATGCCGTATTCCCGCTTAACCCACTGCCGGATTTCGGTATAACTTGCTGTTTCCCTGGTTACAGATCTGTAGCCTGAAAGCTCTTTTAAATCAATTGTTACAAAAGCAGTGTCGCGGAGAACCCCTATTCTAGCGGTTGAAAAGGGGTTCGACCGTTCGCGCTGTCGTGGATCAGACGGGAGTCGAACCCGTGTCCAAGCCTGCTCGCGGCATCCTTCTACGTGCTTAGTCCGTCTATTTGCGTTTCGGGTGACCGGACGAACAAATTCCTCCCCGAACGGCTGATGAGATTTCTTGGCGCCTGCTCTCTACAGCTTTCTTACAGACGAGCGTCCGCTTTCTTTGAACCCCGGAAGCTATAGCGGCGTTACTTCCGTGGGCTTAACCCGGCCGTTGCAGACCGGGTGTCGCTCAAGCACTAACCCCTGAGGATTAAGCAGCCATTGCGACGGGGGCGCCGAAGCGGCCCGTAACGACACGATTGTTCGCATCTGTTTTTTGGTGTCGGATTAAGGAGACCACCACCATGCTCCGCACGCTTCTCTGCTTTAACCAAACCTGTCGAAACCATTACTGACCCATATGGATTTATCAAGGAACCTGCTCTGTCTTTATCTTATACCTATATATCGGCATTTGCAAGCGAAGGTTGACCCCTGCGTGGCGACAGCAACCGATCCTGTCAGGAAAGGCAGTTGCGATAGATCTGTACGGCATCCTCTTTCGTGAGCGGCACAAACGCATCCGCAAGGCGCGGGGCGCAGTGTTCGGCCATCGCCTCGAAGTTCTCCTCTCCGATGCCGACATCCCGAAGCGTGCGGGGGAGCTTCAGCGTGTCAAAGAAAAAGGACGCCGTTTTGTCGATCGCTTCCTTCGCGACCGCGAGATCCTCCGTTCCCGTCAGATCCCATACCTTTCTCCCGTAATCGGCGAACTTCCGCACGGTTTTGTCGTTCAGAACATACTCCATCCAGCGCGGCGTGAGGATCGCAAGGCCGACGCCGTGCGTGATGTCATAGAACGCGCTGAGCTCGTGCTCCATAGGGTGACAGCTCCAGCCCACTTCCATCCCGGCCTTGGTAATTCCGTTGATGGCGTTGGTCGATGCCCACATCAGATTGGCGCGCGCCTCATAATTGTCGGGTTCCCTGAGGGCAACCGGACCGTATCGGATGCAGCAGCGGATCACCGCTTCCCCGAAACGCGCGGAGAGATCAAAATCATCGATCATGGAGAAATAGTTCTCGAAGGCATGGCTCATGATGTCCGCCGTGCCGGCGGCCGTCTGTTTTTCTGGAACGGAAAAGGTGTAGACAGGGTCGCAGATGCTCAGGCGGGGCTTCAAAAGATCGGAGCCCATGCTCTTCTTCACACGAAGACCCAGATCCGAGATCACGGCGTTTTTGTTCATCTCTGAGCCGGTGGCCGCCATGGTGACCACGGCGTAGATCGGAAGTGCCGCACGGATCAGGCTGTGATCCATGACCAGATCCCACACATCCCCGTCATAGCAGGCGCCGCCCGCGATCGCCTTGGCGGCGTCGATGACACTTCCTCCGCCGATCCCCAGCACCATCTCGATCCGGTGCTCTCTGCAGAGAGCGATCCCTCTCCGTACGGATTCCACACGCGGGTTCGGCTCGATCCCGGACAGCTCGGTGATCGTGATCCCCGCCTCTGTCAGGATTCGGACCGCCTCATCGTAGATCCCCTGCCTTTTGATGCTGCCGCCGCCGTAGACGAGAAGCGCACGGCTGCCGCTCTCCTTAAGCTCCGATAAATGAGAGATCTGCCCCTTTCCGAAGCAGATCTTTGTCGGTGCGTAGTAAACAAAAGGATTCATGCCGCCCTCGCTTTCAGAGCACGCTCTTCACATACGGGATCCTGCGCAGAACCTCCACCAGCGCGCAGGTAAGGAGAAACACGCCGACAGCCAGCACGAAGAAGGACCACCCGCCCATGAGGAACAGGTTCCATCCCTGATAGCGCAGGAACAGCCGCAGGAAGACCATGTGCAGCAGATAGATCCCGAAGCCGCAGGAATCAAACAGATCCACGCACTCCGCCAGCCACACGCTGCCGGACGATCCGCTTTCCGCCGGTTTCTTCGCAGACCCGCAGCAGACAAAGGCAAACAGTCCGACGGACTGCAGCACGATGAGCGGTGAGGAATAACTGGCGATAAGTCCGTCCACAAAGGAGGCCGCATTGCCGGAGATTCCGCTGTACCGGGCTTCCGTCAGCACGATGATGAGCACCGTTGCGATCATGGCAAGCATCCCGGCCGCTTTCCTGTCAATCTTCAGTTTGCCCGTTTGCAGCACATAGCCGGCAAAAAAGTAGAACGGGTAGATCCCGGCGGTCTGGATCGTGAAAGCGATCTCCGCGTCGATCGTCCGAAACAGCGGGAGCACGGAGAGAAACACCGCGTAGACGGCAAGCAGATAACAGAGTTCCCGGTCCGTGCTGTGCGCCGAGATCATGCGGAAAAACGGCAGCATCAGATACAGGCCGATCAGCAGATAGAGATACCACAGGTGCGCCCAGCCCGTTCCGTGGAACATCCGCCAGACACCGTCCGGCACGAACATGAGAGAGAAGCCGTCCCCTCCCATCAGCATGTCAAAGAGCCTAAAGATCACACAGCAGAGGAGAAGCGCCAGAAACACCCGCTTCACATAGCGGGAGAACAGTTTCTCCATGGTGATCTTCCGGGCAGGATCCAATAACAGCGCGCCGGACACCATGAGGAAGCACGGCACCGCCCACATCATGCAGTAGACGATCCCGAGAGAAAAAGCGGTCTGCCCCGGGGTGATCGAGTCCCTGTAGAGGATCTCGGACACATTGGCCGTATGCAGCAGGACAATGCCGAAGCTGGCAATGACCCTGAGGATTGAATAACTCCGATTCCGTTCCTGCATCTTCTACCCCTTACCAGACAAGCGCGTCATCGCCGATGCAGCCGGTATCCTCCGATGCTTCTCCCGCTGCTTCCTGCTCCTGTTGCGCTTCTTCTTTGGCTTTTCTCTCCGCTTCCGCTTTGGCCTTCGCCGCCGCTTCCGCCTTTTCCTTTTCTTCCTGTTCGATCCTGGCTTTTTCTTCCGCCTCGGCCTTTTCCTTTTCTTCCTGTTCGGCTTTGGCCTTCGCTTCCGCCTCCGCCTTTTCTTTTTCTTCCTGCTCGGCTTTGGCCTTCGCTTCCGCCTCCGCCTTCTCCTTTTCTTCCTGCTCGGCTTTGGCCTTTTCTTCCGCTTCCGCCTTTTCCTTTTCTTCCTGCTCGATCCTGGCCTTTTCCTCCGCCTCGGCCTGTGCCTGCTGTTCGGCCTGGATGGCCGCCTGCTGCACCCGCTCGTTGACCGCGCCGACCACCGCGAGGATGATCAGGGCCGCTGCCGCGATCGCGCACACCAGGACGCTCCGGCGGGAAACCCGGACGGTCGTCTCCGGCTTTTCGGCATCCGTATCCTCCTCATCGGAGGACTCCTGCTCTCTGTCGTCCGCGGTTTCTTCTTCTGCAGACTTTTTGCGATCCGAAGCCTCTTTCCGATCCGTCTTCTCTTCTTTGCTCACTGAGTTTTTCTTTACATGCGTGGTCATTTCCGCGTCTTTATCGGCATCTCCGTCAGCCGTCTCCTTTCTTTCCGTCGGCTCCGCATTTTCCGGGGACACTTCTTTGTCAGTGGACTTCTCCTTTTCAGAAGACGCCTCTTCATTCAAAGTCCCTTCTCTGTTCGAAGAATTATCCTTTTTCGAAGATTCTTCTCTGTTTGAAGACACCTCTCTGTCCGAAGAATCCGCCGTGTCCGAAGGTTCTTCCTTGTCCGCAGTTGTGACACCGTCCGTCTCTTTTTCTTCCGAGACGGATTTTTCTACATCAGGCCGGTCCTTCACATGCTCACCGGCTCTGAAATCCCTGTCGCGTTTTCCCTTCTTTTTCATCGTCCCCGCTTTCCCGGATCACCGATCCGTATAGCCCTTCTCATCAAAGGCGTAGGAAACACCGTTCAGTTCCTTTGACTGATTCTTGAGATAATTGCCCTTCCGGTCGCGATAGCGCCACCCGTAGTCATCCTTTTTCCAGCCCTCGATACAGACGCCCTTCTCCACGATCGGCGGATTCAGCGACTTGGTCAGATCGTTGTCCTGGAAATGCCACCACTCACTGCCGATCGTCGCAAACCCGGCGTCCGTCAGATACTTTTTCAGCAGGTCGGCGTTCACGTTGTTCCGGTTCATCGCGGAATACCAGCTTAAGTTGTGCATCTCCGACTGCATGTCCATCGGCTTGTATCCGTTGCTCACACTGGCGAGCGTCATGTCCATGGCGACGCCCAGGTTGTGCCTCGACGCGCCGGCCGCCAGGAAGCTCCCCAGACGGAAGGTGCCGTTCGTCATCTCCCAGTAATAGGTGTACCGGGTGTTGTCCGTCAACCCGATCTGCGTTTCGGTGACAGCGGTCTCCGTTGCCATCCCTTCGGCCATGGCGGACGCATCCTGCTCCGCGGGCTCCTCCACGGCGTCCTGCACGGCCGCCTGCAGCTGTTCCTCCACCGCGCCGGGCGGAAGTGCAGAAACCGGCGGTTCTTCGACCGTTCTGCCGTTCATCAGATATTTTTCCAGCGTCGTGCGCAGACCGAAATAACGGATGTCCGGCAGACGCCAGTAGAGGACCTTGTTCGTCTCGTCATAGATCGAACGCGTGGCCTCATGCGGACGGAAGCTGTCATTGATCTCGATCCGGTAGCCGTCGGCCAGTGTCGCATTCGCGGCATCCACAAGCTTCTGCGCGACCGGATACAGGAGCGGCACGACAAAGGTGTTGTCATCCAGCAGGATATCCTCGTAGCCGGGCGTCACACGACCCGTCACATTGGGGATATAGTAGCCGTTCACCATGTAGATGGACGCATAGCTGTTGGGGATGTCATACTGACAAAGATCGCCGAGATAGTCCGGCAGGTTGATCATGCAGTAGTTGCTGTCGATATAGCCCTCGCCATCATCCGTGCGCACACGGAACAGCGCCTGCTCATCGTCCGTATCGAGCACGCAGAGGCACTGCCCGACGGTCACGCTGCCGATCTTCTCCGCCTTGCCCGTATCCTTATAGAGATCCAGCGTTTTGACCGGCCAGATGCTCGCGTAGAGCGCCTCCGGCTCCGTCATGACCGTGCAGATCCCGATGCCGGCTCCGGGTTCGCTCTTCTTTTCGACGAACGGATCGGCATCGGCAAAGATATCCGCGTCCTCCATCGCCACGACACGGAAGGTATACTCTCTGCCCGGAAGGAGATGTCCGGTGTCGCAGACCAGCTCCTGTTCGCCGTCCACGCGGGCTATCCGGGTATAGTCCTGCGTTCCCGGCGCCATCACCTCCACCTGATAGCTGCGGCTTCCCGTGTCATTCCAGTAGAGCTTGTAGTGATTGCCCTCCAGCCTGTCGTAGCTGACCAGAACGGTCTTGCTCATCAGCATGCTCCGCGTCACCGTCGTGACGGGAGCAGTCTCCCCCTGGAAATTCACACCGGCCTGCTCTCTGGCGACCTCCATTTCGATCCGGTACTCTCCGTCTCCCTTGGGAAGCTTGAATTTGCTCCGGGGACCGAAGGACAGGGATTCCTCAAAATCAAACCACTCGCCGGGCAGATCCGTCATGCTCCCGGACGGCCTGACCTCCCGGATCATTTCCCTGTTGCCTTCCGGATCCACGAGATAGACCGTATAGGTGTCCTTTTCCCAGCCTCTCCAGTTGAGATCGATCTTCTGGTTCTCGTTATCGAGCTTACTGCGCAGATCCTTGATCACCGGCACGGAGAAACAGCACTCCCAGGAGACGCTCGCCTCCTGCACCTCTTCCTCCTTTTCCAGGAAATAGAGATAGTCCCTCGCCGTCACCTTGACATGCAGCGACTGCGGGGACGCTTCTTTGGGAATGTCCACGGAAGACAGCGTGCATTTCGCACGCCTGCAGAACCGTTCATAGATCGGGGTTTCCGGATTCTCGCCGGAGAGATCGAACAATTCGAGCCGATAACCGCTCGCATATTTCGCCGGTGTCCAGGAGAGTTCCACGCTGCCCCGTTTTCCTGCGGAGAGGGAAAGTTCCGCATCCTCCCGGATCTCGGCAGGTTTTTCCAGGATCGGCAGGATGAAGACAAACACGACCACAATGCCGATCAGGACCGGGAGGATCGTGAGAATGAGCGCCAGAAGCCGTCTCTTTTTCTCCTTTTTGGTCAGGCGATGCTTCGGGCTTCCGTTTAAGTCCACGCCGCGCAACGCGCGGCGGTCTTTTTCCGAGATCAACGGCATGAGAACGACCCGTCCCCGATCATTCGCTCATGCGCCCATAATCCGTATAGTGCCATGTCCCGCTCTGCCCGTACTTGATCTTGAAGCCGTTCTTCTTGGTACCGTAGGTATAGTCCGGATCATAGACATAGGTCTCTCCGTCGACATCGATCTCCACCCAGGAATGCGGTGCCATGCCGCCCGTACGACGGGGTACATAGCCGAACATCTGCCTGGGCTGATAGCCGCAGAGCTTCGCGAATTCGTAAAAGGTTGCCGCCATGACAAAGCAGTTGCCCTTCTGATTGTCAAAGCCGAAGTTGGCGAACCAGTGCGTCCCGGGGCTTCCCTCCTCGGGCATGTCGGCTTTGCCGTGTCCGTAATAGGTGAGGCCGGCGGACCACTTGAACGCCTTGGTGATGTTCCAGTCCAGCGTCTTCAAGACCGCGGCAGCCTTGGCGTAACTGGGATCCGATGTACCGGGAATGCTCTGCCAGTTGTCGCCGTTCTGAATGGGCTGCTTGCCGTTCGAAGACGTCTGCTGTGCGGCAGGTGCGGCGGCCTGCTGCGCCTGTGCCGCGGGAGCGGCAGCCGCCGTTCCGGAGGCGCTGCGCCCCTCTTTTTTCCCGTAACGGATATAATGAAGGTAGTATTCCGTGTTGTTGTTGCCGAACGCGTTTCTCAGATCCGCGTAGCGGCTCTTGTAGACATCGAGATTGAACTCTTCACTGGCCTGTCTGCCCTCGTTCATCCCGTAAGCAAGGAAGTGATCCAGAAGCTTTGCGGTATCGGTCCCGCAGGCATTCTTCACATCTGGATGATGCTCCGCGTACCAGGAGGCATTGAACACCGCCGCGTAGTCAGAGGCTTTGGCGGCCTCAGTCTTCAGCTGCGCCGTGCCGAACACGGCCGTGGCGACAAGGATCGCCGCGCCTGTCCTGATCATCAGTTTCCCCAAAAATCCTGTTTTCATCTTATCCTCCATATCGGATGCATAACAAAACAGTAATTATTTTATCAGCATGAAAACCAAAACGCAATCCCGTTTTTGCACTTTATGGCGCTGTCAGCGAAGTTTTACCTTGTATTCCCGCTCCGCGCTCCTCGCCTGATCCTTTTTGGCCTTGACCTCGCGCTTGTCAAAGAGCTTTTTGCCCTTGGCGAGGCCGATCTCCACCTTGACCAGACCCTTTTTCAGATAGACCCTGAGCGGCACGACCGTGTAGCCGTCCGTTTTGATCCGCTGGGAAAGCTTCAGGATCTCCTTTTTGTGGAGCAGAAGCCGCCGGATCCGGAGCGGATCGCGGTTAAAGATGTTGCCCTGTTCGTAGGGACTCACGTTCATGCCCAGGATCCACGCCTCGTTTCCCTTCAGCTGGACATAGGACTCCTTGATCGAGCATTTGCCCTGACGGATCGACTTGACCTCCGTTCCGAACAGTTCAATGCCCGCCTCGATCTGCTCCTCGATGAAATAGTCATGATAGGCTTTTTTATTGTTGGCGACAAGCTTCTCGCCCGCATCCCTTGCCATGATCTCTCCTTACACAATATACGCAAAACTGCCGCGGTGATCATCACGCGCGGCAGTCCGTTTCCCTTTCAGAATGACCGGATCAAAGGAAGCTCATGTTTAAGAGAACCGAAAGCACGACAAACAGCACTGCAAGTGTGACCGTGGCCTTCTTTAACACCCCCTCGCGGGAATGCCCCTTGATCTTGTTCCAATAGGTGTCCGGCGAATAACCGCCGCCGATCGCTCCGAGCCCCTGCTCCTTGCCCTCCTGTGAGAGCACGATCACCACGAGCACGACACAGATGATCGCATACAAAATGCCGATGATAATGGAAAGTGCGTTCATATCCTCAACTCCTGTTCCGACAACAAAGCCTATACACCATAGCACAGTTTACAGGCAAATGCAAGAAAAATGTTGTCCGGGCCGCTTACTTCTTCACCAGAAGGCTCTTTCCCGTCATCTCCGCGGGTTTCTCTTCGCCCATGCACTCGATCAGGGTCGGGATGATGTCCGCGAGGCACCCGCCCTCCGCAAGCGTGTAGGCCGGGTCGTAGTTCACGAGGATGAACGGAACCGGGTTCGTCGTGTGCGCCGTGTGCGGTTCGCCGGTCGCGGGATTGACCATGCAGTCGCAGTTTCCGTGATCCGCACAGATGAACATCGTCCCGTTTTTCTCCTTCACCGCCTCGACGATCCTGCCCACACAGCCGTCGACCGTCTCCACCGCTTTGACGGCGGCCTCCAGCACACCCGTGTGTCCGACCATATCGGGATTGGCGAAGTTCACGATGACCACATCATACTTGTCGGACGCGATCGCCTCCAGCACCTTTTCGCAGACCTCGGGGGCGCTCATCTGAGGCTTCAGATCATAGGTCGGCACCTCCTTGGGACTGGGAACCAGCACGCGGTCCTCGCCGTCATTGGGTGTCTCCACGCCGCCGTTGAAGAAAAAGGTCACATGCGCATATTTCTCGGTCTCGGCGATCCGGATCTGCTTCATGCCCTTCGCCGCGAGCCACTCGCCAAAGGTATTGTTCAGCAGCACCTTTTTGAACGCGACCTCCTTGTTCGGGATCGTCGGATCATAATCGGTGAAGCAGACATAAGTCACCTGCGGACGGGGGCCGCGGTCAAACCGGTCGAATTCGTCATCGCAGAAGCAGTGCGTGATCTCGCGTGCCCGGTCGGGACGGAAATTGTAGAAAATGATGGAATCGCCGTCCTGAATGGTCGCCGTGGGCTTTCCGTCCCTGAGGATCACCACCGGGATCACAAACTCGTCGCTCTTGCCGTCGGCATAGGACGCCTGCATCGCTTCCTCCGCGCTGTTCGCCGTATTTCCCTCTCCCTTGGTCAGCGCGACATAGGCCTTCTGCACGCGGTCATAGTTGTTGTCACGATCCATTGCGTAATATCGTCCTGAAATTGACGCAATTTCGCCAACTCCGATCTCCTTCATCTTCGCTTCCAGCTCGCGGATGTAGTCAATGCCGCTCTCGGGAGGCGTGTCGCGGCCGTCCATGAAGCAGTGCACATAGACCTTGTTCAGGCCGTTGCGCTTCGCAAGCTCCAGCAGGCCGTAGATATGCGTGTTGTGACTGTGCACGCCGCCGTCCGAGACCAGACCGTAGAGATGCAGCGCCGAACCTTTGGTCTTGCAGTTGTTCACCGCCGCCATCAGTCCCTCATTGGTGAAGAAATCGCCGTCCTCAATGGATTTGGTGATGCGCGTCAGCTCCTGATACACGATGCGCCCCGCGCCCATGTTCATGTGACCGACCTCGGAATTGCCCATCTGCCCGTCCGGCAGGCCGACCGCCAGGCCCGAAGCATAGCCCTTCACAAAGGGATAGTTCTCTTTGAGCATGTCGAGCGTCGGCGTGTTCGCGATTGCCACCGCATTGGCCTCGCGCTCCTCTCTGAGCCCGAGTCCGTCCATGATCACCAGTACCGTAGGTTTACTGCCTCTCATTTTCTTCCTCCTCCAGATACACTTCTGTCAATCATTCCGTATTATAGGCAAAAATGACGATCCGCACAAGAAGATCGTATAGCAACCCTGCAGCTTTTTTCTGCTGCGGATAATACAGACAGCGTTGCCCTTATTTCGCAATAAGCTCCTTTACACAGGCAACGATCGCCTGATCCTTGGCATTCTTTTCAAACAGCTCCATAAAGTGCTCGCCGGCAAATGCGCCTTTCACAAGTTCTCTGTCAAGTCCCTTGAGAATAGCAGGCACGTCCTGCACAAGCGTCACCCGGCGCACCTCATCCAGGATCTTCTTGTTGCGCTGTTCCGGAACCGCACGCTCCTTGGGATAGCCGCCGCCGAAGGGCTCGGAGAACAGTTTTTCGAAGATATACTCCAGGTTCAGGTCTCCGCCCCAGCCGAAGCCCAGTGCGAACGGGATCGCGATCGCGTTGCCGTCGTTGATCTGGGCAAAGGTATAGGCATCCAGCGGTGTCGCCACGTGACCGCAGATCACATTCGGAAAACTGTTGAGCGCGAGCATCGCGCCCTCTCCCGTGCCGCAGCCCGTCACGACAAAATCCGCCGCGCCGGAATTGAGGAGGGTGCAGGCGAGGATCCCGTTCTGCACATAAGTCAGCTGCGCCGCGTCCTCCGCCGCGTACATCCCGTAGTTGTCGACCGCGTGCCCCATGGGCTCCACGACCTTTTTCAGTGCCTTCTCGATGACGGCGTTCTTCGCCGCCTGGCTGTTTTCATTGATCAGTGCGATTCTCATGCTTTTTCTCCCTTCTTCGCATTGTTGTTATTTCGTTTATATATCAACAGTTTATTGAACTATTTCTCAGGATCTCCCCCATCTCGCCGAGGGATGCATACACCGCGTCCGGCTCCGCACTGACCGCCGACTCCGGGAGGAAGCCGGAAGCCGCGGGCACTTCTCCGGCGGGCGGCGGGTAGGCCGTGGTCTCTCCCGACAGCACCAGCGCGCCGTGCGCCCCGTTGTTGACACCGGTCGCAACATCGGTGTACAGGCGGTCACCGACAAAGGTGACCCCCTCCCGTTTGACCGGCTGCCTGCCATCTTTTTCCCGCACGCGGTTGACATGTCTGATCACCGCCTCCAGGGTCTCCGAATAGGGTTTGCCGGTGATCTTCGGCTGCACACCGGTGGAGAGTGCCATCGCCGCGATCATCGCGCCGCAGTCCGGAATGAAACCGCCATCGACCGGACAGTTGATGTCCGGATGCGTGGCAAGAAAACCCGCGCCTTCGCGGATATAGGTGCAGGCTGCTGTCAGCCGCGCATAGGTGAGTGTCTGGTCAAAGCCCAGCACCACCAGATCGGGGCGCTCTCCGGGATCCCCGTCCCGATTCACCGGCCGGATCCCCGCTTCCTCAAAACTCTCAAACAGCGGCGGCGTGCCGAGAAGATAAATGCTCTCTCCGGGATGGTGCGCCTGAAGATACTCGAGCATCACATCACCGCTGGTCATGATCCGCTCTTTCGTGATCGGCGTGTCCATCCGTGCGAGCTTGTCGATGTAATCCCGCGGTGATTTCGAGGAATTGTTCGTAAAAAACAGGTAGTCCCTGCCCGAATCCGTCACCGCATCCAGAAACGCTCTCGCCCCCGGCAGGATCCGATCCCCCAGATAATAGGTGCCGTCCATGTCGAGCACGAAGAGCTCCGTCTGTTTGATCAACGATATTTTGTCCATATATTATCTGTTT
The DNA here is from genome assembly GCA_024690605.1 of Lachnospiraceae bacterium. GTDB lineage: Bacteria > Bacillota > Clostridia > Lachnospirales > Lachnospiraceae > Butyrivibrio. The sequence continues at coordinate 115,213 of JAILOV010000062.1, read as the reverse complement.
ATCGTTAGTATCCTGTTCGCATCACATGATCAGGCAACGGACGTCAGGCTGCCGAAACATCCCTTGCCGCCACGATATCCACGCCGGTACCGGCCGCGTCCTTCACGATCACATCGCCGATCTTCACGGGTGCCTTGACCCGGACTGCGTGGATCGCTTCCATGACCGCGAAGATCCTGTCCTTGGGAATGTCCGAAGCGGTCTTCACCGGCACGCGGGCAATATCGCCCCCGTCCACGGGCACCGTGGAGGTGACGATCCTCGTCGGGTTTGTCACTTCCTTTTTTCCATAGGCCTCTCCGCGCGGGCAGGTGTTGCCGGTGACCGTGATGTTTTCGCCGTCGATCGTCACCGTGAGCGCGCAGCCCAGCGGGCAGTTGATACAGGTTAATTCTCTCGTTTCCGCCATTGTCCGTGACCTCCCGGAAAAACTCCCGATCTCAATCCTCGAGCACGACCCGCAGGCCCTCGTCCGCAGTCAGTCCCGCGAGTTCTTCCTTTTTCAGCTTCACCTGCTCCATTTCGCCGGGTGCGAGGACTCTAGTCTTGCGTCTGCTGAGGCATTTCTCCCCGCGGTAAACGGCGATCGTCCTGTCCCGGTAGACATCGGCCACACGAAAGCGTACCGTCACGCTGTCCCGCATGTGTCCGACATCGATCCGCTGCGGCACCGTGTAGCGGACACCGCCGTCCACGCCGATCTCCACGATCGCGTCCGCTGCCGATCTGCCGGTGCTTCCGGACACATAGGCTGCCGCATTCTCCCCGGCAAGTGTCGCCTCCTCCGAAACATAATCCACCAGATCATGCACATGAAGCACATTTCCGCAGGCAAAAACGCCCGGAATGTCCGTCTGTAAAAGATCATCCACCGAGGCGCCGCCGGTGACCGGACTGATCCCCGCCTTCATCATGCGCGTGAGCTCATTCTCCGGCAGCAGTCCGCAGGACAGAAGCAGGGTGTCGCAGTCATAGGAGACCTCCGTCCCCGGGATCGGTCTGCGCGCCTGATCCACCTCGGCGATCGTCACGCCCTCCACGCGCCTTTTGCCGCGGATGTCCACCACCGTGTGGGACAGCTGCAGCGGGATGTCATAGTCATTGAGACACTGCACGATGTTGCGCTTGAGGCCGCCCGAATACGGCATGAGTTCCGCGACGGTAAGGACCTTTGCCCCCTCCAGCGTCATGCGTCTTGCCATGATGAGTCCGATATCGCCGGAACCAAGGATCACCACCCGTTTTCCGATGCGGAATCCCTCTATGTTCATCAGGCGCTGCGCCGTTCCGGCCGTATAGACACCCGCCGGACGGTATCCGGGGATCGAAAGCGCGCCGCGGGAACGCTCTCTGCAGCCCATGGCCAGCACGATCGCGTCTGCCGTGATCGTGCGCACGCCGATCTCCCGCCCCATGATCGTGACATTTCTGTCCCGGTCGACCGACAGGACCATCGTGTTCAGGAGATACGGGATCCTCAGTTCCGCGGCCTGCGAGATGAAACGCGCCGCATATTCCGGACCCGTCAGTTCCTCTTTAAAGGTGTGCAGGCCAAAACCATTGTGAATGCACTGGTTCAGGATCCCGCCGAGCATCCGGTCCCGCTCGGCGATCAGCACATCGTCAACACCGGCTCTTTTTGCCGCCACGGCGGCCGCGAGACCCGCCGGGCCTCCTCCGATCACAAGAATGCCGACCCGCCCGCGTTCGATGATCGTGTTCGCATCCGTCATGACACACCTCCCTCGTCCGCGGAAGCGGTGCACAGAAGCTCGGATCCCGGCCGGTTCTTGCAGACCTCCTCCATGGGGATCCCCAGTTCCTCCGACAGGATCTCCATGACGCGCGGCGTGCAGAATCCCGCCTGACAGCGTCCCATTCCGGCGCGGACACGGCGTTTCACGCCGTCCATGGATCTCGCACCGGGATTTCTGCGGATCGACTCCCGGATCTCACCCTCCGTGACCGTCTCACAGCGACAGACGATCTGGGCATAATCCGCGTCCTGCCTGATGAGCGCCGCACGCTCTTCATCCGTCATCAGCGCGACATGCGGGATCGCTTTCCGCGTGCCGTCAAAATCCGTTCTGCGCTCCGCCCCTGCGGCCTTCGCGATCTCTCCGGCAAGATACAGACCGATCGCCGGTGCGGCCGTGAGCCCCGGAGATTCGATCCCCGCGGCATCATAGAAGCCGGGAGCGTCCGCACAGGGGCCGATCACGAAATCCCCGCCCGCCTCATGGGCGCGGAGACCGGTGAACGAGGTGATCACCTGACGGAAGGGCATCGCTTTTACGCTGCGTCCGGCACGCGCCTGCACGTCGGCAAGTGCCTCCGCCGTCGTTGCCGTGTTTTCGGGGTCGTCGACATCTTCCGCCGTGGGGCCTGCCAGGAGATTGCCGTGCACCGTCGGCGTGACGAGCACGCCCTTTCCCAGCTTCCCGGGAAGCTGGAAGATCGTGCGGTCCACCGTGCCGCCGACTTCCTTGTCCATCAGCAGATAGTCACCCTTTCTCGGCTGTATCGAAAGCTTCTTTCCCGATACGAGATTGTGTATCTTATCCGCGAAGACACCCGCCGCGTTCACGACAAAACGCGCCGCGACCCGTTCTTTGCCCGCAAGTTCCACAACAAATCCGTCTGCGCCTTCCCGTGTGATCGCTGTCACCTCGGAGAGGAACCGGAACTCCGTCCCGTTCTTCACCGCGTTTTCCGCCAGTGCGCAGGTCAGTTCGAACGGGCACACGATCGCGCTGCTCTTCGCGTAGAGCGCGCAGACGACCTCATCGGAAAGTGCCGGTTCCAGTGCGCGTGCTTCATCACCGGAGAGGATCTCCAGATCCCCGGCGGTGAGACCGTTCTTTATCCCGCGGTCATAGAGCTCCTGCACCTGTCCGCGCTCCTCCTCGGAGAAACACAGCACGAAGGCACCGTTCTTCCGGTAGGCAAAATCCAGTTCTCCGGCGAGCACCTCCATCCGGCGGCTCCCCTCGATGTTGAACCGCGCCTTCAGACTCCCCGTCTTCGCATCAAAACCCGCGTGCACGATCGCACTGTTTGCCTTGGAGGTGCCGCTGCAGACGTCCTCCTCCTTCTCCAGGACAAGGACATCCAGCTTCCAGGCGGCCAGCTCCCGCGCGATCGCGCAGCCCGTGACGCCCGCGCCGATGATGATGACATCTTTCTTTTCCATGCTATGCCGTCTCCTCGCTCACCTCATAGAAGCACCGGATCAGATCCTCGGATATGTCATTGCCGAAATACAGGAACATGATCGTGTAGAAATAGCCGTTTTTGATATTCTGGATCCGCATGGCCGTATACTGGTTGCCGTCATTGACGCAGGTGACCCGGTTGGCGTTGAGCTCCTCGCCGAGGAAATTGACTGTCAGGATCTCCCCCTGGATCTCCTCATATTTGGCGGCGGCAAACTGTTCCTTGACCGCCTCACAGTCATCTGCCGCCACCTGTGCGAGATCGTCCGTTCCGATAAAGGTGGAGTTGATGACGCTGATCGTGATCTCATTGCCGATCCCCGTGGACAGCGCGTTCATGTCCGTGTATTCCTCGGGCTCTTCCAGAAAGGCCGTTGCCGTCTCCGTTGTCGCCGGCTCCTTGAGCTTGTTGATCTCGGCGATCTCCTGATCACCGGTATAGGTCCATTCCCTGTCCAGTTTGAGGCCCAGCTCCAGTGTGGTGTTCTCATAGGTCTGGCCGTCCACCACGCCGGGGTTGAACACGCGAGGCTTCTCCGGTTCCGGCTCGGGCTCGGGTTCCGGCTCGGGTTCCGGCTCGGGCTCCGGTTCCGGCTCGGGCTCTGGTTCCGGCTCGGGTTCCGGCTCGGGCTCCGGTTCGGGCTCGGCCTCCGCTTCCTGCCACGGTTCCAGATAAGGCGCTTCCTTATAGGGCATCAGCACCTGAAAATCCGCGCACCCGCAGAGCAGAAGCGCAAAACTCAAGATGCACACGCACAGACTGCATAAACGACGGCTCATCCGTTTCTTCATCTTCACATCTCCCCGTCCAGTACCGACCGGTTCTTCACAAGATAATCCGCCAGGGAGACCACCGTCAGGATCAGGGCGATCACCATGACGACATTGGCGACGATCCGGAGAGAATCGATGTCCGCGATCTTTAAGATCACCATGATCATCTGAAAGGTCGTCTTCCATTTTCCCCACCAGCCGGCGGCAATGACCGTTCCTTTTTCCGCTGCGATCAGGCGGAAGCCGCTGATCGTAAATTCCCTCGCGATGATGATCACGACGATCCATGCGGGGATCCGGTCCGGAGACCACAGCTCCGGAGAGGTCAGACAGATCATCGCCGAACAGACGAGTAGCTTGTCCGCCAGCGGATCCATGAATTTTCCGAAATCGGTGATCAGATTATATTTCCGGGCGATCTTTCCGTCCGCCAGATCCGTCAGGGACGCGGCGATAAAAATCCCCAGCGCGATCCACTTCCCGGCGTCACCGAATACCGGCACCAGCAGGAAGAACACAAAGAAAGGGATCAGGAAGACCCTGAGCATCGTCAGTTTATTCGGCAGATTCATTTTCATCATCCAGCACTCCTGTCAGATCATAGCCGTTCACACCGGTCACCCGGACACGGACAAAACTCCCGGAGAGGAGATCCCGCGACCGCGGAACACCCTCGAGGAACAGATAACCGTCCACATCCGGCGCATCTCTTTCCGTTCTCGCGATGTAGACCGGACCGTTCTCCGGATCGCAGTCCTCCGCGATCCTGCCTTCGATCACCGCCTCCATCGTCGTGCCCACAAGCGTCTCGGCCGTCTCCCGCACGACTTCCTGCTGCAGCTTCATGAGCTTCGTCCGCCGCGTTTTCATCACCCGGGCGGTCACCAGATCGGAGAATCCGGCCGCCGGTGTGCCCTCCTCACGGGAATAGGTGAACACGCCCAGCCGGTCGAACCGAAGGGTCCGCACAAGATCCATGCTCTCTCTCTGATCCGCCGCCGTTTCTCCGGGGAAACCCGCAATGAGCGTCGTCCGGATGCAGAGTCCGGGAATACGGGTCCGGAGTCTGTCAACCAGCTCGATGATCTGTGCCCGGTTCACCCGGCGTCCCATGCGTTTCAGGATCCGGTCGGAGCCGCTCTGGATCGGGATGTCCAGGTATCTGCAGATCTTCTTCTCCGAGGCGATCACGTCGATCAGCGCATCGTCGATCTCCTCGGGATAGCAGTAAAGCAGCCGGATCCAGTGCAGAGTGTCAATGGCACACAGCGCTTTCAGCAGCGCCGGCAGCCTTTTTTCCCCGTAGAGATCGACACCGTACCGTGTGGTCTCCTGTGCGACCAGGATCAGCTCCGTGACACCTCCGTCCGCAAGTTTCTGCGCTTCGGCGACAAGCTCCTCCATCGGCACGCTGCGGTAGCTGCCGCGGATCTTCGGGATCACGCAATAGGTGCAGTGTTTATCGCATCCCTCCGCGATCTTTAAGAACTCATAGTGTCCGCCGGTCGTGAGCACACGCTCCGCATTTCCGTGCCCCGGCGGATCCTTTTCTCCGATGACGACCCGTTCCTGTTTCCCGGTCAGTCGGCCGCCCGCCGCCTGCTCCAGCACCTCGGCGATCCGGTCGATCGCCGTCACGCCGACAACGGCGTCCACCGCCGGGATTTCCTTGATGATCTCCGCGCGATAGCGCTCGGCAAGACAACCGGTGACGATCAGCGCCTTCAGTTCTCCGCTTTTGCGGCGTTCCTCAAAAGAGAGGATCTCTTCGATGCTCTCCTCCTTTGCCGCATCAATAAAGCAGCAGGTGTTGACGATGACCGCCTCCGCCTGCTCCTCTTCATCGGTAAACGTGTGTCCGCGGGATCTCAGCTTTCCCAGCATAACCTCCGCGTCCACCCGATTTTTATCACAGCCAAGTGAAACCGCTAAAACTCTCATCTATCGTGTCAGGCTTCTTCGCTCTCTTCGGCAGATGCCCCTTCTGCGCCTGCATCATCGGGATCCGTCCCGTCGGCAGACGCCTCTTCTGCGGTATTCTCCCCGGCATCCTCTCCGTTCTCTTCGTCACGGCCGCGCTTTTTGGCCGCACGCGCCTCTTCCTCCATGCGGGCCTGCATCTCGGCCTTTTCCTCGTCGGTCAGGATCTTGATCTTGTTCTCGTTCAGCTCCTCGACAGCGACCGAAAGTGCTTTGCGCCCTTCGGCATCCTCAACCAGCGGATCATCGCCGGCAACAAGCTGTCTGGCTCTGCGGGCAGTCGCCATCACGATGGAATAGCGGCTGGAGATGATCGGCTCCTCGCCCTCCTCGACTCCCTGGTTGACGACCTTCATCAGGTCTACATAAGACGGATGAATCATGTTTCTGCCTCCTCTTCCTCTTTTATTCCTCATCGAGGGATCGTGTGATCTCCCCGATAAACTCCCTGTTGCATCTGGGTGTTGCGTGCGCCGCCGTGATGATCTCGTGCATAAGCTGCGTGCATCGGTCGAGATCATCATTGACGAGCAGATAATCATAGCGGTCGATGTAGCGGGCTTCTTCTCTGGCGCGCGCCATGCGCTGCGCGATGATCTCGGGGCTCTCCGTTCCGCGCTTGTTCAGCCTGTTCACCAGCTCTGCGGCACTCGGTGCCGTCACAAACAGGAGCACGGCATCCGGATAGATCTCCCGTACCTGCAGAGCGCCCTGCACTTCGATCTCAAGAAGAACATCCTTGCCCGAAGCGAGCATCCGGTCGACAAATTCCCTGGGGGTCCCGTAATAATGCCCGCAGTATCCGGCATGTTCGATGAACTGTCCCTCCGAGATCAGCTTTTCAAAATTCTCATCGGTCGTGAAAAAATATTCCCGGCCGTCGACCTCACCCTCACGGGGTTTGCGTGTCGTCATGGACACGGAAAGTGTGTAATTGTCATACCGGGCGGTCAGCTGCTTCATGAGCGTCCCCTTTCCGGTTCCGGAAAAGCCGCTCACCACAACGATAATGCCCCTTCTCTCCGCCATGCCGCTCCTTATCAATCCACCTTTACGAGCCATGCTCAGGCTCGAAACTATTCCACGTTTTGAATCTGTTCGCGCACCTTTTCGATGGTGGTCTTCAGTTCGATGCCGCAGTCAGAAACACTGAGATCCGTTGATTTGGACAGGATGGTGTTCGCCTCCCGGTTCATCTCCTGCGCGATAAAATCCAGTTTTCTCCCGATGCCGTCCTTTTCGTCACCGGTCTCCAGCGTCTGCTTCACCTGTCCGATGTGACTGGACAGCCGGACCAGTTCCTCGTCAACGCAGATCTTGTCGGCAAACAGCGTGATCTCCGTGGTCAGCCGCGCATCATCCAGCTGCCTGTCCTCCAGCAGATCGGCGACCCTGGCCCTGAGCGATGTTTTGTATTCTTCAACGATCTGCGGAGAGCGTTCCTTGATAAATGCGACACTCTTTTCCATTGTCGCAAGCTTGTCGAGCAGATCTGTTTTTAAGAAGGCGCCCTCACGCTCTCTCGCGGCGACGAACTGCCTGCATGCCTCCTCAACGGCCTTCAGAACACCGGCGGTCAGCACATCCTCGTTCAGTTCCTCTTCTTCGGTTGTGAAGACATCGGGAAAACGTGCAAGAGAAGCCAGATGCACATCATCCTCAAGGCCGAAGTCCTCGGCCATCTGCCGCAGGCTCGTCAGGTATTCCCCGGCGATCTGGCGGTTGTAGCGCACTCTGGCATCGGAACCCTGATCGTTCACGCAGGTGATGAACACATCCACCTTGCCGCGCTTCATGTAATTCTTCAGCAGCGCGCGCACCTGGGCTTCCGCCATGCCGAGCTTTCTCGGCAGTTTGATGTTCAGATCAAGATAGCGGTTGTTGACCGATCTGATCTCCGTTGTGATGCGATATCCCTCGTGCGTAAGCTCACTGCGCCCGAATCCAGTCATGCTGCAAACCATAGCAACTCCCTATTGTAGCATAATGCCGGCTGTAAAGCAATACAGTTGATGGCGGATGCGTTACAGAACGCTCCGATAGGCGGCTTCCGCCCCCTCTTCCCGGATCTTCTTCAGATCCGCCGTCACCGCGTCCGTGAGGCCGTCGATCTCATTCAGATCCCGGTCCCACATCTGCCGGTTGCCGAGCACCGCCCGGACCAGTGTCTGTTCATCATCGCTCTTGTGGCTGTTGAAGAACTCCAGCGCCCAGCGGTCATCGCTGACCGTATAGGTGTTCCCCGCAGGTCTTTTGCAGACAAGGCCTGCATCCGTAAGTTCCTGTATGTCACTGGAATAGAATGCGATATAGGCCGCGAGTGACATGGTCAGGCAGGCGGGAAGCTTCCCGTTGATCTCGATATACCGCAGGAAGGACGGCATGTTGCGGGCCTTCCATTTGCTGGTGGAATTCAGTGAAATGCTCATCAGTTCGTGATTGACGAAAGGATTGTTGAAACGGTCCTTCACGGCCGCCGCAAAGTTCATCAGATCGTCTTTGTCCAGGTCGAGCGTGGGGATCACCTCGTCATAGAGCATCTTGTTCATGAAGCCCGCGATCGTCTCATTGTGCATGCAGTCGCGGACGATATCCTGCCCGGCGAGATAAGCGCCCAGAACAAACCCGGTGTGAGCGCCGTTTAAGATCCTCACCTTGCGGTGCTTATATGGCATGACATCGGGGACCACATGAACATTGACGCCCGCCTTCTTGAACGGCAGCCGGTCCTCCAGTCCGTCCGGTCCCTCAATGATCCAGACACCGAAGATCTCACCGACATCGATCAGCTCATCGTGATAGCCGTTGGCCTGCTCCAGCGCCTCCACCTCTTTGGGGTCGCGGATGCGTCCCGGCACGATGCGGTCGACGAGTGTGGAACAGAAGATATTGTCCCGGTTGATCCAGTTTTTGAAATCCTCTCCCAGCGCCCACTGATCGATATACTGATTGACGCACCTGAGGAGTTCCTTGCCGTTGTTGTCGATCAGTTCACAGGAGAGCACCACGATGCCGCCCTTTCCGGCCTTGAATCTCCGGTGCAGGACCTGTGTGAGCTTGCCGGGGAAGCTGGCCGCCGGCCGATCCTCGAATTTGCATGCGGGATCATAGGCGATCCCCGCCTCGGTCGTGTTGGAGGCGATGATGTCCAGATCGTCGCTCTCGGCGATGGACATGATCCGGTCATAGTCCGCGCTCTCATAGGGGTTGAGACAGCAGGCGCACGAAGAGATCACGCGCTTCTCGTCCACCTTCTGCCCGTTCTCGGATCCGCGCAGATAAAGCGTGTAGAGGCCGTCCTGTTCGTTGATCAGCTTTGTCAGGCCCTGGGCAATCGGCTGCACGAGCGCGACCTTGCCGTTCCATCCGGCCTTTTCGTTGCTCACGTCAAAGAAATAGTCGACGAAAGCGCGCATGAAATTGCCTTCGCCGAACTGCAACACCCTGATCGGGGCATCCCGGAGCACATAGCCCGCATAGCCGGATCTTTCCAACACCTCATAGTTCAACCTGTCCATACTTCCTTTCCTCCTTTAAGAAAACAGCCCTGCGCCCGCACCGGCGCAGCGGATCCTCATTTCTGCGAGGCCTCATATTCCTTGCGGAGTTCCTCCTGCTCCTCGGGCGGCATCGCATCAAACACGGTCTTTGCCGCATCATAGGTCTGTCCGAGCTTTTTGATCGCGAACAACCAGAGTGTAAAATCCATCGTCATCTCCCTTCAGTATGTCAAAAATTCTTATTCTATATTACCATATTTTCCCCGTGGACGGTCAATGTGTTTTTCACTTTTTTCACGATTCTTCTTGCCTGCGGGCAAGGCTTGGTGGTAGCATCGGTTAGGAAGAGCATCTCGGCACAGGAGGAGATCATGGCGTTTGACGGTGTGACCGTTGCGGCCCTCGCACAGGAACTGAATCAGAAGCTGAACGGCGGCAGAGTGAGCAAGATCACGCAGACCGAGAGTGACGAGCTCTATCTCACCGTCAAGCCTGCCGGATCCGGCAGGCCGCTTCGTCTTGTGCTCTCCGCAAGCGCCTCGCTCCCGCTGGTCTATCTCACGGAAGAAAACAAGCAGGGGCCGATGCAGGCTCCCGCCTTCTGCATGCTGCTGCGCAAGCATCTGCAGGGCGGCCGGATCCTCGATGTCACCCAGCCGGATTTTGAACGGATCCTCCGCATCCGCATCGAGGGGCTGGATGAGATGGGGGACAGGCAGACCCATATCCTTATCATCGAACTCATGGGCAAGTATTCCAACATCATCCTGACCGACAGCGTGGACACGGTCATCGACAGCATCCGCAGGGTAAGCGCCTCGATGAGTTCCGTCCGGGAAGTGCTTCCCGGCCGACACTATTTTGTCCCGTCGCAGAACAAGGAGATCCCGTTAGCCGCCGACCGGCTGAATTTCCAGCAGGCGATCCGCGGGAAGGGGCAGCCGGTTTACAAGGCGCTCTACGCTTCCTACTGCGGGCTCTCCCCCATTCTTTCGCAGGAGATCGCCCACCGGGCCGGCATCGACGCGGACAAATCGGCCATCGCCCTGACGGACGACGAATTTGACCGGCTTTTCCGTTCGTTTTCCGACATGATGCAGCATATCCGCGACGGAGTTTTCTCGCCGACCGCCGTTTATATCGGCGACACCCCGCAGGAATACGCCGCATTTGCTCTCACGCTCTATGATGACACGCCCGGAGCGACCGCAAGACCCTGTTCCTCCATGAGTGAACTGATCGGCTCCTTCTACAGGGAAAAATCACTGATCGACCGCATCAGACAGCGCTCAGCGGATCTGCGTCACCTGCTCGGCACCTCCCTCGAACGATGCCGGAAAAAGCTGGATCTGCAGGAGAAGCAGATGGCGGACACGGAGAAGCGGGACCGTTACCGGCTCTTCGGTGAGCTTCTGCAGACCTACGGGTGGCAGGCGGATCCGAAGGCTTCCTCCGTCACCGTAGAGGACTACCACACGGGCACCCCCCTCACGATCCCTCTGGATCCGCAGCTCTCCGCACAGGAGAATGCCGTTCGCTATTTCGACCGCTATCAGAAGCTCAAGCGGACTGCCGAGGCGTTATCGGTGCAGACAGAGCAGACGCGCCTCGACATCGCCCATCTGGAAAGCGTGGAGGAAGCACTCTCCATCGCCAGAACGGAGGCGGATCTTAAGGAGATCCGTGAGGAACTCGCCGCCTCGGGATATGTCAGAAGATCCGCCGGTGCCGGCAGGGGCAAAGAACGTGCGGAGAAGAGTCTCCCTCTGCATTACCGGACCGCGCCCTTTGACGGCGTCATCTACGATCTCTATGTCGGCAAGAACAACCTGCAGAATGACCGGCTGACCTTCCGTTTTGCCGCCGGAGGCGACTGGTGGTTTCACGCCAAGCAGATGCCGGGTTCTCATGTGATCCTGCGCACGGAAGGCAGGACCGAACAGGAGATCCCGGATCATGTCTTCGAGCTTGCCGCGTCGCTGGCAGCCTTTTATTCCAAAGGCAGGGAACAGACACAGGTCGAGGTCGACTATGTCCGGAAAAAAGAAGTGAAAAAGCCGAACGGTGCGCATCCCGGCTTCGTTGTCTACTACACCAACTATTCGATGGCCGTCCGTCCGGATATCTCCGAACTGGAGGCGGTCACGGAATGACACTGTGACAAAACCGCAAACGAGGTGATCCGCATGAGACTGATCTTTATCCGACACGCCGATCCGGACTATGAGCACGATGATCTCACCGAAAAGGGACAGCGGGAAGCTGCGCTTCTGGCACCGCGCATCGCGGCGATCAGGAACATCCGGGAGATCTATGTTTCCCCCTTCGGGCGGGCGCAGGCGACGGCCCGGCCGGCCCTGAAGCTTCTGTCCCGTGAGGCCGTGACCCTTCCGTGGCTTCGGGAGTTCAGCTACCGCATCGAGGATCCGCTGACGGGCAGGCTGCATGTCCCGTGGGATCTCCCGCCGGAATACTACACGCAGGTGCCGCAGTTCTTCGATAAGGATCACTGGTATGAGGCGCCGCTCTATCAGACCAATCCGGAGATCCCGGAGAACGCGCCGGCTGCGTACCGCGGCTTCGATGAGCTCATGTCCTCACACGGCTACCGCCGGCACGGAAATGATGCCTACTATCACGTGGAGGAGGCGGCTTCGTCCCTGATCCCGGACGATGACCGGCCCGGTTTCGATCATGATTTCCATCCGACGGATGACGACGAGACGCTTCTTTTCTTCTGCCACCTGGGTGCCGAGCTTCTCCTGGTGGGGCGCCTTCTGGGCATCTCTCCCGTGCTCCTGTGGCACGGTATCTACATCGCGCCGACCGCCGTCACGGTCCTGAATGAAGAGCGCCGCTACAACGGCAACGCGATCTTCCGCCTCCAGACGCTCGGAGATACCTCGCATCTGAAGGAAGGCGGTGAACCGGTCTCCGCGTCCGGCGCTTTCGGTCCTGTTTTACAGGAGATCAATATCTCGTGAAGAACAGCAGCCCGAATGTCCCGGGACCGCAGTTTGCGGCGATGGCGGGCGAAGCCTTCTGGTAATAGACCTTGTCAAACCGGACATATTTTTCCGCCATGGCGCGCACCTCTTCGATCTCCCGCACCGTCATGCCGACATAGGTGATGAACAGCATCCGTTTGTCGATCACGCCGGGCACCCGGAAAACAGAGGCGATGTATCTCTCCCAGGCCCGCTCTCTGGAGCCGAAATAGATCCTGGAAACACCCATTCTGCCCTTCTTCAGCGCGAGGACCGGATGCACCATCAAAGCGTCTGCCAGCCGTGCGATCCGCTCGCTCACCTGCTTCTGTCTTGCGAGGAAATCCATGGAGTCCACAATGAAACTGGTGTAGACATGGCTCTTCATCTTATCCAGTTCCTTCGTGATCTCCTCGGGCGGCAGTCCCTCCTCGGCAAGTCTGGCCGCCTCGATCGCCATGAGTCCCTGCCCGCTGGAGAGATGTCCGGTATCCACAACGCTCACGTTCTCAAAGCAGTCCGCAGCCCTCTCGGCGATGATACAGCCGCTCTCGGCAAGCTTGCTGGAGATCGAGATATGCACGATATTGTTTGCCTCATCCAGCTGTCTTGAGAAGAAACGCTCATGATCCTCCTGTGACGGAGCCTTTGTCAGGACCACCTCAGACCCGCTCTCCATGAGCGGCAGCAGCCCTCTGGTATCGATCTCCAGGCCGTCCTTGAACAGACCGTGTTCGGTCTGCACGGTATGCGGAAGCACGGCGATGTTATGCTTTGCGATGAGTTCACCCGGCAGATCCGCCACGCTTTCCGTCGTGATCCTGACGGACACTTTTTTCCTGTGGTCATCAAGCCAGGCGGTGCTCTCCTCGGCAAGTTTCTCCGCGGAACCCGTCACCGTGACCAGATCTCTGGGCAGGAAGCGGAAAAGGGTGCTTTCCAGCTCATCTCCCGTCACGGGCTTGAGCAGATAGCCGTCAAAGCCCTCATTGATATACTTTGCCTCCATATCGCTCCCGGCATTGGCGGTCAGCGCGATGATCTTGGCATCATGGCAGCGGCCGCCCGTCTGCTTCCGCATGGCATGCATGCACTCCACACCGTCCATCTCCGGCATCTTGTGATCCATCAGCACCACATGATAGGATTCCGCCAGCGTCTTTTTCAGCGCCTCTTCACCCGAAGAAGCGATATCCAGCTGCACGCGGGTCGCCTTGAGAAGCTTCTGCACCACCATGAGATTGGCCGCCGTGTCATCCACCGCCAGCACTCTGGCCTCCGGTGCCTCAAAGGATTCTACGTAGATATGTTCTTTCTTTTCCCGCCGTCTTCTTTCCAGATCGATCTCCCCGATATAGGAATTGTTGACGATCTTCTGCGGGATCTCGATCAGGAACGTGGAGCCCTTGGTGTAGACACTGTTGACGGAAATGGTGCCGTTCATCATGTTCACCATCTGTTTGACAATGGAGAGTCCCAGACCCGTTCCCTCAATATGCTTGTTCTTTTCCTCGTCCACCCGTTTGAACGCCGTGAAAAGATAAGGCAGGTTCTCCTTTTTGATCCCGATCCCGGTGTCCTTGACTGCATAGGTGATCACCGCACCGCCGGCGTCATCCCGTTTGCAATGAACGGAAAGCTTCACCGAGCCCTCCTGCGTGTATTTGATCGCATTGTTCAGCACATTGATCAGAATCTGCTTGATCCTGACCTCATCCCCGTAGAGCACGGCAGGGATCTCCGGCGAGATGTCGATATGGAATTCCAGATCCTTTTCCCTTGCACGCAGCCAGAGCATGCCCACGATATCCGAGAGCATGTCCCCCGGGTGATAGGGGGCTTCGTTCAGCTGCATCTGGCCCGATTCGATCTTGGACATGTCAAGGATGTCGTTGATCAGATGAAGCAGCATCCTGCTGGCCGCCTGGATGTTTTCTGCATCCTCGTTGATCTCGTCCGAGGCGTTCTCCCTGAGGATCATCTCATTCAGCCCGATGATCGTGTTGATGGGCGTGCGGATCTCATGGCTCATGTTGGAGAAGAAATGGCTCTGCGCGCGGGAGATCTCCTCCACCTCGGCCGTCTTGGCTTCGGAAGCGATGATCTGCTCCGTCAGATCCTTTTTGATCCGGAGAAACCCGATGCCGAGGACCAGCTGAAAAAAGAAGAAAACGATCATGTTGGGCATGGACGCCGCGGATGCCGGCGCAAGGAACAGGATCTGCGCCATCATCGCATCGGCAGCCACGGAGATCACGGTATACAGCGGCGCCGGCATGTAGAAGCAAAGCGGGACCGCCAGAGAAAAGGTCATATAGGCGATCGGATCGGCGACACCGTTGACCTTTGTATCATAGTAGCTGATCGCAAGGATCCACAGGAAAAAGATGACCGCCGCGACCGGATAGCCAACACCCAGCATCCGGTACCGGTTCGGAAAATCCCTGCGGACATAAAGGCACAGGAACGCGCAGGCCAGCGAGACGGCAAACAGCATCAGATAAAGGCAGCGATAGATCACCAGATAGTCTCCGTACAGTCCCGGGTTGAGAGCGGACGCGCCGAGCATGATGATCTCCAGTGCAGCCACACAGAAAAGCGCCACGCAGGAGGACAGGATCGATGAACGATAGGTTCTGATGAGCGCCTCTTCGCTCGATTTATTGAATATCCTCATCATACCGGTTCCTCCCCCGCTTCCGGCACAAATTCCGTGATCCCGTCCTCCGGCGCCTCCTCGGCAGCAAACTCGAGGATGTCGTCATCCGGAGAAGCACCGGCGCCGTCTGTCGCATCCCCCGCGGCCGGCCCGCCGAACAGAAGCCGGATCAGGCCCGTCAGCCCGTCATAGTCCGCCATGACGCCGCCGTGATCCCGCCGGATCGTCTCTCCGTCACCGGCCTTTGCCGCTTCCTCAAGCTGCCTCGCCCGCTCAAACAGGTCCATGGCGCCGATCATCTTGGAACTGCTCTTGACCGAATGGATGAGCACCTCATAGTTCTTCAGATCCCCGGCAGCGAGATATCTGTCCAGATCCGCATGCTTCTTCTCCCCCTCCGATCCGTACTGGGCGAGCATCTGCCCGTAGAATTCCCGGTCGTTCTGGCAGAAGGTCATGCCGGTCTTTGTGTTCACCCCGTGGTTTTCCAGCTCGGCGAAGGGGCCGCCCGAGGATCCGTTCTCTGCGGACGGCCCCGCTCCCGACGATCCCCCGTGCGTACCGGATTCCACCTCGATCGTGATCATGGACTTCGGCAGCACTTTTCTGAGCACGCGTTCCAGTTCAAAGATCTCGATCGGTTTGGCGATGAAGCCGTCAAAGCCCTCTCTGAGGAACATTTCCTTGGCCGTGCTCACCGCGTTGGCGGTCAGGGCAACGATCGGCATATCCTTGCCCAGTCTTCCCATCCTGGCACGGATCCGCTTCATGGCTTCCACACCGTCCATTCCCGGCATCATGTGATCCATGAAGACAATATCATAATCCGTATCGGAAACGGCGGTGATCGCGTCCTCTCCGGACATCACCGAATGCACCTCCATCCCGTATTCGCCGAAGACCTCCCTGGCGACCATGTGGTTCATCGGCTCGTCATCCACCACCAGTGCCTTGACACCTCTCGTGTAGAGTCTGCCTTCTTCCTCCTCTTCCTCGCCCTTCATCTTGTTCAGGAAGGCGATCACGGGGAAGCAGTAGAACGGCTTGTACAGAACGCGGACATTTGTGTTCCTGCCCGGTCTGAACGAATGATCGGCAACGACCACCACCAGCGTTTCCTTTGCCAGTTCCTCAAAGAATTCTACATCCTCCTCATATTCCTCTTTGCCGACGAAGACATGCGTGAAATGTGTCGCTCGGGCCAATTTCCGGAATCCTTCGATGTTGTCCGCCCGCTGCATCTTCACATCCAGACCGATCGTCAGATCGCGGACCATGGCGTTGTAGTAGTGTCTGACCTGCGGATGCGGATATTTCTCAAAATGGAAATAGGAGCCCACCGTCCGTTCCGAGGAGGCTTTGAGGCTCATGCATTTCTGATCGTCCACGATCTCCTGCGGAATGCTGACCCGGACGGAAGTTCCCTTCCCCGGTTCGCTCTCCAGCGTGAGGAAACCGTTCAGGCTCCGCACAAAACCGTTCACGATGGAAAGGCCGAGTCCCAGGCCGCTCGTGGTCCTTGCCCTTCCCGAATCGGCCTGGAAGAAACGATCGAACACCCGCTCGATCTCCTTTGCGCTCATGCCGATCCCGGTGTCGGACACCTCGATACACAGGTTGATGCCGTAATCTCTCCGTTCGGCGAACAGATGCACGTAGATGCCGCCCTCTCTGGTATACTTGATCGAATTGTCGATCAGATGCTTCAGGATCTTCTTGAGCTTGCCGACATCCGTGCGCATGACGGAAGGGATGCCGGAATCCACATCGATCACCAGCTCCACCTCTTCGTTCATGTGCGGCGTGATCTCCACGACGATATCGCTCATGAGGGAGGACAGCATATACTCCTCGGTGCTGACCGCCAGCCGGTTCATATCGATCTCGGAATAGTCCAGGATATCCCCCATCAGCTCGCCGATCTTTTTTCCGGCATCGGAAACGGAGGCAAGATCCCCCCTGATCTTCTCATTCGTTTCCTCTTTGGCGCAGACACCCGCCAGACCGATGATCGCATTGACCGGCGTCCGGATCTCATGGGAGATGTTCACCAGGAAATCGTTGAGACGTTCGATCTGCCTTTTCAGATCAAAGGATTCTCCCTTCACCCTGCTCAGGATCGATCCCCACCGGTCGATGATGACACGCGCGATCCTGCCCATGAGAAGAATGAGTCCCACATGCAGGAGCGATCGCGTGATCATCAGCGCGTCCAGTGCCTCTCCGCCGTGAGCCATGGCAATGATCCCGTAGAGGAAGGTCACGATATAGGTTCCCTGACAGAGATAGATCAGCGCCTCCACCCCGGTCATGGAGTAGATCATGATGACGGCGCCCATGACGCCGCAGAGATCATAGGTCGACGTCGGATGGATCCCGTAGAAGAAAAACGTCGCCATCATCATCACGGAATAGATCCACTGTCTGGTGTAGGTGCTCAGGGTCTGCCGGATATGAAGGATCCACGCGATGCACAGGCCCACGGCGATCAGGATCAGCGCCCAGGTCTCCCACCCCAGCAGAAGAGATTCCCCGATCAGAATGACGGACAGGATCGTGTAGCTGATGAGGATCACGATGTGCGATGTCTGCGACAGCTCATCCCTGATTTGCTTTTCGTTCATGACAGGTTTCTCTCCTCGCGGTAATTGTTATATTTTTTGAGCACCACCTTGACCTCGGGCAGTGAATCCATCAAGGCCTCGACACACTTGGGATCAAACTGCGTACCGGATCCATCCTGAATGATCTCCAGTGCTTTTTCCAGAGAAAACGGCGGCTTGTAGACACGTTTCGAAGTCAGCGCGTCAAACACGTCGGCCACCGCCATCACGCGCGCGGAGAGCGGGATGACTTCGCCGTGGAGCTTCTCCGGATAGCCTTTGCCGTCCCAGCGTTCATGATGATAGGCCGCCATGTTCCTGGCCTCCCGCAGATAGCTCCCGCCGTGCACGGTGTTGATCGCGTTCTCCAGGATCCTCTTGCCTGCGGTCGTGTGCGTCTTCATGATCTCGTATTCCTCCTCCGTCAGCTTCCCGGGCTTGTTCAAAACGGCGTCCGGAATATTGATCTTGCCGACATCATGAAGCGGTGC
Source organism: Lachnospiraceae bacterium (assembly GCA_024690605.1). Classification (GTDB taxonomy): domain Bacteria; phylum Bacillota; class Clostridia; order Lachnospirales; family Lachnospiraceae; genus Butyrivibrio. The sequence continues at coordinate 97,004 of JAILOV010000062.1, read as the reverse complement.
GGACATCTCCACATCCGAGATGTAATTGGGCGTGATCTTTTTGGTGTAGTATCCCTTTTTCTTCAGCCCTTCCAGGATGATCCGCACATAGGCCGCCGTCTTCTGCACGTGCGCACCGGTGTCGGAATCACGGCTTTCCACCATATCCGCCATGGTGATGATGAGACCGTTCTGCATGCTGGCGGTCTCCGCTGCATAGTAGCGGATCCTGCGCACCTGCTCCGCCATGTCGGCGGACATCCGGTTCAGTGACTGATAGAGTTCTTCCACCTCGTCGCCCGTGTGGATCGACAGATCCTTGATCTTTCGCACATTTTCATCGAGTGCCTTCTGATCCGAGGTGTTCTCGGCAAACCCCTTGGCCACCCGGGTAATGCTGACGACCGGAAAGATGTAGTAGTATTTCGTGACCCACAGACCGTAGGAAAGGACCAGGATGAAAAAGCCGGAAAAGATCAGGATCGTTTTGACAAGGAAATCCCTGACGAAACCGGAGAGATAGAGCATGGAAACGTCGGCGCCGGCGTAGCAAACAGTCTTGCCCGCGGCATTCCGCACGGGATGGTAGGCCGTGAGCACCCATCCGGAGACATCATCGGACTCGATCGGTTCGATCTCCTCTCCCGCCAGCAGCGACGGAAGATCATCCATGAAGGCTTCCTCGAACTCCAGCCGGGAACCGCGCTCCAACGCGGGCGTGTCCGGTGTATCCAGGTCAAAGACGATGTAACATCCGTCTTCCCGCACCTTGAGGATATAGAGATATTTGACCCCCTGCGAGTTGTCGCGGATCTGCCTGAGTTTTTCTCTCGTCTCGGTATAACCCGGTTCCTCTTCCCCGTTCACGATGTATTCGTCCACCTTATCGGGATCGATGACGCCGGCGGCAAGCCTGGCCGCATACTCCGCGTTTTCCCTGTATTCCTGTTTCTTGTTGCCGTAGTAAAGGCTGATGACGATCGAGGCCATGGTGGCCGTGAGCGCAAGGGACGCGAAGACCAGCATCACAGCCGTCCGCACACTCAGGGAGTTTTTGTCCCGCATTCCGTAGAACTCATCCTGCACCTGGTCAGGCAGCGGTTTCTGCTTCCATCCGCAGTTTTTGAGTGCGTCCTTTATCCTCCGCGGCAGAAGGGAAATGACCAGAAAAGCCAGTATCGTCATCACCAGCTTGTCGATCAGATTGTTCGCGGTATTGATGAGCACCGAACCGAAGAAAAAGCCGATCCCCGACAGCCCCAGCAGTCTGACCGCCTCAGCGACACTTTCAAACTGCGGTCCGCCGATCAGGATCCACTGGAAGAGCATGCCGGCCACACCGCTGAACAGACCGAGGATCAGAGCCAGCAGGAGGATCCCCGACTTCTTTTCCGCATGGGAGCGGTGAACATACCACGAGCAGAACATGGCGATGAGCACGCTGATCAGTGTATAGAAAACGGAATAGGGATTGAAGATGCCGCACAGCAGATTGGTCAGAACGCCGGTCAGCATGCCCGGAAAGGCACCTGCCAGCGCGGCGACGCAGATGGTCCCCGCGGTATCGAAAAGCAGCGGAAGACCGGACCGGTTGACAACATACGCCAGACCGCAGTTGACCGCGACGCCGATGGCGACCGCGATCCTCCTTGCCCAGGGGCTGCCTGTGATTTCAGTCGATCCGGATCTCAAGAATCCTCCCAAAAGTGTGATGCCCGGTTTCAGAACTCTAATAATGATACACCGAATCGCTCCGTTTCGCCACCGTTTTCGAGCATCTGCCGCAACATGCCGGTGATGTCATCCCGCATCTTTTCTTCGGGATGCTCACGAGCCGCCCGCAAGAGCCTTGAGTCCGTCAAAATAGCCCCGGCTGTCCATTTCCGCAAAGACCATATAGCCGATGACCCGATAACCGGTCGGCGTGTAATGCAGGTCATCTTCGTTTAAGAGACTGGACGGCGTGACGCCCGCCCGGACCCGTCTCTCATCCTCCGCGGTCGGCACGATCCCCGCCGCGAATTCATGGTTGGCGCAGTCGATGCCATAGGCAGCCATCCAGTCCTGGAGACTTAGGAATCTGTCTCCGAAGGCACCGGCAAGTGCCTGTTTTTCCTCCGCGGAGAGCAGGCCGTTGTTCTCCGGACGGTGCCCCATACCGATCAGGAGGAAACGCTCCTCCCGCTGCATCCCCGCCATGGCGGCGAACTGACCGACCAGATTGGCCGTGTCCTCATAGCCGCCGTTCGCCCCCATAAGGACCACGCAGAGATCATCGGCGTATTTTCCCGCGGCATCCGTGATCACCGCTTCCCCCGCCGGGACCGGCATTTCTTTTCCCGGCACGCTCCTTGCGAACCGGTAGCGGGAGAAATCCGCCTCCACATCATAATAGCGGATCAATTCCCCCTCCACACCGGCGATCCGGACCGGATTGATGCCGTTTCCGCCGTATTTCCCGTCTCCCTTCCTAAGAGGCTTGGTGGTCTGTCCGCGGTCGGACGAAACAAAGGGACACTCGACGGCGGCCGTGTCCGCCGGGATCACGATATCCTCACTCATCACAAACGGGATCGCGCCGCGGCGGCCGGCGATCTCCGGAACGGTCTCCGTGGAAACGCCCATATTGCGCACGATCGGTGCCTTGAGACCGGAAAAACCGCTGGTTTTCCTGATCGGCTCGATGAGTTCCTCATCGATCAGCGCCGCCAGCGTCTGCGGGAAGCTTTCCCCGTCGCCGAGATAACCCTCGGTAATGCTGTCTCCCCAGCAATCGATCGCCGGGACCGCTTCGTTGATGCGCTTCTGCCAGCCGGCCTGTGTGAGCGCGTCAGTTGGCAGAGATGCCGGATCTTCCCCGGTTTCTTCCCGCGGCATGACCGTTTCCGCGTCTCCCGCAGATCCTGTCGTCTCCGCGGTCTGCTGCCCGCCGGCAGACGCATCGGCCGGCACTTCCGTCTGCGGGACAGTCGAAATGTCCGTTACCCCGGGATCCGCACCGGTCCGAAGGTATAAAAAAGCCACGGCAGCGATCAGCAGGATCGCCGCCGTGACGCAAAAGAAGATCTTTTTAAAGGGTGATCTCGTGGATCCAGCCCTCCGGTGCCTCGATATCTCCCATCTGCATGCCGGTCAGCGCGTCATAGAGTTTCTGTGTGACCGGTCCCATCTTCTCCATGCCGCTCGCAAAGGAGATCTCCTTACCGTGATCATTGATCCTGCCGACCGGCGAGATGACCGCGGCCGTTCCGCACAGACCCATCTCCACGAAGTTCTCCACCTCATCCATGCGCACATAGCGTTCCTCGACGGTCAGGTGCAGATAATCCCGCGCAACATCCACGATCGAACGTCTGGTGATCGAAGGCAGGATCGAATCGGAATGGGACTTCGGCACAATGAGCTTTCCGTCCTTATCGACGAACAACAGATTGGCGCCGCCCGTTTCCTCGACATAGGTGCGTGTCGCAGCGTCCAGATAGAGATTCTCGGCAAAACCTTCCTCATGCGCCGTCACGATCGCATGCAGACTCATCGCGTAGTTCAGACCGGCCTTGATGTTGCCGGTGCCGTGCGGTGCCGCGCGGTCAAAATCACTCACCTTGATGACGATCGGCTTGGCGCCGCCCTTGAAATAGGGACCCACCGGCGTCACAAAGATGCGGAACTGATACTCATCCGCAGGCTTCACACCGATCACGTCGCCGGTCGCGAACATCACGGGACGCACATAGAGCGTGGCACCCGAGCCGTGCGGCGGCACCCAGTCGGCATTTGCCCGGACCGTCTGCTCGACCGCCTCAATGAACCGCTCTTCGGGGAAAGGCGGCATCTCCAGCCGTTTTGCCGTCGAGACCATGCGCTTCGCGTTCTGATCCGGCCGGAAGGTGACGATACGGCCGTCCGCCGTTGTGTAGGCCTTCAGGCCTTCGAAGCACTCCTGCGCATAGTGGAGAACACCGGCATCCTCGCTCATGACGATCGTCGCATCGTCCGTGATGACACCATCATCCCATTTTCCGTCCCGGAAATTCGAGACATAGCGCTTGTCCGTCCTGATGTAGGTAAACCCCAGATTTCCCCAGTCCAGATCCTTTTTTGCCATTGTGTTCCCTCCTTATCATCGAAACAAAGATGCCAACGGATCGCTCCGTTTCTTCGCATCATCCTATTATAAATCCGTCACCGGCAATGTCAAGAATCGCCGCTTTGATCCCCGTTACCGATTCCTCTGTCGTCCGTGACATCCGATCCGTCCGCTTCCCTCCTGTCTCCGGCGGATGCGGAGTGCACCACACCGCTCAGTCTGCTGCCGACCTCCTTGCGGACACGGAAGATCCGTTTCCAGATCGACTGCGGATGCCGCACATGATAGAGATCCCAGTCGGCGTCCTTTTTCGGCACCACCCTGCCCTTCTCCACATAGGCCGCTTCGCCGTAAAGCTCCGTCTCCGTCGGCAGGCCGCGCTTTTCGAGCGCTCTGTCCTCCAGTCTTCCGATAAAAGCATAGAAGACCGCAAAGAGCGGAACGCCGAGGATCCAGCCCACGACGCCGAAGAGGTTGCCGAAGAACAGGACGGAAAAGATCACCCAGAAGCTCGACAGTCCCGTGGAATTGCCGAGGATCTTGGGGCCCAGGATGTTGCCGTCAAACTGCTGCAGGACGAACAGGAACGCGAAAAAGACAAGTGCCGATATCGGATGGATCAGGAACAGCAGCAGGAAAGTCAGGATCTCACCGATGTACGGACCGAAAAACGGGATGATGTTCGTCACGCCGACGATCACCGCCATCAGCATCGGATACGACGTTTTCAGGATCCGCGCGCCGATGTAACAGACGATACCGACGATCAGCGAGTCTACGAGTTTCCCGACGATAAAGCCCGAGAAGGTGTAATGGGCATAACGGGCGCCGGAGATCAGTTCATTGGCCGTCTTCTCCTTAAAGACCGAATAAACGAATTTCTTTCCCTGAGACTTGAAGGTTTCCTTGCCGTTCAGGAGATAGACCGCCACGATGATGCCGATGATGAAATTGAAGACCCCGGCCATAAACCCGATCACACTCCTGGAGAGACGCCTCAGGATGAGCGTTGCCTGCGGGATGACCGTGTTGTTCGTGAAATCGGTGATCCAGGCGGAGGCCTGTCCCAGATAGCTGTTCAGCGTCGCAGCGACATCCGGATGATCCGCGAGATACGTGTTGCTCATCCGCGTGATGTTGCCGACATAGGTCGGAAAGCTCTTCACGATGCTCTGCACGCTCTTGATCAGCTGTGGAATGATGACCATGAGCAGAATGCCGACGATCAGCAGGAAGAACACGATCGTGATCAGGATGGACCATCTGCGGACATGGCGCTGCGCCTTCCCGTTCGCCGGATCATGCAGATCGATCCCCTTCTTTTTGTAATGCGGCGCGAAAAACCGCTTCTCCGTAAAATGAAGGACCGGCGAGAGCACATAGGCGATCACGATGCCGTAGAGCACGGGCATCATCGCGTGAAGCAGTCCGCCCACACCTGCCGTGAGTTTGGAACCGTGGAACAGCAGATAGTATACGAACAGGACGCTCACGGACACGACAAAGAGCGTCACACCCCAGCGGATCTGATTTTTATCCGGCCGCCACTTCAATCTGCCGCCTCCGATTTCTTCTGCGCGAGCAGTCCTTCGATCTTCGCGATCAGCGGATCAAGATCCTCCGTCTCCGCCTTTTCCATCTCTCCCGCATCCGCACAGGCGGCGAACGCCGGATCCATCGGCAGGCGTCCCGCCACATCAATACCGCGGCGGATCGCGCCGGCATCATGCTCCCTTTCTCCGAAAGGCCAGATCAGCTCGTTGCAGTGCGGGCAGCGGATATAACTCATGTTCTCGACCAGTCCGATCACCGGGATCGACATCATGTCCGCCATGTTGATCGCCTTTTCCACGATCATCGACACCAGCTCCTGCGGTGTGGTGACCACTACGATCCCGTCCACGGGCAGGGACTGGAAGACCGTGAGCGGCACATCGCCCGTTCCCGGCGGCATATCAACAAGCATGACATCGATATCCCCCCAGCGGACATCGTTCCAGAACTGCTTCACCACACCGGCGATCACCGGCCCCCGCCAGATCACCGGATCCGTTTCATTGGGCATCAGAAGATTCAGGGACATCAGACGGATCCCCGTCTGCGTCTCGCCGGGCAGGATCTCCGTCTCGCTGGCCGCATCCGCCCCGCCGCCGCGGTTGATCCCGAACATCTTCGGGATCGAAGGTCCCGTGATATCCGCGTCAAGAATGGCCACCTTGTGTCCCTTTCTCCGCAACATCGCCGCCGTGAGCGCCGTCACAAAGCTCTTGCCGACGCCGCCCTTTCCGGAGACCACACCCACGACCAGACGGATCCTCGAGTTGGCATTACCCGGCTCCGGACCCGGTGCACCCGTGTGCGTATGCTCCTCTGCCGGTGCTCCAGTTTCCGCCTCCTCCGCTTCCGCGGGCTTCGTTCTGCGGATCCGGTGTCCGTCCACAACGATATATTCTTCCTCTTCCCGCACTTCGTGTTTCCCTGCCATTTATATAACTCCCTTTCTGTCGATGAGATCCGGCGTGTCCGTCGCATCCCCCTGATAGTCTGCAATGATGTAGCGCGGACGCCCCTTGCTCTCCAGATAGATCTTGCCGATGTACTCGCCGATCACGCCGAGTGAGATCATCATCAGTCCCCCGATCGCCCAGACAGACAACACGGTCGTCGTCCAGCCGGTGATCGTGTGTCCGGTAAAATACCGCACCAGGGAGTAGATGAACACGACGATGCTCACGAAGAAAATAAAGAAACCGAGTCCGGTGATCATGCGGATCGGCCGCACGGAAAGCGACGTGATGCCCTGCGCCGCAAACTGCAGCATCTTGGAAATCGGATACTTGCTCTCGCCGGCGAAGCGCTCCGCCCGCTCATAGGTCACCGTATCGGAGGAGAAACCGACAAGCGGCACCATGCCGCGCAGGAACAGATTGACCTCTCCGAACTGGCGCAGCCCCGCAAGGGCCCGGGCGCTCATCAGGCGGCAGTCCGCGTGATTGTAGACCGTGTTGGCTCCCATGCGGTTCATCAGCCGGTAAAAGCCCTCGGCGGTCACCCGCTTGAACCAGGTGTCACTCCTGCGGGCGCTCCGCACGCCGTAGACGATATCCGCTCCCGCGTGATAACGCTCCACCATCTGCCCGATCACGTGAACATCATCCTGCAGATCGGCATCCATGGAGATCGTCATGTCGCAGAGACTGCCTGCCGTAAAGAGACCGGCGATCAGTGCGTTCTGATGCCCGCTGTTCCTCGCGAGCCGGATCCCCTGAAAGACCGGATCCTGCGCATGCAGACCGGCGATCAGTTCCCATGTCCGGTCCGCCGAACCGTCATCGACAAACAGGATCCTGCTGTTATCATCGATCGTCCCGGCGGCGGCCAGTTTGGACAGCTCCTCTTTGAGCCTCTTTGCCGTTTCCGGCAGGACCTCCTCCTCATTATAGCAGGGCACGACCACGAAGAGCCGGCCGCCGCGCATCTGCTTTTCCACCGCGGTCTCCATGAGTTCAGGCATTCTCCGCGTTGATATAGCTGATCAGGCCGCCCTGATCGATGAGTTTTTGCATGAACGGCGGGAACGCCTGTCCCTGATAGGTCTTCCCGGTCGTCTCATCGGTGATCACACCGCTGTCAAAATCCACGCGGACCATATCCCCGGCGACGATCTCCCGCGCTGCCTCCGGGCACTCGATGATCGCAAGGCCGATATTGATGCTGTTGCGGTAAAAGATCCGGGCAAAGGTCTCCGCGATCACGCAGGAGACGCCGGATGCCTTGATCGCGATCGGCGCGTGTTCTCTCGAGGAACCGCAGCCGAAATTCCTGTGTGCCACGATGATATCCCCCGGCTGCACCTTTTTCACGAAATCACTGTCAATGTCCTCCATGCAGTGCGCCGCCAGCTCGCCGGGATCGGATGTGTTCAGATACCGTGCCGGGATGATGACATCGGTATCGACGTTGTCTCCGTATTGATGTACTCTGCCGTATGCCTGTTCCATATCATTCTCCTTTATTTCTTTAGTCAAGCGCTGCAGGTGTCACGATCCTGCCTGCGACGGCACTTGCCGCGGCAACCGCCGGGGACGCGAGATAGATCTCGGAATCGATCGCACCCATGCGGCCGACAAAATTGCGGTTGGTCGTCGAGACACACTTCTCGCCGGAGGCGAGGATCCCCATATAGCCGCCCAGGCACGGTCCGCAGGTAGGGGTGCTCACAACGGCGCCCGCTTCGACAAAGATCTTTAAGAGTCCCTCTTCCATTGCCTGCAGATAGATCTTCTGCGTGGCCGGGATCACGATGCAGCGGATCCCCTTCGCCACATGACGGCCCTTCAGCACCTGTGCCGCCACGCGCAGATCGTCCAGCCGTCCGTTGGTGCAGGAACCGATCACAGCCTGATCGATCCGGATCTCGCCGGCCTCATCCACCGTTTTCGCGTTTTCCGGCAGATGCGGGAAGGCGACCGTGGATTTCAGACTCCCCAGATCGATCGTGATCGTCTGCTCATAAACGGCATCGTCATCAGCCGTGAAAACCTCCCAGGTCTTTCCCGGCGCATGCTCCTTAAGATATGCGATCGCCCGGTCATCCACGGGGAAGATCCCGTTCTTGGCTCCCGCTTCGATCGCCATGTTGGCGATCGTGAACCGGTCGTCCATCGTGAGGCTCGCAATACCGTCACCGGTAAACTCCAGCGATTTGTACAGGGCACCGTCAACGCCGATCTGTCCGATCAGATGCAGGATCACATCCTTGCCGGACACCCAGGGCTGAAACGCGCCGGTGATCACAACGCGGATCGCGCCGGGCACCTTGAACCAGGTCTTCCCGGTCGCCATGCCGGCCGCCATATCGGTGGAACCGACGCCGGTAGAAAAAGCACCGAGTGCGCCATAGGTGCAGGTGTGCGAGTCGGCGCCGATGATCACGTCGCCGGGAAGCGTCAGTCCCTTTTCCGGGAGAAGCGCATGTTCGATCCCCATCTCGCCGACCTCAAAATAATTGTCGATGTCATGCTTCTTTGCGAATTCACGCACGATCTTGCAGTGCTCCGCCGATTTGATGTCCTTGTTCGGGACAAAATGATCCGGCACCAGCGCGATCTTCGCTTTATCGAAGACCCCATCCTTTCTGAATTTTTCCATCTCTTTTATGGCAACGGGGCTCGTGATGTCATTGCCCAGGACCAGATCCAGCCCGGCCTCGATCAGGTCGCCGGCCTGCACCTTTTCCAGTCCCGCGTGCTTCGCCAGGATCTTCTGGCTCATCGTCATGCCGCTCATAGGGAACACCTCCTTGAAAAGTCTCGCAACTCACGCAATCTTCAAAATTATATCAACAAACAGCGGTCACGGCAAGCAACTCCTCAGGGAGTGCCCGGAACACCGCTCTCCCTGTACCGCTCTCTCGCTTCGTGTGCCGCCCTGACGGTTTCCGCCGTCTCCGGCCGGAACGCCTTTTTCTCCGCTACCCTGCCATCGGCAAAACAGCTGTAGATGCTCCCCAGCAGATAGATACACAGGCTCCTGTTCTTCAGCTTTTCCTCGGGAGAAAAACTGCTGCGGGCATAATGACTGATCGGATTGCGGATCCTGTCCTGCACATACTGCAGATGCCCGTTCAAAAGATCGAACGCCTCCGGATCGTTCCGCAGATCGCCCAGCACACCGAAGTATTTTACGAAGCGATTGGCATACCGTTTCAGGATCGCCGCGTGATCCGTGAGACTGATGGCATCCAGCACCGGCATCACATCCAGCGCATCCCGGCGCCTCTTTTTCTCATTGAACTTCTGCGCCGCAAAGAACAGCGAAGTGCTCGCCATATCGATCATCTGCTGCTCGTTCCTCTCGATCCATTCCCGCCGGTCTTTGATCCAGGGCTCGTCCGGGGAATTGGAATGACCGAGGATCTGCCCCGAGCGGAGCGCCGCCATCGTGCACCAGATATAACTTCTTTTGACCGGCAGCCAGACCGCATAGAGCGTGTTGCTCTCCGCACGGTATTCCGCCCTCGACGGATCGTTTTTCGTATGTCCGCGGAACCGGAGGAGCAGTTCCTCGTTCCAGTCCGCCGGCGCGGGATACACCTCTTCCAGTTCCCGCCTGGTGATGTCCCTGAGGGAATGGATGAAACCCGTCAGGAGATCCCGTACATCGCGGATCTCATCCAGCGTGTCCGTGTAGAGATAGTCGATGAACGCAGGACTCACCGTGACATAGTACCAGGCCTCCCCGGTCTCCTCATCGGTAAAGGAGAAACGGTCAAAGACCTCTGCGAACATCCCTTCCCTGTCTTCCCGCTCGATATAACCGAGCGGAAGATAGCCCTTCAGGATGTCGGCATAGTCCTCGGAGGTGCCGAAATAGCACTTGATCACATGGGAAAAACTCTTCTGCGCCCCCTTCTCCTCCCGGAGCATAAAACGCACGACATCGTGAAAATGCTGCCGATAGGTCGCCCTCCGACGGGCGAAGATCTCATCGGGAGAAAAACAGTTCTCCTCCAGCATCGCACCGGCCATGCAGGTCAGCAGATACGGGTTCCTGCCGCAGTAGTACAGCATCCGGTTTCGACCGGCGGCATGCTGCGGGCCGGTCAGATCCGCTTCTTCTCCGCCGGCCTCTGCGAGCCGTTTCAGAAGACAGAGCACATCCCGGTCCGGAAAGGACGGGAGAAGATGCGGCACAAAGGGTGCGATCTGCCTCTCAAAGGCTGACGTGATATAGGAAATATGCGGGCGGGAAACCGCAATGCAGAACAGCTCCGTCCGTCTGTCCAGGAGAAGCGCCGCGAAGGCAAGGAACTCCTCCTCCGTCCAGTTTTCCGCGACAGCTTCGAATTCATCCAGGATGAGCACCGTGCGGACGCCGTTTCCGCCGATCGCATGAAGCGCAGAGGAGATCACCTCCGTCAGATCGCCGTCTCCGGAAGCTTCGGATGCGTCCGTCCGGACCCCCTCCCGGCGGGGATCCCGGGAGATCTCCTTCAGTCTGTCCGACAGTGCCGTCAGCGTCTCTTCCTGCGCAGGCAGACGGTCGTCCCGCATGGCGTTCCTGATCTCTCTGGAAAGACTGCGGGCAAGGCGCCTAAAAAGCGGAGCAAATCCGGCATACCGGTTGGTCGTCTCCGAGAGGACAAGAAGCGGCCGGCCGGAAGCCGTGCGCATCCCGTCAGCTTCCCGCCGGTGCACCCACTCCATCACCAGCGAGCTTTTCCCGACATGCGGCAGACCGTGGAGCGAAATGTGCTTTACGAGGCCTGCGTCCGCGGCCGCATCGAGAAAACCGAGTTCCTCTTCCCGACCGATAAAATCCGCACCGGTCACGGCGCCCTTACTGACCGCAAACATCTGATCATTCATAGGCAAACTCCATCAGAAGGCTCCCGCTGTCACCGAAGATATTGTAGAACGGAGAGGAACCGTCCGGAAGCTCGCTCACCTCACAGAGCGCACGGTCGGCGTAGAGCAGCAGCGACGGCGGACAGTCGATGAAATTGTTGGCGCGCATGAAGCCAAAGTCATACCGGTCCCAGCTGTCCGCGGCCGCCTCAAAATGCGCCAGGATGAGGATCACCCGGACACCGGTTTCGGGGAGGATATCCTCCAGGAGTTCCTGGAAGACAACCTTGAGATATTCGCTCTCCGCGGACCGGTCCGCGCCTTCCTCTTCTTTGTAGAATTCCGCAGCCAGTTCATCGATCTCTTCCCCGGCTTCCCCGCCGGCTTTTTCCGGGATCTGCGTGAAGATCGCATCCAGCACGATGCGCAGAAGACCGGCAAAATCCCCCGCTTTTTCCAGATCGACGCAGACGGGGATACAGCCCGGCAGTGCCGCGGCAAACTGCTGCGCGGCGGCAGCGGCTCTCTCCGTCTGCGCTGCCCTGTCCGGTTCATACACAGCCTCCGCGAAATGCCTGCCGTCCTGCACCCTCGCGATCAGGCGTTCGCTGAATTCCTTCCAGCTTCTCTTGATCCGTCTTTCCTCCTGCATGGTCAGACACTCTCCTTTCTACCCACCCGGGAGATCACCTCGTAGTAGAGATCCACGTAGACAGAGACATTATCATTGGCGTCAAGCACCACGATCCTGCGGTCCTTCAGCGTCCGGAAGCGCTTTTCAAAGCGATCCGTACCGCCCATCCGGTCGCCGCAGGCACTCCGGAGTTCCTCATAGGTGCAGAGATGGCTCTCCGGATTGGCCAGTGCCACGATCGTGTGCAGGATCAGCAGATTGTCCTCGCGGACCTCGTCATCCTCGATACGGGGTGCGTCGTCCGCGTACCGGTCCGCGGCCTCTTCGGACAGTTCGCGGAACGGGTCGAAGAGCGAATGGAACAGATCGGTCTCGATCTGATCCCCCTCTCTTCCCGACCGCTCGAGGAAATCATCAACTGCGGCCAGCACGGTGGTGGCTTTGAGGATCCCCTGATCCGTCATCCTGATGTAGTTGATCAGCCAGCTGCACAGTCTCTTGAGCATGTAGGCGTTTCCGCGGGTCAGGCGATAGATCCGGTTGATCGTCTCCTCCGCGAACGCGGGGGTCAGATAGGCGTTACGCTCCGGGACGGCATCCTGCGCGGATTCTCCGAGAACATAGCGGACAAAGAGTTCCGTGTCCTCCCTGGAGAGATAATCGATGAGCAGATATTTGTTCGCCTTCTGCTGCGCATTCGGCGCATAGGTCTGCAGCATGGTCTTCATGTGCTCTCCGCCTGCCGTCACGCACAGCACCCGCGCCTCGGCGAGCATCGCGACCCAGCGCTTCAGGAAATCCGCGTCCACCCGTCCCGAACGGATGGCCGGATAGACCTCCGTGAATTCATCGACAAGCAGCGCGATCCCCGCTTCTGGATCCCGCTCCTGCAGATCCTGCACAAAATCCCTCAGGAAGAGGGTCATGATCTCCCAGGGAACATAGGTCAGTTTCCTGTCCGCATGCATCTTCTCCGGCAGATCATATTCCTCCCGGAGTTCTTCAAACAGCCGGAAATCCTCCTCGTTTTCCCTGCCGATCAGTTTGCGCAGCCCGAAATAGATGTGATAGGCGATGGCATCATCAAAACTGCCGGTCGCCTCCGAAAGCGCTCCGTCACCGGCGTCCTTCCGCTGCGGCTTGACCTTTGACAGATCAAGATAAAGCACATAGACATGCGGAAAGCTTGCCCGATCCTTCAGCCTGTCCTCGATGATCTTCATCACCACCGTCTTGCCGGAACGCCACTGTCCGTGCTCGATCACCCATCGACCCATCGGATTGGGGATACGCCGTTCCGGAGCGGACGGATCGGGGCAGGTCAGACAGTCGATGGCTTCCCTGATCGTCTCATCACGGTTTTTCAGGATCTGCCTGATCCCGGGATCGGTCAGCCTGACATTGCCGTTCTCGGCAAACTGATCCACACGGTCCAGCGTCAGCGGATGCCTTGTGATCTGTTCCACCGCGATATCCAGGCTCTTCCACTGCGCCAGATCGGGAAAGACCGCTGTTCCGCTGACCTTTTCCGTCCGGGTGATTCTGCGTTTTTTCCCGTACTTGATATCGATATCACTGATATAGTCATAGGTCAGCTGGGCCCGGACCGTGATGATCTCCGCCGGGCGCTTCAGATTCACCGGCACGCGGACGATCACCGTCCTTCCGTCACTGGGGATCTCCCCGGACAGCGGGATCGTCTCCGCGAAGGAACAGCTGCCGCTCTCATCCGGGCGCAGATGCAGACAGACATTTGCCGCATTCTGCACATAATTGTCAGCGCTGATGACCGGGATCTCCAGCACCAGTTCGCCGTTTTCTCCCGGTGACTGCGCGACCCTGCCTTTATCTCCGATCTTCACGATCGGCTTGGTCGTCTGACACAGCTTTCTGTATGCCTGCGTGACCTGTTCCTCCAGTGCTTCGAATTTCCTGCGATAACAGGCATCCGACAGGATCGTCGGCTGCTGCCCGATCGTCTCGACCGCGTTGTGAAGATCCCGCAGAAAGCCGGTGAGGATCTCCGACTTGTTGGCAAAGCCTTTGGCAGCGTCATATTTCAGAAGTTCCAGAAACTGCATCCGCAGACTGTCTGCCGGAATCTCTTCGCCCTCATCCCAGCCGGCGGCCGTGATCTGTGACAGAAGGTCCGCGTATTCCGCCGCGATCCCCGGGAGTTTCCCGCTGACCGGTGCTTTGGAAAACGTGCGGACAAAGGTCTCAAAACGCCCGGCTGCGGTTTCCAGCGCGTCCGCCGGCGCAGCGTCACGGTCATCCGCAAAACGGCGCAGGCCCGCGAGCAGTTCATTCCAACCTGCCGCCCGGCCGTCCCGGGCGATCCCTGCCAGCGCTTTCTCCGCATAGTCTCTGACCGTCCGGTTTCTGCCGCTCAGGAAGACCAGCGCCCGAACGGCTGCCGGCAGCGCATTGCCGGCTGCGGCCTTTGCAAGAACCGCATCCAGTGTCAGGCCGCCGTCCAGTGCACTGCGAAATTCCCCGGCCTGCAGACAGACCGTCCCGACCGCCGCGGCGATCTCGTCGTCACCGACATAATAGGACAGTGCCGACTGGCTGAACAGCAGCGCCGTATTCCGGAAAGGCGATCCGCCGTCCGGCGCTTTCTCAGCCGCGATCAGCTGTTTCTCGGCTTCCCGGTAGAGTGCCTCCCGGATAAACTCATCCCGCAGCGAGGACAGAGCGTCCTCTTCCGATACATGGACCGATGCCTCCTCCAGTCTGTGACAGAGCCTGGCCAGTGCCCAGAGTTTTTCCGGTTTCACCTGTTCCACTGCCGGCGGCTGCGCATCCAGAAATTCCCGGATCGAAACGGCATCCTCCTCCGTGAGTGTCTGCGGATCGTCATAGCGGGCATATTCCGTCCCGAAGATCGCCGCGCAGCTGTATTTCTCATCCTCCAGCGTCTCGGTGACAAAACTGTCCATGAACAGTTCATCGGCGTCCTGCGTGAGCATATCTCCGTCGAGGAAGTCCGCATCCGCCCCGTTCTCCTCCGTGCTCTGCAGGCGGTTCTGCACCAGCTGCAAGCTGACCTTGAGTCCTTCCGTCTCCTCGGGGTGCGAAGCGACAAACACGCGGTATCTGCGCATCCATTCCCGGAAGGTGTCGGCCGCCGCCTCCTGCTCGCCGATCGATGCCAGTTTGTTGCCTTTATCGATGAGGAGGGTCAGCTGGAATTTGGGTTTCGTTGTGAACGTCAGGATCCGGTCGATGCAGTCGATGGTGTCGCGGATGATCTTTCCGTCGTTCTTTTCCCTGCAGAGCCTGAGAAGCAGACGGTAACGCACACTGTAATAGGTATCCTCGTCGATGCGGTCCCGATATTTTTCGACCGTTTCGAGTCCGATCTCCATCTGCCCGTTTTTGAGACAGGAGGATGCGACGGTATTCAGGTAGCTCTCCAGCGTCTGCCCGGGCGTGGGACCCGACAGGATGTGCTCCAGCACTTCCGTTTTCTGACGTTCCGCCATCTTAAGCGCAAGCAGGACGCGGATCTCCCGTTCCCCCGTCTCAACCCGGCAGACCGGACGGGAAGGGACAGCAAACAGAAAGCGCACGGCCTCGGCCACGGGCAGCGTCTCTCCCGCATTCCTCGGATGCTGCCTTCGCTCTCCCGTATCCCGATAGGAAACAAAATACAGATTGCCCGCCGTTTTGACCGCTCCGACAGCCTGCGTATCCGCTTCCGACGGAACCATCAGATGAGATTCCGCGGACTGATCGTCCGTCCCGAACAGATGATTCTGATAACAACTGCGGATGAGTGCGAACTCACCCTTCGGCATGTAGAAATTGATGACGCCCACGCGTTCTCCGGATCCCGCTTCCCCGGAAAAGAAGCGTGCTGCCGGCAGGGTCATCTCCGCAAGAAGATCGCCGTTGTCCTGTTTGCGGATCACGGCTTCCAGATCGGAAACGGAAAAGGGAAAAGTTACGGGAAGAGAAAGCTCCCGCACGGGCACACGCTGACCGTCGGAATAGACCGGCAGATCGGGAGCCTGTCCCGCCGCGGACAGAGCCGCATGGACGGTGGCGGACCCGCCATCAACGCTTCCCGCGGGGGACCCGTTCAGCACATGCGTCGCGCCGGTCTGTGCATCACGGAAGGTGACCACGCCCAGCCCGTCAACGGAAAGTGTCCCCTTATACTGCTTTTTCGGAAACGCGCCGACCAGCCGGATGTCATCCGCCGTAACCTGGGAGGAATTCGGCCGGGTCTTCTGCACATAGCTCACAAGGTAAACATGATTCCATCCGGTAAGCTGAAAGGTCAGGTTTTCCGGCTGAAAGCGCACATCGCCTTTGATCCTGTCCGGGGTCGTGGATATGGATGATCCGATCCAGGAAGATCTCTCACCGCTCGGATCGAAAAACAGGATGAATCCGTAATACCGCACGCCGATCATCGTTACCTCCCCATGGCGCTTTTTCAGAACGGTTTCTATCTTACACGATTTTGCATGTGGCGGCAATGCGGGAATTGCAGACAGAAAAAAAACGGATATAATAGGATGCATGGAACAGATGTCCTTATTCATGAATACCGTTCCGGAACCGCTCGCGGCACGTTTAAGACCCCGGGATCTCGAGGATTATATCGGACAGGAGCATCTGATCGGCGAGGGCAAAGTGCTGAAGCGTCTCATCGACAGCGATCAGATCTCTTCGATGATCTTCTGGGGTCCGCCCGGTGTAGGCAAGACCACGCTCGCCCGGATCATCGCGAACAGGACCAAAGCCAATTTCATCGACTTCTCTGCCGTGACCAGCGGTATCAAGGAGATCCGTGATGTCATGAAACAGGCGGAGGACAACCGCTTCGCCGGTGTCCGCACGATCGTCTTTGTTGATGAGATCCATCGCTTTAACAAAGCACAGCAGGACGCATTCCTGCCCTTTGTCGAAAAAGGCAGCATCACACTGATCGGCGCGACGACGGAAAACCCCTCCTTTGAGCTGAACAACGCTCTGCTCTCCCGCTGCCGTGTTTTTGTGCTCCGGGCGCTCACGACCGGAGATATCGCAAAGCTTTTGCATCACGCGCTGACGGACAGCCGCGGCTTCGGCGGACAGAAGATCGATATCTCCGATGACGACATCGAACTGATCGCGCATTTCTCGAACGGCGATGCCCGGAGTGCGCTCTCCACGCTGGAGATGGTCGTCACCAACGGAGACATGCAGCCGGACGGCTCGGTCACGGTCACAACAGAGATCATCGAGCAGTGCACATCCAAGAAATCCCTGCTGTATGACAAGAACGGCGAGGAGCACTACAACCTGATCTCGGCACTCCACAAGTCCGTGCGCAATTCCGATCCGGACGCCGCCGTCTACTGGCTGGCCAGGATGCTGGAATCCGGTGAGGATCCGATCTACATCGCCCGGCGTGTGACGCGCATGGCCAGCGAGGATATCGGCCTTGCGGATCCCCGCGCCATTCAGATCGCGATCGCCGCTTTTGAAGCCTGCCGTCTGATCGGCATGCCGGAATGTTCGGTCCACCTGACCGAGGCTGTCGTCTACATGTCGCTGGCGCCCAAATCCAATGCGATGGAGATTGCCTACAACGAAGCCAGAGAGGACGCGCTGGAACAGCTGGCGGAGCCCGTGCCGCTACAGATCCGCAACGCACCGACAGAGCTCATGTCCGATCTGGACTACGGCAAAGGCTACATGTACGCGCACGACTATGAGGACCGTCTCACCACGCTGCAGTGCCTGCCGGATTCCCTTCTGGACCGCTCCTATTACCGTCCCACCGGTGAGGGGGAGGAGAAGAGGTTCGCCGAACGGCTGGACTATATCAAAAACTGGAAGCGGGAGCATGGCGCGTGAAAAGCGGGCAGCGAGAATCCGCGCCGACGCCCGGCCTTCCGGAAGAATATCTGTCCCGTATGCGCGTGGATCTTTCTTCCGCCGGCGAAACACCGGCGGATTTTGAGCGGTTCCTCTCCTCTTTTGACGAACCGCCGGTCCATTCCCTGCAACTGAACACACTGCGCGGTGCGGACCGCTCCGGCCTTCCGTTTTCACTCTCCGATCCCCCGATACCGTGGAACCCGGACGGGTTTTACTATGAAGAGACCGATGACAACCGTCCCGGCCGGCACCCGCTCCACGACGCAGGGGCCTTCTATATCCAGGAGGCGAGCGCCATGCTGCCGGCCCGTATGCTGCTTTCGGCGGATAATGACTCCTCCCGTCATCTCCGTGTTCTGGATCTCTGCGCCGCCCCCGGCGGCAAAAGTGTGCAACTGGCTCTGACGATGCGGGGACAGGGACTGCTCGTGTCCAACGAGATCCATCCCGCACGCGCTAAGATCCTCTCACAGAACATCGAACGCATGGGGATCCGCAACGCGATCGTTCTGAATGAATCCCCGGAGCGGCTGGCAGCCGCTTTTCCCGCCTTTTTTGACCGGATCCTCGTCGACGCCCCCTGCTCGGGAGAGGGGATGTTCCGCAAGAATCCGGAGGCCATCCGGGAATGGTCTCCCGATGCGGTCCGTCTATGCGCCGAAAGACAGCGCACCATTCTCCGGGCCGCGGCCGATATGCTTGCTCCGGGCGGCCGGCTCGTCTATTCCACCTGCACCTTTGCCCCCGCGGAGGATGAGGAGCAGATCGCATCGTTTCTTGCGGATCATCCCGACTTTACCCCGGAAAAACAGGAAAAACTGCTGCCGCACAGGATCCACGGGGAGGGGCATTTCTCGGCGCTGCTCCTGCGGGAGGGAACGGTACCGATTCCGGACGCCGGTCGTTTTTCCGCAGGGATCGCCCGTTCCGGAAGAGCGGGAAAAGGCGCCGGAAGCAGTCAGGCCGGCATTCCCGGAAAGGCACTGGCGGAGGAGATCCGCGTCTGGCTGTCCTCGCTATTATGCGACCCCGTCTGCATCGATTTCGATCCCGCGCGGCTGATCCTTTTCGGTGATCATCTCTATCTCGTTCCGCCCTGTCTTCCCGATCTGCACGGTCTCCGGGTGTTGCGTCCGGGTCTCCATCTTGCGGACATCCGCCCGAACAGGAAAGAAAACCGGATCGAGCCGGCTCATGCGCTCTCTCACGCACTCTCACCGTCGCAGGTATTCCGTTGTGCGGAACTGACCGACGATGAGGCTGCGGCATTTCTGAACGGTCAGACCCTGCGGCCCGACCGGCTGATCCATGCCGGGGACGTGGACGGTACGGCTGCCGGCTATGTTCTCATGTGCTGCCGCGGCTTCTCCCTCGGCTGGGCCCGGGCGGGCGCCGGCATGCTCAAGAACCGTTATCCGAAGGGGATCCGCACCGCCGGATGATGATCCTTTGTGCAATCTGCACAAAAAAACGCACACCTCTTTGTGCATTTCTCACAAAATAAATCCGTCACGGGAAAACAACTGGACAGCGCATCCGATCCGTGCTACTCTCTTTTCACATTTCTGATCCGATCTCCACGCAGCAGCAATGATCGGGCCATCCGGCTCCCTGACAGCAGGACCGGCGGATGGCCTGTCCCCGTGTTTCTGTCGTTTATTTCTCATCTTTCTGCTGACGAAGGAGGAAACCCATGCAATTTGACATGACATCCGAACAGATCATCGCTTCCATGAAGGAGCACGTGCTGCCGAAATTCATCTCGGAGAAAAGAAAGAAGGAACTGAAAGACAAGGATACCCTGTTTGTTCCCTGGCTCGATCTCACGATCTGCTTTTATCTCCCGCTCCCGGAACTCTCCGAACCGGACAGGAGTGCCTGCGCCCTGCTGACGCGAAGTCTGTTTCGGAAACTGGAGATGACGGAGGAGGATCTGCTCGCTTCTGCCGTGCGGCATCTGTCCGACGAAGTGCTCCTGCTCCCGTTCTCCGAAATCCTCAGGCAGCTCTCGGAGAATTTCCAAAATGAGATCCCCTTCCTTGACGAAGGGGAAGACAGCTCCGTACCGGCCTGGTTTGTTTCAAACATTCAGAGAAGCTTCGGTGCCGCGGCTCTTTTATGCGAGAGCACACGCGCAAGACTTCACGGGGAACTGGGGCCGTGCTTCTGTATCCTGCCATCCTCCGTGCACGAGGTGCTCTGCCTCCCCTGCGACAACGAGGAAGATGCGGTGCGTTTTTCCTCCATGGTGCGGGAGATCAATGAAAGTTGCGTCGATCCCTGCGAGCGGCTCTCGGACCATGTGTATCTGTGCAGAAACGGAGTCGTCGGGATCGCAGATCCGGTGATCAGTTCTTTGCCGGCGCGTTCTTCACGAACAGGAGGAAAATCCCGCCGCCCACAATACAGGCGCCGCCCAGAATGTTGCCCAGTGTGACGGGAAGCAGATTATGGAGAAACTGCAGGCATGTGATCCCTGCACGCTCTCCCGACAGGGAAGCCACGAGCGCTCCCGCGGGAATAAAATACATGTTGGCGACACTGTGTTCAAAACCGCACAGAACAAACAGCATGACCGGAAGATAAGTGCCGATCAGTTTCCCCGCGCTGTCCGTGGCCGCCATCGCCAGCCACACGGCAAGACACACGAGCACATTGCACAGGATCCCGCGCAGGATATCATCGGTAACGGAAAGCCCGCACTTGGAGACGGCGGTATCCTGAACGGACCGCCAGTCTCCGGCGGCGCTCACGATGATCCCGTACGTGTGTCCGAAGGCTGCCGCCAGGGCAACCAGAACACTGCCGACAAAATTGCCGAGATAGACGACTCCCCAGTTTTTGAGCATCGAAGAGACGGTGATCTTTCCGGCCAGACAGGGAAGAAAGAGCAGACAGTTTCCGGTAAACAGTTCCACCCCCAGAGACACCACGAGGATCAGTCCCACCGGAAAGATACACGCCGAGGCGATCCGCCCGGCGGTCCCGCCGATGCAGGCACCGGCGATCTGGCTTCCCAGCGCCCCGAACGCGATAAACGCACCCGCAAAAACCGCTGACAGGAACATTTTCCACAACGGCATGGAAACCTTGTTTTTGCCCACGTTCATGTAGTTTTCCGCTACTTCTTTTGCTGACTTCATCCTGCACCTCCTGCACGGACACCATTGTAACACATCGGATTGGCGGTTGACAAACCGGCCGCCGTCGGATAATCTTGAACAGAAATAAGGGGGGATTCCTATGAAAATTGTTGCCATTGTTCTGTTCATTGTCATGTATGTTCTTCTGATCGCGCTGCCGAAGCGGCGTGCGGTCACCGCACTCATCACCGCCGGCATCTTTCTTGTAACGGGAATCCTGCCGTTTGCCAAGCTCCCGACAGCGATCGACTGGAATGTCCTGCTCATGATCCTCGGGACGCTCCTTCTGGTCGACTATTTCATCGAATCCAAAATGCCCAACCTCATCGCGGATAAGCTCCTTGCGATCGCCCCCAATGTCATGTGGGTGACGATCCTGATGTCGCTCTTCTCGGGCATCATCTCCGCCTTCATCGACAACGTGGCAACCCTTCTCATGGTCGCGCCGGTGGGGCTCGCCGTGTGCAAAAAACTAAAGATCAATCCCGTTCCGATGATCATCTCCATCGCCGTTTCTTCCAATCTGCAGGGCGCAGCAACGCTGGTCGGTGACACGACCTCCATCATGCTCGCCTCCTATGCTTCCATGGATTTCAATGATTTCTTCTGGATGAACGGCCGGCCCGGGATCTTCTTTGCCGTTGAACTCGGCGCGCTGGTCACCGTTCCGATCATGATGGTGCTGTTCCGCAAGGATCGGGAACCGGTCGATTCGACGGAGAAAACGGTCGTCACGGATCTTGTTCCGACGATCATGATGCTCGCGCATGTGGTGTTTCTCGTGATCGCTTCCTTTATTCCCGAAAAGCCGGAGATCACCAACGGCGTGATCTGCATGGCCTGCGGTATCATCGGCATCCTCTGGGAATACGCCAAGGACAGGGACAAAGACCGGGTGGTCCGCGTCCTGAAGAATCTTGATTATGATACCATGCTGCTGCTGACAGGACTCTTTGCCGTGATCGCCGGTATCACCGAAGTCGGTGTCATCGACGATCTTGCCGCTCTCATCGCATCCGTCGGCGGCACCAATACCTTCCTGCTGTTCACGATCGTCGTCTGGGGATCCGTTCTGATCTCAGCCTTTATCGACAACATTCCCTATGTCGCGACCATGCTGCCGGTCCTGCAGGGCGTGACGCTTGCCATGGGTGTGGAACCTTATCTGCTCTACTTCGGCCTGCTGTGCGGCGCGACCCTCGGCGGCAACATCACTCCCGTGGGGGCCAGCTGCAATATTGCCGGTGTCGGCATGCTGCGCAAGGAAGGCTACGAAGTGAGTTTCCGGGATTTCGCCCGGATCGGCATTCCGTTCACGCTTGCGGCGGTCATCTCCGCCTATGTGTTTCTCTGGGTGTTCTGGCGCTGAAGCTTCTCCGGCCCGAAGCTCTCCGGAAGAAGTTTTTCAAGAGTTGTTTTTCGATAATTTGTTAACGATTTAGCGATAATCACTTCACAGGCCGCAGGATCCGTAAACTCGCGGATCACCTGACGGCAGATCCCGCAAGGGGTGGCTTCCTCCGGCACCTCGTCCCCGTATGCGGCCGGACCGCCGATCACGGCGATCGCCTCGATCCCGGCCGCGCCCTCACTCACCGCTTTAAAGACCGCTGTGCGCTCGGCGCAGTTGGAAGCGCCGTAGCTCGCGTTCTCGATGTTGCATCCGCCGAAGATCCTGCCGTCCGCGGTGAGGACTGCGGCTCCCACCGCATACCCGGAATAGGGAGCATAAGCCCTCCTTCTGGCCCGGATCGCCTCGCCGATCAGTTTTTCTTCCTTATCCCGATCCATGTTGATCTCATCCGGTGCGCGGTGCTCAGCCTTCCCTGCCGAGTTCTTCACCGATCTCCAGAAGCGTTCTGGTGAGCGGCAGGACACACTGGTATTCATAGGCCTCATTGCTGTAGTAGGCGGGTTTGAAGAGGCGCAGCGTGTGCATGGCGTTTTCCACGCGCTTGCGCTGATCATCCTGCATCTTCTCCAGATGAGGCCGCAAAGCCTCTCTGGCCTTATTAAGCTTTGCCTCTGTGGGATCCTCGGGGGTTTCGGGCTGCAGTTCGATTCCCTGTGCTCCCGTTTCAAACAGTTTCCGGATCTCTGCGTCGTTCATTTTGTCTCCTCCTGTGCAGTAATACGGACGGATCTTTCGAACCGCCGATCGTACGCTCAATATAGCATTTTCCCCCGGAATGCGCAAGCCCGCGCTCTCCTGCCGCGCTATCCCTCCTGCCAGTCATCCCAAAAGGGATCATTTCTCTGTTCGGCGAGCTCTTCCTGTTCCCGCACGGTCTCATCCACCGCATCCTCATAGCCCGTGAGTGCCGCAAAGGGGGAAAACTGCGCCGCGCGTTTTTCCTCCGCCATGCGCGGATGCGTCACGCTGCCCCGATAGTCGTGATCGATGATATCCGCATAATCCTCGATCCTTCGTTCTTCCATATTTTTCCGCTCCTATGCGCGGTGCCCGCCGACCTGCCCGTTGCGCTCGACGGCCGTGGCGCCCTCCTGCAGGTTCATGCCCCTGAGAACGGCATTCTTCCCGTATTTCTTTTTGATATCCAGAAGCGCATGCTGCAGGTTTCTCTCCTTCTCCATGGCCGCCCGCTCGGCATCTCTCTGCCGTTCCACCGCGGCGTAATCGGTAAAGAGATCCAGCTGCTCATAGTTTTCCTCCCGTCGCCCCGGTGCGTCCTCTTCTCGGACCGTGTGACTGGCTGTGACGGCAATGCGGCGCACGAGGAGATCCGGATCGACGACCCGGTCAAAAAGCCTGCTCATGGCTGCCATGATCTTTTGGGTCGAACTGGAAAAACCGTCCAGGTTTTCCGTTCCGTGCGCGTATTTCGGCACTTCCCGCCCGTAGAAATCCCTGGTGATCTCTCCTCGGTATCGCGCTCTCCGTTCGGGATCCGTCAGATTCTCCACATCATAATGGATCGTCAGCACGACGGCATCACAGACCAGACCTTTATCCACCAGATCCAGCACCAGCAGGTCCGTCATCTCCATCGTGACGAGTTTTGCCTCGGCAAACGCATAGGGCCGCTTCAGAACCTGCCCGCTTCCCAGGCTCGAACTCTCCGGCCGGTAAGCTTTTATCGAGGCGATCGTCGCCGGCTCATAGCCCCAGGCATGATCGATCAGCAACTCGGCGTTCACACCGAAAAGCCGGTACAGTACCGGTTCCCCCCGGACAGGGTCATGCGAAAGAGATGCGCGCGCGATATCTCCCATCGTGCAGAAGCCGTGATCGGCCAGCTTCGCTGCCGTCCTTCGTCCGACGCGCCAGATATCCGTGATCGGACGGTGTGCCCAGAGCTTTTCGCGGTAACTCCGCTCATCCAGCTCGGCAATCCTGACACCGTCAGCGTCCGCATCGACATGCTTGGCGACGACATCCATGGCCACCTTGGCAAGGAACAGATTGGTCCCGATCCCCGCCGTCGCCGTGATGCCGGTCTCTCCCAGTACCTCCCGGACCATGCCCATGACCATCTCATGGGCCGTCATGCCGCCGGTGTTCAGATATCCCGTCAGATCGATGAACACCTCGTCGATGCTGTAGGCAAAGATATCCTCCGGCGCGACGTGACGCAGATAGATGCTGTAGATCTTCGTGCTGATCTCCATGTACCGCGCCATCCGCGGAGGTGCCACAAGAAAATCGAGAGCGAGCGACGGATCGTCCCGCTGCCCGATATCGGTAAATGTGCCAGTGAATCTGTGTGACGGCGCGTGCCGCAGTCTTTCCGCGTTGACCGCTTTCACACGCTGTTCCACCTCAAAAAGACGCGGGCGCCCGGGAACGCCAAAGGATTTGAGCCCCGGTGAAACGGCGAGACAGATCGTCTTGGATGTGCGCGATCTGTCCGCCACGACAAGATTTGCTGTCAGGGGATCCAGTCCCCTGTCGACGCACTCACAGGAGGCGTAAAAGGACTTCAGATCGATAGCGGCGAATCGCCTCTCTCCGGATCCCCCCATACGCAGGTGAATGCATGCTCAGTCTTTGAGACGATAGAAGATCGCATCGTCATCCGCGATATCGAAGATGTACATGCCATCCTTCCATTCGAGATCATTGCTGTTATGATAAAGCCCGATCACCGTTCCGTCATAGCCAACCGGAACGTGGAAATAATAGGTGTCACCGATGAGCGCGTGTTTTTCCCCGATCCACCCGGTCGATTCGAAAGGCTTGTACATTTTCTCGCACTCATATTCCTTACCGTGGAAATTGACCTTGTAGGTGGAATACCCTTCGTAGCCCTTGTACTCCTCCGGTGTTTTCTCCGTATACACCGTCGTGTCATCGTGAAACTCGATGGTGTAATAGTCTTCCAGGCAGATGCCGGTCATGTATCCGTTTTCCCAGGCGGCATCATCCGTATAATCCACCTGCATGCTCACGGCCAGCGTTTCATAGCCGTCCTTTTTCGTAAAGATCGTTCCTTCCTCCGGTCTTTCCAGAGCGGAAAAACGCGCAGTGCCATGCGTCACAAGCCCCTTCCCGTCATAGGTGCCCGTCACATAGGGGATTTCCTCATCGGGCTTTGCGTCGGTGAGCTTGAGTCCGTGAGCTTCAAAGGAAGACTTCATCGGCTCGCCCACTGTCGCGCCGCACCGTTCACAGGTCGGCGGATCCTGATAGTTGGCTTCGGTAAGCTGATGTCCGAGTGCCTCGCCCTCCGTCTCCCCGCAGCGTTTGCAGGTCTTCGGCTCCGTGCAGGTCGCCTCCGAAAAATCGTGCCCGAGCGCCTCACCCTCCGTCTCCCCGCAGCGTTTGCAGGTCTTCGGCTCCGTGCAGGTCGCTTCCGCAAAATCATGGCCGATCGGATCGCCCTCCGTCTTGTGGCAGATCGTGCAGGTCAGCGGCTCGTCACAGCTGACCGGCTGAAAATCGTGCTCATGTCCGCAACCGCAGACCGTGACCGCAAGTACCGCGCCCAGAAGCAGCGCGCCCATCCTTTTCTTCATCTTTTCATCTCCTTAAAGTGTGTGATCTAGAAATCCGTCATGATGAAGATCCGTGTCAGTCCGGTGGTACGGAAGATATCCTTGACGCTGTCATTGGCACCCCTGACCTTCATGGAGCCCTTCTGCTTCATAATGGTCTTGCCGGCCTTCATGATGACACAGATGCCGGCGGACAGGATGTAGCTCATCTCCGAGACATCCAGTGTCAGATCCGTCACACCTTCCAGCGCAGGGATCAGCTCCGCTTCCAGGTCCGGCGCGGCCTGCGTATCCAGCACGCCCCTGATATAAAAGACCAGTGAAGCACCGTTTCTCTCACTCCTCGTTTCCATAACAGCTCCTTTCTACCTGTCAGTCTTCGGCGAGAAGACTTCTGTCCCCGGCCAGCTTCGCGCACTTCTGCAGAAGACGCATGATCCGCTGGCTGACGGTTTTGCTGTTTATGCCCAGCACTTCTCCGATCGCCTGATTGTCCATCTCCATCATGTAACGCATCGTCAGAAGCTCTCTGTCGGACTGTTCCAGCAGAGAAAAGATCCTCTCGACCTCGGCCGTGATCGCATTCTGGCGGAACCCGTAATCATCCCGTTTCCCGGGTTCCTCGATATCATCCAGATTCTCGATCCTCCGAAACTGCGCAGCGCGCTGGTGATTGATCAGGAGATTCCTTGCGATCGTGACAAGCCAGGTCCTGACCTGTGCGCGGCTCGGATCATAGCCGGCATAATGCTCCAATGCACGCGCAAAAACCTCCATCGAGAGATCCTCTGCGGTCTCCCGATGGAGCGTCTGTGCATACAGATAGTTGTATATGTACTTGAAATTCGCGTCGTAGACGTCCTCAAACGGTTCTTTCAAATAGTTTCCGGCCGCCTCTCTTTCTTTGCTGGCTGATCAACGCCGGCTGCGGACACCATGGAAAGATCATCATCGGACAGCGCACCCGGCATGGACACGATCCTCGCCCTCGCGCCTCCCGCTCCGAACAGCCGTTTCCGCAACTCCTCCTTTAACGGAGAGCCGGCGGAAAAATCCGCCTGTCGGAACATCTCTTCCATTCTCTCAATTGTCATGGCACCCTCTCAGCATTTCAACACCGGGATCCCGCCGTCACCGGCTCCGGACTTTTTCGTGCTCATATCCGTCGTGATCGGCTTCTGTCCCGCGGCGTGACGATAATCCAATGACGAGGCGATCACATTTTCACCCTTCTTCCTGACGGCAAGACCGTCTTTGGCGATCAGATTCTTCGTGGCCTGAACACCGCCCGTCACTTCCTCAAGCATCTCATCATTCAATTCCTGCTTCTTTGCCTTGTCGCTCATCGCTCGTACCTCCCTTTCTGTGCGCAACGGATCGCGCATATCTCGGTATCTGATTATATATACAGATGATTCGTCGGAAATCTACAGCAGTTTTATTTTTTCTTTGTTTCCCCGCGCTCGACCGTGATCTCTACATCGTCCCCCTTGATGCGGACGAGGACATCGTCGGCCAGATTGGCGATGACGGATCGCTCCAGTTCATCCCAGGGTTCCCTGTTCTCAAACTCATCGGAGGCATCCAGATCGATGTAGCGTTCCTCGATAAAGGAGCGGTAACCGGACAGTGACCACGCCAGCTGCCCCGGGTTGGAAGCCATCGCATCCAGTCCGCCGGAATAGAAATCCATTGCGGCCGCCTCGGCGAATCCGGATTCATCCATCTGCAGGGCACTGACGGCGATCATCTCCCTGAGTTTTCCCATGATGCCCTTTGCCGCAGCGTTCTTGCCGTTCCTCGCGGATGCCAGCAGTTCCTCCCGGCGCTTCAGTGTCATCTCGACCTTGCCCGCCAGATGGAGGCGGCTGGATTTGCGGTCGCCCTCGATCCAGAACATCGCAGAATAATCATCGCTCGTGATCCCGTTCAGAAGACCGAGCAGCTCCTCGGACAGGAGCCGGAGACGGAGCGCGTCCTTTTCGGAAAACCCTTCCGCGTCGGCAAACTGCTCGGCTGTGCTCATCGCTTCCTTTATGCTCTCTTCATCCCCGTTGACATAGATGTGTTCCGTTTCCATAGAACCTCCCGTTCTTTGTACTCATAATATGATCATGATGCCTAAGGATCGCTCTGCCATTTCATAACTCACATAATCCTCATTATTATACTACAACTGTCAATATGATGTCATGCCGTCAAAGAGAAAGCCGCCCCTCGATCCCGTCAAAATAGATCACCCGCGCATCACCGTTTTGCAGTGTGATCCGCACGGGGCCGTAGGCACCGGTGCGGCCCGCATCCGTGTAGTCGATCTGACGGATCGGGAAGAGATCCGCCTCGGAGAAATCCCCGCCGTCATCTCTCGTGATGACCTGGGAAAGGAAAAGATACGGCTCCGATGCGTCATACTGCCGCATCAGCGCACCCTTTGCGTAGATCACGATCGACCGGTCGCTGTCGGGGCTGGTCCCTCTGCTCTCCATGCAGGCAAGCTCCTGCCAGCCGTCCCAGACCGTCATGGCAAGACACCGCGGGTGTCCGCAGGCATTCTGCCCCTTCAGCACGATCGCCCGGGCTCCGTCCTTTGCGATCCTGCGTATCTCCGTTCCGTTGTCGGGGAATCCGTAAGCGCCGAGTGTGATCTGTGTCGGACGTCTGAACAGCCGCAGTCTGTCCGCACGCAGAATGCCGAACGGCATCGGGCAATCCGCCAGATTGATCGCCTGCAGCCAATGTCCCTCCTTTTCGAGACAGTAATCAAAAAACTGTCTGCGGTAGAGAACCCCGTCCCGCACACCCGCGTAAAAAGTCACATTGGCGCGCTCCGTCTCGCCGTTCAGAAGATTTTTGAGCACATACTGCTGGGATTCGACAGCGCCGTCATCTGTCGACGAAGCATTGCGCGGCGTACTCTCCCAGGGATATTTGCTGTTAAAGGACAGCTTTCCGTAATTCCACATCCCGTGGATATCCCCTTTTGCCTTGACCACCCTGCCGGTCCTGAGGATCGTCTCGCCGTTTGCCCTATGATTCGTGAACACGAGAGCGGGTCCCTCCAGGACCGTCTCCTTCACCCCGTTTTCGGGAAGCGTCTCCCAGATACCCTCCCTTTCCGGGATCGTCCAGAAAGGATGCCCGGCGGGAAGATGCAGGCACAGAAACGCCTTTCCGAGCCAGAAGGGCGATTCCGCACAGGAATAGCCCTGCACCAGCGGCAGAAACTGACCATAGAAACCAAGCGACGGTGCTCCCGCCGACAGGAAATCATCGCGGGATAAAAACTGCAGGAGCGCGCCCGAGCAGATCCGCCTTGCCCATCCGCAGGCAGCGGGATCCTCCGCAAGGATCGACCGGTCAAGGAACAGATTACCGTCAAAGGCGCTCGTTGCGGCATTGCGGTAGATACAGCTCCTGCCCCACATGTTCACATAACCGTCCCGGTCAAAGAATGATGCGTAGCTCTTCATCAGCGCGTTGGAGTGTTCCTCAAATGCCGCGGCGATCGCCGGCATCTGCGCATACCCGTACCACCGGTTCCAGAGCGGCGCATAGAAATTGAACGCCCAGCAGGAATAATAATCAAAGGAATGCCCGTCACGATACCAGCCGTCCCCCGCATACCAGGCGAGGATTGCCTGCGCATGATCCAGCATGATGTTCTCATCGATCGGATAGCCGTGCAGGTGCAGGAACGCCATATCGAGCATGTTAAACAGGCGCCAGTTCTGCGGCACCGTGTTGGCATGCGCATATCCGGTGAGAAATGCCGCGATCGCATCCCGCTCCTCACCGGTATAGTCCTGCCAGATCACCTCCTCGCACATGGTGAGACCGATCACCAGCGCGCAGGTCTCCACGGTCTGCTGATAGGGGCGGAAAGGATCGGGGTCTTTGGTGAGCGCCTGCATGTCTTCATAACTGCCGGCGTATTCGTCACTGTCCGGCTGCGCGCAGGCGCGGAGAATGTGCAGTTTATAGTATTCCTTCAGAGAAATGCCGCCGATCGACAGATCCGGTTCGTCGGCAAGAAGAACGGACGCGATAAAAAGCGTGCGCGTAAGGCCCTCGAAGATCTCGGCCTTTTTCTGCGCCGCCTGCGCGCCCTCGGGATCGCGAAGATGCGGATAGGTGATCTCCGTCTCCGTCCGCGGAAGGATCGGAGGCGCGGAAACATCCGGCAGGTTCTCAAACAGTCCGCGCAGGAGGTATTTTCCGGCCGCCCGCCAGCTGTCTCTGGTGAGACCGGTGAAAGGACTGATCGTCTGATCGATGGATTCCGGCGTATACCCCATATGCACCCCCTCAGTTTGAAGAAAGCGGCAGTTTTCACCGCCGCTTATCATTGTATCACAGATCCTCTCTGCAGGCACCCTGCCTCACCAGATGAACAGTTCTCTTCCGGTCAGTTTCCAGATCGCCTCGATATAGAAATAGTCCCCGTAGATGATCGGGAAGTTATGCTCTCTGTCATGATAGGCCGCCGTGCACTTTGTCAGCAGCTCGTCATGCGCCGGATCGTAGTCGGCGTCGCCGCTGTCCAGAGCAAGGAGCAGTCGTTCCGCCGCCTCCCGATAATGCTCCGCTGCCTGCCGATACTTCTCGGCCTGTTTGGATCCCTCCTGCGGCTTCCGCAGCAGAAATCGCATTTTCGCACGCTCTTTGTCCGGAAGCCCCTCGGGGATCTCTCCCCTAAGGAGTCCGGCCAGCGTGAGCAGTCCGCAGGCGGCGATAGCCGCCGAGGTCGCATCCCGCCACGGGCAGGACGCTTCCTGATCAAAATCCACCGGGATCAGGCCGTCCTCCGGGATCCGTTCGATATAGCGATCCGCCACCCGCATGGCGACGGCAAGATAAGGTTCCCCGCCGGTATGCAGAGCGCTCAGCGTGAAGCCGTAGAGCGCCCAGCTCTGTCCGCGCGTCCACGACGAGCCTTCGGAGATCCCCTGTCCGCCGTATTCCCTGAGCATCGATCCGGTACCCGGATCGAATCCGATGATGTGGCAGACAGAATTGTCCTTGCGGATGAAATGCCGGATCACCGTATCGGCATGCTTATCGGCGATCATCCTGAAACGGGGATCGTTCAGTTCATCCGTCGCCCAGTGCAGAAGCGGCAGGTTCATCATGCAGTCGATGATCGCCCAGCCCGTGGTGTCACGGTCATCCCCCCAGTCATTCCAGGCCCGGATGAAATTGCCGAAGAGATTGAAACGACCGGCGAGATTCGCCGCAGCCAGGAGCCCACGATTCCTCGACGCCGCGTCACCTTCTGTCCGGTAATGCGCCACTGCCGTCGGCAGCCACCGAAAGCCCGCATCATGATCCATGCCGTTGTAATCAAGGAGCACCGCGTCTAGCTTCTTTTCTACATCCAGTGCGCTCTCCCGGAAAAGATCTTCCCCGGTCGCATGCCAGAGCTGCCAGAGCATCCCGCCCCAGAAGCCGTTGGTCCACCAGGAGATCCTGTCCGGCCCGGACCAGTCACCGAAAGCATGCGGCGTTTCCGTTGTATAAGGGATCCTGCCCCGGTTTCGTTCCGCGACCGCCCGTTCCTTTTCGATGATCCGGTCGGCGATCGCCTTCCATTTATCCGCCATGTCGCTCTGTCCTTTCTTTTCCCTGTCCCGTCATCCCTTCACCGCGCCGGTCGTGATGCCCGCCACAAAGTATTTCTGCAGCGCCATGAACACGATGAGCACCGGGATCAGCGAGAGCACCGAGGCCGCCATGATCAGACCGTATTCCGCCGAATACTGCGAAATGAACATCTTGATACCGATCTGCAGCGTCTTTTTGGAATCGGTGGTCAGATAGATCAGGGGTCCCAGAAAATCATTCCAGGTATTGACAAAAGTAAAGATCGTCAGTGTAGAAAGTGCCGGCTTTGACAGCGGCAGCATGATCTTTGCGTAGATCCCGTACTCGCTCATGCCGTCGATCCTCGCGGCCTCACAGAGAGAATCCGGGATTCCCTCATAGAACTGGCGCATAAGGAACACGCCGAACGCCGAGAATGCCTGCAGGATGATGATGGCCAGATGGGTGTCCGCCAGCCCGAGTTTTCGCATGAACATGAACTGCGGCACCATGTAGACCTGCCATGGCACGGCGATCGTCGCGATGTAGGCAAGGAACAGAAGATTCCGTCCTCTGAACTGGAGCTTGGCAAAAGCGTAGGCAGCGAAGCTCGAAGTCAGGATCTGCAGGAGCGTCACGATGATCGTGAGCTTCGCCGTGTTGAGCGCGTATTTCGCGAGCGGGATCTTGGTCCAGATATCGATGTAGTTCTGCCAGCGGGGTTCCGCGGAGATCCACTGATAGGGGATCACAAAGATATCCTTGTTCAGTTTCAGTGACGCACTGATCATCCACACGAAGGGGATCAGCATGATAAACGCAAGGAACAGCAGCAATGCGTAGATGATGATCCGGCTGATGACGCGGTTGGTGGTTTTTGTTCTCATCGTCCGGCCCTCCTCAGTCATTCGCATAGTTCTTTTCGCCCCTGAACTGGATCAGGGTGACGGCAAGAACGATGGCAAACAGGACAAGGGCTGCCGCCGAGGCACTTCCCAGTTTCCAGTTGCGGAAAGCTTCCTCGTAGATATAGTAGACCAGCACGATGGCGCTCTTGTTGACAACGCCGTTGGAGCCGCCGGCCAGCATGTAGACGATATCATAGATCTTGAAGCAGCTGATCGTCAGCATGATCGTCACAAAGAAGGTCGTGGGCTTTAACTGCGGAAGCGTCACATACCAGAATTTCTGCAGGGCACCCGCCCCGTCCAGCGAGGCGGCCTCGTAGAGATCCTCGCTGATCCCCTGCAGACCGGCGAGGTAGATTACCATATAATAGCCCATGTTCTTCCAGATGGAGAACAGCACGATCGTGAGCATCACGGTATTCGGAGCCGCTGCCCATTTCAGAGGCGCCGTTTGGAACACGTTCATGAGAAGCTGGTTCATCAGACCGCCCTTGGCAGGTGTGAACAGCATGTTCCACACCGCCGCTACGGCCACCAGAGAAGCAACATAAGGAAAGAAAGCGACGGTCCTGAAAAAGGTCCGTGCCCTGATCTTCTGATTCAGGAGGATCGCCAGTCCCAGTGCAACG
Organism: Lachnospiraceae bacterium; assembly: GCA_024690605.1. GTDB lineage: Bacteria > Bacillota > Clostridia > Lachnospirales > Lachnospiraceae > Butyrivibrio. The sequence continues at coordinate 63,859 of JAILOV010000062.1, read as the reverse complement.
ATCAGTGTGAAGGGCACCGTGAAGATACTGTAGACGATCGTGTTTTTGAGTGCGGCGGTAAAGCGGTCATTGGCAAACAGATCCGCGAAATTCTTCAATCCGACGAATTTCATCGGGTTGTTGCCGTCCCATTCCGCAAACGCCATGATGAAAGCCAGAATGATCGGTCCCAGCGTAAAGACGGCAAAGCCGATAAAGTTCGGAGCGATAAAGGAATACGCCACCAGAGCCTGCCGCATTTTTCGTTTTTTTGCACCTTGGGTGTTCATTTCGCCCCCGTTTCCGCGCAAAACGCGCAACTGATGATCGATCGGACAAAGGGATGAGAATAATGATGTTTGTCAGCCGGATGGTCTGAACAAGGGAGGGGACGGCTGTCAGACAGCCGTCCCCGAAAGAGAATGCATATTACTGACCGAGAATCGCCTTGACGCCCTCGTTCATCGCCGCGATCGCATCATCGACAGAGGAGACCTCGTTCATGATGTTGTCGTGCTGCTCATTGAGCACGGTTTCGATCTCGGAAGACTTCTCGTTGGCGGGCATCTCAAGATACGCGTGGCTTGCGTTCAGCGCATCCTTGGAGTTCGCATCGGTCGGGAAGCCATCCATCTCTGCGATCTTGGAGTTGATCGCTTCGCTGGACATCGCAGGCGTGTTGCCGGTGCCGGCCATGATCTCGGCACCCTCGGCGCCGGAAACAAACTTCACGAAATCCCATGCCACATCCTTGTTCGGCGCGGAGGTCGGGATCGCAAGCGCGGTGATCGTCGCCAGCGTGGAGCCGGGCTCAACACCGTCTGCGTGCGGATACTTGACAATGCCCCAGTTCGAAGCGGCGGCCGCCTCACCGTCCTTGATCTTGGAGATCAGGGTCGGGATGAACCAGGAGCCCATGTTCAGCATACCGACATTACCCTGATAGAATGCTGCGGAATAGTGCAGGCCCTGTGTCTTCAGCGTCGCGTAATCCATGCAGACGCCATCCTTCTGCTGATTGAGGACCATCTCATAGTAAGGCTTCGTGAAGTCATAGGTGCCGTCAACGATGGAGTGCTTGCCGTCGAGAATGCCCATCAGCTGGATCGTGGATCTCCAGGTGTGATAGTGTGCACCGTAAACCTCGGCGCCGGGCGTCGTGTCGGTGATCTTGCGGGCGAGCTCGTCATACTGCTCCCAGGTCATATCATTGGTCGGGTAGTCAACACCTGCCTTGTCAAAAACATCCTTGTTGTAGAACAGGACCCAGATATCACGGCGGAACGGAAGCTCATAGAGAGCATCCTTGACCTTGACCTGATCCGTGATGCCGCTGTATGCCGCGAGATCGATACCGTCCTGCGCGATCAGGCTGTCGAGAGGCTCAAGCACGCCTTTGTTGGCAAGGGTCACAAGACCGGGAACATCTTTGATCGTGACAACATCGAAATCGGAATCGGAACCGGAGAGCTGTGTGCCGAGGACCGTGGAATAATCCGTGGAGCCGAGGTCGACCATCTCGATCGTGACATTGGGATGTGCCGCCGTATAGCCGTCAATGAGGGGCTGATAGTAGACGGTCGCGTCCTTATCCCACAGTGCCCATTTCAGAGTGACAGGCGCGTCATTCGTCGTCTCCTCAGCCGCAGGTGCCTCCGCCGCCGGAGCCTCTGCGGGCTTCTCCTCCGCCTTGGGTGCTTCCGCCGCCGGAGCTTCCGCCGCGGGGGCCGCTGTCTCTGCGGCGCTGCCGCAGCCCGCAAGAGAAGCCACCACGAGCGTCATGCCCATCAACATGCTGATCAGTCGTTTCTTCATGGTTTCCTCCTTTTCTTCATCTGCACGCCTTTGCGTGCGAAGCCAAGTGAACTGCGTTCAGTATATCGAATCCTACACGAGATGTTAATGACGGATGGAGCGGAAAATATAACATATCCTGCTATAATAATTGTCATCATGCATAAAAGCGGCTGTATTATCGTATTTTCAAATATCCTTGTATAACATAACGTTTTATGTTAGAATACTTCTACAGTGAGGCGGATACTAACTTTTCGTGCTGCGGAGGAATAAGAAATGTACGTGATCAAAGGTGGCTGCGGCGCGCACCACGCCGCGAGCTTTCGCAAATCCTGGCCGAACGGCCTGGAGAACCCGGTACTTCTCATATTGCGAAGCCGGGGCGATTTCTCTGTCGGTGACAGACACTTTCTCATGGAGCCCGGTGACGCGATCGTGATCGCGCCGCACACGCCCTATCATTATCACAATCCTTACGGGGAGTATATCGATGACTGGATGCACATCGGACTGGAGGATGGCGACACGCTGCCGCCGGAACTTCTTTGCAACACGCCTTTCCACTTAAGCGACAGAGAGGCCTGCTCTACACTCATCCGGCAGCTTCTGTGGGAATCCGCCTACACGGATGAGCGCTTCCTGAAGCAGAACACGAATGCGCTGTTTACGGTACTCATGAATCACCTGATCGCCGCTCCGCGGGAGACGGCCGGCCCGGACGAACAATCCTACACCGAACGTCTCAAGGACATCCGCTTCCGCATGCAGCACACGCTCGCCGAGGAACACAGCATCGCCGGGCACGCCGGCGAGCTCGGGATCAGCGAGTCCCATTTCCAGCATCTCTACACCACCGTGTTCGGCGTCCCTTTCCAGCAGGATCTGATCCGCATGCGCATCGCCAACGCGGAATTCGCCCTGCAGACCACGGATATGCCGATCTCGGAGATCGCCGAGCTGTGCGGCTACGGCAGTGAGGTGCATTTCTTCCGTCAGTTCAAACAATACAAAGGGATGACACCGGCGAAATACCGCAAGCTCCATCATGCGGTGACCAAGCCCTAGTCCGGTCCTTTATCGTGCCTCCGTTCCGTAGACCTCGATCTGCGTGAGCGCGGGAAACGGGCTCGGATCATCCGCTTTGATCAGTTCCCCGAGTGTCAGCCACTCGATCGCATGCCGGTCGATATCCCGGAAGACATGCGGTTCATCGACGTGTTTGTCCATCTCGATCACGTGCTCGCTTCCGTCGGAAAAAGCGAGTTTTCCGCGCACCCACCAGTTATCATGCGGAAAATCCGCGCGCGTGTAAAGACGGATCTCATCGATATCCACCGGACGGCCGAAATCCAGCCGGAATTCCGCGTCATCCTGCCGGTTGATCCCCCACGATTCATAGGGCCACTCGCCATGGGAGCGCGTCGCGACGCACCCGTCGATCGCATTCCTGGCGGCAAATACAGCCTCTCCCCGCGTCTCCACATTGGCGGACGCGTGCGGGAAGACGCCTTCCACATCGTGCTGATCAAAGGGATTGAGCGCGAGATTTCGGTAGGTGTTCACCTCATAAGGAGCCGCTGCGCGCACAAGGATATAGTGACGATTGCCGAAAAACGCGAGCGGATTGTAACTGGTCTTCTTTTCATAGAACGGAACCGTGTAGATCACACGCTCCGTCTTTACGAACACCAGAGCTTCCCCGATCGCGGCATCGATCTGCACCTTATAGAAACTGCCGGGCACAAGGCCGGAGATCTCGATGATATCCCCTTTCCTGTACTCCCCGTCCCATGCCAGCACTGCCTGCGTCTCGCCGGCAGCCTCCGCCTTGTTCACATGGTCCCAGTCATTGTAGATCTCGATCTTTGGCATCGTGCCTCCTCTCTGTCTGCAAGATTTCCTCCATCCCGATCTTCTGCGGTTTCAGACCAAGGTTTTCATAAAATGCGACGGCACCGGGGTTGCAGCTCCAGACATTCAGCGTGACGTTGTAGAATCCCTGTTCCCGCGCATACCCGGTCACATGCCGGTACAGAGCGCGGCCGACGCCCCGGCCACGGGAAGCTTCGTCAACGCAGATATCGTCTATGTAGAGTGTCCTGACATCCGTGCGGACCGGATCGTCCACGATCTGCTCCTGTCTGCAGAACGCATGTCCCAACACCTTTCCGTCTTCATCGGCACAGACGAACACGGGGGTCCGGTCATCCTTCAGGAGAAGGACCAGTTCCTCCGCACTGTATTTCGTCGCCGGACCCTTGAACAGATCCGGACGCCCCCGGTGATGCACCATATCCACCTGGATCAGCAACTCCAGGATGCCCGGTATGTCTTTTTCTTCCGCTCTTCTGATCCTGCTCATCCCCTGTACCTTTCCCTCTGTAACCGAAGTCTTACCGGCATGATCGCCTTTTGCGTATTTGCCCCGGCATCATTGTATCACATCCCGAAGACATTTGACGCGGTCGCGCAATAAGTATACAATCATCGCAAACGATAACCCGACAAGATAAGGAGAATCGCATGGAAATCCTGCTGGTCGTCTTCGGCGTCGTGCTGTGGCAGCTTTACAAAAAAGGGATATTGAAGGAATTTCTTAAGTCATCGATCACTCCCCGTCCGAGACAAGGCGTCGAACGGACCGCGTCCGACGGGCACAAGATCCCTGCCGCCGATGACATCTCCTGTGCCAGGTTCGGGCATCGTCACGAGATCCCTAAGGATCCGGCCTTTCCGGACGCACCGTTCATCGTGCACGAGGAACCTCTCGAGGGCTATATCAATTTAAACGGCAAGATCCTGAAACGGTCGGAAGCGGACGAATATATGAGAAAGCACGGGTAGATCGCAAAGATCCTCCGGCGGATCAGATCATCCGTTCTCAGAAAATTATGATCACAAGAGGTCTTTCATGATGAAAAAGAAGCTTTTCCCGCTCACACTTGCAGCTGCCATCGGTTTATCCGCATTTCTGTACGGATGCGGTTCGGATCAGGCAAACACGACGGCACCGGAAGACACCGGTTCCTCTCCCGTTTCCGAAACGGATGCAGCCGGAGACAGTCAGGAGACTGCCGCGGATGCCGGCACGATTCCCGGCGGTGAGACCGTCGGTGAGTGGGAACTTGTCTATATAAACGGAAAAAACGACTATCTGGACGGGACAGACTCCGATTATTTCATCCTCCGCGGGGATGACGAAGGCATTGAATCCCGTGTGAAGATCAGTGAAAAAGATAACGGCCTGCAGATGGATTATTACTATCAGGGCTATGAAAGTTCCGAAAAGATCTATGGTGCGCAGCTCACCTATAAAAACGAAGCCGCCTATGAAGGATGCGTGAACGACCGGTGGTGTCTGGAGATGGCGGATCCCTTTGAAGAACAGGATTCCTCGGCAAGAAAGGTGACGCTTTCGGACGACGACATGCTGATCATCTGCGAATCCTACAGTTATCAGGATGAAAGCGATCCCACCTTCGGCTATACCAGCACCTATGAATACCGGTACATCAAAAAAGACGACAAACGGCTGGAGGATCTGGAAAGCTTCCGGTATTTTGACACCGTGTCCGTGAGCAATGTGGCGGAATTTGTCAACAGTCTGCGGAACAACCGGATCGTGGAACTTGAGGAAGGCACCTACGACCTTTCCCGCCTGTTTTCCGCGCAGATCGACAATCCCAGAGTGCATATCGAATATGAGGCCGTCACCGTCTCGGACATCTCCAATCTGAAGATCCGGGCCAAAGACGGTGCCAAGGTGCTGCTCAGTGTGGACACCGCCTATGCCCCCGTGCTCACCTTTATGGAAGACCAGCACATCTCCATTGAAGGGATCACCGCGGGGCATAATGTGGAGCCGGGCTATTGCAGCGGAAGCGTTTTGAGTTTCCGGAATGTTTACGGTCTGGATATTTCAAAATGCAGTCTCTACGGCAGCGGGACCTATGGGATCGAAGCCATCGGCACCTATAATATCAATGTATCCGACACGGATATCTACGAGTGCACCTATGGTCTGGTGGATCTTCACGACATCGGCAGCGTGCAGTTCACCAACTGCACCATGCGGGATTCCAAAGACATGTCCATGATCTGCATTTCCGGTGCCTACGATGTGGTGTTTGATCACTGCACCTTCTCCGGCAATGTCGTCGCGGACAGCTACAACTATTTCGTGGCCCTCGGTGAGTATGATTCGGCAACATTCAGAGACTGCACCTTTAAGGACAACGAATTCTTCACCTTTTCCAACCGGTCGGTGACCATGGAAAACTGCACGGATGAAAACAACTCCGCCGGTTTCCGTCAGGCGCTGGGCGATCACGGGGAGCTGGACGCGGATGCCCTTCGGGAAGCCTATAACAAAGCGGTTGAAAAGCAGCAGGAGATCGACGACAAGTTGAACGACGGATCTCTGATGGACCAGCAGAGCCTGAATCAGACAGCTTATTCGGAATATGAGCTCTGGGACAGCCTGCTGAACGATATCTGGACCTATCTGAAATCCACACTGGAGCAGGATGCCCTTGACGCGCTGACGGAACAGCAGCGCACCTGGATCAGGGAAAAAGAAGCAAAGATGAAGAGCGATGCGGAGGGCTTTGCCGGCGGCTCCATGCAGCCCATGGTCGAATACGGAAGCGGCGCGGCGATCACCAGGTCCAGGGTTGAGGAACTGATGAAGAACTATATAAAATAACGATCACTTCATGAATTCCCAGAAAGCCACGGCACTTGCCGCGGCGACATTGAGGGAGTCCACCCCCGGGCGCATCGGGATCTTTACGACCAGGTCGCTTTCGGCAACGGTTTCCGGCATCAGACCATCCCCCTCCGCCCCGAAGAGAAGCGCCGCCTTTCCGCCAAAGGTGAGTCCCGGTTCTCCGAGCAGATGCGCGTCCTCCCTGAGTGCCAGCGCCACCGTGCGAAAACCCATCTCACGCAGAAGAGACAGCCCCGCATCCGGCCAGTCACAGGGGATCACCGTCCAGGGGATCTGAAAGATCGTGCCCATGCTCACGCGGATCGCCCGGCGACAGAGCGGATCGCAGGAATCATTGGTCAGAAGCACCGCATCAACAGACAATGCGGCAGCGGAACGGATGATCGCACCGACATTGGTCGGATTGGTGACCCGCTCCAACACCGCGATCCTCTTTGCATTTCCGCACACCTCTTCCAGAGAAGGCAGCGACTTCCTGCGCATGGCGCAGAGAAAACCGCCGGTCAGCGAATATCCGGTCAGCTCTTTGATGACGGCAAAAGATGCCGCGTAGACAGGAAGCGTGCATTCCTCCGCGTCCGTCCCCGCTCCTCCGCCATTCTCCGCACACCGTGAAAGCACCTCTCCGAAGCGTCCGTCGATCCCCCGTTCATCCGCAAGCACCGATACAGGCATAAACCCCGCATCCAGCGCGCGCATGGCGACGCGTTCCCCTTCGGCGAGAAACAGGCCCGGTGCCGGTTCATAATAGTGATACAGCTGCGGTTCCCTGAGCCTGGCGAAAACATCCAGCTCCGGCTCCGCAAGATCCGTTACGCGGACAATGTCTATCTGCCGCATATATACTCCTCCGGCTGTCTCTTGTTATCGGTTCGTGACAGGGACATAGGACCCCCATTCTCCTCAAGCATCATCGGAAGACCCCTTCGAGCCCCGTACCGCCTCAACCTCGGATCCCGTTCCCTGCATGGTGAGCAGGATCCGGTAACAGTCGTGCTTCCACGCTGTCGCAAGCCGCGCATCCGTGATCGGACAGGTCTCGACTGCCGCGCGGGAAATGCCGGAAAAGCGCAGAAAACCGAGGGATCCGATGCAGATCTTTCCGATGCCGTCCGGGAAAAAGACCTCCGTTTCTGTTTCCGTTTCCGCTCCATTTTTCGTTTCCGCGCGCATGATGAACGGCTTTTCATAGGTCATAAAGGTGAGCACACCGCACAGACTGCCGTCCGTTTCGATCCTGTCACGGATCGTCACAGATCCCGTTTCCTCCGGGCAGCTTCCATCCGGATCGACTGCACGCTGCGGATCTTCATCCTGCGGCGACGCGTTCGTATTCTTTTTCCGCAGGATCACGGTCCGCCGGCAGCTTTTCACCCGGGGATCTCCGTAGGCAGATGCCATCTCCATGGAAAGCAGAGATTCCTTCTCTCCCAGCTCACAGCGGATATTCTCCGCGGCAAACTCCCTGCCGTCCTTCTGCATGAGCAGCAAGGGATCACCGGCTGTTTTTTCGCGGAAATTCACCGTATTGTGATAAGCCGACTGCATCGTCCAGATCTCATATCTCCTGTCGGAAAAGGTCTTCGCCGTATAGGTCTCCACTCCCAGGTCAATGAGAAAGGGCTGTTCATCCAGGTAGAGTGTCAAGCTGCCGATGTCATTGTGATTGTGACTGTCCCCGTTGTGCCCCGCTTTTACCGCGAGTGTCCAGTGCGCGTTTCGCGCGGTCATGAGCCCCGTGCTCGCAAACCAGGCATCCGGCGGGCAAACGCTGCGTCCCGTCTCCTCTTCCATTTCCTGCCAGTGCGACAGCTGCAGCAGATGATAGTAGAGATTCTCCTCCTGCGGCATCAGCCTCTCTTCCATCGACTGCGCGCGAAAATCGGCCGCCGCAAAGGCCGCATAATCCGCATTGTCCGTATATTTCCCAAACAGATAGTCTCTGGCACTCCGGTTCCCCGCAAAGGGCGACGCGTCGGAATAATTGAAATAGCGCCCGTTGCCGACAAACATCTTCACGATATAGGCGGCGATGTTCCCGATCAGCGGATCGCGCCAGACATCGCGCATCCCGCCGCGGGTGATACGGTTCATCACATCGATGCAGCCGAACAGGCAGAGACCGCTGTGCCCGTAATAGAAAGCGCCTTCATTGCAGCAGCCGTCCTCACCGTAATCATCGAGATAATAGTCAACGGATACAGCCGCCTGTGCGAGCACACGGGAAAGATCCTCACCCGCAATGAGCCCCTCCCGTCTGGTAAACAATGCGAGCAGAACATTCTGTGTGATCCAGGGCGTCCAGTTGCACATGGACTGCTCCCCGTCACCCATCCACCAGAAATGATAAGAAAGATACGGTCTGAGGATCCTCCGCTCGATCTCACTGTCGATGCGACCGCCCGGCTCCATCGGCCCAAGCAGCTGCTCCGTGATCCCTAAGATCGCCGCCGTCTCGGCCGCGAACAGATCGATCACGGGGCGTTTTGGATCCGGTACCGGCAGAGGCTTGCTGTCCCGGATATAGGAATTGTGTGCCGGCAGACACCAGCTTGGTTCATCAAGGATCGCCCGCAGCAGCTCGACGATCTTCTCAAGAAATCTGTTCCGAAGCGTCTCCTCCTGTGCAGCGCAGGCTGCGAGGACGAGTCCCGTGAGCATCGTTCTGCGTCGGAAATACGGAGTTTCATAATGCACGCGGTTGCCGTTTTCGGAAAACTCCGCATAGGCAGCAAGTGACAGCGCCGGGATCGGTTCTTTGACCAGCCGCTCTCCGGTCCGGATCAGTTCCTGCCCGACTGATTTCTCTCTCCAACAGGCATCATCGATCCCGGGAAAGCGGATCGACGGGGAAAACTCCCGCACGCCGGCCAGTGTGTCCGTCAGGATTGTGCGTTTTCCGTCCTTCATCTCAGTACCTGATCTGATAGATCCTTGCTTCGTAGGGATGCAGAAGCAGTTTCTCCGGGAGTTTCTCCGTCGGATACCGTTCCGGATCCAGATGGTCAAAGAGCGACATCGGCTCGTAATTGTTTAACATCCTGCGTACCTTTCTGTTCCGGTACGCCTCCGGCAGCCGGACCCGTGCGGGTTCCTTTGAAAGGGAGCAGACGATCAGACAGTGATTGTCTTTCAGCGACCGTTCATACAGATAGACCTGTCTGTTTCCCGGCTCATATTCCCGATAATCCCCGTACAGGATCGTCCTGCTCTTCTTCCTGAGCGCGAGACAGTACCTGTAGAATTTCAGGATACTCTCCGGATCCCGCTCCTCTTCCTCTACATTGATCGCGTGATAATTGGGGTTTAATGAAAACCACGGAAGTACCGTGGAGAAACCCGCATAGCGTTCCTCACTCCACTGCATCGGCGTGCGCGAGGAATCTCTGCTGGAATGATAGATCCGGTTCATCCTCTTGTCCATCGGGTCCTTCGTGAAGAACCGCTCAAAATTCTGGATCGTCGCCTCATCGAGGTAGTCACGGATCGAGCGCAGACGGATGTTGGTCATGCCGATCTCCTGACCCTGATAGATAAAGGGCGTCCCCCGCTGGAAGATATAGGACACGGCGAGTGCCTTGCCGCTCTCCTTCCACCACGACTCACTCCCGTAACGGCTGATGATCCGCGGATGATCGTGATTCTCCAGATAGAGCGTGTTCCATCCCTTATCCGCCATCGTGTTCTGCCAGTGTGTGAACGCTTTCTTCATGCTGACCAGAGAGAACGGTCTGTGCAGATATTCCGTGTAGAAACAGTCCGCCAGCATATGATCAAAGGAGATCATCATGTCCATGACCGGCTTTCTCCCGGTGATATACCTGCGGGCAACCTCGGCCTCCGTGAACGGGCCTTCGCCGATCTGCACGATATCGCGGTCATATTCCCGACAGACGCTGCGGAATTCGGAAAGGTATTCCTGCAGATGCGGACCGTCCTTGAAATGCATCATCCCGTTGATGGCCGGGAGCCACGGAATGCCGTCGGGAAGTCCCTCTCTTTTGGAGATGAAATTGATGACATCCATGCGGAAACCGTCGACGCCGCGGTCGAGCCAGAAGCGCAGGATCGACTTGATCTCCTCCCGGACCGCGGGATTATCCATGTTCAGATCCGGCTGTTTTTTGGCGAACAGGTGCAGATAATACTGGCCCCTTGTCCCCTCATAGGCCCAGGCACTGCCGCCGAAAATGGAATTCCAGTTGTTCGGCCGTCTGCGCCAGATATAGTAGTCCCGGTAAGGATTGTCCTCGCCCTTTCTGCTCTCCAGGAACCAGGGATGTTCATCCGAAGTGTGATTGATGACAAGGTCCATGATGATCCTGAGTCCGAGCTCATGCGCCCGGTTCAGGACCTTTTGAAACTGCGCGAGATCCCCGTAGTCAGGGTGGATGTTTTTGTAATCGGAGATATCATAACCGTAGTCGGCGTTCGGTGACGGGTAGATCGGCGAGAACCAGATCGCGTCCACGCCGAGATCCCGGATGTACGGGAGTTTCTCATAGACACCGTAGAGATCGCCGATGCCGTCCCCGTTACCGTCCGCGAAGCTGCGGATCCAGATCTGATAAAGTGATGCGCGGTGGAACCATCGATATTGTTTTTCAGTCCTTGTCGTCATACAGAATCTCTTTTGCCCACACCCAGGCATTGATTCCGATCCTTCCGGCCTCAGCGCCGGCTTTCTTCACGTCGTTCTTCAACTGCTGCATGTTGTCCAGCATTCCCTCATGGATCGACAGCGGGACACGGGACATGCCGCTCAGGGCTTCCCGCCAGCGGTTCTCGATCTGGCGGATCTGTTCCTTTCTGCGCTCCTCCGACTGACGGATCGCAGCACGCCCCTCTTCCATCCGCTTCTTCCACTTCGACTGATAGGCGCCGGCTTCCTTTTTCTCCAGCACCTCGCCATAGAGATCAAAGGCGTGCGTGACACTGTCTTCCCAGGAGATGTAGATCTCCTCCATCGCATGCTTTCCGGCATCCCGCATGCGCGGGATATCCGTGCCGAGTTCCTCAAGCAGTGCCGCCAGACTCTCCGCGTTTTCGTCAATGAAGAAACCGTTCCTGCCGTCCGTGATCCCCTCTGCCGCACACGAATTCCGGATCAGGACGCTGGCAAGCCCACAGGCGGCCGCCTCCCGCACCACGATCCCGTTTGTGTCATAGGTGGACGGAAACAGGAAAAGATCCGCCCTGGTGTTCCAGGCGCGCAAGACCTGCCGGTCATGGATCGCCCCCGTAAAGATCACATGATCCTCCAGCCGGTATTCCTCTGTCTTCTCCCTGAGCCATTCCTCGTCCAGACCGCTCCCGATAAAGACCATGCGGAAATCCTTTCCGTTGTCGCGCAGCATGCGCATGGCATCCAGGATGATCGGCAGCCCCTTGTAGTTCATCAGACGACCGACAAAGAGATACATCGGCACCCCGGCAGGCAGATCAAAGTCTCTCGTGGCCTCAGTCACTTCCGCCTCGTCCACTTCTCCCTTCGGGAAATCCACGCCGTTGTCCACCACGCGGTATTCCCCTTCATAGCCCAGCGATTTCAGGTTCTCACCAGCACCGTGGCTCACCGTCCACACCTCATCGCAGGCCTCGATATTATCCACCAGCGCTCTGGCCGCCTCCTTCTGGATGAAATGGCTGCTCACGGCATTGGCGATGTCCACGTCGAATTTGGTGTGATAGGTAAAGATGATCGGCGCTCTGGTTCTGAACCGGAGGCTCCTCGCCACCATTGTGGAAACAACGGGACAGTGCGTGTGAATGATATCCGGAGAGGCTTTTGCCAGCTCGTTGATCGCCGGGATATCCAGCGGATTCCCCGCGCGGTATCCCTCCACCATATTTCCGATGGAAAAGCTGGAATACGGCACGACCTCATAGGGATAGCCGTCATAATCGGCGCCGGGATATCTGGGTGTCGCCACCTGCACATGTGCCAGATCTTTTTCCGTCAGGATCCGGGCGTAATTCATCACGGTATTGGCGACACCGTCAATGACCGGCGGAAATGAATCGTTCAAAAGGCAGACCTGCATAATGACCTCCCAGCCGCTGGAAAACCGCTCTGTCAGGAGCGGAGCTCGATCTTCATTCCGGAGAGTCCGTTCAGGATCTTCTTCATCGTGCCCTGCACCTCTTCATCCGAAAGCGTCTTTTCCTTGTTGCGGAAGACCAGCGAATAGGCCATGGATTTGAAGCCCTCGCTGATCTGTTCGCCCTCATAGAGGTCAAAGAGCTGCAGGCTCTCCAAGGTCTTTCCGCCGCGCTGGCGGATCATCTTTTCGATGTCGCCCGCAGGCACCTCTTTGGGCACGAGCATGCTGATGTCTCTCGTGACCGCGGGGAATTTCGCGATCCCCTCATAGTGATGGTTAAAGGATGCCCGATACTGAAGATCGTCGCAGTCGAGCACAGCCACATAGGTGCGCGCCCGGATCCCATAGGTCTCCGCCACCGCGGGATGGAGCTCACCGAGATAGCCGATGGCACGGTGATCCTTCCAGTCGGTGAATTTCACGACAGCCTGTCTTCCGGGATGCAGGAAGGGCTTCTTCTCCTCCTCCGGGAAAGGCGCGATCTCGGAGCATTTCAGCAGGGATACGCTGGCAAGCAATGCCTCGACAACACCCTTCATCGTGTAGAAATCCTCGTCACCGGACTGGGAATAGAAGCCGAGCGTCAGCTGCATCTGTTCATACGGAGACTCCGTCGTCAGCGGCAGGGATTTCGCAAGGTAGATATTCCCCATTTCAAAGAGGTGCACATCTTTGTTGCGCCGGTTGAAATTGGTAGAAAGACTCGTGAGGATCCCGTTCAGGGGGATCGTGCGCATGATGGAGAAATCCTCGCCCAGCGGATTGGCGATCCGGATCGCCTCACGCTCCTTTGCGTCCGCCGGAAGACGGAGCATGTCAAAGACGCGCGGGGATTCAAAGGAATAGCAGAAAGCCTGGGAGAATCCCGCATAGCAGGCTCTCTCGCGCAGGGTCTCCTCCACCCGGAATCTCCAGGACAGGCCGCCCGTGGTGGCACTGTTTTTCGGAAGAGTCACCGGGATCTTGTCATAACCGTAAAACCGTGCAATTTCTTCCGTAATATCGCACATCTCGTTCAGATCCTGTCGGAAACTCGGAGCGATCACTTCACCGAAGTCATTTACAATGATCTCTTCTCTTTTTAATATATCGATCATTTCTTCACGTGATATCGTTGTTCCGAGCAGCGCGTTGATCTCATCCGGGTTGAACGGAATATCGGGCAGATCCTCCCAGTTATCCGTTCTGTCGGCGATTTCCTGAACGATCCCCCTCGTGACCCGGCCGCAGCCAAGCTCCTCCACCAGCGCACAGGCGCGGTTGATGGCCTGTTCTGCGTTATACCGATCGAGTCCCTTTTCAAAGAGTCCCGACGCATCGGTCCGCAGGCCGATCCGTTTGGCGGATTTGCGGATGTTCGGCCCGTTAAAGGTCGCCGCCTCAAACAGCACGGTCTTCACCTGATCCGTGATCATGGAATTCTCGCCGCCCATGATCCCGGCGATGCCGATCTCCTTTTCGGCGTCACAGATCATCAGGACATCATGATCGAGCGTCCGCTCCTCTCCGTCGAGCGTGACGAATCTGTCGCCGTCCTTGGCGCGCCGCACGATGATCTGATGCCCGGCAACGGTGTCAAGATCAAAGGCGTGCATGGGCTGGCCGTACTCCAGCATCACATAGTTCGTGATGTCCACGAGATTGTTGATGGGACGGATCCCGCAGGAACGCAGGCGATCCCGCATCCATTTCGGACTCGGTCCGATCTTGATGTCGGTGCAGACTCTGGCGCAGTAGCATGTGCAGAGATCCTTGTCCTCCACGCGGACACTGATATAGTCTTCCGCCCTTTCATCGGTCTCATGAAGTTGCGGCTTGGGCTTTACAAACGGAAGCTTAAAGGTCGCGGCCGCCTCTCTGGCGATCCCGAGGATGCTGTAACAGTCCACGCGGTTTGAGGTGATCTCAAACTCAAAAAGCGTATCGCGAAGTCCCAGTGCCTCCACGCCGTCCGAGCCGATCGCCGGAAGGCCGTCCTGTTCGCTGAAGATATGGATGCCCTCGGGATTCGATTCCGGATAGAGATCCTTGTCACAGCCCAGCTCCTCGATGGAACACATCATGCCGTTCGACTCGATGCCCCGGAGCTTCCCGGCCTTGATCGGAATGCCGTTCTCCGGAAGCGGTCCGCCGTCGTGGCCGCCCGCCACTTTGCCGCCGGAGAGCACCACCGGAACGACCGCCCCTTCAAAGAGGTTCTGCGCTCCCGTCACGATCTGGATCGTCTCCGTTCCGATATCGACCTGACAGATCACGAGTTTATCCGCATCGGGATGCTGTTTGATCTCTTTGACCTGACCGACAACGATCTTTTCCAGATTTTTATCCAGCCTGTGCCAGGTCTCGCCCTTGGTACCCGTAAGTGTCAGTGCATCAAAGAGTTCCTGATCGGAACAGGAAAGATCCGGTACATATGCTTTTAACCAAGAATAGCTTGCGTTCATAAATCCTCCTTATTTCATCGCATCCGTCAGAACTGCTCGAGGAAACGGATGTCGTTCTCGTACAGAAGCCGCATGTCGTCGATCTCATACTTCAGCAGGGCGATGCGTTCCAGACCCACGCCGAAGGCAAAGCCCTTATACTTTTTGCTGTCGATCCCGCTCATCCTCAACACATTCGGATGCACCATACCGCAGCCCAGGATCTCGATCCAGCCCGATCCCTTGCAGAAGCGGCATCCCTTGCCGCCGCACTTGAAGCAGGAGACATCCATTTCCGCCGACGGCTCCGTGAATGGGAAGTGGTGCGGCCGGAACTTGGTCTCCGTCAGTTCACCGAACAGTTTTTTGGAAAACTCGGCCAGCGTCCCCTTCAGATCGGCAAAGGTGATATTTTCATCGATCACCAGTCCCTCCACCTGATGGAAGGAAGGGGAATGCGTGGCATCCACCTCGTCCGCGCGGAACACGCGTCCGGGAGAGATCATCTTGATCGGAAGCTTTCCCTTCTCCATCTCATGCACCTGTGCCGAGGACGTCTGCGTGCGCAGGAGGAACTGACCGGAGATGTAGAAGGTATCCTGCTCATCCCTGGCCGGATGATCATCGGGAATGTTCAACGCCTTAAAATTATAATAATCTCTCTCGATCTCCGGACCCCCGACAACCTCATAGCCCATGCCGATAAAGATCCGTTCGACCTCTTCCAGTGCAATGGTATTCGGATGCTTATGACCCACGGGAAGCGGTTTGGACGGAAGCGTCACATCGATGGCTTCACTTTTTAACTTTGCGTCCAGGATCGCTGCCTCGAATTTCTGCTTTTGCTCATCAAGCACCTTCTCGATCTCGGCGCGTGTGTCATTGACGAGCTGGCCGATCCTGGGGCGATCCTCGGGCGCCACATCCTTCATGCTCTTCAGGATCCCGGTGAGTTCCCCCTTCTTGCCCAGGACCGACACACGGATGTCATTGAGTCTGTCCGGATCCGATGCCTGCCCGATCGCTTCGAGCGCCTTTTTCCGGATCTCGTCGAGTGTTTCGTTGATCATCTGCTTCTCCTCTCTGATTCAAAATTACAGTGTATATAAATGATGCCTGCGTTTGGGACCCTGGGCATCATAACATGTGTGCGCGGATCTCCTCTCCGGAGAGCGGTGAAAGATACGCGGGTGCGATATCAAACATCGTCTTCGCGCCGCTCATTCCCTCCCGATTCATCCGGTATGCGGCACGGGCACAGGCCGCGAGCACGGAGCCCGTAAACTCGGGATTTGAATCCAGCTTCAGGCTGTATTCGATCACATGCCTGCTCTCACCGGTCTTCCCGGTGTAGATGACCGATCCGCCGTGCGGCAGACCCTTGTGCTTCGCATCCAGTTCCTCCTGGGAGATAAAGGTCACCGTCGTGTCATAGTCGGCAAAATAGTTGGGCATCGACTTGATCTCCTGCTCGATGCGCGATCTGTCCGCACCCTCCTTCGCGACCACAAAGCACTCTCTCGTGTGCTTCTCCCTGGTGGTAAGCTGCGGATTCTCCCCGCTGCGTACCCGTTCTACAGCCGCGGGCACCGGCACGGTATACTGTCTGGCATCGGCAACACCTTCAATGCGGCGGATCGCGTCACTGTGTCCCTGGCTCACACCGCGTCCCCAGAAGGTATAGGCTTCGCCGTCCGGCAGCACGCTGGATGCGTAGAGACGGTTCAGAGAAAACATCCCCGGATCCCAGCCGCAGGAGATCACGCCGATCCTGCCCGCCGCCTTAGCTGCCCGATCAACGGCCGCAAAATGTTCCGGGATCCGCGCGTGGGTGTCAAAGCTGTCGATCACATTGAACATCGCCGCATATTTCGGCGTCATCTCCGGCAGATCCGTGGCGGAACCGCCGCAGAGGATCAGCACATCGATCTCCTCCTTCATCTCCGGCAGCACATCCGCGGAGAGCACCTTTGCCGAATCGGTCGCGATCTTCACGTCCGACGGATCCCGCCTGGTGAACACCGCCGCGAGTTCCTGATCCTTATTTGCGTTCACAGCCATTTCCACGCCGCGCCCGAGATTGCCGTAACCCATGATCCCGATCTTCATCATCTCTTCCCCTTTCCTTCTGCTTTCTATGATCGCCTTGTCCTTACCATCATGATACCCACGGATCACTCCGTTGCTCCGTATAAAAAACGTCCCTGACATCCTTGCAGATGTCAGGGACGAAATCATTCCGCGGTACCACCCTGTTTTCCGCCGGTTCCGGCGGACACTCTTTTGATCAGATGCTCCGGTGCGAAATTTCCGATGCGCTTCCTTCAGACGGCTTCCAGCCCATGACCGTCATTCTCTCTTGAATTTCCCGCATCATCTCCGGGTTGCCCCGACACCTTCATCGCATGTTTCCTTCTGTATTGTAGCATTCTTTGGCTGATTGTCAATGGCAGCCGATGCTTCTCTCAGTTGGAGATCCCCATATAGGCATTCGCACGCTGGATATAGGCACCCGCGTTGGGGCCGCTCATCTGCTGGAAGAATTCAAACGCCAGCTTGTGCGATCCGTCCGGTCTGGTCAGGCCGACCGCAAGCCCCTGCTTTACTTCGTTCGCGTGATCCGTCTGCCGGTTGAAGATGATCATCTTGATGTTGGGGTCGGAAAGTGCCCGCTGATAGGCATAGACGATCGCAGCTGCCTGCGCCTCTTCCCCCTGCGTGGAGGAATAGCCCACCTCTGTCAGCAGGATCGGCCGCACCTCTCCTTTGGTATTGCGCAGCGCCTGCTGACTCATGTAGGCAGAGAGCTGCTCGATGTTCTGCATGGTCAGATACGGCGTGTCGATGCCGTGCGTGGACATCGCGGCAGCCGTCGCGCTCTGCGGCGTCCAGAAGGATGTCCAGTTCATCGGATAGTTGTAGGGATGCTCCGCCACGCACCAGTCGATATTGCCCTCGGAGATGAGGCAGTAGTTCACAGCCTCGATCATGCTCCGCGCGGAATAGTAGGACGCATTATGGATCTTGGTCCAGTTCTGGTCGACGCTGATGCACACATAGGCGTTGGCATGCTTGCTCTTGATCGCATTGTAGCAGACGCGCACGGAATTCGCATACTGCTGCGCATAGGCCATCTCATCGGCGATATTGCAGTAATTCCAGACTGTCTTGGCGTTGACCTCGTTACCGATGACCCAGTTGTCCACCTGGCCCACACCGTTCCTGCCGTTATAGCGGTTTGCCAGGAAGGCCACCACCGCCTCCAGATACTCCAGACCCTTCTGCTCCGAGGTGTTCATCATGTAGTAGTTGCAGCGTCCGCCTCTCGCAGCGGGTGCGATCATGAACTCCTCGCCCTTCGCCCGGGGATTCAAGAGCACCATGGTCAGTCCCATGCCCTGCTCGGTACTGCTTTTGACAACTTTGTCATACATCCCGACAGCGGCGGAATCAAACTGATAGTTCTTGCCGTTGTAGCCCCAGGTGACCTGTCCGTTGCCGCCGATGACATCCTCGAGATTGATGTTGTAGGCTCCCTGCTGCACGCCAAGCTGCGCGGCTTCGCCGTTCCCCATCTTGGCGCCGTCCAGGATCAGGCCCTTCTTTCCGTTGTTCTTTCTTCCGGGAGATCCGCCGGCCAGCGCTTCGGGATTCGTGATATAATGACCGCCGGTGACAGGCACGAGCGCACCGCCCTGCTTAACGGCAATCTGGAACTTGTCATACAGCCGGCATTCCGCCGTGTTCTCCGCAAGCGGCACCTGAAAAGTGGCATTCGGCCCCACCGGTGCCGTCGCAACCGCATTCCCAGCAGGTCCCGCCTGATAAACCTTCTCCGAGAACAGATAGTAGACGCCGTCGTCACTGTCCGGCAGATCACTCGCGGAAGCCTGGATCACCACATTGCTACCGGCGATCCGGACGGATCCGATGCTCACCGCACCGGTACCGGCCGCATGAGATTCCATTCCCGTTACGGAAAAAATGCCCACTGACAGCGTCGCGCCGATCAGACATGCCAGAAACGCAGAAAAAACCTTCTTTAACACAGTACTCTCCCCCCTGTCATCGCAAAAAACGGCAAAAGCATCTCCTATCATAAAGGAAAGCCCTTTGCTTGGCAAGGGCTTTCCTTAAGTTTTATGAAATATTTGTAACAATTTTTAACAATTCTAACCGCTACCTTCTCCGCCGGAAAACGACGGCAACGCCGATCCCCGCGAGCAGGACAAGTGCGGAAACACCCAGCAGGATCCAGGTATCCGTGCCGTAGTTCGCGGATGTCATGCCCGCCATGCCCGGGGATTGACCTCCCGGGAATCCGCTCATGTCAGGCATTCTGCCATCCGGCGGTGTCATTCCTTCAAAGTCCGGCATTTCCCCATCAGGCCGTTCATCGGCACGATCCTCGCTTGCGTCCCCATTGTTTCTTCCGAATCCGCCCGGGAATCCGCCGCCGGGACCGCCACCCATGCCGTCGCCCATGCTGCCCATATCGGATGTCACAATGTGCGAAGCATCGATGAGCGAACTTTCATCCGCCGTCTGACCCGAGGTGGTCGCGGGGATCGCGCCTTCCAGCTGCCCGCGTACACTCTGTGTGCGGAGCGAACACCATTCCTTCAGGACGGGAACCGCTTCTTCAAATTCCTCCGCGGTGCAGAATGCCGTCGGATCCTCCGCCACATAAGGAGCGATCAGCGCATACGTTTCATCTATGATCGCTTCAGAGTCAACCGTTTCGAGGAACCCGGCAAACAACTCGTGGTAACGGGCCAGATACGTCTCATTCTCCGCGATCCAGGCCCACATCGGGCGGTCGGACTGGTCATCGACATTTGTTGCGGATCCGCCCATGCCGCGCATGGAGGACGAGACCGGCGTGTCGATCGGTGTGTTGACGGAACCCGTGGCATCGCCGCCCTGGAAGGTGCCGAACGCGAGGTTATAGTCCCAGGGAATCATCTGCATGATGCCGTCTCCCTCATGGAGATAATAGTTGTGCACCATGTTTCCCGTGTAGCTGTCACCGTTGACAACGAAATTGTGAACGACAAAATAGCGGATCACTTCTTCTACATCTACCACCTCTTCGAGATCGGTCTGCTCGTTCATCTGTTTGATGGAGGCGATCAGACGCTCCCTGTCCGCATGGTTGACGACCGTTTTGGCACTCCCGAAGATGTTGCTGTAGGAATCCTCATCGTCATCCGTGTAGATAAGTTTGACATCGTTGCTTCCCATTCCGCCGGGGCCGCCGAATCCTCCGGGGCCTCCCTTGCCACCGAGATCACCTTTTCCGTCCTTACTGCCGGATCTGTTCGGTCGGTCGCCGCGTCCTTCCTGTTGTCCCGGTTTTCCGAAACTCTTCCCGGTTTCCGTACCGTCCGCTTCCCCGGCATCATCCCTTCCGGGTTTCATAGAGTTCCCCGCGGAATCCTTGCCGTCTGCGCTATCGACGCCGCGCTTTCCGGGTTTTTGCATTTTCTCCGAGCTTCCCGTGTCCGCGTCCCCGGCATCCGCAGATTTTCCGGTTTCCTGCGAATTCTCCTCCTGCTCTTCCTCTTCACTGTCATTCGACGTCATTTTTTCGAGGAAATCGGAGAGACTGAATTCCCGGCCGTTCCCGCGGCCGCCGCCCATGCTCATGCTGTCCGGCTTGTAGAGCTCGCCGATGTCACTGCCGTAGTTTCTCTTCAGGAAGGAATCCTCCACCGCCTCAACAGCGAGATAGAGCCCCCACGGATCCCCGTTGACCGTGATCCACACGTAACTGCACAGCGGTGCCGCGACACCAAAGATATTCATCATCCGGCAGGTCAGATAATCCTTCATGTAGGTGTTATCCTGGATGATATTGTTCAGGCACAGCTTGTCCAGACCGTGATAGGTGATCGCGTCATCAAAATGATCGAATTCCAGTTTGAAGCTGTAACGGCTGGAATCCATGTTCTTCACGCTCGAGAGCGAGGTGTTGCCCTTGGCGCGGATCGCGACATTACTGAAACTCTCGTTGTCCACGACCGCCGTGCAGACATCATACTCCTCGTTTTCGCAGTTCGTGAGGAAACCGTCCCAGTCGTCCACCACGAGATCGATCGTGTGGACACGCGAGGTGTCGAACAGCAGATCCTCATAGCCGATCACGTGTGATGTCTGCCGGATACCGAGTGCCTGCCCGTTCATGAAAAGAACCGTGACAAGGATCGCCAGGATGAGGGCAACGGCACAGATTCTGTTAAAGTGCTTGTTAATTGACATGGATGTCACCCCATATAATCCCCGTTGTAGCTGACGAGGACCGCACTGCCGACACCCTCCATATCCGAAAGGGTGTTGATGAAATCAGTATCGTCACCCTTCAGCCGGATCTCCATGTTCAGCTCGATCTGTCCCTTGCGGGCAGTCTTGCTCTTGACCACCGATTTGACCGTATGCTCCTTAAGATAAGATACTGCCTTCTTTTCGCTCTGTGCATCGGCGCATTCCACGACCACGATATAAGGATTGGTCACACTCTTTCTGTTGACAAAGACGAGCAGCACGATGCCGATGACCACCGAACCGAAGACCGCGAGCGGAATGAGGCCTGCCGCCAGCACGATGCCCGCAGCGATCGACCAGAAAAGGAACGCGATGTCTAACGGCTCCTTGATCGCCGTCCGGAAGCGGACGATCGAGAGGGCACCGACCATGCCGAGGGAAAGCACGATGTTGGAGGTGACCGCCAGGATGACCAGCGTGGTGATCATCGTGAGCGCAACGAGCGTCACGCCAAAGGACGAGGAATACATCACGCCGCTGAAGGTCTTTTTGTAGACAAAGAAGATGAACAGACCGACACAGAACGCCAGCAGGAGGGCGAGCACCATGTCGAGCACACTCACCGAGATCACGTTTTCCAGGAAGCTTGATTTGAAGATGTCCTTAAAAGTCATTGTTCTTTCCTCCTTTACTCTATCCATACATCCTGCACTGTGCATACTTGGAGAATGCCCCGACACGGCACCCCGGTGTCTGCACACAGGCCCGGATGATATCCGGTAAAAACGCGTCCCATTTCACTTCAAGGATGACCGGTGTTTCTCCCGCGGGGACCGTGACGCACGATGGATCCAGAAAATCCGTTGCTCCGAGCCCCGTGCGGATGTCATAGTCAAAGGTCACACGCACATTGCCGGGCGGGTAGATATAGGGTTCCCGCGTGTAGTCCACAATGGTGCGGGGACGGAGCTGCTGGAAACGCATCTTGCTGTACAGCTCCTGCACGAGCGGATGATCGGAATCCCGCATCCAGTCGATGTCTCCCTCCGTGATCTTCCGGGCCTCCTCTTTTGTGAGGGGCGCGGAGAACTTGGTACCGAGACCGTTCACTCTGCTCTTCTTCTCCAGATGGATGACCGCGGTGTCCCCGTTGTAGAAACGGATGCGGAATTTTTCCCGCCGGTTCAACCCGTCGATCTTTTCCCTGAGAGCCTTATCCTGCAGATTGTCAAAATAGAGACTTCGGATCTGATAACGGCCGTCAACGGCATGCGAATCCGTCTGCGCCACCGCGCGCAGCCGCTGTCTGATCGCGATGAGATCGGATCTGCTGATCTCATGCTTCCATTCATGTCGGTATTGCATGCTTTTTCTCCTTTCCTTAGCCTGGCATCATCATATCTCTCAAACCTTAAAAGAAACTAAAGGAAATAAAAAAACCTGCAGAAACGAATCTGCAGGCATTCTCCCATCGGGAAGCCGGTACCATGGCACACGATCGACAATCCGTCCCGGCACGGGAAGGAAACTCCCGTCCTACGGCTTTTCCACCTCATAGCACACCCCGTCCACCGTGACGGCTTCCACGCCGGGCAGCGCACTGAAGAGTCTCTCGTCGACATAATTGAATTTTTCCGGTGTCTCGCCGCGTTCGAGCATTTCAATCAGTGCACGGACACGTTCGCCGTGCTGCGGATTGCACTCGGCAATGCAGGCGATCTTCCCCTCCCGTGCGAAGGAAACAGCCGCCTCATTGACGCCGTCAAAGGACAGGACCAGGATGTCTCCTCTGCTCAGATCCGATCCCGCACGGAATCCCGCGCTTTCGATCGCCTCGATCGCACCGATCGCCTCATTATCGTTTTCGCAGTAGACGACATTGATCGTGTCGCTGAATCGCCGCAGGAACGCATTCATGACCTCCCTGCCCTTTGTCTGCGTAAAATCGCCGCTCATCTCTCCCAAAAGATCCCACTGCCAGCTGCGCGCGGCATTGGCCAGACCTCTGGTGCGTCCGATCTGTGCCGTGGAGCCGATGGTCCCCTGGATGTTCACGACATGCAGACGGCTCCCCCGATAACCGTTTTTCGAAGCATAGGCTCGCAGCCACGCCGTTGCCTTTTTTGCTTCCAGCTCAAAATCCGAGCCGACCCAGCAGGCATAGAGGCTCTTGTCCGTCACATCCACCCGGCGGTCCACAAGGATCACCGGGATCCCGGCTTCTCTTGCCTCTTCCAGAACAGAATCCCAGCCGGCCTCCGTTGCGGGCGCCAGCACGATATAATCAACCCCCTGCTGGATAAAGGTGCGGATCGCCGTGATCTGATTGGCCTGCTTCTGCTGACCGTTCTGATAAAGCAGGGTATAGCCGTTTTCCTCGGTAAAGGCGGACAGCATGGATTCCGTGTGCGCACTCCGCCAGTCGGATTCCGCGCCAAGCTGCGAAAAACCGACCACGATCGTGTCTTCACCCGCCGTCGGTTCGTCCGCGGTCATTTCGGAAGGAAACGAACTGCTCCCGCAGCCGGCAAAAGCCGACAGCAGGAGCAGTAATGATACGACTGAGCAGATCCTTTTTTTCATGATGTCCGGTGCGGATCGCGCCTTTACTTCAGCGCGCTCTTCTTCTGTGCCATCACAACACTCTGGATGACCAGGAAGATGCAGAGCATGCCGGCGATGGTGATCCCTGTCCACCAGGCGTCACCGAGGCCCGCGCCGCTGACGATGTTCTGGATCGTGCTGAGGGACAGCACACCGAATAGCGTGCCGACGATGTTGCCGACACCGCCCGTCAGCATCGTGCCGCCGATGATGGAGGAAGCGATCGCGTTCATCTCCATGCCCATCGCGTTATCCGCCGAGGAGGAACCGACATGCAGCAGATAGACATAGCCCGCGATCCCGGCGAGCACGCCGCAGATCAGGTGCGCGAGAAATTTCGTCTTTTTGACATTGATACCGAGCATCAGTGCGCTCTGCTTATTGCCGCCGACCGCATAGAAATTGCGGCCAAGCTTCGTCCAGCGCAGCAGGATGAACAGGAGCACCACGATCACCAGTGCCACGATCACGCCGATCTCAACATAGGCGGGAATGTAGATGCCCTTCCGGTTGACACTGCCCATGCCGGGCACATTGATCCTGGTGTTCTTGAGTCCGTTGAACACGGTGCTGGCGACATTAAAATGTGCCGTGTGCACGATCGTCGACATGCCGCGAGCAAAGAACATGCCGGCAAGCGACACGATGAACGGCTGGATGTCCAGGTAGGCGATGAGGAAGCCCTGCACCAGACCGTAGGCAAGACCCACGCCGATCGCGATCAGGATGGAACCGAAGATGCTGCCCTCATGGAAGTCCAGATAGACCGCGCAGCAGGTGGAGACCAGTGCCACCACGCCGCCGACGGAGATATCGATGCTCCCCGTGATCATGACCAGACTCATACCGCAGGCCGTAATGATCAGCGCCGAGTTGTTGTTCAGGATGTCAAAGAATTTCTGCGGCTTTAAGAAGCCTTCCCCCTGGAAGATGATCGCACCGAGATACATCAGGAAGAAAATGACGATCGTGATCGCAAGCAGCAGATTCGTGTCACTGACCCTGGTAAAGATACTGCCCTTTTTATTCTCCGCTTTCACTCAAGCCACCTCCTTCTTCGGTGACGAAAACTGCTTCGCCAGCTGCGAGAAATAGTTCCGGACCACCGGCGCCGAGGAGACGACCAGCAGGATGACCACCACGGCCTTGTAGGCGGGGCGCGCTTCCGAATCCACCTTGAAACGATAGAGCGTGGTCGTCAGGAACTGGATGATATACGCACCGAGAATGGACGCCCACATGTTGAACTTGCCGCCGGACAGTGCGTTGCCGCCCAGTGCCACCGCAAGGATCGCATCCATTTCAATGTCCTTGGCGATGACGGAGTAGTTGATCGTGGAGATCCGGCTCACCTTGATGAGCGCCGCGACCGCCACACACAGTCCCAGGATCACAAAGGACAGGAACTTGATAAAGGTCGGGTTGATGCCGTTTAAGCGGGAGGAGCTCTCATTGATACCGACCGCCTGCGTGTAGAGACCCAGATTCGTGAACTTTAACACCAGCATGATCACGATGATGCAGGCGATCGCGATGAACACCGATGTCGGGATCGGGATGCCGGGAATGCAGCCCGCAAACCAGGCGAACTTCGGATCCGGCACGATCGGGAGCTCGTTGTTGTTGATCCACGCCGCAATGGAACGGCCTGCCGTAAACAGGATCAGGGTCGCGACCATCGGCTGGATCTTGAAGACAGAGACCAGTGCGCCGTTAAAAGCACCGCAGAGCATGCCGACCAGACAGGCGACGAGAAACGCGACGATCACGGGTGCCTGCGTCGTCTCCGGACGGGCGTTGCCGCCGCAGAGAACCCGCAGCATCGCGGAACCGGCAACAGCGATCGTGGCGCCCACGGAGATGTCCTGTCCGCCGGAGGCTGCTGTCACGAGCGTCATGCCGATGGCCAGGATCGCCAGCTCCGAACCGTTGTCCAGAATACTGATCAGGGAACCGGAAAGAACGGGAAATCCGTCGTTGTTGAGTCCCCAGGTGACCACGAAAAAGCTCGGATCCTTGACCAGATTGACGATCACGAGAATGAGGATCGCAAGGACCGGAATGAACATCTGATTCCCCACGATCCGCTTGAATAATCCGTTTGACTTTGCTTTGTTCTTCATGCTTTGCTCTCCCCTCCGGCGATCGTGCTCATGATCTTGTTCTGTGTCAGATCTTCGCCTGAAAGCTCGCCGACGACCTTCCTGTCACGCATGACGACCAGACGGGAACAGGTCCGCAGCATCTCATCCGTCTCGGAGGAAATGAACGTGACGCTCATTCCCTCGGAAGCCAGCTCCAGCACCAGCTTCTGGATATCCACCTTGGTGCCGACATCGATACCGCGGGTGGGCTCGTCGAGGATCAGATACTCCGGATGCATGAGAAGCCATCTCGCCAGGATCACCTTCTGCTGGTTACCGCCGGACAGGGATTTGATCGGCGTGTCTGCGGAGGCAGTCTTGATATTGAGCTTTTTGATATATTCGTCCGCGAAAGCATTGGCCTGCGCTTTGGAGAACGGCTTGAAGAAACCGGTCAGCACCTGAAGCGCCAGAATGATGTTGTCACGGACGGACAGATCGCCCACGATACCGTCGACCTTGCGGTCTTCCGGCAGATAGGCGATGCCGTTCTTCATCGCGTCGACGGGCTTTGCGATCTTCACGGGTTTTCCGTGCATTTTCGTGGTCCCCTGCAGCACACGGTCCGCGCCGAAGATCGCGCGCACGCACTCGCTGCGTCCGGATCCGAGCAGACCCGTGAAGCCGTTGACCTCGCCCTTGCGGATATGGAAGTCAAAAGGCTTGATGCCCGCATCACTCTGCAGACCCGTTGCCTCGAAGACGTCCTCGCCCGCGTCATCGCCGTGATAGCCGCCCTGCTCGCCTTTGATATCGGAGAGATCATCCATCTCCTTGCCGAGCATCTTGGCGACCAGCTGCACGCGGGGCAGATCCTTGATCTCATATTCACCGACCAGCTGACCGTCACGCAGGACCGTGATCTTGTCACAGACCTCATAGACCTGATCGAGGAAATGGGTGACGAAGATGATGCCGACGCCGCGGGCTTTCAGATCCCGCATGAGACCGAAGAGTTTTTCCACCTCCTGCTCATCCAGCGAAGAGGTCGGTTCATCGAGGATCAGAACCTTGCATTCCATATCCACGGCTCTGGCAATGGCCACCATCTGCTGAACCGCGATGGAACAGCTTGCGAGCTGCTGCGTGGCCTTGGC
Organism: Lachnospiraceae bacterium; assembly: GCA_024690605.1. Taxonomy (GTDB): domain Bacteria; phylum Bacillota; class Clostridia; order Lachnospirales; family Lachnospiraceae; genus Butyrivibrio. Next base: position 36,718 of record JAILOV010000062.1, on the reverse strand, counting down.
GGGAATGTCCAGGGAAGCAAGCAGCTTCGCCGCATCCGCGTTCATCTTTTTCCAATTGGTAAGACTTCCCTCTCCGCGGCCGATATACATGTTCTCCGCGACCGTCAGATTCGGGCACAGCGTGATCTCCTGATAGACCGTGCTGATCCCGAATTTCTGCGCATCCTGCGGCGAATGGATCTGCACCTCGCCGGTATCCTTCAGGGAGATCGTGCCGCCGTCCTTGGTGTAGACGCCGGTCAGCACCTTGATCAGGGTGGATTTTCCGGCACCGTTCTCCCCCATGAGCGCATGGATCTCACCGGCATTCAAGGAGAAATCCACGCCCTGCAGGGCGCGCACGCCGGGAAAGGTCTTATCGATGCCGCGCATCTCAAGAATTCTGTTCTCGTTCACCGTTTCACTCCTTTTATCTCGGTAGAAAAAGCACGGCGCGGCGGTCCGTCAGGATGTCGCCGCACCGCGCCGTTTTGGTTCTTATCTCACATCATCAGATGCCGTAGTTATCAACATCTTCCTGCGTGATGGTGGAAGCATCGAAGCCCTTCTCATCCATGATGATGGTCTTCTCGGAGATCGAGCCGCCGCCCTCGAGGGTCTTGATGATGTCGCTGATGTAGGAAGCCTGGAACGGGTTGCACTGTCCGTCATAGTTCCAGTTCTGCTTCAGCAGCTCTTCAAGCGCCCACTTGTTGCAGTCAAAGCCCATGACAACAACGTCCTTGCCGACACCGTGGGAGATACCCGCCGCATCAAGAGCAGCGACAGCGCCCTTGGCCATATCGTCGTTCTCGGCATAAATGACATTGAAGGGGGTCTTCGCATCGATCACGGACTGAACGATCTGCTGTGCGTTCTCAGCGTTCCAGTCAGCGGTCTGCTGTGCAACGATGTTCCAGTTGGCCTCAGCGGCAACCTTGGCATCCAGCGCGCCGGAGCGGCCCTGCTGTGCAGCGGAGCCCATGTGGCCCTGAATGTGGATCACGTTGTACTCGGACAGGTTCTGGCCTGCGAGCCAGTCAACAGCCGTCTGGCCTTCCTTCGCCATGTCGGAGACGATGGACGCCTCATAGAGGCTCGGATCCGCGTCGATCGTGCGGTCGAATAGGATAACCTTGACACCGTTCTTCTGCGCATCCTGCAGGACCGAATCCCAGCCTGCCGTGTCGGCAGCGGACAGAAGCAGATAGTCAACGCCGTCAGTGATGAAGCCCTGTGCCGCGGAGATCTGCTCGTCGTTCTTCATGCTGTAGGCAAACTTCGCATCAAAGCCGTTCGCCTCGTTGAACATCGCCTTCAGATCCTTGTCGTTCGCGGTACGATAGCCGGACTCGTTGGGGTCGTTGTTGATGATACCGACCTTGATGAGGTCGCCGCCCGCAGGAGCAGCCTCTTCCGTCTTGGTCTCTGTCTGAGCCGGAGCTGCGCTCTCCGTGCTGCCCGCGCTGCCGCCGCAGCCGGCAAGGCCGAGAACCATAGCAGAGGCCATGATCATTGCCAATACTCTTTTCTTCATTTGTTTTCCCTCCTCTTGGATTCTTTGATACGGACCATTCCGTATCGTTTACCATTCTAGCCGGATCATGGGGAAAAACCATACAGAAAAATAAGAGATCAGGTGGAATTTTTTACTATTTCGTCTCCGGCGGGCAAGACGGTTCATTTTTTTACGATTTCGGTTAAGATTTTCGGCAGATGGATATCTACCGTCGTCCCCGCGCCTTCCGTGCTCTCCACGGAAAGCCCGTATTCCTCGCCGAAATTCAGGCGGATACGCTCATTGACATTGTACAGCCCATAAACGGCGCTTTCCGCAGACGCCTTGTCCGTGAGTGCGTGATGCACCTCTGCGAGCCTTTCCGCGCTCATCCCGATGCCATCGTCCGAAACAAGGATGTGAAAGGTTTCTCCCTCTTCCCGCGCGTCCACACTGATCCTGCCGCCGCCGCGCCGGTTCTTGATCCCGTGATACAGCGCGTTTTCCACGATGGGCTGGATGGTGATCTTCGGCATCTGGCAGGCATAAAGCGACTCCGGCACATCGATCCCATAGCTCAGAATGTCCTGATAACGGATCTGCTGGATCTCCAGATAGCTTCGTACATGCTGCAGCTCATCCCGCACGGAGACGATCTCACGCCCCTTGCCGAGCGACATGCGGAAGAAATCCGAAAGGCTCCCGACCATGCGGACCACCTGCTTTTCGTTTCCGGCCTCCGCCGACCAGACGATCGCGTCCAGCGTGTTATACAGAAAGTGCGGGTTGATCTGTGCCTGCAGAAGCTCAAATTCCGCCTTGCGCAGCTGTGTCTGTTCCCGGCGGACCTGCTCTTCGATCGGGCGGGCCAGGCGGATCGGCATGTAATAGGAGAAGAACAGCGCCGCCGTCACGAGCACGATCAGCATCAGGGCCGCGATCGTCAGGAAATTGATGATCATCGCACGGTTCTCGGCCTGTGCCCTCTGCAGTTCCCTGTTTTCATAGTAGATATACTCGTTGATCGTCTCCTGTACCAGCGCTGTCACGATCTGCACGTCGTTTTCCCAGATCAGGATATTGTCCTCATAGCGATCGCCCGCCGTCAGATTCTCCCGGATCCGGTCGGTATAGGTCTGCAGATTGTTCAGGTATTTCTCCGCGCTCTCCAGCCGTTTCCTGTTTTCACCCGCGTCATCCGTATAGGATTCCAGATTGTCCACCACGCGCTGCGCGTCGGCGAGCATGCGGCCGAGCGTCGACTCCTCCGGCGTGATATTGCCGGCGATGACAAGATAAGTCTCGTAATCAAAGTCTTTTTTGAAATCCAGGCTGAATTCGCTTGCCGTCACGACCGCGCCCAGCATCTCTTCGTAACGCGCGTAGACCTGTCTGAGATAACCGAGCGCAAAGAGCAGGAAAAGGAAGGCCGGCACAAAAAGTGCCAAATAGGAAACGCGGATCTGCCTCGTCAGGCGGGATTCCGCCGGATGGCGTTCCTTGCTCATGAAGCGGTCTCCTCCGAATTCCGTCCCTCCCGATACTGCGTCGGCGTCATTCCCTGTGTCTTCTTAAACAGATAGGAGAAATAATGCGGATCCCTGTAGCCCACGAGCAGACCGATCTCACTGCTCTTTTTCCCGCTGGTGGTGAGCATCTGCTTCGCCGCGTTCATCCGGTAATCCGTCAGATACTTGATGAACGGCTGTCCGGTCTGCTGCCGGAAGACGGCGCTCAGATGATTCGGCGAGAAATTGACATGCGCCGCCAGCCGGTTCAGTGTCAGATCCTCCTCCGCATAATGCTCCTCGATATAGCGGATCGCTTCCTGTACCGTGTCGCGATAACGGCCGGAGAAGCTCTCCTCCCGAAGTTCGAGCGCGCGGGACATGATCCGGCGGATATAGGCCGCAGCGCTGTCGGCATCGGCAAAAGTCTCCCCGGAAGCGTTCGGCAGCTCCACATCGTCGCGCGAAGCGCCGAGCACATGCTCCGTAAATTCCGACGCGCAGAAATAGGTATCCATGACGATATACTGACGGAACATGGTGGAACGCATGGCGTTTTTCCCAAGCCCCGCAAAAAACGCATCAAGAAAGAAATCGATCTCCCCGGCATCGCCGCGCCGCAGGAATTCCTGGAGTTTCTGTCTGTCGATCTGCTTCGGATCGATCTCCGAGAGGACAAAATCCGCTTCCTGCGCGTCTGTCGCGGTATCTCCCGCCGAGAGGATCGCGTTGTCATCCGTAAAATGGCGCTTTGCGAACAGACGGCTCGCCGCCGCATAGGAACGGGGGATTTCCGTGATCCTGTTGACGGGACTGCCGATCCCGCCGAAGTATCGGATATTTTTCTCTCCCTCCAGAAAGAGACGCATCCGCTCCGCGGCGCTCTTCACATGCCCATCCAGTGTTTCCGGGTCATCCGCCCGAAACAGGAGCGCCTTGCCCTCCAGATGCCGGTCAAAGACGATCGCCCCCAGTTCCTCCGCGATCATCAGGAACTCCCTGTCCGCACGGATCACATGCTCGGAATAGGTGCCCGCGTCCGTTTCGTCCGCCGGCCAGACCCGGACCAGGAGAACATTATAGCAGAGAGCGGTGATATCCAGTTCCAGACGTCTGGCGTCGTCCAGAAGCTCCGAGAGTTCCCTGCCGCCGGTCACGAGATTCCGGAAAAACTCCTGTCGCTCAAACTCCGTGCGCTCCCGCATTTCCTCGGCGTATTTTTTCGCCGATTCACGCTCTTCTCTCCGCTCGCGGATCCTGCCGGCGATCGCATCCACCTCCTTCAGCAGGTTTTCTCCGCTGATCGGTTTGGAGAGATACCGCGCAACACCGATACGGACCGCCTCCCTGGCATAATCGAATTCCTCGTAGCCGGTCAGCAGGATGATCTCGATCTGCGGAAACTGTGCCTTGATGTGCCGGGCCAGCGTCAGTCCGTCCATAAAGGGCATCTTGATGTCCGTGATGACGATGTCCGGCTGCTCCTTCTGGATCATCGACCAGGCAAGTTCCCCGTCACCGGCCTCTCCGCAGAACTCATAGCCGTTCGCCTCCCACCGGATATTGTTTTTGATCCCCTCCCGGACGACAAATTCATCCTCTGCAAGAAACACTCTGATCATCTGTTCTCTCCGAAAAACAACACTTGAATAACCCCCTGAAAGGTCTTATGATAATATCATGATCACGCAAATCAGACAATTGATCCGAAAGGGTTCGGCAAGCGAACGGGAATCCGACAACCTGCTGTTCCTGACAAGATACATTCTGTTGCTTCTTATCCCGCACACCATCGTGATCGGCATCCTGTCTTCCCTGCACACACTCTGGCTCTTTACGGCCGGTGCCCTGTTATTTACGGCGCTGTTCATTGCCTGTTTCGTTGCTTCCTATCGGATCGGTACCGGCAGGATATCGGCTGCTCTGGCTGTCTTTCTGAGCGCCTATGCCTTTATCTTCTCGATCGGCTTGGGCTGGCGCTATTCCTTCCAGCTGCTGCTCTTTGTCTGTATCTTCGTCTTCTGGTATGACATCACCCGAAGTGTCCGGATGAAGATGTTTCTGAGCATCGCCACAGGTCTTGTATTCTCCCTGATCTCCGCAATGTCGCCGATCGGTTCTCTGGCGATCCCTTCGGACACGCTTTCCTTCAAGATCATCAGTTACGGCAACATTCTCTTCAGCACGATCAGCCTTTCGATCATTGCCTATTTCTTCTGCACGCAGTTTGCCGAAGCGGAACGCAAGCTCTATCTTTACAACCGCGAGCTCAAGCGCATTGCCGAGACCGACACGCTCACGAAACTTCCGAACAGGCGTTTTGCACTCGATGAACTGGAACATCTGCAGCAGAACTATGCCAAAGACGGTCAGCTGGTTTCCTTTGCCATCGGTGACATTGACTTCTTCAAGAACGTCAACGACAATTTCGGCCATGACGCCGGTGACTACATCCTCTCCTCCGTGTCCGCACTGTTCAACGAATTTATGCGTGACTACGGCTTTGTCGCCCGCTGGGGCGGCGAGGAATTCCTGTTCGTCTTCGAGAGCGCCAACGGCGATGAAGCCTATACCGCGCTGGATACCCTTCGGGAAAAGATCGGCAATACCGTGTTTTCCTGGCACGAAGAGCAGATCCCGATCACGATCACCTTTGGCGTCGAGGAATACAGTCCGCATGCCGGCATTGAAAACACGATCGCTGCGGCGGACAAAAAGCTCTACATCGGCAAAGAAGGCGGCAGGAACCGCGTGGTCTTCTGATCCCGCCGGATCATCTGCCGCTCACTTTCCGATCCTTCTGATCCTTTTTCTCTGTTTCGCTTTCTCCGTTTCCGTTCAGGATCTCCAGCATCTCCCGGATCATCTCTTCGTCCTTTAATCGGAACTGGATCTCCACCCGCCGGGACGCCTCGGCGTCGATCTCGCCCTTATCATCGTATACCGGATTGCTGTAGGAACGGCCGCTGGTCGACACGATCTCCTTGAGCTGTTCCAGTTCCGCCTCCGTCAGGATCTTGCTGTTGTCCGCCAGACAATAGGCCGCCACCGAATAGGCGCGCTTCTGGGAGAGTTCCAGATTGTAGAGATAACCGCCGCTCGTGTCCGTGTGTCCCTCGATGATGATCTCCGAAACATAGTCCCGGTACTGCGGTCCCAGCAGGATCTTCACGTATCGCGGCAGGAATTCGTCAAGGAAATCCTTGCCCGAGCGCTTCAGATCCGACTGACTGTAGGAAAACAGGATGCTGGACTGAAAGGTGATCGCACCGGTCTGTTCATCAACGGCCAGTTCCAGTCCCGAGTCGTCAAATTCCTTTTTGAGTGCTTCCACCAGCGCGCTCCGCACGCCGATGATCCGGTCGAGTTTGGCCTGCTGGGAGGCCATCAGATCCTCCAGCTCCGCCAGCAGCAGATGCTGCGCCTTGAGTTCCTCCTCCTGGGTCAGCAGCTTATCCTGCTGTGCGAGCAGTTCCTTTTCCTGTGCCAGAAGCTTGTCCTCCTGCAGGGCGAGCGCTTCCTTCTGGTTTTCAAGCAGAAGGCTCTGTGTCGCCACGGTCTCCCGCTCCGTCTCCAGCGCGTCGGTCTGCACCAGCAGTTCCTGTTCCTTGCCCAAAAGCTGCCTTTCCTTTTCGTCATACTGCACCTGTGCGCGCAGCATCGTGAAGGCGATGATGAGGACAAAGGTGAGCAGAAGCCCGGCCATCATATCGGAATAGGAGAGCCAGTAGGTGGTCTCCTCATCCCCGCGTCTTCTTCGGTTCGTCCTTTTTCCTGTCATAATTGATTATCCGTTTGCCCCGTCATCTGCGTCCGAAGAGCGGCGGGCGGTCCTTGTCTTTGGGCTGCGCTTTTCCGGCCTCATCGATCCGGCGGACCGTCTCCAGAAGGGAATCATTGAGCCGGTCGATGGCGTGCTGCACTTCGGTGACCGCACTGCGCACGCCGTCATAAGCCGCGGAATAGCTGTAGGGCACCTGTTCCGTCATCCGGGTCAGCTCCTGCACCATCTCCTTAAACTGCGCACCTGTGCTGTCCAGAGAGGAGGAAAGCTCGCGGACCGTCCGACCGGTCTCCTCGGGAAGTTTTTCTACACTGTCATGAAGGCTTGTGACCAGGCGTTCCTGATCGGCAAGCCACGCGGTGTATCGCTCGGCCGACTGGGCCGTTCCCTTCAGCACCGCCTCCAGCTGCGCGGCATTCTGCTGCTGCAGTTTAAACGTGCTGTCGATCGTGTAGGAAAGCTGCGAGAAGGAATTGCCGAGGGATCGGTTCATCTCCGCGATGAACGCATTGGTGATCGTGGAGAGCGCATCCAGCTGATTCTTTTCCGCTCCCTTCGCAAAATCGCGGAGCGTCTCGTCAAACCGGTCAAACTGCGGCTCCAGGAGTTCCTCCAGCCCGTCGGCCAGCGAGGACGCGATCGTCTCCGAAAGCTTCTGGACGGCGGTGACCTGTTCTCTCTGGATCTCCAGCAGAAGATTGCGCCCGTCCGTCTCCGCGTCCGGCAGCACGAAATTTCGGTGTGTCATGAGGAACACGCGGATCGCCGCCTCCGTCTCCTCGATCTTGCGCTTAAAAACGTAGTTGAAGACCAGCGAGAACACCATGCCATAGATCGACGTGTGGAAAGCCACCTTGATACCGCTCATGAGCGGTGCGATACTGCCCGTGATCTCAGCGGTCGATCCGGTGGCGAAGCTCTGGAGACCGATGGAAAGACCGATAAACGTGCCGAGGATACCGAGCCCCGTCAGCGCTCCGGGAACCTGATTCACAAGATTCCTGTGAAGCACGTCATCCGCTGCGCTCTCATCGATGAAATCCTCAAGATCACAGCGAAACTGCGGTTTCCCGGCATGCAGGATCCGTTCCGTCTCCCGCACGAAATCCGTATAGCGTTCCCTGAGCATTCCCTCCGCAAAGAGCAGATCCCCGTTCTGTCGGTATCTCGCCCACAGCGGTTCTCCCCTCTCCGCTGCGGTGTCCGCATCCTGTCTGATCTGCAGACAGACCCGGCGGATATCGCCGATCATCCTGTCCGCCGGCCGGAAAGCGTGAAATTCACAGTTCAGGAAAATGATGCCGACCATGACGAACATCACCGCATTGACGATCAGGTTGGCCGTTCCGGGAGCGTTTTCCGAAAAGAAGTTGAGATAGACAAAGACGGCGATCATCGCGAGATAGACAAGCGCCAACAGCCATTCATACCATTTTCTGCCGGTCATGAGATTTCCTTTCCGTTGCTTCTCGTTTCCAGAAATTTAAAAGAACCCGCGATGCCGGCTCCTGCTTTTTGACTCCTAGCCAAAGCCAGGTGGGTTACCGCAGTCCCGTTTCTGCCTTCCTCTGCCATAACCGCCTGAGCGGCCGAAGGCGTGACATCGACGAAGATCATATAGGATTCCCGTTTAAAGTAAATGTAGGTTCAAAAACACAGGAGTTATCGCACATCTCAGGCTCAAGTACCATTATACGGGATGGCTGTCCGATTGACAAGTACCGCGCCGGATCACGATGCCGTCATGATCCCCTTATGAGCCCGGAACGCCGCCATCCAGCCAGGCGTCAAAGATCCGTTTTGCCATGGGCACGGCATACTCTCCGCCGCCGCCCGCCTGCTCCACGATGACCGTCACCGCGATCTGCGGATCTTCCGCCGGGGCGAAGCCCGTAAACCAGGCGTGGCTCTCCGTTTTCTGCTGCGAATCATATTCCGCGGAACCGGTCTTGCCGGCTGCCTGATAGCCTGCTTCCTGCAGACGTTTCGCCGTGCCGCCGTTGACGACAAGCGTCATCATCTCCGTGAGGATCGCTGCCTCGTCCTCACTCATCACCCGCGCGATCTCTTTAGCCGGTGCCTCCTTGTAGAGATTCTTCCCGTCGGCGCTGTCCACCGATTTGATCAGATAGGGGGTGAGCATCACGCCGCCGTTTGCCACCGCCTGGGTGATCATGTTCAGTTCCAGCGGCGTCACTGCCGTTGCCCCCTGACCGATCGCCGTCTGCATCACCGCGTCGTCCGGCGAGGAAGCCGTGATGTCCGAGCGGCTCGCATTGCAGACAAAATCCACTGGCACCTCTTTCCCCAGACCGAGTTCCTTAAGTGTCGCGGCGAACCGTTCCCTGTCCAGCGTCATGCCGATATCGGCGAACGCGGAGTTGCATGATTTCTGAAACGCCTTGTAGAAATCCAGGCTCCCGTGACTCTCTCCGTGAAAGCAGTGGATGACCTCCTCCCCCCGCCGGTAGCTTCCCGAACAGTTGAAATGATAATTCCTAAAATCGGTCGGATTCTCACGGATATACTCTAACGCCGTCACGATCTTGAAGGTCGATCCCGGCGGATAGAGTCCCTGCGATACGCGGTTTAAAAGCCTCGCATCCTCTTTGGAACTGTTCAGCAGAGAGTCCCAGATGCGGTCGATCTCGTTGGGATCATAGTCCGGCTTGGAGACCATGGCCAGGATCTCCCCGGTCTTTACATCCGTCACGATGATCGCACCGCGGTAGGCGGCGAGCGCTTTGCAGGCTACCTCCTGCAGCGGCACACAGAGCGTGGTCGTCACGCTGTTGCCCGGATTCTTCTTCGCCCCCGCGTCGGCGAGCCTCGCCTTCTCGGAGAGCGCGATATCGGAGCGGATCAGCCAGTAGTTCTCCTGTGCCTCGATCCCCGATTTGCCCTTGGAGGCGTATCCCACGACATGGGCAAAGGTGTTGGCATAGGGGTAGTTTCTGGTCTCCTGTCCGTTCTCATCGGTAACGGTCTCGGCGAGCACCTCGCCGTCCCTCGCGAAAATGCTGCCCCTCGCGTTCTGCTCCAGCAGGATCTTCTGCCTGCTGTTGTAGCTGTTGCTCATCATCGTCTGCCGGTTGTTATAGGCATAAAGGCACAGATAGACGATCATCGCCGCAAAGAGCACGGCAAAGATCCCCTGCGTCACACGGATCGGGGTGAAAACCCTGCGTTGACGCCCGCCTTTCGTTTGTTCGTCACGCTTCCTCATCTTCGTCCTCGCTGATGCGGTGTGATCTTCCCGATCTCCTGCCCTTTCCGGCCTGTTCCCTGCCCTGCTTCTCCTTCGTCAGGCGCTCCACCGCCGCGCGGTGTTCATCCGCACGGATCAGCACGATCCCCTGCAGGATCCCGAAGGTCAGAATCGTCGCCAGAACCGAAGAACCGCCGTAACTCACCAACGGCAGTGTCACGCCGGTGAGCGGGATGAACTTCACGCCGCCGCCGACCGTCAGGAACACCTGAAAGATGTAGACAATACCGAACCCCGCGCATAGAAGTCTGTAGAACGGATCACGGATCCTTTCGGAGATCCGGAGCATCATGAAAAAAGTGGACAGACAGATCAGAAGGAGCGCGACGGAGAAGACGATGCCCAGTTCCTCCGCCACGGCGGAAAAGATAAAATCCTGCTCCACAAAAGGGATCGCGGCGGGTGTTCCGCCGTACAGACCCAGGCCGAAAGGACCGCCGACGCTGATCCCGAACAGCGACTGGGCAACCTGCCAGCCGGCACCCTCAATGGCGCTCCACGGATCGAGAAAGGCCGCCACGCGGTTCCTGACATGCGCGAACAGGCGATAGGCGACCACGCAGAAAAACGCGCCGGAACCCAAACCCGCAAACAGCCACAGGAACCTGTCCCTGGCGATGTAGAGCATGAGGAAAAAGGCGACAAAAAAGATCAGGCCGGCACCGAGATCTCTGGAAAACACGAGGATCAGCACGTGCGCGCCGGCGATGACCGATGCGAGAAAGATCTGCGGCAGACCCTTCGCCCGGGAGAGTGCCGCAGCGACATAGAACACAAAGAAGATCTTGATGAACTCCGATGGCTGGAAGGTAACGCCCCCAACCGAGTAGTTGATATTGGAACCGTTCACGACACGGCCCAGAACCAGCACCACCAGAAGTGCCACGATCCCGGCCAGCGCATAGAGCCACCAGAGCTCGGAGAGAAACCGGAAACGGTGCACCACTGCGGGCAACACCAGCGCCACGATCAGCGAGGCCACCACGATGATGAACTGTTTGACCGCCTTGGTCCCGGAGAGTCTTGTCAGGATTGCCATGCTGATCATGAGGAGCAGACACATGTTGTTGACGATCAGCAGATTGGCATCCGGATAGATCAGACGGTACATCACAATCGTGGACAGGATCACGACAACCTGAAACGCAAAAAAGAACAGATAGCGCAGATCGTCCGTTTTCAGGAGCATCTGCATGAACAGCAGTCCCTGAATAAGGATCATCAGGACCATCTGCGCAATGTAGAACGGTTTTCGTTTCTTCTCCGTCCGGTACAGAAAGACAAGAAAGGAGAACGAAGCATAGAGCACCATCAGAAGTGCTTCCCCAACTCTTGCGATCTCCGACAGATAAACCCGCATGTCTCCTACTCCACTCCGTGCACAAACCGTCCGTTTGTCGTCTCCAGGGTGTCCGTTTCCCCGCCGCCGTTCTCCGGCCGGAACAGGGCAAGCGCTGCCCGTGCCTCACGCGCGTCCTCGGATGTCAGATCCAGACGCACGCGCCCGATACCCAGCGCCCTGATCTCCTTACGGAATCTGTGCAGCGATGTCGGCACGGCATTTCGTATCACATTATAGCAGAAGCGGCAGTCGCCGGTGACCGGGATGTTCTTTCCTTTCCGATCCCGCAGGAACTCTGTGAAACCGGTCTCCCTGCCACTTCCCGTGCAGCGGCCGTTCGTCTTTCGCACACAGCCGGCACTCACCATCATCGGCGTCCGTCCGTAGATGATCAGGCAGGCATTTTCCCGCATTTCTCCGCAGGCTCCCAGAAGCTCCGCGATCTCGTGCCGGTTCAGTTCCGGCGACAGCGTCCACTCATTAAAAAGCGCCGCGGTCTCTGAGAGTGCCCGGCTGTTCCAGAAAGGGATCTGCTGATCCGCCTCCCGGATGCCGTCATATCCCGCTTCTGTGAGGAAAGCCAGTTCCTCGAGGCTGCGCGCGAGGACGCCCGAGATCGCGGGACCGTCCCCCGCATCCCCCGAAAGGAGACGTCGCAGATCCCGTTCCGCCCGGGATCCCTGTTCCTCTCTGAACACGAAGGGGAGCGCCGCAAAAATCTCGGTCTGTGCGGGGATCTCCCGCAGTGCGGCCTCCGTCCGCTCATCCATCCAGAAGGAAAGCGGCAGATAAAGTCGCTCCGGAAGCATTTCCTCCCGCAGGACCTCGTGCAGCTGTTCCCCGGTTTCCACGCTGATGCACCGTTTCATCGCGGCCCTCCGTCCGTGTTCCGGAGTCTGTCTGCAAGCGCCGCACAGGCATTGCGTCTGAGTTCATTGAGTGCCGAGGCCGGCACGAACACGGCACCCGCGAGATCGACCGAGAGTTCGACAGGTTCAAAGTCGCTCGTGCCGAAACGGTCCAGCTGTTCTGTCAGACTCTCCCGCGTGGCTTCCCGCTTTTCGGCATGCGCCGCGACGACACCGGTAAGTTCCACCCGGCAGTCCGATCCCGCACCGTCTCCGAAAGCGGCATCATGCTGCGCATCCCCGGGGCGTACGGTCTCGAGCGAGAGCACGAGCGGTTTCCCTTCATGCGCGGACAGATGCACACGCACGGGGATCCGGGGCGACTCCGCGAGGAAACGGGCGCGCACGCGCTCCTCCGTCTCCCTGTCACTGCCGATATAGCCGGGGGTCTTCCCGGAGATCATCTCCCCGCTGTTGTGACGGAAATAATAGCCGTCACAGAGATCCGTCCGGAGATAGAGTCCCTTCAGAACGGCAAGATCCTCCTCGTCCGGCTGCCAGGGAGTCTCCGGATCATCAAAGATCGCATCGAGAGCCTTCCGGTAGACAGCCGTCACACCGGCCGTGTAGACCGGATCCTTCATTCTGCCCTCGATCTTCAGGGAACTGATGACCGGTTCCCCGTCCTCTCCCGGGCGCAGGATCTCCGCGAGCACGGGATAGGTGCACATGTCACGGAGACTCAGCGGATAGTCCGCGCTGTGCCCGGAAAGAGCCTTCCCGCCCCCGTCCGCGGATGTGTAGGGCAGTCTGCAGGGGCCCGCACAGCGGCCGCGGTTGCCGCTCCTCCCGCCGATCATGGAGGAGAACAGACACATCCCGGAATAGGAATAGCACATCGCGCCGTGAATGAACGCCTCGATCTCCATGCCGCCATCCCCGTCGTCCGTACCGCGCCGGATCATCTCCAGCTCGCGGAGTGAAAGCTCTCTGGCCGGCACAACGCGGGACACCCCGCGGGATTTGAGATATCTTGCGGAATAAACGCCGGTGACCGCCATCTGGGTGCTCGCGTGCAGACGGATCCGCGGAAAACGCTCCCGGATAAATGCCAGAACGCCCTGATCCTGCACGATGATCCCGTCCAGCCCGGCATCATCAAGCGGCCCGATAAACGACTCCAGTTCCCCGAACTCGCGCTCCTTGATCAGCGTGTTCAGCGTCAGATAGATCCTGCGCCCATGCAGATGGGCAAAAGACAGGCCGCGCACCAGTTCCTCCGTTGTGAAGTTTCTGGCGTAGGCGCGCGCCCCGAACCGGTCACCGCCGAGATAGACCGCATCCGCTCCGGCAGCGACAGCACCGACAAGTCCGGCGTATTCCCCCGCCGGAGCCAGAAGTTCCGGCTTTTTCAATAAATGCCCCCTCGAAAAGGCAAGGCCGCCATTCGGCGGCCTGCTGTGTCATCCCTTCTTTTCATTGTTCTTCTGAAGCGCCTCCAGCAACAGGAGCTTCTTACCTGTCTCGTCGAGCTCCTCCTTCATGGACTGCATCTTTTTCTCGGTATTTTCCTGCTTGATCTGCGATGCGATCAGCTCATGCTTGAGATCGTAGAGTTCTTTGTCCTTTTCATCGAGCTGTTCCTGCAGCTCCTCGATCTGCTTCTTGGCCTTGAAATAGTCATCGCTGATATTGAGCTGCACCAGGATGGACTGCATATCGATCGGCTGATGCTTGAAACCCTCCGTCTGACTGCACTCATTCAGTTTGCTGTTCAGATAGGAGGCTACCCGCTGCAGGTATTCCTCGCTCTCAAATCCGCTCAGTGTGATCACTCTGCCGCCGATGATCACCTCGGTATCGGTCTTTCCCGCCATAATGTCATCCTCCTGTGGTCCTAAAGAACATGATGCGCAAACCGCATCCTTTATTCTAGCACAAAACCCGAACGGTTCCAACACCTCATCGGGAATTGTTGTTCCGTTGTTCAGTCGTTGTTCAGGAATCCCGGAGCGCCGAGTCCCAGATGCCGGTATGCCTCCTCCGTCGCGACACGGCCTCTGGGTGTCCGGTTGATCAGCCCGTTCTTGATCAGATAGGGTTCATAGACATCCTCGATCGTCCCCGCGTCCTCGCCGATCGCCGCGGCGATGGTGTCCAGTCCGACCGGACCGCCGGAAAAGCGCTCGATCATCGTCATCAGAAGATTCCGGTCCGTGTGATCCAGTCCCAGTCTGTCCACATCCATGAGATCGAGTGCCGTGACCGCGATCTCTTCGGTGATCACACCGTCAAAACGCACCTGTGCGAAATCCCTGACGCGCTTTAGGATCCGGTTGGCAATACGCGGTGTCCCGCGGCTCCTGCGGGCCATCTCCCGTGCGCCGCCGTCCTCGACGCGGACGCCCAGCACACCGGCCGACTGGAGGATGATCTGCTTCAGCTCCGCGACATCGTAGAATTCCATGCGATGCAACATACCAAACCGATCCCGCAGAGGTGCCGAGAGCATGCCCGCGCGGGTGGTTGCCCCCACCAGGGTGAAATGCGGCAGATCCAGTCGGATCGATCGCGCGGTGGGACCCTTGCCGATCATGATGTCGATGCAGAAATCTTCCATCGCCGGATAGAGCACCTCCTCCACCTGTCTGTTCAGACGGTGGATCTCATCGATGAACAGGATGTCCCCCTCCTGCAGATTGTTGAGGATCGCCGCCATCTCCCCCGGCTTTTCGATCGCCGGTCCGCTGGTGATGCGGATGTTCACGCCCATCTCCGCCGCGATGATCCCGGCGAGCGTTGTCTTTCCGAGACCGGGCGGCCCGTAGAACAGGAGGTGATCCAGTGCCTCGCCACGCCCCTTCGCCGCCTCGATGTAGATCTTCAGACTCTCCCTGATCTTCTTCTGTCCGACATAGTCCGCCAGTTTTTTCGGACGCAGGGAGTTTTCAATCCTGCCGTCCTCGGGCGTCTGTGCGGCTTCCATGGTGCCGCCGGTACGGATGGTCCGCTTATCAGCCATATTACATCAACTCCTTCAGTGCTGCTTTCAAAAGATTTTCTACATCCAGCCCTTCCTGTCCGCCGGCCGCCGAGCGCACGGCGCGCATGGCCTCCTGCGCATTGTAACCCAAAGCAACCAGCGCCTCGACCGCTTCCTTGCCGGGATCATCCTCCGAAAGCGGGATGCGGGCCGCATCGCCTCCGGTCGTGATCCCGCCCGTCAGTTCGTCGTCGGAGAACCGGTCCTTGAGTTCCAGGATGACACGTTCCGCGATCTTCTTGCCGATACCGGGTGCTGCCGTGATGGCTTTGACATTGCCCGAGAGGATCGCAAAGCGCAGCTCATCCGGCGTGAGCACGGACAGGATCGCCTGCCCGCCCTTGGGTCCCAGTCCGCTGACGGTGATCAGCCGCTTAAAGATCGCCAGATCATCGCGGGAGAGAAACCCGTAAAGACGAAACGCGTCCTGCGTGACCTGAAAATGTGTGTAGAGCTTCACCTCGTCACCGACGGACGGCAGACGCGAGATCACGTCCTGCGAGACCGTGACCTCATAGCCGATCCCGCCCGTGTCGATGACCGCCGAATCCTCCGTGATCTGCTCAAGGATCCCCGAAACAAATGCGATCATTTCTCTTCCTCCTGTTTTTCAACCGGGATCCTGACCAGCACCGCGCCGGCCGTCAGACCGATCAGCGCTCCCGTGAGTGTCCCCGCGAGGAGCAGAAAAGGTGCATAGTAGAGAATGCCCGACGTCTTTACCAGAAATACCGCCACGGCAAGCTGTGCGGCATTGTGCGCGACCCCGCCCGCGATACTGACTCCCGTCACACCGAATCGTCCCGTATGCATCAACCATACCATAACCGCGAGACTGAAAAAAGCCCCGGCCAGGCTGAAGAGAATGCCGAACAGGGAACCGAAGAGGAAGCCGGCGAGCACGATCCGCAGGATGTTGACCATCGCGGCGTCCCGGACCGCCCGCGCACGGCCGTTCTTTCCCCCGTCGTTCCGACGGAACAGAAGCAGCACCACCGCCAGATTCGGAAGTCCCAGCTTCATGCCCGGCACGCCGAAGAAAAACGGGATGCAGGATTCCACATAGGCAAGCGCCAGAGCAAATGTCAGCAGAAGACCGCCCCACGCGACGGACCGTCCCGTTCCGGCCGTCCCCCGAGATGCCGTTTCGCCGTCAGTTTGAAACATCGTCCACCCCGGCACGCTCCGCGCCGATCACCTCGATCACCAGCCGGTGCGGCAGACAGACGATCGTCTCACCGCTCACGGAGATCCGTCCCCTTTCCACGCAGATCCGGTCCGGACAGTCCGCCTCCGAGACCCGGCAGGTCCCGT
The DNA here is from genome assembly GCA_024690605.1 of Lachnospiraceae bacterium. GTDB lineage: Bacteria > Bacillota > Clostridia > Lachnospirales > Lachnospiraceae > Butyrivibrio. Next base: position 20,134 of record JAILOV010000062.1, on the reverse strand, counting down.
TCTCGATCACAACGGTATTGACATCCGAGAGGCCTCCGGCGATCCTGCCCTCGACCACCTCTCTGTCCGCGGAAGCCGGCACGGTAAAGACCGCGTCGGCGGACAGCGGCCAGACACCGATCTCCTCGCCGTCCCGAAGGATGCGGATCCAGGTCTCCTCCTGCCGGTTCCCCGCACGGACCGCCGACAGGAAGAGCATACCGAGCGATAGCAGGACGAGTGCCCCCGCAAGAAGCAGATCGTTCTTCCGCAGGAGAGGCGTTGTCCCCTGCTGTCCGCCGCTACGCATCGTCTGCCTCTCCGCTCTTTGCGGCTTCCCCGCCGTTTTCCGGCTTCATCTTCACGCGGAACGTGAGCCTGCGCGGCGTCTCCAGCCGGTCAAACTGCACGGTATAAGCGGCATCTTCCCTGTCAACCGCGAGGATGATCCCTGTCCCGAAGGCTGCGTGGCGCACACGGTCTCCCTCGGAAAACAGCGCCTCCGCGGCCGGCAAAAAGGTGCGTCTGTCGCGTTCGATATAGTCTTTGGCAGCGCGCAGCAGCTGCTCATCCGGCTGTGCGGTATACTCCAGAAGTGCCGGATCGATCTCCAGAAGAAACCGGGAGGGATATCGCGGGATCCCCTCGAAACCGGTCCCTCCGGCCTCGGAAAGATACAGCCTGTCCTTTGTGCGCGTCATGGCCACAAAGGCCAGACGACGCTCCTCTTCCATTCCGGGAAGAGTGTGCACCTTGCGTGAGGGAAAGATCCCCTCGTTGAGGCCCGGCAGGAACACATAAGGAAACTCCAGTCCCTTGGCCGCATGCACCGTCATGAGCCGCACCTTGTCCACCCGGTCGGATACGGCATCGGCATTGGTAAACAACGCGATATGCCGCAGATAATCCTCAACGGCGGTCTCCTCTCCGCAGCTTGTCTCATATTCATGGACGGACTGTTTGAGCTCCGCCAGATTGTCCAGCCTGTCCTGCGCGCCCTCCGTGCGCAGCGCTTCCTCATAGCCGCTCTCATCCAGGAGCTTTGCGAGCATCTCGGAAGCCGGTGTCTGTGCGCTCAGCGCTGCGGCGAACCGCTCGATAAGATCGACAAAGGCCTGCGCCTTTGTTCCCTTAAACAGCGGATCTTCAAGACTGCGCACGAGCGATTCGTAGAGGGTGCCGCCGTTCGCTGCCGCCGCCTCCTCGAGAAAACGCATACGCCGGTTACCCATGTTGCGTTTGGGAACATTGACGATCCGGCGGAAGGACAGGTCATCCCGGAACACGACCATGCGCAGATAACAGAGGGCATCCTTGATCTCCGCCCGGGCAAAGAACGGCACCCCCGAGGTGATCGTGTAGGGGATGTCCTCGCGGATCATGGCCTCCTCGATCGTGCGGGACACGTAGTGCGCGCGATAGAGCACCGCCATATCCCGCCAGGGAACGCCTTTCCCTTTTAGCACGAGCATCTCACCGGTAATCCAGTCCGCCTCCGCCGCCGCATCCCCGGCGAAATGACAGCGCACACTCTCGCCGTCCCCGCGCACGGGAATGAGATCCTTTTTGATGCGGCTTTTGTTGACACCGATCAGTGCGTTGGCCGCGTGCAGCACCTGCGGCGTGGAACGGTAGTTTTCGTTGAGCATGATCGTGCGTGTGTGCGGAAAGTTTTTATCGAACTCCAGAAGAAATTTCACATCGGCACCGCGCCAGGTGTAGATCGTCTGGTCCGGATCGCCCACGATGAACAGGTTGTGGTGGTAACCCGCAAGGATCTCCATGAGCTTATGCTGCAGTCCGTCGATATCCTGAAACTCATCGATCATGATGTATTCCAGACGCTTCTGCCATTTCTCACGGATGTCCGGGTGCTCCGAAAAAATGTGGAGTGCGAACATGATCAGATCGTTATAGTCCAGACCGAAGCACTTTTTCTCCTGATAGAGATAGCCGTAGAACAGAATGTCCTCCGTTTTCACCGCCCGGTCATATTTATCCTTAAGAGCCGTGAGCGGCATGGCGATCATATCCTTCAGATAGTCCTGTTCCTCGATCGTCTTGCGGATCTCAAACATGTCCCTCGCCCGGGCAAAGGTCATGTCACGCAGGGACAGCCCCCGCTCCTCATAGATGATCTTTAACATGTCATCGATATCGCTGTTATCGAGCACCAGGAAATTCTTCGGATACTGGACCGCGTGGGAATCCTCCTGCAGGATGGAATTGCAGAAGCCGTGAAAGGTGTTGATATAGCCGGTGTCATTGTCACCGGTCAGACGGTGGATGCGCTGACGCATCTCATTCGCCGACTTGCTGGTAAAGGTGACGCACAGGATATGGCCCGGCAGGATGCCGAGCTCATTGACCAGATAAGCAAAGCGATGCGAGAGCGCCCGCGTCTTGCCGCTGCCCGCTCCCGCAATCACACGCACACAGCCCTCCGTTGCCGTGACGGCCTCCCGCTGTGCCTCATTCAGATCTTCAAGCAAATCCTCCATGCATGCGATTATACCAAACATACATTCGATTTGCAAGTCATGGACGCTGACGGATCCGTCAGATCAGGTCCGCAATGTCGATGTTTTCGCCCGTCAGTCCGACATAGGCGCCGCCTGCCGCTTCCGAGGATTCGGCATGGGCCAGAAGCCACTTGTTGCAGGCCGTCATCCATTTGTCCTCGTCGTTCACGGGCGCAAGATGCGGCACAGCACCGTTGGTCCCCTTCGGCAGCACGATCGCGACCTTAAAGCCGGACCCTTTCGCCGCGGAACAGGGGGCATAATGCAGCGTCGTCTCATAAACCTGCACCACCTGTCCCTTCGCTGCCCGGAAGGCCATGACTTTGGAAGTGTCGAGTTTGCCGTTCTCGATATCGTCCGCTTTGGCCAACAGCAGGATAAAATCCGTCGAGCCGATGTTCAGCTCGCTGTCCCGGTGATACTCCAGGCAGTTGAGCTTTGTGTTGTGCCCGTTGCAGTAGCCGATCTGGATCGGCATCCCGCCGTAGGCGTTGTTCTGCAGCGCACCGAACACGGGCGTATACTCCAGTGCCGCCTCGCTCATCACATAATCCACACTGTCCGACAGCGGCGTAGACTTCTCCAGCGCCTCTGTCAGTTCTCCGGTCTCGTAACCGGTCAGCACCTTGCCGTAGGGCTTGAATTCGGGATCAAGTACAGAATAGATCTTCATGTTTTCTCCTTTCCGCTCGGACGCATGCAGTTGCCAAGAACCCGCCATCTATGATATCATAAAAGGGACACTCTGAACAGAATTCTTTACCGGGGAAAGCATGGAAAAGATCCTGATCGTCGACGATGAGACCATGGTGCTCACCGTAACCAACAACATCCTGAAGGACAAGTATCAGGTGTTCTGCGCCGAGACCGCCGCGGAGGGCATCCGGCTCTATGACGAGGAGAAGCCGGACCTCATCCTGTCGGATCTTTACATGCCCGACATGAACGGTCTTGATATGGTGGAGATGCTCCGTGCCACGCATGACATGCAGATCCCCGTCATCTTCATGACCGGCATGAACGACGAGGAGGACGAAACCCGCGTGTTCCATCAGGGAGCCGAGGATTTCCTGCGCAAACCCTTCCGCGCCGAGGTTCTGCTGTTCCGCGTCGAGCGCATCCTCACGAACCGCGCCCGCATCCTGGAGCTCACCAGGGAATCCACGACGGACGGTCTCACCGGCTTTCTGAACAAGATCAGCGTCGAGCGCAAGCTCGCTGAGACCTGCCGCTATGAAAACGGCGTTCTGGCGATCCTCGACGTCGACAATTTCAAACTGGTCAACGATCTCCACGGACATGAGGCCGGCGACCGGATCCTGACCACCTTTGCGGATCTTCTCCGGCGCAACACCCGTGCGGAGGACATCATCGGCCGGATCGGCGGTGACGAATTCATCGTCTTCTTCAAGGACATCAGCGACGAAAACGCCGTAGCCGGCGTGATCCAGCGCATCAACGAGCAGCTGCTCTCCTCTTCCAAGCGTGTGCTCGACGACGAAACGGACATCCCCATCGGCGTCTCAGCCGGTGCCGTCATCGTGCCGCGCTCCGGCACGGACTACGCCGAGCTCTTCGAAAAGGCCGACAAAGCAGTCTATTACGTCAAAAAGAACGGTAAGCGCGCCTGCTCCGTCTACAACGAAGACGGAAACAGCGAGGTTTTTGATGCGCAGGCCGAGGACATGCAGAAAATGAGCCTCATCCTGGGCGAGCGCAATATCGCCAACCACGCGCTGTGGGTGGGCCAGAGCGCTTTCGGCTATATCTACCGGTATATGCTGCGCTACATGCACCGCTACCAGAACACCGCCTACAAGGTGCTCTTCACCATCGTGTTCATGTCGCCGGACATCGATCGCGGCGATTTCTCCACGATCACGGAGCATCTCGGAAACATCTTAAAGAACGCCCTGCGTAACAGCGACATCATGATGCAGAGCGCGCCGAACCAGTTCTTTCTGCTGCTGCCTGGCGTGACGGAGCCCGACATCCAAAAGGTCATCGACCGGACGATCACCGCCTGGGACAAATCCGAATTCCATGAACTGGCACAGATCTTTTATGAGACCGAGCTGATCTCTCCGGACAATGAGGACGAGGAGGAGGAAAAGCGGGAAGCGGCAGCAACGGAAGCTCCCTGGGTGGCCATTGTGGATGACGAGCCGGAAAATCTGTGCACCGCCGCAAAGATCCTGCAGTGGGAGGGGATCCGCGTGACCACGCTGGATTCGGGCGAAGCGCTTCTGTCCTACACCGAGGAGAAACACCCCGATCTGATCCTCCTGGACTATCAGATGCCCGACTTAAGCGGTGCGGAAACACTGGCCAGACTGCGCGAAGCGGAACAACTGGCGCAGACTGCCGAGCTGCCCGTCATCATCCTGACCGACGGCAAGGAACAGGAACACGACGCAGCGGCCATGCTGACGGACGCTGTGGATTTCATTCAAAAGCCCTTTGTTCCCGAGGTTTTGAGCCTGCGCGTGCGGCACGCCATCGAACTGGCAAGACGGGAGAGAAAAGACTGACCGGATGCCGCCTCAGAGCGCCGCATCCATCGCGAGTTTCACGGCTCCGATGATCCCCTGATCATCCTTTAAAGCGGCCGGCACGATGTAGCTGTCCGGATCCCCCAGTTCCCTTGTGTTCAGATATCCACCCACATAGTCGAGCGTCTTTTTCCGGATCTTCGGAAAAAGCTGCTCCTGATGCATCACGCCGCCGCCGAGGATGAAGCGTTGCGGAGAGAGCACCATGATCAGTGACGCAACGGCCTGCGCGATATAGCCTGCCTCGAGTTCCCAGACCTCATCCCGATCAGCCAGTTCCGCAGCGGGACTGCCCCACCGTTCCCCGATCGCCGGCCCGGAGGCCAGACCCTCAAAACAGGTTCCGTGATAGGGACATTTTCCCGCATAGGTGTCTCCGGGGTGCACCTGCAGCCGCATGTGTCCGACCTCGGGATGCAGCATGCCGTGCAGGATCCTGCCGCCCGCGAGAATGCCCGCGCCGATCCCGGTACCGATCGTGATGTAGACGGCATCCGTCAGTCCCTTTGCCGCGCCCCAGGTCGCCTCCCCGAGAAGCGATCCGTTCACATCCGTATCAAAGCCGATCGGAACCCGCAGCGCATCACGCAGGGAACCGACGATATCGAAGTGCCGCCAGGCAAGCTTGGGCGTCTCCAGGATCGTTCCAAAGCTTTGGGAGTCCCTGTGAACATCAATGGGACCGAAACACCCGACCCCGAGTGCCCCGATCCCTTTATCTTCAAACCAGGCCGCAATGAGCGGCATCGTCTCCGCCGGTGTCGTCGTGGGGATCGATGTCTGCTCCAGGATCGTCCCGTTCTCATCTCCGACTGCGCAGACCATCTTGGTCCCGCCGGCTTCCAGTGCCCCGTATAATCCGCTCATGCGACCGCCCCTTTACGGGAAAGCATTTCCCGTATCCTAAAATGTTGTCATCAGCCACGCAAAGTCATGTGCCGGAAGACTCACCGCCTTGGCCTCGCGGAACGCATCCGTCCGCAGATCCGTGTAGGGCTCCGCCTCATCGATCCAGGCGATCTCATCATTGTCACCGAAATTGAACAGCGCCAGCAGCTTCTCTCCGCGGCAGTACCGGCCGATCCCCAGCACATGATCATTCCAGGTCTCCAGCGTCCAGACATCCGCGCCTCTCTCAAAAGCGCGATGCGAGGATCGGATCTCTCCGAGCCCCCGGGTCGTGTCAAACAGACGTTCCACCCAGTCGCCCTTCTGTCTGATCCGGCCGGCATTCAGCCGGTTGTAGTCATCGCTGCACAGTGCCGGAACACCGCCCAGCGTGAATATGATCGCATGCAGCATGATATCCAGCCGGATCGCGCTATCCAGCGCCTGCACGTCGCCTGCTTCTTCCGCCGCCGTGATCCCGCAGAGATCGGAGGTCGTCCCCATGATCCCCGCACCGCCTCCGGGCAGCTCCACCAGCCGTCCTCTGGCCGTGCTCCCCGGCCAGGCGCCGGAGAAGTAGTCATTGAGGAAGCGCCGGTGCGCGTCCTCCTGCACACTGAACTGTCTCAGGTGATCATAGTCCAGACTCCAGCGGATCACGCGGTGATTGCGCAGGAAGTTCAGCAGGCAGCCGCGTGTCGCCTGTTGCGACACCAGTTCGATCTGCTGTCTGAGAAGACGCACATCCCTGGTCGCCACGGTATGCCAGATATCCTCCATTAGCGCGATGTTGCTGATCACATGACACTCCGGTTTGTCCGCGGTCCCGAACCAGGACATGGTCTCCGGAAGGCCGCCCTCGGTCTCTCCCACTAGCACCACACCGGGGCAGACGATCTCCAGTGCCATGCGCATCATGCGCACCAGCGGATGGAAGGGAGGAAGGGGCCTGCAGTGCAAAAGATCCGCGCCGCAGCCGCACAGCCGCAGGATGTCGGCAAGCATATCATTGAAGAGCGTCGGATTGCGGTAGTCCGCGGGCGCGACGGAGAAAGCGACCCCGACACGCATGTCGCGCTCGTGGCAGGCGCGGATAAACGCCGTCGGATCCCCCTTCGCCGAGAGCAGATAGACGCTTCCGATACCGCACGCACGTGCCTCGTCAAGCTGCGGGCCGACCTTCTGCATGTTCTGGATATCAAAATCCATATACATCAGCATGCTGATCTCCGTCTGATCGGTCGCATCCGTCCGGTCACGACCGACAAATGACGGATCCCTGCGCATATAGCAGACGCGCAACATCGAGATGAAGTAGGAAAATGCCTGCTCATCGTTGTGATACAGCTCATTATAGAGCCATTTCAGTTCGTCATAGTAGGTAGATAAGGTCTGCTGGAAAGCCGCAGACTGTTCTTCTTCTGTCATGATACTTCCTCAGAGAACACTGATCAGTTCATCCCGCACGCCATCCATGCGGGCATCGGAGATACCGAAATCCATCTCCTTGTAACTCCATGCACAGCGGGCGATCCCGTACTTTTCAAATGCGGCATGGATCGTCCGGAACCACGAAAGCGCATCCTCGGGACTTGCCACGTCGATCACGCCGTATTCTCCGCAGTAGAGGGAAACACCTTCCTTTTCCGCCTTTTCGATCGCCGAGGCGAACAGCTCGTCATAGTACGCTTCCGAAGCGCCGCTCTCGGCAAAGGAAGGGCGCGCGTCCCGGTCGATCGCGTCCGTCCAGTAGGCCCCCTGATGCGTAAACTTGAACGGCTCATAGCAGTGGAAATTGTAGATCATCTTTTTGTCAGCGGGAGGATCCAGATACTGCAGCGTGGATACCGCATTGTAGTTGTAGCTGCCGATCAGGATCCATGAATCCGGCGCGATGCGTCGGATCCTGGCCACACAGGTCTTCCAGATGCGGTTCCAGGGCTCGAGATAACTCTCATCCGTCACCTCGTTGAGAAGCTCCAGATAGACCGTCTCCGGATCACTCCCGAAACGCCCTGCCAGCTCCTCCCATACCCTGTAGAAATTCTCCTGATACTTCTCGTTTTCAAAGAACCCGCTCTCCTGCTCTCCCTTGTCAAAGGAATAGCCGAGGGTCTTGTGCAGATCGAGCACGAGCTTCAGACCATGCTTCTTTGCCAGTGCGACCGCACCCTCGATGCGGGCAAGTCCGTCCTCCTTAAAGCTCATATCCTCGTTCTGGATCACATTGTAGTCGATCGGCAGCCGCACATGATCCACCCCCCAGGACGCGATCTTCTCAAAGTCACGGTCCGTGATGAAATGATCCAGCCGTTCTTTGCTGTAATCGCACTGCGACATCCATCCGCCGAGGTTCACACCCTTCTTCAATCCATTCATCATCTTTCCTTTCTTCACACAATGATGTATGCGGATCGCTCCGTTGCTTTGCAACTCCCGCAATCCTCCGATGATTATTGTATCCTTTTCCAGCCGTCAAGTCAATGACCGGACGCGCCCTCCGCCATGCCGGACCACAAGGATCATTCTCCTGTGACTCACGGTCAGCCTCAAATAGTAAATGCAAAGGCGGTAAACGATCGATCAGACACAATTCTCCCGGCAAAGTAACTTTATTATTAATAGAAATAGTGGTATACTGTCATGATATACAGAAAGTTTCAGGCGCAGATCACGATCGGATACTTTATCCGATCCCTTTGGGGAGGCCGCCTATGAATGACCGGAAAAAACCGACAGGAGACGCTCTTCGGTCCTATGTCATCGATAATATCGATCGCGCGGTCGATGAGGGCTGGATCCGGGTCTGGTATCAGCCTGTCGTGCGCACGCTCACCGGCGAGATCTGCGGTATGGAAGCGCTCGCGCGCTGGGAAGATCCGGTATACGGGCTGCTCAATCCCGACGAATTCATCCCCCCGCTGGAACAGGCGAAGCTCATCCACAAGCTCGACAGTTGCGTGATCCGTCAGATCTGCAGGAACTACGCCGGGACCATGGCAAAGACCAAGCAGACCGTCGCTGTCTCCTTTAACATCTCCCGCCTCGATTTCGCCCTCTGCGACATCCATCAGGTCATTGAGGACGCGATCCGGGAAAACAAGGTGCCCAGAGAGGCTTTCCGTGTGGAGATCACGGAGAGCATGATGGAAGCCGCCGAAACCCGTCTGCAGGAGGAGATCGAACACTTCTGGGACCGCGGTCTGCGCGTCTGGATGGACGACTTCGGCAGCGGTTATTCCTCTCTCAATGTTCTCAAGGACTATCATTTCGAAACACTGAAGATCGACATGATCTTCCTGAGCAATTTTAATGCCCGCTCGCAGGAGATCGTCAAATCCGTCGTTGACATGGCCAAGCGGATCGGCGTCCATACGCTGGCTGAAGGTGTAGAGACAAAAGAACAGCTCGAATTCTTAAAGAGCATCGGCTGCGAACAGGCACAGGGCTACTTTATCGGCAGGCCCATGCCGCACAGGGAAAGCCACGAATACCTGAAAAAACATGGCTTTGTTCTGGAAAACCCGGTCAAACGACAGTACTATCACGATATCGGCCGGATCAACGTCCTGAGCGCGACGCCCATGCAGTTCGTCAGAGACAACGAGACCGAATCCGTCTACCGGGAAGGTCAGATCCCGCTTGCCATGATCGAATACGCAAACGGGGATCTCCGCTACCTCTTCGCGAACAAAAGCTACATGACCACACTGGAACATCTGGGCATCCACGCGCTTTCACAGATCGAGGAGGAATTCAAAAATCCGCACTCCACGCTTCGCGGCAAATTCCTCGCCATGATCCTCAAGGCCATTGAGACCGACAGCGTGCAGGCGATCGATTTCGTGCGCGCGGACTCCCACTGCTACGCACAGGTCAGACGGATCGCCGGTTTTCCGGGCGGTGACGCCTTCCTCTGCATCCTGCAGAATCTCTCCGAGGACCGGCTGATCGACAAGGCCGCGCATCTCACCGACTATCTGCACAGCCTGTGCACGATCTACGATCGGATCGAACTGATCGACATGAAGACCGGCATGTCACAGAATCTCTACCGCAGTGCGCAGACCATCCGGGATTACAATCAGATCCCCGCGCAGGAAGAACTGCGGCTCTATGCAAAGGAAGAGATCTATCCCGAGGACAGGGACCGCTTTCATGCATTCGCCGATCTGGAGACACTGGAGAAGCGGATCGACGAGAGCGACTATCACTATGTCTCCGCCCCCTTCCGCACCAGGATCGGCAGCGGCACCTTCATCTGGACGCTCTACGCCTTTCTCTATGCCGGCGAGCCCGGGGAGCGCATGATCCTCTCCTGCTACCGGCGGCTGGCTCCCGATGTTCTCAAGTACGCCCGCGGCATGATGCGCGCGGACTTGACTTCATCCGGAAAGAACTCGGAGAATATCTTCTCCCCCGAGCTCCTGTGGAAAAATTTCACGCTCTATTCCGATACGGCCTTTTTCTGGAAAGACAGAAGCCGTCGTTTTGTCGGCGCCAACCAGCAGTTTCTCAACTATTTCGGACTGGAGTCCGTTTCGGAGATCATCGGGCGCACCGATGAGGAGATCGGCTGGCACGTGGATCCCGAGCCGATCCGCGTCGATGAGGAACGGATCCTTTCCTTCGGCGAGCAGACCTTCCTCGTACCGGGAACCGTGATCCGCAAGGGCGAGATCCGCGGTATCATTGCCAGCAAGATGCCGATCTACCGGGACGGCGAGATCGTAGGACTCATGGGCTATTTCCTCGATGTCACGGATCTGCAGGAGCAGGGAGGATCGGCGGATGCACTCTCCCGCAAGGATCCGCTGACAGGATCCCTGAGTCTCATGGGCATGGTGGAAGCCGTGCTCCGCTTTCAGGACAGTTTCGTGTTCAAGGGGACGGATTTTGCGATCATGGTCTTTGACATCGATCATTTTCATTTCTTCACGCAGGACTACGGCAGGGAATGGTGCAACCATCTGCTGCAGGAGGTTTCCCGCAGGATCCGTACCGCCACGGGAACAAAGGACGTCACCGGCCGCATGAACGGTGACCAGTTTGTGATTGTGCGCCAGTTTGAAGACAGAAAAGAGCTGGATGAAACAGTGAAAAAGGTGATCAAAAAGATCGAATCGATCCGCGAGATCGACGACATCCCCTGCACGATCTACATGGCCGGTGCCTATTCCGTCTATTCGGAGGTGAAGAATCTGCAGAAGATGTTCTCCGACGCGGAGGAAGCGGTCAGCGCACAAAAACCCCACAGAAATCCATGATCCGGGAAAGCATATCAACGGGATCCCATACATGACTTGAACAGTAAAACAGGGGGAGCCGTCGGCTCCCCCGTTTCTTTTCAGGTGTGCTGCAGATCTTACTTGACCGCGTTCTTCGCGTCAACCTGTGGCTGCCACTTCTCAACGTCGAACTTGTAGAGATCCTGGAATCCCTGACCATCCATGGTTGCGGTCATCTCATCCCACATGGAATCAAAGCTCGCGTCATCCTTGACAAAGATCATCTTCCAGGAAGCGTCGCACAGGGTCTTGTTGCACTGATTGCGGACAACACTGATATCAGCCGTATCGGAGCCCAGCGGCACCGTGACGTTGGGGCTGATGACCAGCTTGTTGTTCTTCTGCATCCACTCTGCGGGCTCCGCGGCACCAAACCTCGCCGCCCAGTCCTTCTTCATCTGCGTGAGCGTTGAAGCCTTCCAGGAGGACCAGTAATCCTTCGCATAGGTCTCGTTGGTGTTGGGATTGATCGCGTTGGCGCTCACGATCCACTCATTGATCTGGTTGTTTCCGTCGTTGTAGCCTGCCCCGCCGTACTCTTCCGGAACATTGAGGTTGTCCATCAGCGCATTGTCGTTGATCGCGGTGTACTTGCCGTCGCTGCCGACCGTGTAGTTGAAGTCCTTGATGCCGGCATGCTCGAATTCAAGACCCTCGGGAGATGCGTACCAGTCAAGGAACTCAAGGATCGTCTTATACTTCGCATCGTCCACGCCGGAGCCGATACCGAAGACACGGCCGCTGCCGTAGTAAGGATCCGCATCGGCATAGTAGTTCTGATCATCCACGGGGACAAAGATCATGGCCGTGCCGTTGTCCAGACGCTCCTGGCTGTTCCAGAAACCGACCTGCCAGCTGTACCAGAACATGTTGACCTGACCGGCGCTCATCTTTGCGCAAGCGGCGTTCCAGTCCTGCGTACCGGAATCGGGATCAACGAGACCCGCCTTATACAGGCTGTTCAGGAACTTCAGCATCTTGTAGTAGGTCGCGGTCTTGTCCGTGATCGGAGTGAAGGTCTTGCCGTCCGCCTTGAGGATCGCGGAATCCTTGATCTTCTCGCCGTACCAGGTGGTCAGCTGAACAACATTCGCGATACCGAGCATGTTGTCGTTGCCGTCCCAGTCGGGCCACAGGGAAACCGCATAGCACGGATCACCCGCATCGTTGGTGGGATGCGCCTTCTGCATCTGTCCAAGAACATCAACAAGACCGTCAAGATCCTTGATGTCGGGCATGCCCAGCTCCTGATAATAGTCCCAGCGAAGCAGCGGGCTGGAATAAATGACATCCTGCGAATAGGACGTCGGAGAGGTGTTCATCATCTGGGTCGGGATACCGTAGATCTCACCGTTGTTGCCCTCAAGGCCGCTGTTGTAGACCTTGATCTGATCGATGAAACCGTTCAGATTGCTGTAGTTGCCGATGTCCGCGGAGATGTCCTTGATCAGACCGGCCTTGACGCAGTCCGCGAAATCCACCGCATCCAGGAGCACGATGTCGCCGAGATTGCCGGCACTCGTGCGGGTCTGGTAGATCGCATCACCGGCCACCTGCGGTGCGATGATGTTCAAATCGATATTGAATCGGTCCTTAACGACCTTGTCGAACCATCCGGTCTGCAGACCCTGATAGTTGGCAGCCGCGTCATAGACCTCGATCTCCATGGTGTCGCCGCTTCCGGCATCCGCCGCGGCCGTATCCGCCTTGGCATCCGCGCTGCCGGTGTCCGCCTTGGCTTCCGTCTGTCCGGAGTCAGCCGGCTGGGTGGCTGCATCGCCGCCTGCGCCGCCGCATCCCGCGATAGTCCCGAGGACCAGAGCACCGGCGGTCAACAATGAAACGATTCTCTTAGCTTTCATTTGTTACCTCCCTTTTGTTGATTGACAGTTACATAGCTCCTTACGGTGCCAGAACTAACCCTTGACAGCCCCGATCATGATACCCTTGACAAAATACCGCTGGAAGATCGGGTAGACCAGCAGGATCGGTGCGACGACCACGATCGTGACCGTCATGCGGATCGAAGTCGCCGTTGCGGCATGCGCCAGCGAAGCAGCCAGAGAGGCGGCATTGCCGGTGCTGTTAACGAGCGCCTTGAGGGAGCTCGCCTGATTGATGTACTGATACAGCGTGAACTGCAGTGTGGAAAGCTTCGGATCACTGACCAGCAGCAGCGTGTCCTGGAAGGAGTTCCACTGCGCGACCGCGCTGAAGATCGCGACCGTCGCCAGGATCGGTTTGATGACCGGAATGATCACCGAGATAAAGGTGCGGATCGTCCCCGCGCCGTCCAGCTCCGCCGCATCCGTCAGTTCCTTGGGCACGGACTCTACAAAGGTCTTGCAGAGGACGATGTAGAAAGGAGACACCACGGTCGGCAGGATGTAAACCCAGAACGTGTTGTAGAGGCCGATATTCTTCATCGTGATGAAGAACGGGATGATGCCGGCGTTGAAATACATGGTCGCGACCACCAGCCGGTACCAGAGCTTTCTCTTCCACATGGTCTTTCTGGTGAACATGTAGCCCAGGAAGGCCGACGCGAACACCGTCAGGAGCGTCCCGAGGATCGTTCTTGCAAGGGAGATCTTGAATGCATCCAGCAGCGACGGGATGTGGGAGACATTGATATAGTTGGTGAAGTGGATCTCCCTGGGCCAGAATGTGACCTTGCCCCGTGCGCTCAGATCATTGGAACTGATCGTGTTGATAAAAATATAGTAGAACGGATACACGCAGACAAAAGCAAAAAACGTGTAGACGATATAAGTGATGACATGCATCACCAGATCGACCGGATCCTGCTTTTTGCGTGTCTTTTTCTTTAAGATCTTTACGTCAGCCATCAGATGAATCCCTCCCCTCTCGTAACCTTGGAGATCGTGTTCATCACGCACAGCAGAATGATACTGACCACACTCTTGAGCACGCCGATGGCGGTCGACAGCGAATAGGCGCCGCCGCCCATCGCCATATTATAGACATACAGATCCAGCACCTGAATGTAATCCACGTTGAAGGAGTTCTGGAAGACGAAGAACTGCTCCATGCCGTTGGAGAGGAAGTTCGCCATGTTCAGGAACAGGAGCACCAGGTAGGTCGGCAGAATGCTGGGGATCGTGATGTGCCAGATGATCTTCCAGCGATTGGCGCCGTCCACCCGGGCAGCATCGATCAGTTCCTCGTCGATGCCGGTGATGGCGGCAATGTACATGATGGCCGCCCAGCCCGCGTTCTTCCAGGTGAGCCACAGCCACATCTTGAACCAGATATGCTCCGAGGACTGCAGGAACATGATCGGCATATCGATGATCCCCAGCTGCATGAGGACGCTGTTGACAACACCGGTGCTGTTAAACACGCAGAACGCAATGGAATACACAAGGACCCAGCTGATGAAATTGGGCAGCGTCGTGACCGTCTGCACGAACTTCTTGAAGGGCTGGCACTGGATCTCATTCAGAAAGACCGCGAACATCATCGGGAACCAGGAGAACAGCATGCTCAGACCGCTGATCGCAAAGGTGTTCAGCAACACCTGAAAGATCTGCTTCCTCTTGATCTCATTGTCGAGCATGTAGTGGAACCATTTGAACCCGACGAACTGATCGGGAGACAGCGGTGCCGGCGGTTTGTAGTCATAGAACGCATAGACCCAGCCGTAAAGCGGATAGTACGCAAAGATCAGGACCAGGATGATGAAAGGAAGGACATAAAGAAATTCTCTGTAACCGCGGATCTTTTTCTTGTCCAGCTTCATAGACCCTCCTATACTGTCAGTAATGATATGATAAATCGATTTACCAACTGAAAACATTATACTTCCGAAACCATACAACTGTCAATGGATAATTATTTCACTCGGAGCATCACCACACCGGCCTTCGGAAGCGTAACGGTCAGTTTTCTGCCATCGCTGCGATAGTCCGAGAACGCCGTTTCCTTCACCGTCTCCGGCGTGTCGAACGTGTTGTGGTCATGCACATCGGAACCGGTCACCACGGTCGCTTCCGTGACCGTGCGGGCCGCATCCTCCGTAAACTGCACCGTGACCTCCTGTGCGTCCGTCAGGGACAGGTTGTTCAGCGTGATCGTGATGATGCCGTCCTTTCGGGAGACGGATTCCGTGACCGCCGGTACCGTCCACTTTTCCGTTCCCGTCTCGCCCGCTTCTGTGAGTGCGCTCTCCAGAAGCTCCGCGCCCTGATGATGACGGAACTGGTGCAGCACGTGCCAGGTGGGGGTCTTCACCATCCGGTCGCCCTCCGTCAGGATCACCGACTGGAGCACGTTGATCATCTGCGCGAGGCAGGCCATCCGCACGCGATCGCAGCGCTTGTTGAAGATGTTCAATGTGATGCCCGCCACCAGCGCGTCGCGGACGGTTGACTGCTGATACAGGAAACCGGGGTTGGTGCCTTTTTCTACATCAAACCAGTTGCCCCACTCATCGACGGCAAAGCCGATCTTCTTCTCCGGATCAAACTGATCGATCACGGCCGTGTGGCCGGCGATCATCTTCTCGATACCGAGCGCCTTGAACAGCGTCTGATACCAGCGCTCGTCGGAGTACTCGGTCGCGGCGCCCCTGTCATCCCACCCGCCGGGAAACACATAGTAATGCAGGGACATCAGATCCATGAAACCGTGCGTGTTGGCAGGGGCATGATCATAGCAGGTCTCCAGCAGAACGCGCGTCCAGTGCGTGTCCTCCGTTCCGGGGCCGCAGGCGATCTTTGCCACCGGATGGTCCTTGTCATACTGCCGAACATAGGTCTGATACCGGCGGTACTCGTTGGCATAGTGTTCGGCGGTCATGTTTCCGCCGCAGCCCCAGTTCTCGTTGCCGACACCGAAATAATCCACGGCCCACGGCTCCTCATGTCCGTTCTTCTTCCGAAGTTCCGCCATCGGCGAGACACCGTTAAAGGTCATGTATTCGACCCACTCACTCATCTCCTGCACGGTCCCGCTGCCGAGATTCCCGTTCACATAGGTCTTGCAGCCGATCTGCCGGCACAGCTCCATGAACTCATGCGTGCCGAAGCTGTTGTCCTCGGTGACGCCACCCCAGTGCGTGTTGACCAGTTTCTTGCGCGACGCTTTGGGACCGATGCCGTCCTTCCAGTGATATTCATCCGCAAAGCATCCGCCCGGCCAGCGCAGCACCGGCACTTTGATCTCCTTTAATGCCTCGACCACATCGGTCCGCATGCCGTTCACATTGGGGATGTCGGACTGTTCGCCGACAAAAACGCCGTCATAGATGCAGCGTCCCAGATGCTCGGAAAAATGACCGTAGATCTCCGGCGCGATCGTTCCGCAGGTTTTGTTCTCATTGATCGTAAGCTTCGCCATCTTGCAAACCTCCTTTTCTACATCCGTGAAAAACGGTATCCGTGCCCCGTCCGCGTCATCCGGACGTCAGAATTCCCACAGGGTTCTGCCGGCATCCGGTGCCTCCGCAAAGGGCCCTGGCAGAGCGTTCACCCCTCTGTGTTCTCCCAGATAATCCCGGTCCAGCGTGATCGCCGTGCCGTCGGGATTCTCGAAGCGCTGCTCCGGTTCGAACGCGCAGCCCAGGATCTCACTCGTGATGATCCGATCCCGGAAATCCTTAAGATACGTGTAGAGATTGGTCTTTAATGTGTACCGTCCTTTCTTCTCGATGAGCGCAACCTTCACGCCGGTCTTCTTCCCGACAAAGCCGTCCTTTTCATGTTTGCTCACCGTCGCGCCGCCAAAATACGCGTTGCCGCCCACCCATACGGGAAGATGCCCGAAATGCGCGCTCGCGAGCTTCCCCATGTCCGGATTCTTCTCCATGTCAAACTGCGCGCTCCATTCCTCCTCGGAAGGGAAAATATCAAAAGGCGCCGTCCCGACGACTTCATAGTCCGCGTCTTTGAAAGTCTTCTTTTTGTCCTTCACCGGATATTGCTGGAGGAAGATGTTGTTGTAGATGCGGTCGTCACCGTGCAGGATCGTCATAAAGCCGGCGACCTCGGTGCGGTGCCTAATGTGATACGGCGTGTAGCGCGGTTCTCTCTGCCCGTTGATCTCGCTGTCCACACCGGAATTGATGAGGGAATAGCCGCCGAGGATCAGGTTGTGCACGACGGCGATACCCTCGCTCGGGATCGTCACGGCGACCGGCGAGAGCAGGATGTTGTTGTCGATGAGGGTCGGCCCGTGTCCGACCTCGATGAACACATCGGTGCAGAACATCGCGCCCGGTGCCTGCTTCTTTCCTTCGGGCCGCGTGTTGTCATGCATCAGGTTCTGTGTGATCCTGGCGCCCTGCGCCTGCCAGTCGCACCAGACACCCATGATGCTGTGATGGATGTGATTCCGGCGGATCGTCACATCAATGGCGGCATGGAGCTTGATGCCTGCCGTCTCCGCACCGCCCAGCTGCTGCGAATTGCAGATGTGATGGATCTCGCAGTCCTCGATCGTAGAGAAGACGCCGCCCATGCGGCCGACAATGCCGGTCTGCTCACAGTGATGGATGTTGCAGCGGCGGATGATGTGCCCGCCGATCCGCTCCTTGAGCCAGCCGTGGTACTGTCCGCGGCACACGGCGTCCCGTTCCATCTGTGTGGGACTCTTGACGTGCTTCGTGAAGAAATACATGTCATTCTCCGGATCACGGTACTTGCCGAGGGAGATCCCGCAGCAGCGGCTGCCGTAGATCTCGCAGTCCTCGATGATCCAGCCCTTGGCCCAGTGCGGGCCGATCATACCGTCCTGATAGGCGGCGGGCGGTGCCCAGGTCGTGGCCGCCTTGCAGATGCAGAAGCCGCTGACAGTGATATAGTTCCGCTCGTTCTCATCCGGCATGAAGCAGTTGCGGCGAACGCTGATCTCCACCTTTTCCTTATTGGGATCCAGTCCCTGGAAATTGGCGTAGAGCACGGTCTCATCACCATCCTGCTCCGTGTACCATTTGTATTTTGATTCCCCGTTGTTCCACGCGAACGGATCCGGTGCGCCCTTCGCGCATTCCTTCAGGGTGTCGGTCTCATACATCGCAAGATCGTTGAGATAGACAGAGCCCGTGTGGCGGATCGTCGGCGCAAAATACCAGTCGCCGCAGACCCGCGTCGTGTAGGGATTGTAGTCACCGAAAACCCCGTTATTGACGCGCACGGTCCACACATTGCCGCGATGCTTCTTCCAGCCGGTCACGATCTCCGCGCCGGTGATCACGGCGCCCAGCGGCTTTTCCGAGCGGTAGACGATCCGCTTCTCCTCCGTGCCGCCGTTTCTCGGAACGACGCGCTCCCTGTACACCCCCGGCGCGACCACGATCTCGTCGCCGGCCTGTGCGATGCGCGCCGCGTCATCGATGTGTTTAAACGGCATCTCACGGCTCCCGTCCCCGTCTCTGGATGCGCCTGCAGAAACATAGTAGACCATACACCCTCCTTTTCCGATCCCTCGGATCCCCCTGATTGGGTTTAACGATAAACCACCTGATCGTACACTGAATAGAATGGATCTGTCATTCACAACCTGCAGACGGAACTGCGCTCGATAAAGCTGCAGGGAACCCTGACGATCTCCGGTTCTGTGGGAAAATACTTCCCGCCCTCCGGATCCTGGATGCGGTCCAGCAGAAGCTCCGCGGAGACTCTGCCGATCTCGTGAAGCGGCAGAGCCGTTGTGGTGAGCGGCGGGCGAAAATAGGCAGCGATGCTCTCGTCATCAAATCCCGCGACGGAAACGTCCCTGCCGACCTGTCTGCCCTTCTTCTCCAGATAGTCACAGACACCGCCGGCCATGCGGTCGGAAATGGCAAAATAGGCTGTGATCTCTTTGCCTTCCAGCGCTTCGGCACCGGCGTAGCCGGATTCCCTGGTCCAATGACCGTAGTAGACAAGGCCCGGATCGTAGAGGATCCCTGCCTTGAGCAGGGACTGCTGATAGCCCGCCAGACGCTGTCTGCTGTGCAGGTTGTCCTCTCTGCCGGCCACAAAGCCGATGCGCCTGTGCCCCATGGAGATCAGGTAATCGACCACCTCGCGGGCGCCCGCTTCATCATCGATGACGACGGAAGGGACGCGGACGGAATCGGAAAAAGCATAGGACATCACGGCCGGCAGCGGGAAGCTGTCCGGGAAGCAGCGGATCACGCGCGCGTGCCCGGCCAGATAGATCACGCCGTCCGCGCCGGAGGACAGAATGCTCTGCAGAACGGGATCGAGAACGGAATGATATTTCTTCTCCTGATCGTACCAGGTGTCCGACCAGCGGTCATAGAGACGGAGATTGTAGAGGACCACGGCAAAACCACGCTCCTCGCACTGAGCCATGATGCCGGAGATCAGCGTCGGCGAGGTGAACTGCGCGACGTCCTCCACGATCAGCGCGATCATGTTGGTGCGTCTGGTCCTGAGACCTCTGGCCACCACGTTGGTGCGGTACCCGGTCTCTTCGATCACCGCGCGGATGCGCGCGGCCGTTTCTTCGCTTGTTTTGGATTTGCCGTTGATGACATTGGAGACGGTGGCGGTGGAAACATGGCAGATCTCTGCGATTTCCTTGAGCGTGATCATAGACATCTCGTACAGGCTCCTCTCTGGTTTGTCAGGCAGGCCCGGTAAGGGGAACGGCTGCGGGGGAATCCCTCCGCAGCCGCTCTCTTAAAGGAAGTATGATGAAGATTTAGTATTGCCTTCGTTAATCGTTTAATTCATTAAAACCATCATACTCCTCTGCAGTTCTCCTGTCAACCGGTAACCGATAAAAAATCTAAAATGCCGCCTTGATCTCATAGAGTCCCTGTCCGTTGCCGGGCATGTAGCGCACCATCGTGTCGCCGATGCGCACCCACTCTCCCAGCTTGATGTTCTGTTCGTTCGCGTCCATCCAGTGCGAATAGATCGCGCCGGCGAGC
>JAILOV010000039.1 GCA_024690605.1 Lachnospiraceae bacterium | reverse complement strand
GAGAACTGTGCCCCAACCCTGGCGGGGATCAAGACGGGAAACCTGTTTTCCACGGAGGTGACCGACATCCGCGCATTCCGCAGGGAGCTGCGCAGACTGAACCGGATGCTGACGGGAAAAGGGATCCGGGTGATCCCGATCCGGCTTCATGACAGGCACGCGCTGGTGTATCTGTACCGGCCGGAGCGGCTGGCAGAGGATATGCGCGATTCGGAGACCGCTGCCCTGTTAAAGGAACTGGGATATACCTGTGCAAACGCCGACTCGCTTGTCATGGAGCTCATCAACCGGCTGGTCCATCGCCGAAGCTTCCCGCACGAGATCGGCGTCTTTCTCAGCTATCCGGCAAAGGATGTGCGAAGCTTCATGAAGAACACCCGTAAAGGCGTGAAGCTCGTCGGCTGCTGGAAAGCCTATCACGACACTGCGCAGGCCGCGCACACCTTTGAGCAATACAAAAGATGCACCGCCTCCTACTGCAGCGCGCTGAAAAGGGGCGTTCCGCTGGAACAGTTAGTGGGCTGAGGAAAGACCGCAGGCTATGAGAGTATTGATATACGGTGCCGGTGTGATCGGAAGCCTGTATGCGGCACTGCTTTCCGAGGCAGGCGTTGATATCACGGTCTTTACCAGAGGAAAGCGTCTTCGTGACCTGCAGACAAAAGGACTGCTGTATAATAGAAACGGACGGATCAAAACCGCAAAGGTCACCGTCCTGTCCTCGCTCGATGATCATGATCGCTACGACTGCATATTCCTTACCGTTCGCGAAGATCAGCTGATGACAGCCCTTGCCGAACTGAAGGATAATAGCAGTCCCACCATTGTGACCATGGTCAATTCATTGGATCCATACGAACAATGGGAGGCGGTATGCGGAAGCGGACGGATCCTGCCGGCATTTCCGGGAGCGGGCGGTAGTCTGGAGGGAGGCGTTCTTGACGCGGATCTAACTCCGCGGATCATCCAGCCGACCACGATCGGAAGAACGGACAGACGAGAAAAAGAACTGACAGCATTATTCAGGAGAGCACATATCCCGTACCAGATAGTAAGTGACATGCACGAATGGCAGATCTGTCACCTGGGGATGGTGGTTCCGATTGCGGATGCGTACTATGAAGCCGATGATCCGCGGCGCGCCGGGGAGAATCCCTTCCTTATGAAAAAGACCGCGTGCAGGATCCAGGAAAATTTTCGGCGCATTAAGGGAAAGGGTGTTAAGCTGTCTCCGGTCAAGATGAATGTGTTCCTGATCCTGCCGTCCTCGATTGTGGCAGTTATCATGGGTTTTGTTTTCCGAAGTGATTTCGGAAACCGGTTTATGTATCAGCATTCCATGAAAGCGCCGGAAGAAATGCGAAGGCTCCATGAGCAGCTGTATGCCTTCCTTGGCTCTTAATGAAAATGATCGGAGGACATTGGCTATGACAAAAGATGAATTGAAAAAGATATACGGAAAAATGCTCTGGGTCATACCCGGCATGGTCCTCTGCATGATCGGCGATTACTGCATGGGCATTGAGCCGAAGGACAGCGTACCGATCGCGTGCATGATCTCTTCGGGCTGGCTGTCGATCACCGACTGGCGGATCGCGGTCTCCAATATCGGCGGTCTGATCGGTACGGCCTGCTATACGCTGGCAGCTCTGCCTTTTGTTGATTTCCTGCGCTGTAAGCTCTCAGATTGTCAGAGCAGATTGGACAAAGGTCTGATCCGTCTCTATATCGTTGGGTTGATCCTTGGCATCATGAGCTTTCTGTATTTCCATCTGGAGTGCGGAACGCTGATCCACAATTTCAATCTGCTCCACGAGGCGGTCGGCGGAAACATGAAACGCGCAGCCGCCCTGTGGAACCGTTCCTATCTCATTCAGATCGTTCCCTACTGGACGACCTTCTTCGTATTTGAGCTTGCCGCTATGATCGGATGGATCGGATCGATCCTGCGGGGAACCTTCGCTCTTAAGAAAATCTGGATCCTCGCGTCGCCGCTGATCGTCGCGGGGATTGGTTTCCTGCTCGAAATCCTGCTTCCCTGGCAGTTCAACGGCTTCTGCTCCGGCTTTGAGAGCCTGGGATGGATCATCATGTTCCTCGGCGGAAGGAAGATGGTTCGGCAGGCGATGGCGGGATAGCTTACTAAAGGGGGATTCGAGATGCACGGAGCCGGTGAAGATTATATCGAAACGATCTACATTCTGCAGAAACGGATGGGCAGTGTCAGATCCGTTGATGTCGCGCGGGAACTCGGATTCTCACGCGCAAGTGTGTCGCGTGCAGTCGGGTATATGCGCGATATGGGCCTCCTCAACATGCAGGAGGGCGGATATCTGGAGTTGACGGAAGCCGGACAAAAGGAAGCGGAAGCGGTGTATGACCGACATATCACGCTGACGGCCTTTCTGATGGCGACAGCGCGTGTGGACGCGGACACAGCGGAAAAAGACGCGTGCCGGATCGAGCACATCATC
Source organism: Lachnospiraceae bacterium (assembly GCA_024690605.1). Classification (GTDB taxonomy): domain Bacteria; phylum Bacillota; class Clostridia; order Lachnospirales; family Lachnospiraceae; genus Butyrivibrio. The sequence goes on along the minus strand of JAILOV010000039.1, from coordinate 2,085 downwards.
AGCCCGCTGACACTCGAAGGGATCAAGCGGTTCGCCGAAGATCATAAGGATCTCTACGACGGGATCGCGCTTCCGGCTGAATATCATACGAGGTAGGTGATCGCAATGAGCATGAAATATGAGATCCTGAAGCGCGCCGTAAAGCTCATCGGCCTGAAAAATATGTGGACCGGTAAGACCGCGGAAGAGATCGTAGCGCAGAAAAAAAAGGCGAACGCGAAAAATCGGATCCCCGATCTCAACGATCCGGATCTTGAGATCAGCAGGATCAGCGTGATGGGGTTCACGGTGATCCGGATGATCCACAGGAAGAAGGTATCCCGGGCCAATCTCTTTATCATCGGCGGCGGGATGGTCATGGCACCGAGACCGGATGCCGTAAAGAAAGCGCTTCGCTTCGCGAAAGAGACCGGGGTGGATGTCTATGTCCCGTACTATCCGCTTTGTACAGACTATCCTTTGAACAAAGCGTACGAGATGATCCACGAAACCTATCAGGAGATGCTGAAGGACTACCGGCCGGAGAATATCTCTGTCCTGGGCACATCGTCGGGCGGCAATCTCGCGCTGGGAATGATCCCGTATATCAATGACGGTCATGACGACACCCCGATGCCGGGACACATCATTGCCATCTCTCCGGGGACCTGCGTCCTCACGGAGGAGGAGTGGCAGCGGATGCTGGAACTGGATAAAATCGATGTGGCCATTCCGGCTTCCTATATGAAAACCGCGGTGGATATCATGCGGCACGGCGACGATTCCGTCCCGGAATACATGATCTGGCTGCAGAAGGGCGATTTCACAGGCTGTCCGCATGTGACCTTTATGTACGGATCGGATGAAGTACTGTACGCGTGCGCTCCGTCATTTGAGGAGGCGATGAAAAAGTACGGCGTGAACTATGATATGATCGTCGGTGAGGGAATGTTCCATTGCTATCCGGTATTCCCGTTCGTAAGGGAGGCGAAGGAAGGCTGGAAACAGATGGTGGAGCTGGTGAAAGGAAAACGCTGATGAAATACACGGGGTTGCCGTCCGCAATGTGGATGCTTTACAAAAAGTCTTTTCGGAACCATCTGATTTCCGATCTCGGATTTTCGGAGGATGCCGCAGGCAGCATCACGAAGCGGGCAAAGCCGAAATACAGAGAGATCATCGAAAAGCTGCCGGAATTCGAAAAGGAGGACCGGTTTAAAGCGAATATCGTCAACTGTTCGCTCCTGGTCGCGTTTCTTAGAAGTATGGACAGGCGGCCGTCGGTAGAGGAACTTACCGGCTTCTATGAAGCGGCCATGACGATGACCGCGACAAAGGTCTTCTGTAAAAAAGCCGGGAAGATCAAGTTTACGGATAAGGACGTCGAAGGGATGAAGGCGACCGCCGCGCTCAAAGCGGCGGACCGCAATCCGTATTCCTGGAACATGGAGTATCTTCCGTATGATGACGGCAGCGGCTACGAAGCCAGATTCACCAAATGCGGGATCTGCGAGCTCATGAAGGAATACGGCTTCTACGATCTCGTTCCGGCCATGTGTCATCTGGATTACACGATGAGCGAGCTGGGCGGCGCGTCGACATTTGTCAGGGAGTACACTCTTGCATCCGGCGGCCCGTACTGCGATTGCGGGTATAAGAAGAAAAATGCAAACGGCTGAAATGCAGCGCTGTACCCTGCAGGAACACGGGTTTGCCGGCGTATTCTTTCCGGGTACTGTTGCAAGGGAAAAGGCGATCATCGCCGCGGGCGGTGCGAGCTGTGATGAGAAGACCAGTATATCGATGAGCCGGTTTCTTCGCAAAGCCGGATACAATGTCCTCGTTCTGGGATTCTATCTGTGGGAGGGGCTTTCGAAAAAGCTGGTCTCCATCCCGGTCGACTATGTCGAGAGAGCAGTCCGATGGCTGAAGGAGGAAAAAGGGTTCCAAGGCATCGCCATGACATCCGCCTCCACCGGCGCCGGATACACGCTGCTCGCAGCTTCCCTGATCCCGGACATCGGATGTGTGATACCGATCGTCCCTTTCGATCACGTGATGGAAGGCACCACAAACAGCTTTAAGCGAATGGGAAGATCCGTCTAT
>JAILOV010000005.1 GCA_024690605.1 Lachnospiraceae bacterium | reverse complement strand
CTTTAAAGCCCAAAGTCGTAAGTGGTTTAGGCAGCGGGAAGGCAGGGAACAGTCTCTTGGCCGGTAAACATCCACGACCGCAGGGGAGGGGATGTTTACCGTGACAAGAGGCTGTGGAGTACACTTTGACGATCGTCAGGTGCAATAACACCTGTGGCTGCCTGACCTGTGCCGGGCGGCTACACTCCGGCGTACATCTGTGTCCACGTCTATCGCCTGAATCATGCACTCTTTTCGTCGTAGCCGCTTTGGGACTTGTTGGTAGCCTCCCGGCTCCCATATCACAGCCTATGCCCTATCTAAAATGCGTCAAAATCCAGCAGTTCATTCTCCCCCGGCTCTTCGGAATCGTTGATCAATTCTTCTGACCCACTCATCGTCTGCTCCTGCATTCCAGTCGTATTGCCGGAAGTGCCCACCGGGATGTTCCGGATAAGCCAATTCCCCATGATCGCAGGCAGGTTTGCCAGAAATTTGCTTTCCACCCGCTCTACGATCCGATTGGCAAAGGCATCCTCCTTTTCCCGCGTCTCCAGATAAGGATCGTCGATCATCCGCACATGACGGTCGTAGTAATCGTTGACCGCCGCGATGACAAAATCGTTCTGTGACCGATATGCCCGCGCGACCTCTTCGCTGTGCAGGAGTCTCCATGCCTTGCGATCGGCTTCCCTGTCCATGTGAAAACGGAAGTTGTGGTTCTTCGTGATCCCCAACATGACTTACCTCCCTTCTCGCTGCGACCGCAGCTTCATGTAACAGAAATACTCATAACCTTTAGCATTTGCGCGGATATCATGATCAAAGGTCACCCGCTCCGCATCATACTCACCCACCGTCTCGACGATCCGGGCGCCGCCGCCCATGACATAGAGCTTCATCAGCGCGGGATTATAATCGTGATCACGCATCTCGGCGAAGATCTGATCGACATAAACCTTTGCCGCCTCCCGCATAGGCACTGCATACTTTTCGTCAATCTCTGTTTTGCCTGAGCGGAGATAATTCTCGATGATCTCCTCCGGCAGACGTTCGCCTGTGCGATCCATCACACTGTTCTGAATCTTCATAAAGCATTGATGGACGCCCATCCTGACCGTCCATGACTTTCTCTCCGAGACACGTCCGTTGTTCAGGATCATCAGGTTCATGGTGCCGTTGCCGATGTCGGCGATCATGTAAAGTCCCTGAAACGCCCGCAGATTCTCTGCAATCGCTGCGTAGCACTGCGGAACTACGGTGCAATCGGCAATATCCACCACATACCTCCTGCCCCTGTACTTAAGCTCCACATGAGGTTTCTGAATCATGTACATCCGGAAACTCTCCCTCTGTGCCTGTACCCATTTCAGGGGAAGACCCACCGCCAAGTGGATCCTCGCCGTCGTCACCCCACGCTTCTCCAGTTCCTTCACGATGGCTGCCAGAGTCAGGATATAGTTGTCCTCGTCCGTCTGCTTCTCAGCCACGAAGTCCTTGTGGCCCTCCCCGAAGATGTAATAGCCCCCGTCATATTCCAGATAGTCTCCGGAAAAAGCGGGCGGCTCCGCACTCTTTGTCAGACCGGTCTGAAAGGTGCAGTGTGCCGTCTTGTAGTTGCCGTACCCGGCATCCACGCCGAGAATCAGTGTGCCGTTGATGTTGTACTCATGAATCGTACCCATAATGAAATCCTCCTTTTTTAGTGAGCTATGCAGATGCACAGAAATAAAAAAACACCTGTTTTCTTTTACTTTTTGCTCCGCAAAGAAAACAGGTGTTCGTACCAATCCAGTATTCAGTTCTTCAAACGCTTGTCATTATTGGGAGATTGACACCATCCAGCTCTCCTTTCCGTTTATTTTCTGGGTTCGCGCCCTCCCATGCACGATAAAGTCATGTGGTTACTGTGTTTCTGACGAGGTAATCAAAAAAAGCTTACTTTTTGATTACCTCGGCATAAAGAATGCCCGCAACCCTTGATGGGTGCGGGCTTTTTCATAGCGAGGGGGGGACTCGAACCCTCGACACCGCGGGTATGAACCGCGTGCTCTAGCCAGCTGAGCTACCTCGCCACGCGCCTGCACCGCTCCTGCGGCGGTAAAGCGACCTAAATAATATACATCGAATCCGATGCGGTTGTCAACACTTCCGCGGAAATCCGTTACAATTCAGCACCGGCCAGCAATTCACGCATCGCCCGCAGGGCTTTGCCGCGATGGCTGATCGCGTTTTTCTCCTCCGGGGCGATCTCCGCCGAAGTCCGGCCGTATTCCGGGAGATAGAAGATGGGATCATAGCCGAATCCGTTCTCCCCGGCGATCGTGTAGCCGATACGCCCCTCCATGGTCTGTCTGACAACAAAAGAGCCCGGCTGATCGCCGGATTTTTCTCCGGCAGGAACGATCACGGCCGCCACCGCGCAGACAAACCGGGCCGTCCGTTTCTCCTCGGGCACATCCTTCATCCTCTCCAGCAGTACCCTGTTCTTCTCATCGTATGAGGTTTCGTGACCGAGATAGCGCGCGGAATGGATGCCGGGCTCTCCTCCCAGCGCGTCGATCTCGAGCCCGGAATCGTCCGCCATGACGACCACATCCCCGGAAAAGTTCCCGCTTTCCCGCACGCGCACAGCACACGCTTCCGCTTTGATCAGCGCATTTTCCTCAAAGGTGCTCCCGGTCTCCTCCGGATCGGCAAACACGCCCGCCTCCTTCATCGAGACGATCTCCTCGGCCAGATCCCCCATGATCTCGCGGATCTCCCGGAGCTTGTTCTCATTTCCCGTTGCAAACACGATCTTCATCGCTCTTCTCCCGTAGAATCCATGATCTCAAATGCCTGTTCCGTCGCGTTCTTCAATCCCGCCGCGATATCCGAAAGCTGATCCTCCGGCCCGTCGGGCAGGTAGATCGTTACGGCCGGCACTTCACACATGTGCAGAAGCGTGCTGTCATCCCCGTCCGGCTCGATCCCCGCGATCGGTAGCTTTGCGGCTGCCGCGACCGCCGCTGTCAGATCACGGGCAAATTCCGCGTTGGTATAACGCCTGAGGTACCAGGTATCGTTATACAACGTAAAAAGACCGTCTCCGTCGGCCGTCTCTCCCGACGCGATCCGGATGCATAGATCGGCTCCCGTTTCCTGCAGGAGCGCACGTGCGCGCTCCTCTTCCCAATCCTCTCCCAGGCGCGTCAGATAGACATGCACATGCTCATCGCCCTCATAGCGGGCGGCAAGATCCTGTGCCGTCAGCAGTGCGGGATCTGCCTTCTCCGATCCCGTCCCGGTCTGTCCGGCGTCCGTCTCTGTGTCCTGCGGCAACGGATCCACCAGCACGACATGGCCGCCGGTTTCACCGGGAGCGGTCAGCCGCACATGCAGCATACCGTCCGCCAGACTCACCGTCGGTTCATAGAGTCCGGTCAGACCAAACCGGAGACTGATGGCATTCCGGTCCGATCGGACACTGACGCCTTCGCGCACCTTTTCCGTGTTTACGGCGATCTCCGAACCGTCCTTGTCATACGGACTGCGTGAGGACCTGAGTGTCACCCAAAGCTGTCTGGACAGATAATGATTCTCCGTCCGCACATCCTCCGCGCGCATACCGGAAGGAAGCGGCACGATCAGATCATCTCCGTCACCTGCCGCGGGAACAAGCGTCAGCACGCGGGCATCCCAGATCTCCTCCAGTGACTCATCCGATGTCCGCGTCTCTTCATGCGCCTGAACGGTCCCCTTGATCATCACCGGCTTGGTCGCCGTGCGCCACAGACAGGCCGCAAGTGCCGCGGCCGCAAAGAGCGACGCCAGTTTGGCGACGGTTTTCAGCTGATCTTCATTCACGCGATCCCTCCTCCGAGGCGTGCATCCGTCTGGGCGGTTTCGCTCCGAAATACTGATAAAACCTTGTCTCGATCATCCCGTTGTACAGTTTGCGATTCCTGTCCGCCTTGCGCCCGATCGCCCGTTCCGCCTCCGGGAACGAGGTGATCACATACATCGACCAGTCTGCCAGGGAAGCATACCGTTCGCCCAGCGTGCGGTACAGAGCCGTCAGCGCCGCCTGATCCTCCGCGCCCAGTCGCTCCCCATACGGCGGGTTGGTCAGGATAAAACCGTATTTCTTTCGATGGTGCAGATCTGCGACATCGCGGACCTGCAAATGCACCAGTTCTTCGACGCCGGCCTCCCGGGCGGAGATCTTTGCCACCTCGATCGCCTGCGGATCGATGTCATAGCCCTGCAGATCCGGCTGAACGCCGGTATCGATCGATGCGTAAGCCTCTCTGCGCGCCTCTTTCCAGACAGCGGGCGGCACCAGGTTTTCCCACTGTTCTGCGGTGAAGTGCCGATGGATCCCGGGCGCGATGTTCGCGGCCATCATGGCCGCCTCGATCACAAAAGTACCGCTGCCGCAAAACGGATCCACGAGGATCCGGTCCGGCCGCCACGGCGTCAGCATGAGAAGTGCCGCGGCCAGATTTTCCGCGATCGGCGCCGCTACGTTGGATTTGCGGTATCCGCGCTTGTGCAGGGATTCGCCGGTCGTGTCAAGACAGACGCTCACCTCATCATTCAGGAGAAAAACGCGCAACGGATAGTCCGCACCGGTCTCGGGAAACACCTGGCTCCCCGAACGCGCCTTCATCCGTTCCACCATGGCCTTCTTCACGATCCTCTGAATATCCGACGGCGAAAACAGACGGCTCCGCACGCTGACTGCCTTTGTCACCCAGAATCTGGCGTCCGTCGGCAGGATCTCCTCCCAGGGAAGCGCTTTGATCCCCTCAAACAGTTCGTCCCAGGTGACCGCATGAAAACGCCCCACCAGCAGCAGCACCCGCTCGGCGCTTCGCAGATGGATGTTGGCGCGGACCAGCCCCTCGGGACCGTTATCCGCGGCAAACGACACCCGCCCGTCCTGCGTGCCGGTCACGGAAAATCCGAGTCCCTGCAGTTCCCGCCGGATGACCGCCTCCAGACCGAAATGACAGGGGGCTACAAATTCCATCCGCCGTGTCTGCACGCTACGCCTCTTTTCCGGCAAAGGTAAACGGGTGTCCGCCCGTGCGGATCCTGATCCGCGGAAGGGCCGGGATCTTTGTGTAGGTGTTTGTCAGATGATCTCCCTCCGGCAGAACAAATCCGGAGACCTCATCCGCGGCAGACACGTGGTTTTCCCCGTCTGCCGGCGGCGCAAAGATATGGAGCGGCAGGTCAAAAGTCCCCTTTGCTGCGGCTCCGGCGGCCTCACTCCTCTTGTCAAAGAATGCCGGCATCAGATCCACGCATTCCACACCGGGTGCCTTGTAAAACCAGTGTCCGCCGAGTTCGAGCATCAGGTTCAGATCCCTGATCCCCTCATCAAACCAGGCCTCCGCAAATACCGGCGTGTCGTCAAAATGCAGCGGCAGAGCGATCCCGTCGGCGTCATCACTTCCTCCCCAGCGCAGGACACCGGGGCAGCCGTCTCCCGCGGGTGCCGTCATCTTTTCCTTTGTTTCCGCACTGAGCCCCTTTTCGATCGATACCGAGAAAAACGGATCCCGGATCAGGTCGCAAAAGGTGTCCATGAGCGGCCACGCCACGCCGACCCCCGGATTGTTTGGATCCTCAAACTCAAGGCCCAGACGCCCTCTGTCGCGGAACTGGTAGAGCGTAAACCCGTCCAGCCACCGTTCCTTATCCGCTTTGATCAGGGATGCGAATTCACGGACCATCTCCGCCTGCTCATATGGCCCCGTCACATCGCCGTCCGCGTTCAGTTCCGACAGCACCATGGGTTTATGCACGCCGCAGAGCGCGCGGTATCGCGCCGCGCTTTTCTTCGTGAGTGCGTAGATATCCTTTACCTCATATCTCGCGTACTGCTCCGTATCACTGTCCGCCACATCAAACGGCCATCCCCAGTGCAGTGCGAGATACCGGTCCACGGATTCGATATCGGCCGCAAGGATCGCCGGCAGGAAATCATCCTCCTTTTCCATCTTCTCCGCATCCGGATCCTTGTAGCCGTCCAGGCACAGGATCACACGGATATGCGGTGCCTCGCGGTGGAAAACATCCACACACCGGGCAAAGAAGGCCGCCACCTCCGGATAGTCCGCACGCTTGTTAAAGGAGAACCAGTTGCCGGTCGCCTCATGGTTGATGCGGATCTGCAGTCTGCCGAACGGCCTGAGTTCCCGCGCGATCGCAGCGATCTCCTCATCGGGAAGAAGCGGATCCATCGTGAGCGTCAGGACCACGTCCTGCCCGTGGCGACGGACATCCCGGATCGACGTAAAGGGCTCACCGTCCGTGTTTCCGTGCAGTCCGCCGAGATACGGGAAATAGTCGTCATACGGGTAGTCCCAGGCGAATTTCACATCCCTGTCTGCATAGGCTTTGCTGGCCCTCTGCGGCCACGCCTCGTCATTGGGATAATAGCAGTACATGAGATTGATCGCATGTACCGGTCTGCCGAGACGTCGCAGGATATAATCCTGTTCTACATACTCTCCGCGCTCGCTTCCGTCTCCCAGATCGATCCGGCAGGCCGGGGCTTTCAGATGAACGGCATATGCCGAGCGGTCATCCGCATCACTTTTATTTCTCATCACAGCTCCCCTCCGTCATTTATCCCGCGCATCTTTCAGCATATCTCCCGCACGGCGCATCACACGTTCCATCCCCATCGTTCCGTAGGCACAGTAGACGGCACCGACGGAAACGTGCAGTCCCTGATCCGCAGCCAGTCTCTTTACCCTGTCTACATCGCCGGTAAAAAAACTCTCCTCCGTTTCAAATCCGAAAGCGGCAAAATCGGTAGAGGTCAGACGATAGACTCTCTCATTTCCGAAGACATCGTTCATGCACCGGACAAGCCGCTGCGCGATCAGGTCCACGGTATCCCGACCGGCCACAACATCATTGTTGCCGACATCGTCGATCCTGCAGACGAGGTAGCCGAAGGCAGCGGACTGATCGAGATGAATATCGATGAATTCCTTGAATGCTCTGCGGTTGAGCGCTCCGGAAAACGAATCCCTGAAGCTGTACAGATGCAGCCGTTTCTGTTCCTCACGCTGCACGATCAGCTGCGTCAGGAAGTAGGACAGCATCGATACGATCTCCGATGTCTCATTGAGATTCTGCGCCGGAACATCCAGGATCGCGAGAAATCCGATCATTTTGCCGTTGGATTCCAGCGGCCCCGCCACAGCGTTGTCCACGTGATTGTTTTTGAGCAGATTGTAGAGTCCGGGCTGACTCGACCGGTATTTCTCCGGATCTCTCACGATCAGACGGTTGCCGTCGGCGACATATGCCTTATACAGTTCCTGCACGTAACCCTCATAGGGCATGTAGATCAGATCCACACCGGACGGAGGCAGACCTTCTTCATGCCACTCGTAGGTTCCGTGAAATCTGCCGTTTCCCTGTTCCTCGAAAATGCAGACTCTGCGCGCCTGCAGCTCCTTTCCCATAAACTGCAGCATGGAATCAACACCGCCCTCGGAACCGCCGGAGTCACCGGTGGATACGGCATACTGCAGAGCGCGATTGATGAAGCGGTCGCGGCCGATCTCCGCTCTGCTCCCGGCCCACCAGGAAAGAAACTGAACAAGCGACAGCGTGGCGAAAAAAGCCAACCCTATTCGAGAGAAAACGCCATAGGAATCCCCCATGTTCAACTGAAATCTGCGGGACAGATACAGGAGAACATCCAGCAAAGCGCATGCGAAAAACACGATCATGCCGAAATAAAAACTCCTGAAACCGATTGGGATGGCATTGGTTCTGCAGTACAGATAGTTGTCGATCAGAATGACCGTCATCAGAACGATCACACCCAAAATGACCGCCGTGATCGCAACGGAAAACGATCTTGCCATATCGATACCCGCAAAGAAACGCAGGCCGACCATGAGACAGAAAGCCAGCAGACTGTACCAGAACGCGATATGCAGGTAGACCGGGCGTCTGAGCTTCGTGATCGAATTAAAAAAACTGACGCACGGAAAGGCCGCCAACAGGATCACGGTCCGGTTCAGGCTTCGCCACAGATAAAGCCGGCCGGACAGAAGCTGCATGATATTGGTGTCCACAAGCAGCCAGAATCCCGCCAGCAGCGCTACCAGACCGAGGGACAGGATGCTGAAGGGCATATTCTCCTTGTCCGGGATCATGAAATGAATGATCAACATGACCACGCCGAGGAAAACGATCAGGAGAGAGAGCAGTGCCGGCAGCGCCCTCTTCGTGATATTCATATAGATATAGTCCTGCGCCGGTGCCAGACAGACACCGGAAATGCGTCCTCCCAGCAGGTTATTCATACCCTGACTGCGGATCCTGACGGTTTTGCCCGCATCCCATTTGCGCAGGCCGATCATATGGAAAGCGTCCCCATATCCGTGACCCGTCAGGTTTTCCTTCGGCTCAAAGGTGTAGACCTCCCGGTCATCCACCCAGATCTTAATAGACGCATTTCTGGTCTCAAAGCAGAGACAGTCATCGTCCGACAGGTTTTCCGGCAGTTTTTTTCTCATCGTCACCTGTCCGCCGTATTGATGCGGCAGCACATCATCGATCTTCCAGATGCGCCCGTCATCCAGTGTCCATTCCGACGAAAAGGGTCTGATCCTTTCCCTGTATCCGGAATCAACAAATGCTGTCGAGATCATGATATAGAGGATCAGCAGCACCTCGAGGAAGATGAACAGGATCGTATATTTTTTCTCCGTAGACAGCTGCAGCTTTTTCATTACGTTCCTTTCAAAAGCCCGATCATCCCGGCAAAATCGCCCTTTGCAAAGCGTTTCTTGAGTTCATCGATCGTCTCACCGTCCTCCGGTGAGACCCTGTAATCCCCCAATGTCCGGAAAGTGCTCACGATCGAGGCATCATCTTTTCTCTCCGCGGCATCCAGCATCCCCGCAAAGGCCTCCTCGATCAGAAAACGGTCAAACCGCTCATTCACGGACGGATCCGTATCGGCAGTCTCCTCTTCCCGTTCCTCCTCGACAAAGAGCGGCGCGAGGATCTCTCCGAAAGCGGAATACGCGCGCATGACATCCGCGTGATGTGTGCGGATAAAGTCGATATCCCGCTCATTCCCCGCTTTTTCAAGTGCCTGTGCATCATCAGCCAGCGGATCCGCGCCGATCACCCGCGCGGAGCTTTTCAGGGCGTGAACCTTGATCGTGTAGTCTTCCCAGTTTTCGTCCCGATAGAATCGCTCGATCTCTTCCCTTTTGGTCCCGATCGAATCATGGAAGATCTGCAGAACCGCCCGGTAACCTTCCTCCGATCCGCTGAAACGAATGCCCTTTTCCGCGTCGATCCCCGGGATTGCCTCGTACCATTCTCCGGTTTGCTGTGCCTGCGCAGGCATCACGGGCTCATCCGTTTTCTCCTCAACCTGCAGCGGGGTCTCCTGCGCGCGGGTTTCCGGAACCGTTTCCGCCTTCGGCTCCTCTTCATCCTCCTCATCCTGCACCAGTAGCTGACTCAAATGATAACTCTGCGCATCCCCTTCGATACTGATCAGACCGAGGACATCCGGTCCGCACTGGAGAGCAAAAACGCCGGATCCCTTCAGAAAAACGATATTCTTTATATCGCATCTTCGTCTGATCCTTGCCTCGATCTGTTTCAGCTGTTCCCCGGTCTGATCCACATAGATGACCAGGAGCAGATCCGGATCCGGCACGGAAAACCGGGGCAGAGCATAGTCTACGAACTTTCCGTCGCATCGCTTATGTTCTCCCATCACGATACGGCCGACATGATACCTGCCTTCATCCATGCGGATAATGGTGCGTATGTTCAGGAGCCGGATGAAATTCAAACCGCTCCTGCTCAGAATTCCCTTTTTCCGCAGAAGATAGGAGGCGTCCGTCAAAAACGTGCAGCTGAGCCGGTTTCTGAAATGCTCCAGTTCCTCCGCGATCTTCTCCGGCGATTTTCCCTGCAGGCTCATCCGATGTGCCAGCAGGACCATCAGGCCGAGAGCGCCCGAGGCGCAGCCGGAATCCATGATTGTGATGTTGCCATAGGCTCTGGCAGCCGTTCTGGCATGCTCATATTCCCGGCTGACAGTGGAAGAACTTGCGATGTAGATCACATGGTGCGCTTTTCTGAGCGCTTGTCCGAAAAACAGTTCAAACTCCTCTACCGACGGCGATTCCGGAACAAGTTCCGTACCCCCTCGCATATAATGCAGGATCTCATCCGTCCCCGTTTCGATCACATCATAATAGGTCTTTCCCTCCTTGTGGACACTGAACGGGATCGTGTCGATCTGCAGATCTCTGATCACCGCCAGCGGCAGTTCACAGCTGCTGTTCGTCGCAACCACCACGGGGATCTTGCGGTTGTAACTGCCCGCCGTATTGACCCGCAGACGCCTGTCTGCGGTCTTCTCCTGCCTGATCACTTTGGATGCCGGCAGATGGGACAGGATCATCTCCTCGAGCTGATCTCCCGAAACGGGCTTCAACAGGTAATCATCAAATCCGCTGTTGCTGTATAATTCCCGGTTTTCGCTGTCCGCGTTGGCTGTCAGCACGATGATGGGGGTGTGATTGTTCAGACCGTCTCTCTGCTTCCGGATATGCTGCATGCACTCGATACCGTTCATTTCCGGCATCAGATGATCCATGAGGATCATATCATAACGAACGGTCAGCGTTCTCGATAGCGCCGCCTCCCCGCTGATCGCCGTATCCACCGCGATCTGCGTACCTGCCAGGAGTTTCTTCTCCACCTCCAGATTCATTTCGTTGTCGTCAACGATCAGGATCCGGACATCCGGAGCAAGGAAGCCTGCCTGATATCCGTCCGCTCTTCCCCGTACCACCCGGTCGGAGAAATCGATATCACCCACAGCATCCGCTCTGCCGATCTTCTGTCTGAGCGTGACCATAAAGGTGGAGCCCTGCGTGTAAACACTGTTCACCGTGATGCTGCCGTTCATCAGATCGACCAGCTGTTTCACAATGGAGAGCCCCAGACCGGTCCCCTCGATCCTCGTATTCTTTTCCTCATCCTCCCGACGGAACGCATGAAACAGGTAGGGGAGCGCGTCCTGCTTGATCCCCATGCCGGTATCGATCACGGAAAACGAAAGCAGCACCTGTCCGTCCCTGACATCCTCGCGCTCGACACGCAGCATCACGGATCCCTCTTTGGTGTATTTCACCGCGTTGTTCAGCAGATTGATCAGAATCTGTCGGATGCGGATTTCATCGCCGAACAGTTCCGACGGAATGGACGGATCCACCTCGACATTAAACTCCAGTCCCTTCTCTTCCGCCCTGAGCCATATCATATTGACGACATCGGAGATCATGGAGGCAAAACTGTAGTTCACCGGGATGATATCCATCTTGCCCGCCTCGATCCTGGAAAAATCGAGGATATCATTGATCAGAGCGAGCAGCATTTTGCCCGCGCCTTCGATATTTCTGGCATCCCGGACGATCTCCTCCGATGCGTCCTCCTGACGCAGGATGATCTCATTGAGTCCCAGAATGGAATTGATCGGCGTTCTGATCTCGTGGCTCATGTTGGAAAAGAAGCGGTTCTGCGCCCGATTGAGATCCTCAACCTTTCTCATTTCGTCCTTGCTGCGGCTGTTCTCCCTCATATACAGGCGGCTCTGAAACCAGGTCATGATGTAGCAGACGACCCCCACCTCGATGACCGCGAGCATCAGATCCAGATAGAACAGCTTCCTTGTGTGCTGAACGATGAGCTCGGGATGATAGTATCCCAGCATGAACAGCAGGACCACAACGATCGTGAGTGTGAACAGAGCCAGCATCCGCCACCATCCGGACACGATCAGACCGACATAGAGGTAACAGAACACCATCCAGGGAATGGACGCACCCTCCACACCGCCGCCGAAAATGAACACGATCGGGATGACGACCAGAATGATGCTGCCGGAGAGCAGACGGATGAACAGATCAAGCTTTCCCAGACGGACTCCGAGCCACGTGAACAGAGGTGCCGCGCACAGCGTGATGAGAAGTATGATGATCTCCACAATACTCTCTTTGTAAAGGATATCTCCGATGAGCGCGATGCTGAGAATGCACATGGCAAGCAGCGTCATCAGATAGAAAAGACGTTCCTTAAGATCCCTCGACGGATCGGAGATCAGGTGGCTCAGTCCCTTCAGAAATCTCATATCCGACCTCCTTCCTGTCGGACAGAGCCCGCGGGAAACATCCGATGCATGATCCGCTCAAACTCAGAGATATTGACCGGTTTGCTGATAAACTCATCAAAGCCTTCCCTCAGGAACATCTCCCTGACACCGCTGACGGCATTGGCAGTGAGTGCGATCACACGCACCACCCTGGCCTTTTTGAGCGCGATCTCCCTGATCCGTTTCATGGCCTCCACACCGTCCATTTCCGGCATCATATGATCCATGAAGACGATATCGTAATTCTTCTCCGAATACCGGTCGATCGCATCCCTTCCGCTCTCCGCCGTGTCGATGATCATGCCGTATTCTCCGAACAGACCGACAGCGACCGTCAGATTCAGGGGCTCGTCATCCACGACCAGTGCCCGGATGCCCGCCAGCACAGGCTTTGCGCTTTCCTCTCCGTCGGATTCCGCTCGCTCGTGTCCTTCTCCGTTCAGGATCCTGACGACCGGAACACCGTACAGAGGATCCGGTATGACGAAGGCGCGGCTGCCCGGCTGAACGGCAAAGTCCGCAGGAGCGGAGATCGCGAGCGTGACACTCCCGTCCGCGGCCAGCCCGTCAAAGTACGCGGTCGATCGTTCATATTCCTCCGCGCCGGTAAACACGTGCGTGATATCGCCACGTTCCATCAGTCTCTTCAGATCGTCAATTGTGGCAGCCGGATACAGATTCAGTCGCAGTCCGGCGGCGAGATCGAGTGCCATGCGTCGAACGCTCTCATTCACCTCCGGCAGGCGTTCCCTGTCCTCACTCATGTAGAGTGCGGCACTGATAAAGGTCTTGCTGTCAACATGCAGGCATGGGGCAGGATCGACGATCTCCTGTGCGATACTGACCTTGACAGTCGTCCCTTTTCCCTTTGTGCTTTCGATATTCACAAAGCCGTTCATCTTGCGGACAAAACCATAGACGATTGAAAGGCCGAGGCCGACACCTCCCGTGCTTCTGCTGCGCGATTTATCCGCCTGATAAAGTCCGCCGGAGATCCCGTCCATATCTGCCTGTGTCATACCGATGCCGGTATCGGTCACTTCGATGATCAGATTGATACCATAGGGGCGCCGGATCCCGTGCACGCGCAGAAAGATCCCGCCCCGGTCCGTGAATTTGGCGGCATTGTCGAGCAGATGCCGGATCACTTTACCGATCTTGCCCGCGTCTCCCCGCAGAACGGCAGGAACATTGGGATCAAGATCCACGACCAGATCGATCCTCCTGTTTCTCTCACGGAGGGAATAGTCTTTTATGACATCACCAAGCAGGGACGCGATCAGGTAACGATCCTCTTCGAGCACAACATCGCCCCGCTGGATCTCGCTGTAGTCCTGAATGTCCTCGATCTGACTGGAAAGCCTGAGCCCCGCATCCCGGATGGACGCCACGTCCTCCCGTTCTTCCTTTTTCAGAATGACGGTCGACATGCCGTTGATGACATTGACCGGGGTTCGCAGCTCGTGGGAAAGATTGACGAGGAAATCTTCCATCTCGGTACGCGCGGTATCCTTATCCTCTTTCAGTTTTTCCAGTTCCTCTCTGTCCTCGCGGTCATTTCTGAGAACCTCGTTCAGTCCCTTATAGATGCAGCATTCCGCAACCACGTGGAGAATGATCTTGGAAACGGTGATCGTGTCAAACTCCATGCTGTGAAACCTGAGTGCCAGCACGATCTGGATGATCAGCAGAACGAAATACTCCGTCAGCATCAGCGCGACGAATTCCCTGCGCTGCAGCAGCGTCACATTGACCATCATAAGGGAAGAGACCACCACGATCTCAAAGAAACTGGTGCTGTGCACCCCGTGATAAAAGGAGATCAGCATGGTCAGGATCAGATAGTAATTCTCGCGGAAGCTGCGGGAACCGTACTGGGTGAGGTGCAGGACCAAGGTGGCGATCAGGCCGACGACAATGAGCGGCGGCACCCAGAATTCCCAGTCCAGCGCGTAGCTGCCCGAGATCGTGCCGAGACACGCGATCGTGATGATAGCCACGACGGTGTTGTGTGTTTTGGCATTGCGAAGTGAATAATCGTTCAATTATCCGGCCCCCCGACCTGCGGAATCCCTGCTGCTGATCGCGGCTTCCGGAAGATACTGCAGCAGGACCTTTTCCAGAGAAGCGCCGTCGATCGGCTTGGTAAGATAGTCGTTGAATCCCTCGGCAATATAGCGTTCCCTCGCGCCGGTGATCGCATCGGCCGTCAGACAGATAAACGGTGTCTTGCCGTTCAGGCTGTTCGGATCCTCCTTGATCTTCCGCATGGCCGTGGTGCCGTCCATTTCCGGCATCCGCTGATCCATCAGGATGAGATCATAGCGCGATTCCCTGGCCAGACGGATCGCCGCCTCTCCGCCGGTCGCGGTATCGATCGCGATCTGCGTCTTCTTCAGCAGTCCCTTCGCCACCGCCAGGTTCAGTTCCGTGTCATCGACAATGAGAATATGTGCGTTTTCCGCGTGGAAACTCTCCTTTCTCGCCTTCTGTGCCCGGATGCTGTTCTCATAGCGCTCGCGGAAATTGCCGATCGGCTCCGCTGACGTGACCTCCTGCGGGATGTAGGCCGTAAAGGTCGATCCGCGGCCGTAGCGGCTGTCCACTTCGATCGAACCGCCCATCATCTCCAGCAGGCTTCCGGTGATGGCCAGTCCCAATCCGGTTCCCTCGATCGTACTGTTCTTTTCAATATCCATCCGCTCGAACTTCTTAAAGAGCCGCGCCCGGTCCTCTTCCTTAATGCCGATGCCCGTGTCCCTCACGGAGACCATCAGGATCATGTGGTCGGCATCCGTTTTGTCCGGACCTCTTTTGCCGGAAACGGACAGCACAAACTTGCCCTTCTCCGTGTATTTCACGGCGTTGTTCAGCAGATTGGTGATGATCTGACGAACCCTGATCTCGTCGCCGCGGAACCCGTCAGGCAGCGTCTCATCCACGACCACATCATATTTGAGTCCCTTGTTTTCCGCCTTAAAGGAGATCATGTTGCTGACATCATTGAGCACGGCGCTCAGCTGATAGTCACCCTCCACGATCTCAAGCTTGCCGGCCTCGATCTTGGAAAAATCCAGAATGTCGTTGATGATCGAGAGCAGATTCCTGCCGGCGCTCTCAATGTTGCCGGAACAGAGACAGATATCGGAAAACAGTTCCCGGATGCGTTCGGGATCCCCGGGCGGATCATCCCGTGCCTCAAGACTCTCGCGGAAGATCATCTCATTCATGCCGAGCACGGCATTGATCGGCGTGCGGATCTCATGGGACATGTTTGCCAGAAACTCGCTCTTGGCCTCATTGGATCTTTCGGCCGAATCTCTTGCTGCTTCCAGTGCCTGCCCCTCATAGGTCTTCTTTCCCGATTCCACAACAAGAATGATCGTGAGCGTAAAGGACACGATAACGAGAGACACAACAAAGAGCATCGCGGCGATGATGCTGTAGGGATTCGCATCCGCCCGCCCGCCGATACTCATCTCCAGCGTGTTGCGGATCCATACGGCGAGAAAATATCCGCCGGAGCAGCACACAACGAGCACCACGGTATAAAGCGGCCGGAACAGTCTCATCAGCCGGCTGTGCGCTGCTTTTTGCAGATCGTCCGCGTTCTTTCCGTACTCCCGGGCAAATGCGAGCGGAAGCAACAGATAGCAGACACAGCCGAGCAGGCTCATGTAGGTGTAGGGATCTAACAGTTCGGAAGGCCAGTCAAAGCAGGACGCGGTCCACGAGGCAAACTCGGAGATAATGTAAAGAAGGACCACGCATTCGATGAGGGGTGTCTTTTTACCCTCGCTGCGCTCATTGAGGCAGTGATCGATGGTATTCAGCGCCAGACAGGCGCTGGCTGTCGCCCAGGACACCTGCCAGAGATTGTTAAAGATCCCTCCGTACTGCAGATACAGGATCAGCTGGGCAACAGCGATCGGGATCGGCAGAAAGGAGATCAGTGAAAACTTGCGGATCCCGCGCTCCCTGCGCAGACAGACCAACATGAGCGTCAGCATCACAAAAGAAAGATTCCACCCGAAATAGGCGAGCATATCGGACACGACGGGATCATCGTTCATGACAAGGCAGTAAACACCCCAATAATAATTGGAAAGCATGTTGCCAAGATAAAAGATCACCGCGAACGAAAGTGTCCTTCGGGTGTGCTCGAAATACCGGAACAGGCACAGCATGAGGCCGGCCATATTCAATAATATGGAAAGTACGTTGATCGCCTGCTCTATAACCATCATCATCCCCCGTACCGCCAAAAGACAGACACTCAACTACAGATTTTACGGGATTTTGCGGGATAAAGCAAGCGCCTTGTCACCCTTTCAGAAGGCTGATCACGAGATCATAGTTTTCCGGCAGATGCGGAAAGGTGCAGTTCATGCAGCTTTTGATGCTCCTGCCGTCTTTTTCCTTCATTTCATAGTTCCCCGGACAGTCCATGTGGTACAGCGGGCAGTAACAGAACAGGCAGTTGATCTCCGTGTCACACACATGACAGGGATAGTACTCACAGTTTCTGTTGGCAAAGAAGCTTCTGGAGTTTTCCATCGTGATAGTTCCTCATTTCTTCAACAAATGCATCGACCGCCTCCTCCCGCGATCCGTAATACAGATGCGGGAATCCCCAGAGGTGATCCTTTCCGGCCATCATACACGTCCATTGTTTCTCTCTGAACGGTTTTCCCGCCAGAAAAGAATCCCCGTTACAGGTGCTGTCATAATAATGAAACTCATGTCCCTTCATGCCGGCAAAAGCCCCGGACAGCGGATCCGTTTCGGACGAGGCGAGGAGTTCCATATAGCCGAATCGCACCAGCTGCCCTGTGTAGCGGCATTCGCCGGCCACCACGCCCGCCATGGGATACGCTTCGCCCTTCTCATTGACGATCCGCTCATGCAGGAACATGAAACCGCCGCACTCGGCAAGGCTCGGCAGACCGCCGTCGATGCTCTTCCTTACGGAATCCAGCATGGAGGTGTTGCCGGACAGTTCCCGCAGATGAAGCTCCGGATAACCGCCCCCCAGAAGCAGCCCATCCGCGTCCTCCGGAACTTCGCTGTCCGCAAGCGGCGAGAAGAACCGGATCCGCACGCCCCGCCGCGCAAACTGTTCCAGATTGTCCTGATAATAGAAACAGAAGGCGCTGTCCCGGGCGACAGCCAGTGTGAGCGGATCCTCCGCCGGCGGATCCTTCCGGCGCGATGCCGGAGATGCCGGTATCAACGGTGCCGATCGCATGATCTCCAGGATCCCGTCCAGATCCGCATGCTCCTCCAGCAGACAGGCCGCCCGTTCGATCCGTCCGCGGATCCCGTCGATCTCCTGCGGCAGAAGAAGTCCCAGATGCCTGCTGCCCAGCTCCATTTCCGCCGAGACCGGCACAAATCCCAAGAGCGACACCCCGAACCCTGCTCGCTCGAGTCCCTCCGCAAGTACCGGACGGAGCATGCCGTAATACCCGGTGCTGATCCTGTTCAGAAGGATCCCCCGGATCAGGTGTTCCGTATCGTCCTCCAGGATCCCCCGGATCAGCGAAAGGATCGTTCTGCCCGCTCCCTTTGCGTCAACGATCAGGAGAACCGGCGTGGCCGTTTCGCACGCGATCTCATAGCTTGAGGCACGCAGTCCTCCCGGATCGGCCCCGTCATAGATCCCCATGACCCCCTCCAGGACCGCGCAGTCCCCGTCGGCTTCGGATAACTGCCGGCGGATCTGCCGTCCCCCGGAGAACCAGCTGTCCAGATTTCTGCTGTCGATCCCCAGAACCTCCCTGTGGAACATCGGATCGATGTAATCCGGACCGCATTTGAAAGCGGCCGGTGATAGACCCCTTTTGCGCAGCGCCGCCAGAAGCGCACAGGTGATCACTGTTTTGCCGCTCTGACTGGCAGGTGCCGCAAGCAGCACGCGCGGCAGACCGCTTCTGTCCGATTTTCTTTTTCCCCCGGCAGTTCCCATCACGCCTCACACTCCCCGTCCGGAAAACGACCAGATCGTCACCGGATTGTTCGCGCGCAGCATGTGATGCGCCCCTCTTTTCATCACATCGGTGACCTGCAGCTGCACCGCTTCTTCATCCCCCGTTCCGTACCGGTCGATCACGGCGCGCACCTCTTCCATGCTCTCCAGACTGACCGTATTGATCACAAAGCGGATCCCCGGACCTTTGGCATTGAGGAGCGACACGATCTCCATCAGTCTGCCGCCGCTTCCTCCGATAAAAACACAGTCCGGACGATCCATCTGTCCGAGGATCCGGCTCGCCTCCTCTTCGATGACCGTCACATTCTCCGTTCCGATCCTTCCGCAGTTCCCGCGGATCAGCGCGGCTGCCGCCGGATCCTTTTCGATCGTCACGACCCGAAGAGAGGGATGGAGCGACGCGGCCTCGATCGCCACGGATCCGGTTCCGCCGCCGATATCGTAGAAAAGATCGGACTCTCTGAGTTTCAGACGGATGAGGCTCTCATGGCGGATACAGGCCTTTGTCATGGGCACTTCCGTACGGAGCAGATCTGTGTCCGCAAGAACCGGTAATAACGGCCGTCTCTCCGGAGAGGGATTGAGGATCATGATCGTGGCGGGACCGGTCCCGGAAAAATGCCGTGCCTGTGCCGGTGTCAGACTTTCCAGCCTCTCATCCGGGCCGGACAGGTTCAGACCGACACGGATCCGTGCATCGATCCCTGCAGCCTCGAGTTCCTCCGCTATCCGGCAGATATCATCCGGGCCGGACAGCAGGGCGCAGGTTTTTGAATGATGGCGCACCTCCCGGATCAGCCGGCGGATCTCCTCGTCATCATTCTTTCCATGCAGACTGAGGATCACGGCATCCTCATAGCTCTCCCCCAGCTTCGCGGCCAGAAAGGCGACCGAGGAAATGCCCGGGAGAACACGGATCCGGACATCGGCCCGCCATTCGCGGAGCGCCTGCAGCATGTTCTTTGCGCCGCTGTAAAAACCGCTGTCCCCCGAAAACAGGATCACGACCTTCCCCGGTCTGCGTTCCTCCAGCACGGGCAGAATGTCCGCAGCCCGGTACATGGCATGCTTCTCCTTCGCGTCGATCTGTTCAAGCAGACGTCCGGCGCCGAACACGATCTCCGCTTCCTCCAGCGCTTCCCTGACCGCGGGGACCAGATACGCGGGTGCTCCCATGCCCATTCCGGCCAGTGTGACACACATCCCGGGCGTCTCCGTGGGGTCCTCTGTCGCAGGATCCGACGGAACCGGCAGATCGCTTTTTTGCGCGTCGGTCAGGAGTTCACTAAGCATCTCTTCCCAGCCGATACCGTCCGCCGCCTCCGTCGGCCGCTCGATCAGATGAACCGTCACGCCCGCTCTCCGGGCGGCTGCGAGTTTCTCCGGCAATCCGCCGGTACTTCCGCTGTCTTTGGTCACCAGGTGACCGATATGATACTGTCTGAGGATCGCGAGATTCATTTCCTCCGTACAGGGGCCCTGCATCGCAATGATGTGATCCGGTGCGATCCCTTCCGTGCGGCAGATCTCCAGACTCTCCGACGCCGGCAGGATCCGCACACAGGTCCTCGCTCTGGTTTCTTCGGACACCTGCGCGCAGTAGACAGGGAGTTCCTTGCTCCCCGTGGTGAGCAGGATCGCACCCCGTGTCTCCTCCATCGCCCGGGCGCACGTCGTCATGTCATCATAACGGAGCACACGGACACCGTCCGGATCGGTCCGGGACCGCAGGACCCGGCGGTACCCGCAGCCCGTTTCTTCCGCAGCGTTTCTGATGTTTTCGGAAACCTCCGCGGCATAGGGATGCGTGGCGTCGATGAGCAGGTCCGTTTTGCCTGCACCCTGTGCACGCAGAAAACCGATCATCTCACCGGCATCCATGCGTCCCACATGTAGCTGCACGCAGGGCGCTTCCCGCATCACTTCCCTGCCGTAATCGGTCGCGACACAGACGGTATGCGGGATGCCCTTCTCCGCCAGTTTTTCGGAGAGCATGCGTCCCTCCGTGGTTCCCGAGAAAATGATGATCTTCTTCATAATCGGTATCCTCTCGGTGTGATCAGCCGTCCGTCGGCGATCCTGGTCCGTGAATTCCCCACAAATGCGGTGGTGAACATGTCCGCGGAGATACCGGCAAGTTCCCGCAGCGTGCAGCAGTGCATCTCTTCGCCTTCCCTTCCGATGTTCTTCACATAACCGCAGGCGGTTTCGGCGGAAAGCATCGTCAACAGGATCCCGCACGCTTTTTGCAGATGCGCGGCGCGGTTCCTGCTCGCCGGATTGTAGATCACGATACAGAAATCCCCCTCCGCGGCGCAGCGGAGCCTTTTCTCGATCTGCTCCCAGGGAGTCAGCAGATCGCTCAGACTGATGCTGCAGTGGTCACTGCCCAGCGGAGCGCCGAGAAGCGCGGCGCCGCTGTTCGCGGCTGTCACGCCGGCAACGATCTCCACATCGCTGAACCCCGCGCGCTCCGCAACCTCAAGAAGCGGTGAGGCCATCCCGTAGACACCGGCGTCACCGCTGCAGATCAGTGCCACAGCACTGCCCCCGCGGGCCATTTCGACGCATTTCTCACAGCGTTCGATCTCGCCGCGCATACCGTTCGAAAAGAACACCTTGCCGGGATAGCGGGGACGGACCGCGTCCACATAGGTCTGATAGCCGGCGATGACATCACACTCCTCCAGCACCTGCGCGGCACGTTTCGTCATCATCCGGTCATCTCCCGGTCCGATCCCCACCACGTAGATCTTACCCGCGTTCTCCATCCGTTCTCCTCCTCGCTATGGCGATCGTCATGCCGTCCCTTGCCCGTTTTTTCATGATGAGTTCCCCGCGGTTTCCGGCGCCGAGGATCGCCGCTCTCTCGCAGACATTGTCCACCCCCACCGTCTCACGCACAAATGCGGATCCGGAGAATTCTCCCCGGGCTTTTTCCAATAGCTCTCTGTCGAACGAGAGGACCGGGATCCGATATCTGTCCCGGAGCAAACGAAGCGCGGGCTCCTCCTCCTTACGGTCGATCGTGCAGAGCGCGTAGACATCGTCCGGTGTCAGACCGGCTTCCTCTAGCGTCTCCGTAAAGAAGCGCTCCAGTTCCTCCGGATCCTTGTCTTTTTTCATCCCGAGACCGACCGTGCAGATCTTGGGGCTCAACAGGAGCGCGTATTCCGCGTCCGTCTCCTCCGCGACAATGATATCGACCGGCTCCTTCGGCGGATAGTCTTTGATCGAAAGGGTGATGCTCTTCCCCTCGAGTGCCCGGGCGGAGACTCTTTTGATCCCGTCACGGTTCCGCACCGTCAGACGGTTCTCCGACGCGAAGACATCGGCGGAAAACGCGCCGTTCACATCCGTTGCCGTTGTGATGACAGGCTCCGCGTCCAGAAGTTCGGCCGTCACGACAGCAAGCTTATTGCCGCCCCCGGCGTGTCCGGAGAGGATCGGGATCACGTGTTCCGCACGTTCATCGATCACGAGCACCGGGCTCTCCCGCAGCTTGTCCTCCGGAAGTCCCGTGAGCGCGCGCACCGCGATCCCGACCGCACCGACAAAAAGAAGCGCCTCCCCCTCCCGGAAATGCGCCGCGGTCCACGCCGCCAGAGAGATCGTCACCCTGGTGAACCCGGCCGTTTCTTCCTCCGACTCCATGAGGACAAACCCCTCCGCCGGTCGGATCCCTCGCTTTTCACTCTCGGCATTGAGACGCTCGATCACCCGCATCCCGTTCCGGCTGAAGCATATGGCAGTTTTTTTCATCCCATCATTCCCCCGATGTCCCCGCCGGTCTGCGATACATCGTCTCAAAATCCGGATGATAGAGCATGGACCGTTCATAGTTTCCCTGCGGATCGACGGCCCTGCCGACCAGAACGACCGCCAGCCGGTCGATCCCGTTCTCTCTTCCGGCTTCCGCAAGCGTTTCCACCGTACAGATCACCTTTTTCTCCTCGCGCCATGTCGCCTTATAGACCAGTGCCGCCGGCGTCTCCGGAGGATACCCTCCCGCCAGGAGTTCCTCCGACAGCCGATCCAGCATGCCGGCACTCAGATAGATCGCCATGGATGCCTGATGCTCCGCAAGCAGACGCAGTCGTTCCTTATCCGGGACCGGCGTTTTGCCGCCCAGTCTGGTGATGATGAGCGTCTGCGTCACCTCCGGCAGCGTGTATTCCATCTGCAGACTCGCGGCAGCGCCGAAGCAGGCCGTGACGCCGGGACACACATCAAAAGGGATCCCCCGCTCATCGAGCAGGTCCATCTGTTCCCGGATCGCCCCGAAAACGCTTGCGTCGCCCGTATGCAGACGCACCACCTCTTTGCCCTCCGCATGTGCGGCCGTCATGACCTCTGTCACCTCCTCGAGAGTCATGACCGCGCTGTCGAGGATCTCCGCGTCCGTGCGCGCGTATTCCAGCAGCTCCGGGTTCACGAGGCTTCCCGCATAGATGACCACATCCGCCTTTTCAATGAGCTGTCTGCCGCGGACCGTGATCAGATCCGCCGCTCCGGGTCCCGCTCCCACAAAATGGATCATCGGAAGACACCTCCCGCTTTCTTCAGCATTTCCTCCGCCCCCGGCGTCGCGCCGATCAGTCCGTACCGGCCGGCATACATCATGCATGCAACGCGGAGCCGGTCGCCGGCGCGTCTGTTCAGATAGAGGTCGATCCGGTCCATGAGATCATCTCCGCACCGCTTCTCGATCCCCTCCGCCAGATAACAGGCATATGCCTCCTCCGTGGAGACCGACTCCAGAATATGTGCCGCCGTTTCCCGCGAAGCACCGCAGCGGATCGCAGACGCCGCCATCAGTTCCATTCTGCAGTCCGCCTCCCTGGAATGCGTGTTCATGATGCCGCCCGACACCTTGACGAGCTTCCCCATGTGGCCGCACAGAAGCATCTCGCGAAATCCGGCATCCGCCGCCATATCGATCGTCTCCCCGATGAAATTGGAGCACTTGACGGCGCGGTCCAGATCATAGGAGAAGCGTGTCCGCATGAACTCCAGACCATAGTTTCCGGGGGAGGCCACGAGCACCTGTGCCCCCATCGCCTTTGCCTGGGAGATCTCCACGCGGATCGTCTCCAGGATCGCGCGGATGCTCATCGGCTCAACGATCCCGGTCGTGCCGATGATGGAGATCCCGCCCTCGATCCCGAGACGCGGGTTAAAGGTCTTCGCCGCCAGCTCCTCGCCGCCGGGAACGGAGATCTCCACCAGGAGCGTTCCGTGATGATCAAAGGTCTCCATCACCTCTTTCACTTCCGCGGTGATCATCTCACGCGGGACGGTGTTGATGGCCGCGTTGCCCACCGGCTGGTCGAGCCCGGGCCGGGTGACGACCCCAACGCCGCTTCCGCCGCGGATCTCCACCGCCTCTTCCTTCTCTCCGCCGTCTTCCGCAAAACTGACCGTCGCGTAGATCAGCGCACCGTCCGTGACATCCGGATCGTCTCCGGCGTCCTTGCGCACGGCGCAACGCACGGAGGACTCGGCGATCGTGATATCCTCTATGGCCGGCTTGTACCGGACGCCTGCCGGCGTGTCGATCCCGATGCTCTCCATTCTGTTTCCCCTGAGGAGCATGACCGCCGCCGCCTTGGCTGCCGCCGCCGCACAGCTCCCCGTGGTAAATCCTTTCCGCATTCCGTTCTCCATGATCCTCACATATCGTACAGAACCGCATTGCAGATCGCCGCGGCAATGCTGCTCCCGCCCTTTCTCCCGCGGTTGATGATAAATGGCACATCCGCGTGAAGAAACAGTTCCTTGGCCTGAACCACGTTGACAAAGCCGACAGGAACACCGATCACAAACGCCGGGACAAACAGTCCCTTCTGCATCATCTCGTACAGTGCGATCAGCGCCGTCGGCGCGTTTCCGACGGCAAAGATGATGTCCCCGCCGCGGGCGGCCGCCTTTTCCATCGAGACCGCCGCCCGGGTCAGACCCCTTTCCGATGCCTTTTCGGCAACATCCGCGTCCGCCATATGACAGCGCACCTCTCCGCCGAAGGCTGCCAGCCGTTTCCTGTTGATCCCGGCCAGCG
This sequence comes from Lachnospiraceae bacterium, assembly GCA_024690605.1. Taxonomy (GTDB): domain Bacteria; phylum Bacillota; class Clostridia; order Lachnospirales; family Lachnospiraceae; genus Butyrivibrio. The sequence goes on along the minus strand of JAILOV010000005.1, from coordinate 25,091 downwards.
CCATGTTCGTGTCGGTCACGATGTCCGCGCCCTTTCGGATGAGATCCTGCATCACATCGACCGCTCCCTCCGAAAAGGCGAGCGTTTTCGCGTAATCCGGATCCGCCGACGCGTGGATGCACCGCATGATCACCGGTGCGTTGCGCGCATCCAGTGTGATCCCCGCCTGCTTCAGTTCGGCATCGATGATGGCAAAGCTTCTTTTCTCGATCTCTTCCGGTCTCACCTGTTCAAAATTCATGCATGACCTCCCGAAAAGCCTCGGCAAAAAGCAGATTATCCGCATGTCCCCTGACGGCGATCCGGAAAAAACCCGGCCGCAGTCCCGTAAAATCATTGCAATCCCTGATGAGGATTCCCTTCTTCAGCAGCGCTTCCCCGAGTCCCGCAGGCCCGGTGAACAGAAGAAAACAGGTCTCACCGGCAAAGACCCCGCATCCGGCAGACGCGAGCAGATCCGACAGAAACGCCCGCTCCGTACGGATGGTCTCCCGGGTCCGGGACAGATACGCACCCCGCGCAAGCACCTCGCATCCCGCGCAGATCGCCTCCTCCGCCGTCACGGGAAGATTCCATTCGGGGAGCTGTGCCCGGATCTCCCGGATCCGCCGTTCGGAAGAGATGAGATAACCCATCCGGATCCCCGGCATCGCGAGCACCTTGGTCAGAGAGCGCAACAGCAGCAGATGATCACCGTTTTCCGGCAGCCGGTGCGCCACATCCTCTTCTCTGGCGGCTTTATCGGACAGCAGGAAGAAGCTCTCATCCAGGATCACACTGCATCCGATCTGCCCAGCTCTGTCGATCAATGCCGACAGGAGCCCGTCCTCCTGATTTCTCCCCGTCGGGTTCACCGGGTCGCCGATCAGGACGACATCCGGTCTCACCCGGTCCATCTCCGCAAGCGCTTCCGCGGTGAGTGCAAACCCGGATCCCTCCGCGAGCGTCAAGGTACAGATCTCACAGTTTGCGGCGTGCAGTGCGTGCGCATACCCGGTATAGCCGGGTTCGAACAGAAGCACTCTGCGCGGTGCGATCGCACGGACAGCCGCCATCAGAAGCTCCGAAGCCCCGTTCCCCGCAATGATCCGCTCAGCCGGTATCCGTTCCAGGCCGGAGATGGCAAATCTCACGGCATCCTGTGCGGGATCCGGATACTCGCCCAGCCGTTCCAGAGACCCCTCGAGTGCCCGCCGCACCTCCTCCGGCGCTCCCAACGGATTGAGACTGACCGAATAATCCAGACGGACCCTGTTTCTGTAGATATCTCCGCCGTGCATCACACACCTCCCCGGAGCGCCGGCATGCCGGTTAGCAGAACAAGGACAGCCAGCAGCAAGGCAGCTGTCAGGATCTGCGTGACGAACATCAGCGCATTGGCTCTTCCGATATCCGCTGTCTGCGGCGGCCTCCCGGCATCTCCGATGACCGGTTTCTCCACCGGCACGCCGCCGTATTCGTGCGTGCCGCCGAGCGCGATCCCCAGCGCGCCGGCACACGCGCTTTCCGTCTGCGCGGCATTGGGAGACAGGTGCTTTCTTCTGTCGCGTCTCCAGATCCGCAAGGCTCCCCGGCCGCTGAAATCCGCGGAAAAAATGCCGAGCAGAAATCCGGCCGGTATCATGACCATCGCGCTGATCCTGGACGGCAGAAAGTTCATGACATCATCCGCCCGGGCCGCCGTTCTCCCGAAATCCGCATATCGCTCATTGCGATACCCCAGCATGGAATCCATCGTGTTGACCGCCTTGTAGAAAAATCCGAGGATCGGGCCGCCGACCGCGGCAAACAGAAGCGGCGCGATCACACCGTCAGAGGTGTTCTCCGCGACCGTTTCCACTGCAGCCGTGATGATCTCCTCCCGGTTCAGCTTCTCCGTATCCCGTCCGACGATCATCGAAACCGCCGTCCTGGCGGAAGCGATATCCTCATCCTCGAGTTTCACCGCCACCTGCATGCTCTCTCTGCACAGACTGCCCGCCGCCAGCAGGTAGGCTGTCAGGATCGTTTCACAGGCGATGCCCGCACCGGGATGCAAAAGATAGGCACCGCACAGGATGCTGCCGGTCACCAGGACCGTGACCGCCGTCACCAGGATCCACAGGAGCGTTCCCGCGGCACGTTCTCTCGCGCGGTTTCTTGCGGTCGACGCATCAGTGTCACCCAGAAGCTTTCGTTCCAGCGCACTGATCAGCCGGCCGATCGCCCGGACCGGATGGGGAAGCCCGTGCGGATCCCCGATGATCCAGTCAAGCAGGATCCCCGCCGTCAATGCGATGATATGACAGAACAGATAAGTTCTCATCATCCGCCTCCAGTTCCAGACAGTAACCGCCGAGATTTCCGGTCAGAAAGGAATAATACTCGCCGCCGGTCAGTCTGCTCATGACCGCCATGATGTTGCCGCCGTGACAGACGACAGCGATCGTTTCCTCTTTCCGCGCATCACCGAGTGCCTCATGAAATCCGCGAAACGAGCGATCGATAAAGTCCTCTCTCCGCTCGGCCCCGGGGATCGGGGTGGTCCCCCCGGTATTCAGCCAGTCCTGATAAGCAGGCGATCCCAAAAGTTCTCCGTGCGTTTTTCCCTCAAAATCCCCGAAGTCGATCTCCCGCAGATCGGAGATCCGCACGATCAGGCTTCCTTCACGCCTGTCCGGTGGAAACAGGATCTCCGCCGTTTCCGCCGCCCGACGCATCGGGCTGGTGCAGACGCGGAACGTGCCGGAGCGGCCCGGCAGATTCGGATGTGCACCATAAAACCGTGCCGCCCTCGCGACCCCTTCCGCAGACAGTCCCTCATCCGTCCGGCAGCCGATATATCTTTTTTCCGCGTTTCCGGGCGTCTCTCCGTGCCGGATCATGAAGACCGTCTTCTTTGCCACACGTTTCTCCTCTTTGCTCCCCGGGTCTACGGAAACAAAAGCGATGCCAGTGCCAGTGCACATGCTGCTGCCGTTTCCGACGAGACCAGAAAATGTCCGGCCGTGTCGCCCGTCACGCCGCCGAAGATCCGGTAGCTCCGGATCCGGTATCCGATCAGGCAGGCTCCGAAGGCTGCCAGAACGCACAAGCCTCTGGCCGGCTCCGTGCAGAGGATCACACTTGTCGAAAGAACAAGGAACAGGATCGCTCCCGCAGCCACGGACCGGTGCCCGTTCTCCGTCTCCCGCACCAGCATCCCGTCCCGTTTCGCTTTTTTGAAGAACAGCGCCGCCAGCGCGCTGATGCTCCTGGCGGTCACATAGATCGCGGACAGGATGATGATCTCCCGTGTGTTATCCTCTTTCAGCAGGATACAGGTCACAGCCGCCCCGAACAGCAGCAGGACACGGATCAGTCCGATGACCGCGAACGCGCCGATGTGCGGATCCTTCAGGATCTCCAGCCGCTTTTCCGTTGAAGCATAGGATCGGAGCGCATCCTCCGTATCCATAAAGCCGTCCAGATGAAACCCGCCGGTCACCAGGATCGGGATCGTCACGGTCAGGAGGATCCTTGCCGCAGCGGGGATCTGCCGCAACTGTTCCGGAAGATTGAGCAGCGCGGTCAGCAGACCGATCACCGCTCCGACCAGCGGGAAAAAGGTCAGACTGACAGCCATGTCCTCCTCTTCCATCGGGATCACCGGCACCGGGATCCTGCTGTACATCGCAAAGGACAGTATCAGGCGTTTCAGGATCTTCAAAATTCTATCTCCTCAGATCACGGACCTCATCCACACGGTCCGACAGCAGTTCATTGACCAGATCCAGCAGGCGCACATAATTTCTCGTATCCTCATCATAGTCCTCGCCGTCCTGTTCATAGGCGGCACTGACGATGATCAGATCATGCACCTGTCCTGCCAGCTCTTCGATCTCCCGGACGATCTTTTCCGCCAGACGCTGACGCGATGCCTGATCGAAAGGCATCTTCCCACCGTTTTCCGGATCGTCATAAAGCTCGTTACCGGCCAGATTGGACACACATTCAAGCAACACCGCCGCTTCCGCCGGACACTCCATAGCAGCCACCGCTCCCGTGATATCCAGCGGCCGCTCGATCGTGACAAAACCCTTGCCCTCCCGCTGTCTTCGATGCCGTTTTACACGATCCGCGCCGTCCCGGTCCATGATCTTCATCGTGGCAAGATAGTAGCGGCGCGCACAGCCGGTCTGCAGGGTCAGTTCCTCCGCCAGAAGGGATTTGCCGCTGTCCGGTTTTCCGATCACCAGGATCGTCATCCGCCAAACCTCTCATACGGATCGATCCCGGACCCATCAAAACGGGTTCCGTCTCGGTAGAGTGACATCGCCATATCCAGCAGCGGAAAGAGCATGAGTGCTCCGCTCCCTTCCCCCAACGCAAGATCCGCGTCGATCACGGGCCTTAAGCCCAGTTCCCGCAGGACCGCCGCAGTTCCGCGTTCCCTGCCGCTGTGCGATGCGATCATGGATGCTCTGCATCCCGGTACCATCCGTTCCGCACACAAGGCCGCCGCAGCGCTGATCAGGCCGTCGATCACGACGGGGATTCCCAGCGTCGCACCGCCGATGAACACACCGGCAAGTCCCGCGATATCCAGTCCGCCGACCCGCCGCAGCGCTTCAAAAGCGCCGTCGGGGGAGTCCGCGCATCCTGCGTGCCGTGCACCGAAATGAAATGCCAGCGCATCCTCGACGACGGAAAGCTTCGTGCGCAGTCCCTCATCGGACAGACCGGCTCCTCTGCCGACAACCTCCGCGGGCGATGCACCGGTCGTTGCACAGACAAGAGCCGCGCTGGTCGTCGTGTTACCGATGCCCATTTCTCCCGTAGCGATCAGTCCGATCCCCTTCTCCGAGCAAAGGCGTGCCATTTCGATGCCCGTTTCGATCGCCTGCAGACATTCCTCCGCGGTCATCGCCGGTTCCGTCAGCAGATCCGCGGTCCCTTTTCTAACCTTTCTGTCGATCACCCCGGCGGGCGTCCGGTCCGAAGCGATCCCTACATCCACCGTGAGGATCTCAACCGGAAACGCGCCGGCCATGATCCCCGCGGAGCTCTTCCTCTGTCCCATCATGACCGCGACATCATTCGTTACATGCGCATCCGTCTGCGAAACCCCGTGAACGACCACACCGTTATCCGCGCACATGATGATCAGCGCCTTACGGGTGATGTCCGGATCGGTCGTGCCGCGGACAGCCGCGATCCGGCAGATCATCTTCTCGAAATCCCCCAGCCCGTCGATCGGTTTCATGACCGCATCCCATTGTTTCCGGGCCTGCTGCCGGACATCCTCAGCCGGGACACGGATCCGCAGGGAGAACAGTTCCTCAGTCGTCATGTCTCGCGACCCCCATGATCTCATAGATCCGTTCCATGTCAAGGTTCTCCCGGAGCGTCCGCGCAAGCTGTTCATACTGTGTTTCCTTAAAGGCATCATAGTCCGTCACCTGTCCGGTGTCGATCCGCACGCCTTTTTCCGCCGCGATCCGGTCGATCACACCGGTCAGGATCTCCTTTTTGTCAAAAAGACCATGCACATAGGTCCCGTAGATGTTTTCCCGGCAGGTCCCCGTATCTCCCGAGGTGAAAGCGGACACTTCGCCGCAGGGAACCGTCTGTCCCATGTGGATCTCATAGCCTTCCACCGGACATCCGGCAAGCCCCGTGAGGATCCCCTCCGCTTTTTCTACATTGCCGCGGAAAAGGCGGCGGACCTTTTCCGATGTCAGCACGGTCTTTACGGGCAGAAGATCCAGACCCTCCTCGCTTCCGCCCGCCTCGGTCATTTCCGGATCCTCCACGATCCTTCCCAGCATCTGATAACCGCCGCAGATCCCGATGACAGGGGTCTGCTCCGATGCGGCTTCCGTGATGCTCTGCGCGAGACCGGAGGCTTTGAGCCATCGCAGATCCGCGATCGTGTTCTTGCTTCCGGGAAGGATCACCAGATCCGGTCTGCCGAACGAATCCGCGGAGGAAACATAGCGGACCGATGCCTCCGCAGTCTGCGCGAAGGGATTGAGATCGGTAAAATTGGAGATATGCGGCAGGCGGATGACCGCGATGTCCAGTGCCGCATTCCGATGCAAACGGAACCGGTCGGTCAGGGAGTCCTCATCGTCCAGTTCCAGTTCCATCCAGGGAACCACGCCGAGGACATCCGTTCCGCAGATCTCCCCGAGCATCCTCTCCCCTTCTCTGAAAAGCTGCCGGTCTCCCCGGAACCTGTTGACGATGATCCCCTGCACGCGTGCCCGCTCCGAAGGCTCCAGCAGACCCAGCGTTCCCGCGAACTGTGCGAACACCCCGCCACGGTCGATATCCCCGACCAGCAGCACGGGGGCGTCGATCTGTTCGGCAAGTCCCATGTTCACGATGTCGTTTTTCTTCAGGTTCAGTTCTACAGGTGAACCGGCACCTTCCACAACGATGATGTCCGCCAGCTCCGTGAGCCTGTCATAGGCATCCAGGATATCTTTCATATACTCTTTTTTGCGGGCAAAATACTCCGCAGCCCGCATGTTGCCAACCACTCTGCCGTTCACGATCACCTGTGAGCCCCTGTCATCCGTGGGTTTTAACAGGATCGGATTCATACAGGCCAGCGGTCTGATCCGCGCGCATTCCGCCTGCATGACCTGTGCCCGTCCCATCTCCAGTCCCTCGTCGGTGACAAAGGAGTTGAGCGCCATATTCTGTGACTTGAACGGCGCGGTCCGGTATCCGTCCTGTGCGAAGATCCTGCACAGTCCCGCCGCGATCACACTCTTGCCGGCACCGGACATGGTCCCCTGGATCATGATGACATGCGGTTTCTTCGCTCCGGAAGCGCCGGACCCGATATGCACCCCCGCGTTCCCGCCAGGCGCATCGGGGAGCCAGGGTCTGCAGCCAAGGAGGGACAGATCCGTCTGTTCGATATGATAGAGCCGCCGGATCAGAGGCTCCCGAAAAACCTCCGCGGGCGTTCCCGTCTTCACGATCTCTCCCTCCCCCATGGCGACCACGAGATCCGAGACGCGCATGGCGATCTCCAGTTCATGGAGCGACATCAGCACCGCGATCTTCTTCTCCCGCGAGAGCCTGCGGATCATGTCCAGAATATCAACTTTGTGCCTGATATCCAGATACGATGTTGGTTCATCCAGGATGAGCACACCGGGCTCCTGACAGATCGCCCGGGCGAGCATCACGCGCTGTCTCTGTCCGTCGCTGACGTTTTGGAAAAAGGTGTTTTCCAGATCCGCCACGTCACACCAGGACATGGCGTCCCGCACGCACGCCCTGTCATGCTCCGACAGGATGCCCAGCCTGCCGGTGTGCGGATAGCGACCCAGCTCCACCACCTCGCCGCAGGTCATCAGTTCCGGCCGCACCCTGTGCGTCATGACCATGGCCATGCTCCTCGCGATTTCATCCGCCCGGAGTGCTTTCCTGTCTCTGCCGTCGAGATAAACAACACCCCCTCTCTCTCTGAGCATTCCCGTCAGCGTTTTTAAGAGCGTCGACTTGCCGCAGCCGTTCGGACCGATCAGCGTGACGATCTTTCCGGGCGTCACTGCCAGACTGATATCTCTGACGAGATCGCTGTCATAGCCGATATGCAGTTTTTCCGTCCGGATCCCTTTCTGCTCCATCATGCTCACAGATCCCTGTTTCTCACATTTCTCTTTATCATCATCACGATCACCACCGGTACCAGCAGAACAGCCGTCACGGAGCTGATGCTCACCTCCGTCGGCGCAAAGACGGTTCTTGCTACGGCGTCGCAGAACAGCGTCACCGCCGCCCCTCCCAAGAAGCTTGCGGGGATCATCACCGGCGGCGCATTGGTCTTTAATCCCGACCGCATCAGATGCGGGACCGCGATCCCGACAAAGGAGATGGGGCCGGCAAACGCGGTGACGCAGGCTGCCAGGAGACTGGACACCAGAATGAGCATGATGCGCAGAAGCAGGATGTTCACCCCCGCACTTTTCGCATACGCCTCTCCCAGCTGAAAAGCGCTCATGGGTTTGACCATCAGTCCCGCGGTAAGAAGACAGCAGATCACGATCACCGCCATGATCCGGATCTCGTCCCATCCCACACCGGACAGGCTCCCCATGGACCAGTTGTGGAGATTGACGATATTGGAATCATCCGCAAAGGTGACAACAAAATCCGTGACCGCCGAACAGATATAGCCGATCATGATCCCGCAGACCACCAGAACGCTCATGTTCCTGACACGGAACGAGATCAGCAGCACGAGCGCCATCGCTGTGAGCGCACCGGCAAAAGCTGCTGCCACCATGGTCTTCAGACCGATCCCTCCGCCCGCGGACAGAGAACAGATCATGGCCAGTGCGACGGTCAGCTTGGCCCCGGACGATACGCCGAGCACAAAGGGACCGACGATCGGATTGCCGAAAAAGGTCTGCAGCAGATACCCGGAGAGCGCCAGCGCTCCTCCCAGCAGGATCGCCGCCGTCATCCTCGGAAGTCGGATGTTCCGGATGATGTTCGCCCGCATGGCATCGGTCGCGTCACCCCGCAGGATCTTCAGGATCTGCGGCGTATCGATCCCCACACTCCCAAGGCGCAGATCCAGCCATGAGAGCGCGATGATCAGCAATACGGTCACGATCATAAATATGCTCCGTCCTGTTCTGTTCATCCCTTCAATCCAGTTTCTTCAAATACATAAGGTCACGTTCCACATCAAAAAACACATCATGCAGATCCCTCATAAACTCGGCCATCCCGGTGATCTGCTGGAACAGTTCCCGTGACGTGCAGTATACATTCCCTTCCTTTACCGCCCGGAACTCCGAAAAAAGCGGATTTTTCTCAACAAGTTCGCTGACGGACGAGATCTCTCCGCCGATGGTGCTGTTGTAGATCAGGATATCGGCATCCGCTGTCTGTGCGTAGAAATCCTCCATCTGCATGTTCATGGAGGAGAGTGCGGAACTCTCATCACCTGCGTTTTTCGGAACATACGTGCCGCCGGAAAGTCCGATCATCCGGGCGATGTAATCGCCCGACCTGCGCACATTCACCAGGCCGCCTGCCGTGACATGAAAAAATGCGACGGTCCTGCCGGAATCGGCGGTCTGTGTCAGGATGGGTTCCATGCTCTCCAGCTGCCGCGCAAAGAAGGTGTCCGCCTCCTGCTGCCTGTCCAGCAGATAACCGTAGAGCCTGATCCATTCCAGACGCCCCAGCGGGTGCTCTTCGTAACTGGATGTCTCGACCAGAACGGGGATCCCGAGGGTCTCCAGTTTTTCTCTGACCGCCGGTTCATGGTAGATCATGGTGTTCTCGATCGCGAGGTCGCATCCTTCGCTGAGGAGAAGTTCATAGTCCGGCGCACGGTATTTTCCGGCGTACAGGATGGCGCCGCTTTGCATGGCTGTCCGCGCGTCATCGATGAACCAGTCGTTCTCCCCCGTTCCGGAAAGGCGCACCCGATCAAGTGCGCCGCATCCGTTGATCAGATCCATCGCCGAGGTGGAGACCAGATAGACGTGATCCAGCGGCTTCCGGAGAACCGTGATCTGCCCGGGAAGTCCGTCAGGCACGGTCCCTCCCTGCGGGATGATCAGATATTCTCCCGAATTCTCTATGGAGAGCAGGTCACAGTCACCGTAGTGGTCGACACAAAATCCCACGGCATAATCGGGCTTCCATTCTCCGGTCCTGACAAGACCTGCCTCCTGAAGGGCCGTTTCCGCTTCCTGCCTTGAGATCTGTCCGCCGATCTCCCCTGCCGGCAGCACATCCCCGTTTTCGTCATCGGCTCCGCCCGCTGTCTGCGCACCTTCCTCCCAGTGGATCACATAGGTGATCTCATGCGGCGTGCTCATGGCGACGGTATCCGCGATCACCGTCAGCGGTTCTGACAGACTCACGACCGGCACGGTAAAGGTGGAATCACCGCCCGCGTTTTCATTGTCATAGCGGACACCGTCGACGATCATGTAGTCATAGTTTTTGCTGCTCCACACGAACCGGGCCGTCATCCGGCCGTCCTCCACTGTCACCTCGACCGGCGTCCGGATCGACGCCTTTCCGGAACCTCCCTCCATGCGGATGTCCACAAAACGCGTCTCAGCGGAACTGACCTCCCGCGATGCGCAGGAGGTCAGCAGTGCGCACAGGATCACCAGTGCGGGGATCAGTGCCCGTATTCTTATCCTTCCGTGTCCGGTCATCCCGGCCTGTCAGGATGCGGGCGACGCGACCACCACCTTGTGGTCGTACCATTTCCCCTTGGTCCCGATCAGCGCAAGATCAAATTCCTCATCAAGCGCGGGCACGGGAACATCAAACCCGTTGACGGTCTCCGTCATCCCGTCGCTGTAAGTGACCTCATCCTTTGTGGGTTCTAAAAGCACCGCGCCGTCCTTTTGCGCGTCCTCCGCCAGTCCGGGGAACAGATTCACGATATTCTGCGAAGGAAGACTGATATGAACCGTCATCAGGCCGTCTTTGACGGTGAGCTTCGCCATATCATCATAAGCCTCATTGATCTTGAACATGGAACTGTCCGTTGAAAAACGGACCTCATATTCGCCGTCCGCGAGTGCTACAGCGGAGGATCCGCTCTGGCCGGCCGCAGCTTCCGTCTTCCCTTCGATCGCGTCTGCAGTGTGTGCCACATACTGCTCCTGGATCGCGGGGATCCTTCCGAGGCCCTCGATCTGGCAGTCCACGGAATCAAAAGCACCCGCCGCGGTAAACATGCTCTTCCAGGAATCCGGCTCCTCCCCCGCCATATCATTGTTGGCATGATCGCCTGCGACGACCATGAGGGGACGCAGGATCACCTTGTTAAAGCCCTTGGCTTTCACATCCTCGATCACGTTGGCGCAATCCGTCTCCGCCGGTTCTCCCTCAACGGTACCGATGAAGACATTGGTATAGCCCAGCCGGAGAACCTGCGTGACCATCTGGCTGTAGCTCACCTTGGCCGTGTGCGCCGTGCCGTGTCCCATGAACACGAACGCGGTGCCGTCCTTTGCCGCGTCGCTCACGGAGGCGTAGCCGGCATCCTTGACCGCTTCTGTAGTGATCGCCTCGGCAACGGCCTTTTTGTCCGCGTTGATCACCAGGGCATCCCGGCCGACCTCTCCCAGAAGAGGCTCGGCGACCGCAACGCTCTCAAACCGGTCCGAATAACGGGTCAGCACATCCTGCAGCTCATCGTACTCCGCGCCGTGCATCAGATGTGTCGGCTGAACGACCATCTGCTTCACACCGTTCGCGACGGCACGCTCGAGCGCCTGTTCTACATTGTCGATCTTCTCACCGTCTCTTGCCTGCACGTGATTGATGATGATCTGGGCGGTAAAGGCCCTTCGCACGGACCAGTCCGGATTGGCGGCCGCGATCGCCTTTTCGATCCCGCCGATATCCTGCACACGGCTGTCGTTAAAGGATGTGCCGAAACTGACCACCAGGATCTCCTTCTCTCCGATCCCGTCCTCATTCAGCGGATCATCCTTCGAAGCGTCCCCGGTGTCTCTCCCGAAATAGTCCGGATCCGCCTCTTCACCTTCCACCAGCTCCTTCTGCGCATCCGTCAGCGCGTCCCAGGCACTCTTCGCCTTTTCACAGAGTGCGTCCGTCTCATCCGTTCTCTCCTGCACATAGATCGAATCGATCAGTGCCGCAACTTCTGCTGCCCTTTCCTCATCCGTCATTGCCGGCTCCTTTGCCGCGCCGCATCCGGTCATGATCCCGAGTGCGGCCGCCGTGAAAACTGCCATCCATTTCCTTGCGTTCTTCATTTCCTCCCCCTCTCTGTCCTGCTCTTGTGTCCATGCACGGAGCCGGTTTCCTGACCGGAAAAAGAAAAAGCCCATTTCCGCGGAAATGAGTTTCTGACACACAAAGCAGAGGGGATTGTCCCCTTCTCTGCAGTACGATCAGTTTCTCGTGATCCGGATCAAGATCCAGTACCAGTCATGCGGCAGGTTTCCTGGCTCATACATCATCAAACAGCTGTCTGTCTTCCCGGGGGATCCCCAGTGACCTCATCGCGAGCGACCGCTGCTCTCCGTAAATACAGTGACGAGTTCGCACAGGCCTTGCACCTGTTTCCCTTTTACCCTTCGCCGGTCTCCCAAAAACCGTTTCATCAGACCGCGCCGGCACCGCATGCTTTCCCTATGCAATTGCGCTTACTATAGCATATCCCGCTTTTGCTTTCAACCCGCGCTCCGCTTTGCCTTAAAACCGGAAATATGATACAATTTTCGGGTCCCGTTGACGTCATCCATGCAGCGCACCTGAAGGAGACAAAATGAAACTTACTGCCCGGAAAAAGCTTTCCTCCGTAGCACGCATCATAAAGACCAGTCTGGCGATGATGCTCCCCGTCCTGCTCATCGGAAGCATCACGGTCCTCCTAAACGGGTTTCCCGTTCAGGCCTGGCAGGACTTTCTCGATAACTCCCCTGGCGGTGTTCTTCGCGGCATCATTCAGTTCGTTCAGCAGACATCGGTCGGTGTCCTGGCTCTCTATCTCACGATCGCGGTCAATCTGTGCTATACGGCCCGTATCGATGAGGGACGGCGCCCTGCGACCAGATTCGCGAGCCTTCTCTCGTGCGTGACCGGTTTCATCATTCTGGTAGGGTTCTCTCCGATGAATCCCGATTTTTCGCTGCTTTCCGGGCAGGGCGTCTTCAGCGCGCTGCTCGCCGGTCTCATCGGTTCGGCTCTCTTTACCAGATTCGAAAAACTGTTCGGCAGCAAAAAATCCTTCTTCGTGGAGGGTGCGGATTCCGTGTTCAACGCCGCTCTCCATATGACCCTTCCGTTTCTTTCGGTGGTTCTCTGCTTTGTCCTCGCCGACTGCCTGATCATCGGCTGCTTCGGTGTGCAGAGCGTCCAGCATCTGTTCATGAAGGCAGTGGACGCGATCTTCTTCCGGATGCAGCGCTCTTATGCGAGCGGCCTGCTGTTCCTGATCCTGATCAGCGTCATGTGGTTCTTCGGGATCCATGGCAACAACGTGATGAATCAGGTGGCGGAAGACATGTTCGCAGCGATCATCCCGGGCGAGATCGTCTCCAAGAGTTTTATCGACACCTTTGTCAACATGGGCGGAACGGGCTGCATGATCGGTCTGCTCCTTGCCCTGCTGATCTTCGGAAAACGCAGTTCCTCGAAAAAACTCTCCCGGCTTGCGCTTTTACCGAATATCTTTAACATCAGCGAGATGCTCGTCTTCGGTTTTCCCGTTATCTACAATCCGCTGATGATCATTCCGTTCATCCTGTCTCCGGTGCTGTGTTTTTCCAATGCCTATGTGCTCACCCGGATCGGATTCCTGCCGCCGGTCACGACAACGGTTGTCTGGACGATCCCGGCGTTCCTGAGCGGATTCCTTGCCACCGGTTCCGTGCGCGGTGTCATCTGCCAGCTGCTGAACATCGTGATCTCCACCGCCTGCTATGCCCCGTTTGTTATCCTGTATGAGAAACGGTCGCTCGACGAATTCTCCTCCGCGATGGATGAATTGGTGGGCATCCTCAAAAAATGCGAGGAAACCACCGAAGATGTGACGCTGACGGAATATGAAGGAAATGTCGGCCGGCTGGCCAAGCTTCTGGTAAACGACCTCAAAGCCTCGCTGTCCGCGTCTTCTCCGGACGGTACAGCCGATCACGCAGAGAGCCCGCTGATCATGAAGTACCAGCCGCAGTTTGACAACGAGGGGCACTGCATCGGTGCGGAAGCGCTTCTTAGATGGAATCACGCGAGATACGGGATCATCTACCCGCCGCTCGTCATTCATCTCGCCAGAGAGAGCGGGGATCTCTATGATCTGGAGACCTATATCATTGAAAGATCCGTGCGCGATTCGGAAAGCCTCCGCGAAGCTTTCGGTGCGAAATTCAAACTCAGCGTCAATGTCACCGTCACGACACTCTATGATGAACGTTTTCTTCGCTTTATCGGGGAGCTCTCCGGCAACTGTCACTTAAAGCCCGGAAATATCTGCCTCGAGATCACCGAAGAGACGGAGCTGGTGACCAATGAAGAGACGGGGGAACTGATCCGGAAGATCCGTTCGTTCGGCTACACCTTTGCGCTGGATGATTTCAGTATGGGACACACCTCCCTTACCTATCTGCAGCACAACCAGTTTGATCTGGTAAAGCTGGACGGAAATCTGGTCCGATCGCTTCTGACCAATGACCGCACACGGGAGATCATCAGCTCCATCGTGTATCTGTCACAGTCTCTGAACTTCCGGGTCCTTGCCGAATTTGTGGAGACCACGGAGCAGAAAGAAGCCCTGGAGCGGATCGGCTGCCTGTTATATCAGGGCTATCTCTACAGTCCCGCGATCGACAGAGAATCCCTCATCTCCATGGGAGATAACCAGAAGAACAGTAACGGACCGGTCTGATCAAATCATCTCTTTCGCAGACCGGATCGCCGCGACCACTCTGTCCGTAAAAACGTCAAAATCCGGATCCGGCTTCTGCAGTTCGGGATGTGCGAGGATGTGATCCAGCGCGATCCGCACGCCTTCATCGAACGGCACGGTGGTCTTCATCCCGGGGGAGAGTCTCTTTAGTTTCCGGTTGTCAAACACGACGGACCGCGCTTTGTCTCCCAGCAGTTCGCCGGCATAGTCATAGCCGTATTTCGCGCCGGCCTCTGCCAGAAGATCGGACGGGACATGGCACGGCATCAGTTCCACGCCGAGCGCCTGCGCGATCGTCTCGTGGATCTGATCCCAGGTCAGGGTCTCATCACCGGTGATCTGCACCGCTTCCCCGATCGCATGCGGATTGCCCAGCAGTCCGATATATCCGCGGGCAAAATCCCGGTTAAAGGTCAGCGTCCAGAGTGAGGTGCCGTCTCCGGGGATGATCACCGGCTTCCCGTTCCGGATCCGGTCGATCACCTGCCAGGAACCGTTCTTTCCATGTACACCGACGGGGATGCTTCTCTCGTCATAGGTGTGACTCGGACGCACGATCGTCACCGGAAATCCGTTCTCGCGGTATTCCTTCATCAGATATTCCTCGCACGCGATCTTGTCACGGGAATACTGCCAGTAGGGATTTGCGAGCGTCGTCCCCTCGGTGATCAGATAACTCCTGCAGGGTTTGTGATAGGCAGACGCCGAGCTGATATACACGTACTGCCTCGTTTTTCCGGAGAACAGCCGGACATCCCGCTCCACCTGCGCGGGAACAAAGCCGATGAATTCCGCGACAACATCCCAAACCGTATCTCCCGTGAGTTCCCGCACGCGCTCCTCATTGTCGATATCAACCCGGAGCTGTCTGACCCCGTCCGGAAGGACCTCCGCGCGATTCCCCCGGTTGAGCACCGTGACCTCCCATTGGCCTTCCTCCGCCAGCTGTTTCACGATCGCCGTGCTGATCGTTCCCGTTCCGCCGATCATCAGGATCCTTCTCATCATTCGCCCTCCTTTGTGCGTGCGATAACTTTCCGTATTTGCATTGTATGTAGATTCCTGCTATGATGCTAATTGGTTTTTGACGTACGTCTGATCAGATTTTGATGTGGGGGATCATGGATCTCAGCAACTACGAAAGCCTTGCTTTTCACGGACAGAACGCTTTCAATCTCGCTACCGGGATCGAAGGCCGTTCCTTTCCCATGCACTGGCACTCCTACGGAGAGATCATCCTGGTGGGAGCGGGTGAGACCAATGACTATCAGGTCGGACAGACCGTCTATCATCTGGTGAAGGATGATTTTGTTCTGATCTGGCCGACGGAGATGCACGCGATCCTTGACGCTGACAGGAAGAACTCTCTGGTCCTCCAGTTCAGCAATGCCTTTGCCAGTTCTCAGTTCGATTTCCAGCGGATCATGCACTACTATCACGATCTTCATGTGCTGTGCAGCAACGCACATCCCGAACTGACGGCAGCACTCAAAGCGCTTGCCCTGAAGATGCGCGATCTGTATTTCTCCGATGACCGCGACCGGGAGATCAAATGCTGCATCCTGCTGATGCAGTTCATGATCGCACTGGACGAAAACAGGGATGTCCTCACGCCGGATATGCGGAGCGCCGACGGCGAGCCCGGTTCCGGTGCGGCCGGCACACTTCAGAGAATGATCGAAGTCACGGATTATATCAAGACACATCTGACGGATGACGATCTGTCGCAGAACACGATGGCGGCGATGGCCGGCATCACGCCGGAGCACTTCTCCAGGATCTTTAAGAATGTCACCGGGCAGAATTACAGCAAATGGCTCAACATGATCCGTCTGGAAAAAGCCATCTCCCTGTTTTCGGAAAAAGGAATGTCACTGACGGAGATCGCCATGCTCTCCGGCTTTCAGAGCATTCCGACGTTTAACCGCGTCTTCCGGGATGCCAAGGGCATGTCCCCTGGAGAATACCGGTCCCTGTACGCACAGAACAGCCGGTCATAGATTGGCATCGCTGTTCAACAGCATCCGGATGGTTTCAACATCATTTGCCGTCAGCCGGATATTGGTAGCCAGGCTTTTTCCGTCCGGCGGCGTCACTTTGACATCGATGACCGTGCCCTCCTGCAGGGCGCTGTCCCTGACCGCCCCGCAAAAGGGCATGAATTTCGGATGATCCTGCTGAAACTGTGCGAACCGCTGCTGCATCTGCAATAACACCATAGGATTCATATCGTCGTCCCTCCGTTTATCAGAGTATAGCACAGTTCCGATGATCCGTGCGCAAAACTCCGGTTGTCGGATGGCCGGATTTATGGTACGCTGTTGCTGATATCAAAAGGAAAGGGAGGCGTCACCCATGGCCATTCAGGAATCCGGAGAAATGTATCTGGAAACGATCTATGTTCTGTCGCAGAAGAAGGCAGATGTCCGCGCGGTAGATGTCGCCGACTACATGAATTTTTCCAAGCCTTCTGTCAGCCGTGCAATGGGTCTGCTCAGAGATGAAGGGCTTCTGAAAAAGGACACGGGCAACATCCTGAAGCTGACGGAAGCCGGCGAGATCCTTGCCAAGCGCATCTATGAGCGCCACACCGTGCTCACCACCCTTTTTATCAATCTCGGCGTGGACGAGAAGACCGCCGCCGAAGACGCCTGCCGCATTGAGCACTACATCAGTGACAAGACCTTTGAGGCCGTGAAGCGTCATATGCTGGAACACACTGCCTAAGGTGCGGTCGCGGTGATCCGGAACATGGGCGTTGCCGCATAGTTGATCTTTTCCTCCTCCGTCCAGACATCCTTCCAGATATCCTCGCACACGTCGACCGCGGCATATCCCAGTTCAAGAAGCCGTTCCCTGTCCCAGGCGGGGCGCGGTTTTTTTGACATCGGCAGTTCCTTTGCGATACGCTCCATCACATCGAAGTTTTCTCCGATATTGAAATCCCGGATCGCCTGTTTTGCGACGTTTTCCCGATCCCGCTCATAGGCCGCCAGTGTCTGTTCGTCATAGAGATAATGATACCAGTTGGCATCAAAGATGATCGCGCGGCCGCCGGGCTTGAGGACCCGCTTCCATTCGGCGTAGCAGATGCACGGATCCGGCAGATTCCAGGTAAGATTTCTGCAAACGATCACATCAAATGTGTCATCCGCAAAATCGAGATGATCCGCATTCATCCGGTGAAACGTGATCCGTTCCGACAGGTCACCGGCATTGGCACGGGCCTGTTTCAGCATTTCCTCCGTGCAGTCCACCGCGTCCGGGCGATATCCTGCCTGCGCGAGAAGAACGGCGAAAAAACCCGGACCGGTCCCGATATCGAGGATCCGCAGTTCCTGTGCCGGTATCGGCGGGAAAAGAGGTTCCATGGCGGCAAGCCATGCTTCCCTGTGCCGGTCCTTTTTCAGTTCTTCCCGATTGAGCGCACCATAGCTCTCCGCCCGTTTCGTCCAGTAGCCTACGATCTGCTCTCTGATCCGTTCATCCCCCATTTCGTCTCCCCCTCCGAAATTTCCTGCCTGCTCTTTTTAACAGATCTTTCCCTTCAAAACCCGTTTTACGCCGAACGGTTCGTTTCCGTTCCTGTTTCTACAGACTCTGCCGTCTGGCACTTGCGATCAGTTCCCGTGTATAGGGATCCTGCGGATCATCCACGACATCCGCGATCAGACCCTCCTCAACCACGTGTCCTTCCTTCATCACCAGCACGCGGTCGCACACCACTCTGACCAGCGCGATATCATGGGAAACAAAGAGAACCGAGAGTCCCCGCTGTGCCTTCAGTTTCCTGAGGATCGCCACGATCTGCGCCTGTGACGACACATCCAGCGCGCTTGTGATCTCATCGCACAAAAGGATCCCGGCACCGCTGTACAGCGCCCGCACGATCGCCATGCGCTGGCACTGCCCTCCGGAAAGAGCCGTGGGTTTTCTGCTCAGCAGTCCGGGATCCAGACCGGCCAGATCGATGAGCGAGCGCACCTGCGCCGGATCCCATTCCCCCCTGCCGCTCTCCCTGATGGAGCGTTCCATGGAGAACCGCGGATCAAAAGAACTCTTCGCATCCTGAAAGATCATCTGGAGCTTGTGCCCCATCTCCCGCGGCCCCCGCCCGGTCATTCTTTCTGTGCCGCACAGGATCTCTCCCGCATCGATGGAAACAAGTCCGGATATCGCACGCAGAAGTGTGCTCTTCCCGGAACCGCTCTCCCCGACCACGCCGAGGAACTCTCCCTCTCCGAGAGAGAGACTCACATCCGACAGCGCATCCGTATACCGCTTTCCGTCCGTAAACCGTTTGGAAAGGTGTTCTGCGCGCAATACAGATTTTTTTCTTCTGACCGGATTCATCTACCTCTCCGTCATCCGCGGCACGTCGTTCAACAGTTTCCTTGTGTATTCCTGTGAAGGGTGCGTAAGCAGTTCCCCTGCGGGTCCTTCCTCCACGATCCTGCCGCAGTGCATGATCGCGATCCGGTCGGCGATCTCCCGGGCAATGCCCAGATGATGCGTGACAAACAGCATCGACATCTCCCTCTCCTTCTTCAGTTTCAGGAGTTCGTCGATCACGGTGATCGCCGTCGTGACATCCAGCGCACTGGTCACCTCGTCGCAGAGAAGAAGCGTCGGGGCGAGCAGCATGGCAAAGGCGATGGCGATCCGCTGATTCGTCCCGCCGCTCAGCTCATACGGCCGGCTCTCCAGAAGTTTCTCCGGATCTGAAAGGCCGATCGATGTAAAGACCCGCATGATCTCCCCACGGTCAAAGCCGATCCCGTGACTCTTCAGCGTCTCCTTGAACTGCGCGTCCAGGCGCCGCACGGGGTTAAAGGAACCGGCGGGATTCTGCGGAATGAGTCCGATCCGCGTCCCCATCAGTTTTCTCATCTGTGATGGGCGCTTCCCGATCAGCTCTTCTCCCTGAAAAATGACCTCCCCGCTTTCGATCCTTAAAAGGGAGGATCGGTCTGTCCGCTCCGCGCCCGATACAGGCTGATGATCCCCGCAGATCACGCCGAGAAGCGTTGATTTGCCCGATCCGCTCTCCCCCGCGACACAGAGCACCTCCCCCTTTTTCAGCGACAGGGAGACCCCGGTGAGAACCTGTTCCTGCCCGTAAAAGGCGTTGAGATCACGGATCTGCAGTACCGTCTCGTTCATCCCTGTGTCTCCCGGTACTCCATTACCAGATCTCCCAGATAGTTAAAGACGACGATCGTGAGGATCGTCACGGCCGCCGGCGCGAGCACCGCCCAGGGAGCGATCTGGATATAGGCGCGCGCCTCGCTGATCATGCTCCCCCACTCTGCCGTCGGCGGGATCACGCCAAGTCCCAGAAAGGACAGTCCCGACAGACCGATCATCGTCGTGCCGACCTGTGTCAGCGCATTGGTGAAAAGGGGCGCGAGCAGATTCGGAAAAATATGCGTGCAGATGATGTTCAGTCTGCTCTTCCCGGCAAGTATGGCGGACGAAATGTATGCCTCCTGCCGGATCGACATCGTGTGGCTTCTGGCAAGCCGGGCAAAGCTCACCCACATCGTGATCCCCAGAGCGATCATGGCGCCCTTCATTCCGCCGTTCAGGATCCCGGCCACCGCGATGGCGACCACCATCTGCGGGAATGACAGCAGAATATCCGCGATCCGCATGAGCAGCCGATCTGCCCATCCGCCGCAGGTCCCGCAGATCATGCCGATGAAGGTTCCGGCCAGAAAAGACAGAAAAACCAGAAAAAAGGTCGCGGCGATCGTTGTTCTCCCGCCGTAAAGCACACGGGACAGGACACATCTCCCGAGATTGTCCGTGCCGAACGGATAGTCCGCGCAAGGCGCCTTCCGGATCGCCAGCGCGTTGGTCGTGTAGGGATCGTTCGGCGCGATAACGCCCGCAAAGATAACGGCGAGAAGAATGATCCCCGCAGCGGCACCCGTGATCAGAATGCGTGTTTTCAGCCGCCTCCTCATGCCTGCCCCCTCGGATCCAACGCGTGAAAGCAGATATCCGCCAGCTGATTGACCGCCACATAGATCGTCCCCATGATCAGGACAAAGCCCATGATCACGGGATAATCTCTGGCAGTGATGGATTCCATGACCAGCTTTCCGATCCCCGGCCAGCGAAAGATGTTTTCGATCACGACGCTTCCGCCCATGAGCGTCCCGATCTGCAGTGCGATGATCGTCAGGATATGTCCCAGGGAATTCCGGATCACGTTCAGAATCAGATATCGTTCCTTCACGCCGCGCCGGCGCATCCCCGCAACATAGTCCTCGGAAAGCTGCACGAGAAATTCCGCGCGCATCTGGCGGATGAAACGGCCGGTCATCGGGATCGCAAGCGAGATCACCGGCATGAACAATCCCTGCAGACTCCCCGAAGCGATGACCGGGAACACTCTCATCCTGATACAGAGCAGATACATCAGGAGCACGGAGATCAGGAAATTGGGAAGCGAGTTGCCGAAAAATGACAGGAGACACACGATATGATCCGGAACGCGATCCTTTTTCCATGCGGCCAGAACCGCCAGCGGAAATGAAAAGATCAGTGACAGTAGCAAACTCGCCGAAGCAAGCTGTACCGTCTTCTGCAGCCCTGCGGCCAGCTTCGGTGCGACCGGGAGATCATCCCGGAAGGACACCCCGAAATCTCCGCGAAAAACGCCCAGAAGCCATTCCCCGTACCGCACGAGGAATGGCCGGAAAAGTCCCAGTCTCTCGCGTTCCGCATCAAGCACCTCTTTGGTAACGGCAATTCCCTGCGAGGTCAGCCTTTTTTCGGCCGGATCCCCGGGGGCAAGATAGAGAAGTGCAAATACCAGAAAACTCAAAATGATCAGAATAAAGATCAGTCTGATGAGGTTTTTCCCCCATCGGACGATCCTTGTAACATTGTCATTGCGGCCCTTCCGGCCTGTCGATAATGATCGTTTCACTGAATATCCGTATTGGCATCGATCCCGTAAAAATCAAACGGGATATTCTCCGCAAACCCGGAAACGCCTTTCCGGAGCACCGTGGTGCTGTTGAACAGTCCCACATAACCGAAGGCGTTATCATCAATGGCGATCTGCACGATCTCATTGGCGAGCGCCGCGCGGTCCGCGGGATCGGTCTCATAGCGCAGTTCATCGATCAGTTTCTCGCAGCGATCATCATCAAAGCCGCCGCAGTCGTAGTAGGCACCCTGTTTCAGCGTCGAGTCGATGAAGTACAGCGGATCACCGGACTTATCGGCGATCATGCAGTACAGCGCAAGATCAAAATCTCCCGTAGCGATATAGGTGGAATCCGGATCCTCCTCCACCGTCAGGGTGGAATCGATGCCGACCGCTTTCAGCTGTTCCTGAATGAGCAGGGCCAGCGTATCCAGCGAACGCGCCGCGTAGTAGGCGATGTTGATGGAAAGCTTCTTGCCTCCCTTCTCGTAGATCCCATCGCTGCCCAGCTTGTAACCGTCGGCTTCCAGGACCGATTTGGCCTTATCGGTATCCACCGCGGGCACCGCCACTTTGCCGTAAGCCGCGTTTGTATTAAACGGACCCACCGCCGCGGAAACCGTCCCGGAGAGATACGACGCGATCTTCTCCTTATCCACCGTGAGGTTCACCGCCTCGCGGACCGCGTCGTCCAGTGTCTTTTCATTCAGAATGTAGAACTGCAGTCTCGCGCCCGGAATGGACACGACATTGTACTGATCGGGATCCGCCTTGTAAACCTCCAGTGCCGCGGAACTGACACTGTTATAGCAGTCGATCTCGCCACTCTGCATCGCAAGGATCTTCGGATCATCCTCCTGCATGTAGTAGAAGACCGCTCCGTTCAGTTTCACATCTCCGGCCCAGTAGGCGGGATTCTTCACCACTTCCACGTCCCCCTCCGGCTGGAACTTGGAGATCACAAAGGGGCCCGTGCAGACCGGCGCGTTGTCAAAATCCGTCGTTGCGTCCAGATCTACCATGCCGCACTCGGGGCTCGCCAGATCGTTCTTTAATGTCGGATAGATCTCCGGTGTCGTGATCGTGACCGTCTTTTCATCGGGGGCCGCCATCTCAAACTCTCCCAGATAGGCGAAGCGCTCGTTCACCTCCGCAAGTCTCTTGAGATTCTTCACCACCATCTCCGCCGTGAGCGGATTGCCATTGGAAAAGGCGACACCGTCATTCAGCGTGAACGTCCAGGTCTTCCCGTCCGCCTCGGCGCTCTTGGCAAGGCAGGGAGCCGCACTCATATTCTCGTCCATCCTAAAGAGCGCTTCCGAGATACCGTAGATCGAGGTGTACCAGCCATAGTATTCCTTGTGCACATCCAGACTCGGGTAGGCAAAGGATGCTGCCGCATGCAGGATCTTTTCCCCGGACGCCTCAGCCTGCGGAGCCTCCTCTGTCTTCGTTTTGGCAGGCTCTTCCTTTGTCTCTGCCGTCTCTGTTTCCGCCGGCTGCTCTGCAGCGGGTGCCTCGGGCTGTGCCGTTGATGTCCCCGCAGCCCCGCCGCAGGCCGACAGACTCATGCCCATCACAATGGCCAGGCATAATGCCAATGCTTTTTTCTTCATAACTCTCCTCCTCTCGAACGTTGCACTATGTTTCCGGTTTCCTGACACGGGTTCTTCGCATAAAAAAACGTACGACCCCTTCTAAAGGACGCACGCCTTCATGACCCACGAGATCCGCACTTCTGTGCAGCGTTACGGAGGACTTCTGTCATCCGGTGAATCATTATATACGGGGTGTCGGAATCTGTCAAACGTCACTGGAGCGCTCCCTTGGTGATCATTGGCTCATCCGGCGAAATGTGTTATCATATAGCAGGAGAAAATAAAGGCAGCGCTTGACGGGAAGGAGAAAGGCGCATGATCTTTTACGGAAAGCTGATCAGAAAAACAGCGGCCGCATTATCGGCGGCAGTCACACTCACCTTTGTGTTTACAGGCTGTTCTTCGCAGGATGTTGAGGAGGCGGTTCCTGCGAAGGAGGAGGGATCATCGGATTCCGTCAGCAGTGCGGTCAATTTCGTGCACGAGCTCGACTCCTACACGCCTGCGAAGGATCACTACAGTTTCCATTTCACTTATAAGATCGTCCATCCGTGGTGGGACGCTGTGGCACTCGGCATGGAGGAGGCCCAGCGGCAGTACCTTGAAAAAGGATCACCGTCACGTATGAATACATGGCGCCCGAGGCCGCGTCCGCCGAGGACCAGAAGGAACGGCTTGCCCGGGCGAAAGAGGGCGGTTATGATCTCATCGGCGTAGATGTGGCGGATAAAGAGATCATCTCCCCGGTCCTCGATGAGATGATCGACGAGGGCTGTAAGGTGATGACCTTTTCCAGCTCGGACGCCGCTGACGGCTGCAAAAGGATCGCCTATGTCGGGAACACCCACAACTATCAGGACGGGGCGGATCTGACGGAGGCTCTCTGCAGGAAGCTGGATTACAAGGGACAGGTCGCCATACTGGTCGGGAGCAAGGGTGACCCCTGTCATGAGGACAGGGCACAGGGAGCGCAGGATACCATCGCAAAGTATCCGGATATGGAAATCGTAGCAGTGGAATATGACATGGATTCCATTGAAAATGCTTACAACCTTACATTGGACATTCTGGAGAAGAATCCCGGTCTGGACGGAATCATCTGCTGCAACATGAGCAATCCTGTCGGAGCTGCAAGGGCGATCACCGAAAAAGGAAGCGATACGGTGATCGTGGGAATGGATCATGACAAGGAAGCACTGCGCTTCTTAAATGATGGCGTGATCTACTGTCTTGGCGTTCAGGTCTGCTTTTCCATCGGATTCGATACGATCCAGGTAGCCGTAAAGATCTCTGACGGCAATCCCCCCGGTGACCTGTATCCGGAAAAAACAAATGAGATCACGACGATCATCTATCAACAGGATGCGGCATCGATGTTGGAGCTGCTCTATGGTGACATATTATGACAAATAAAAAAGACAGTCTGAATAAACGGTTCGTATACACGGCCGTGATCGGCAGCGCTCTGGTGATGACGGTTCTGGCGTTCAGTATGATCTGGGCATCGAGAAAGACCGTTTCAACAACGGACGAGGCGGTTTCGGCGGTAAGCTCGTTCTATCTTGAAGCCATGGCCGACCAGCGCGCGCGGACGATCAACAATCTGATCAACAACAACTTTGAACACATGAATAAGGCCCTTACGATCATCCGGGATGAGGATATCCGGTCGCAGGAAGCGCTCCGCGATGTGCTCGGCAAGATCAGGATCCTTCTTTCCCTGAACCGGTTTGCCCTTGTGGATGAGAACAACACCGTCTATACCCGGTACACAACCTATTCGGGCGGAAGCCGTTACAATTTTCTCTCATCGGATAAACTGAGTGAAAGAGTCCTCAGCACCATCTACATGTACGGTTCTTCCAAGCAGCTGTGCCTCGCCATTCCGGTGGACAACCTCGAGATCATGGGGAAAAGGTTCAAGGCCTGCTTTGTCCAGATCGACATCAAGGATATCAGCGATCTCCTGCTGCTTGAGGATCAGGGAAACACCCAGTTTGCCCTATATACAAAGAACGGTGCCAATCTGTCCGACACCGCTCTCGGACTGCTCGGCGAGGATGATAATATCCTTGACGGCATCAGGGAACATATTTCACAGGCTTCGTGGGAAAAGATCTCGGCGGATTTTGCCGAAGGAAGAGAA
>JAILOV010000034.1 GCA_024690605.1 Lachnospiraceae bacterium | reverse complement strand
GCCGTGTAGAAAAGGACCGCCGCTGTGTTTTTCACGATCTCCCTTCCCTTCATCTCACGCCGTCCTTTTGTCCTCTCCCGCAGAAAACATGCGCCCCGCCTTTCGGATCGCCCTGCGCACAAGCCGCCCCGCCGTCAGATCCAGGCGTGCCGCGATCCGCTGCGCCTTCGTGACCGGCGGCAGGATCAGATGGGCCCAGGCATCCGTCTGCTCTCTGAGTGCCGCGGGATAGCGTCCGTCGATCTCCACGCGCGCAAATCGCGCGTCGCGTCCGAAAATGTCCTCCCCCAGGAGCAGATGATCCATGGTCTCCCTGAGAACCTCCCGGTCGTTATATTCCTGATGCGCGGCCGCCCGCACCTTGACGCCGATCCTTTTGGTCACATCCGTCTCCCGCAGGCCGCCCATGTAGCCGAAATGCCAGCCGCCGCGCGCCACACGGACACTCCGCGGATCCGTCGGCGGGACAAGGTCCCTTAAGCGCACGATCCCTTCCGACGGAATCTGTTTTTTCGCGCACACCTTGGTCCCCAGCCATTTGCGGTCGCTCTCCGGGATCTCCGGAAACTCGCCGGTGATCGACAAAAGCTTCCCCGAGATCTCCATCACATTCAGATAGGCATAGAAATTGTCCTGTGCGAGATGGTACACGCGTTCCGCGTCAAAATCCGCAAGGATGCCGGATAATGTCTCCGGATCCGGGATCTCGTCGAGATCGCCGAAGATGAGGATATCGTCATCGGCGGCATCCGCAAGTCCCTTTATCAGGTGATTCTTCTGAAAATAATCCCGCTCGTGCGTAGTCACGCCCGTGATCCGCTCCGTCACGGGGATGTAGGTGATCTTCGGCAGATAGCGGGCAAACAGATCCCGGTTCTTTTCAAACAGCAGTTCTCTCGCCTCTCCCGAAAAGGTCTCCGCCGATTCCTCGATCACAAAGCGGTCGACCAGCGGATCCAGAACCGCCAGCCGGAGTCTCAGGATATCCAGTTCATTAAAGAACGGAAAGCAGTCGATGACCATCACCCGTCACTCCACCTCTCCGGACATGCCGTGCGCCTCCCGCCATTTCGCTGTCCTGCGCCAGAACAGGAGCGGACGGATCCCGTCCTTGATCCGTTTATACGGCGCACGAAAACGCGGCTGCGTCTCGTTTTCTCCCCACCATTTATGAAAGACAAAGGTTTCTCTGCCGGCATTCTCCGGCAGCGGTTTCTCCCTGCCGAAAGCCAGCGCGAGCTCGAACGGTGCCCAGTTAAGTCCTGCCGCTTCCATCTCCCGTTTATGCGTACAGCACAGGAAAATGTCCTCGTTGTAGAATCCGTCCGCATCACGCTCCCAGGGCAGATCATGCGCCGCCGGATATTCCAGAAGGCGCCTGGACCGGAGCGACACGCTGTTTCCCACGCGGCAGATATTGCCGTCCGCGTCCCGATAAGCATGGTCATTCTCCGGCAGCGGCCAGGGAGAGCCGATGTAGTCGTAATCCAGAAAACGCTCATCCCAGCAGGAAGGATGCACGACAAAGCCGTCCGCGTGCACGAGCAGCACAAAGTCCGTCTTGATATAATCCTTCAGCCGGAAGGCGATGTTGTAATTGAACTTGTCAATATCGTCAAGCGGTTCGATCTGCGCGAAACGGATCCTCCGCGGCAGGTACCAGGGCTTCCGGTCGGAGATCAGCATCACATCGCCGAACGTGATGCCGCGCATGCTGTAGGCGAGCGCCCGCACCGTCTCATAGAGATCGACGCTCGTCATCGCGGCAAGCGTCACCTGCGGGAGGGCGAGCTTCTCCTGTCTTCCCTTCATCCCTGCGCCTTCCGGGTGCGGATGAGTCCGGTCCTGCGTCCGAGCGATCGCAGGATCTTCTTTGCGAAGAACACGCCGTAACCCGCACGACGGCGAAGGTTCTGTACCGCCAGCGCCGCACCCTCCGGCCGCCGGTTCCGCTGTGCGTAGAGTTTCGAAGACTGCTTGTATTCCGCGAGCTCCTGTCTGCATTGCTCCGCCGTATACAGCTTTCCGTCCCGGCCGAGATAATGCAGGAAGGAATAGATGTTCTGCTCCGATGCCCAATAACCGTCGGACACATTATGCCTGGCCCAGTATTTCGGCGCGATCGCGAATTTCAGTTCCGTGCTCGTCATGGCCGGAAGCACAGCAAAGGAGGAATTGGACAGAATTAAATAACGAGCGTTTTTTATTGTGACATAGTCCCTGCCCATGTCAAAATGATGGCATTCCAGCTCGGGAAGCACCTTTTTCGCTGCCTCCTCGTCCTCCGTGACGACCATGAACCGCATGGACGGGCAGTGTTTTCTCATCTCCCGCATCGCGGCCAGCCAGTAGCTGCGGTCGAGATAGAGGGCCGGTTCATTGGTGTATTCCCCGCCGCGCATGTTGACGATGCAGAGATCATCCGCCGTGTATTCTTTAGAGTCATATTCCGGCAGCACCTTCAGCCAGTCCTTCAGTTCCTCCCTGCAGCTCTCGAAATAGCTCTCGTCCTGCAGATTGCCGTAGAGAAGCGTGTTGTCCGGCACCTCGTGGATCGACGCCTTCGGGCCGCTGATATAACACCCGTGCGTAAGATCATGACGGGAAGTGCCGATAAAAAGTCTCGTGTCGTCGTCATCGAACCGCTGCATCCGCGACTTCTCTTCTTTGGTGATCTCCTCGCCGAGATCGATGTCCATGAAGTACATGCCCCGTCTGCTGTGAATGTTGTTGGCAAAGGTTTCCCTTCCCGCGGTCCCGAAGCGGCAGCCGCGCTCTCTGGCGATGGCCCGCGCCGTCACATAGCAGAAAAGCTGGTTGCCGAGTCCCTGCCCGTCCAGGAATTCCGTTCCGATCATCGCTCGTAGACCACCTTTCCCGCCAGGGTCGTCTCCAGGATCTTTTCGTCCTTCACTTCGTAGATGCGGTCACATTTCGCGATCGTGTTCAGCCGGTGGGCGATGATGATCATCGTCTTCTTCCCGTGGAAGCTGTTGATCGCATCCATCAGCGCCTGCTCCGTTTCCCCGTCCAGCGCGCTCGTCGCCTCGTCAAACACAAGGATCTCCGGATCATGGTAGAGCGCCCGTGCGATGCCGATCCGCTGCCTCTGTCCGCCCGAGAGCCTGACGCCCCGGTCACCGATCCTGGTATCCAGCCCCTCCGGCAGTTCCCGCACGAAATCCGCCAGTTGCGCCTCCCCCAGAACCTCCCACAGGCGCGCCTCATCGATCCGGTCCGCGTCGATACCGAACGCGATATTGTCGCGGATCGATTCGTCCACCAGATAGATCGACTGCGGAATGTAGCCGATCTGGTGCAGCCAGGAAGGATAATTGTCAAACACGTTGACGCCGTCGCAGGTGATCAGACCCTTCTGCACATGAAGAAGCCCCAGCAGGATGTCGACAATGGTGGATTTGCCCGCACCGGAGGCACCGATGATACCGACGGACCGGCCCTTCTCCACGGAAAAACCGGCGTCCGTGAAAATGTTCTTCTCCGTGCCCGGATAGCGGTAGGTGATGCCCGTAAGCTCGATCCTGTCCGTGAGCGTGATCGCGGGCCCTCTGCTCTCCTCCTGTACCGCCCGCATGGCCTTGTCCTGCTTCATCGCCTCCGAGAAATTCTCGTAGACATAGTCCAGACTCGGCTGTTCATAGGCGATCTCCGTCAGATAGGTATTGATCCGGTTCGCGCTCGGCATCACGCGCACCGCCGCCGCGGCAAACGCCATGAGCTGCGTCATGAGCGGACGCACATCCCCGCCGGTCCCGAGATAGATCGCGAGAAACGCGAACACGCCGCCCATGAAGACCGTTTCGATCAGGAGTCTCGGCAGATTGTTGAGCACCGTATAGCGTCTGTCGGTGTCCGCGCCGATGCTTCCGCTCTCATAGTAGTTCCTGATGAAGAAATCCTCGCGGTTTAAGACCTTGACATCCTTGAGTCCGTAGATGGCCTCGATCCGCCACTTGGCGATCCGCGACTGGATCGCCTGATTCTCCTTGCCGATCGCGTTGAGCCGGGGCTTTAAGAACCGCAGATTGAACAGCGTGATCGCAAGAAAGATCGCCGCGATAAAAAGTGTCAGCTTCCAGTTGACGACCAGCAGCACGACGAGGATGCAGAACGAAACGATCATCTCCGTCGCCAGACCCAGCGCCGCCACGACCATGGAAAACATCTTGGGGATGTCGCTGTCCGTGATCCTGAAGACCGTCGGGATGTCCGCACCGAGATACTCCTCGTAGGGGCGGTTTAAGAACTCGCGCATCACACGGCTGATCATCTCGTTCCTCGTGCGCGTGATAAAGGTGCTCTGCCGCCAGGTGAGGAACAGGATATACAGATTCTTGAGAACAAAGATGGCGATCAGCACGATGAGCATCGTTACCACGAAGCGCGTGTCGGAATCCGAGATCCGAAGCGCACGGGCCAGATCCGCCGTCACCGGGTAGCTCATGATCTTGCCGCGCACGGCTGCCGGATCCATCACGGCCCCCATAACGGGCAGCATCATGGAAACGCCCAGCGTTTCAAACAGGCCGCCGATCAGGATCATCACGCCCAGTCCGAAAAGCTGTGCCTTCTGTTTTCCGTCAAAAACGGAGAACAGCTTGCTGATCATATTCTGCTTTTTCTTCTTTGTCTCCATAAATCCGCCGGCTCAGCTGCCGCTTATCCTGATCATCTCTTCCGTGTAGACCGCTTCATCCGCCCGGTTGTTGAACCACTTATCCGGGGCGATCACCAGCCGCTCCTCTTCCGATCCCCCCAGCCAGGCGCCCCACCACGAAAAGCTCGAATTGGCAAGGATGTGATGTCTGCAGACCGCCATGAGCGAGAGCTCTGCCAGATCGCGCGCCGCCCCTTTTGTGTCTCGCAGGCAGACGACAGAAAACCGACCCGCCGCTGTCTGCTGCGCCGCAAACTGCGCCGCGTAATCGGGATCGTCACTGAATATATAGTACACCGCATCCCGGATCCTGTCATCCGCCAAAGATACCGCCCGCCGGTAATAGGCTTCCGTGCAGATGCCGCCATGGGTCTCCGCCGTCCCCGGCTGCAGATAGTCGCCCCGTCTGATGTGAAGACTCACGGACCGGTCTCCGTCGCCGGCAATACGCGCCGCCAGTTCCCGTTCCTCGCTTCCCGAAAACACCGGCCCGCAGGCTGCACGTAGTGCTTTCTGCACGGATCCGTCCGCAAAATACCGCTCGCTCTGGAAAAATCCGTCGAGGTAGGCATCCTCCATCGTGAGCACCTCAGGGTAAAAGGCGCCGTCCGGCTCCCGCCATTCCCTGTTCCTGCGGCCGAACAGCTTCCTCTTCACGCGGTGGAGCGGATCCATAAAGGAGTCCCGCAGCTTCCGGATCTCCCGCTCGGTTGCCTTTTCATAGCGGATCCCGAACAGTTCCTCCAGCACCGGCCTCCGCAGTCTGTCTCCCGCGTAGCCGCTCACATCATCGATCTTCACTGTATGCCCCGACGCTTCCAACTGGAGATACAGCGCGTATTGGAACAGCTGATTGCCGAGCCCCCCCTGCAGCCGGATGATGATCATGACAGGACCTCTCTTCCCGCGGCCCGCGCCTTCCCGATCCGGCGTCTGATCGGAAGCACCACGCCCTCGTTCAGCGCCGTGAACGCATCATAGAGCGCCGGATGGATCAGAAACAGCCGCATCCGCAGCGCATGATTCCTGTTTGCGACCGGGCAGCCGTAGATCTCGCGAAACCGCGGTCCGAGCCACTCGTTGATCACCTGCCTGAGCCTGCGCGCGAAGTCGCGGTCCCCCGCCGTCCACCTGCCCTGTGTGTAGAGCGCGAGCAGCTTTTTTCCGACGATATAGTCGTGCACGAGGATCAGCTCCTCTCTTCCCGTTTCTCCGAAAAATGCGTCTCTCGCCTGATAGGCCGGGATCTGCTCCGTCAGGATGCTCTGTCTCTCACTTCCGTTCATGATGCTCGTGCCGCGGTTGTCGGTATACACATAGAGCGGACGTGCGACATAGCACACCCGGTCCGCCGCGGCAAGCAGACGGGCCGACGTGGGAATATCCTCATATCTCTTCGCCGGATAACGGATCCCCTCAAACACCCTGCGCCGGTAGACCTTGTTCCACGCGGCATTCTGGATCACCAGATCGTCATCCTCCGCGACCAGCGCGAACAGCGCCTCCTCTCGGGAGAGCACCCGCATGGCGGGTTTCCCGGTCTCCGGTTCCGCACCGGCTCCTTCGGGCACGATCTTCCCCTGCAGAGCCGCTTCCGCGGAAATGTGCAGGTAAGGGCAGACCGCGATATCCGCGCCGGTTTCCTCCAGCGCGCCCGCCAGTACCGAGAGCATATCGGGCATCATCGCGTCGTCCCCGTCCGCGAAAGCGAGGATCTCCCCCCGTGCCTGTTCGATCCCGGTGTTCCTCGCGATCCCCGGACCGGCGTTTTCCTGGTGAAACGCGCGGACACGGTCATGCTCCTCCGCGAGCCGGTCGCAGACCGCTCCCGTTTCGTCCGTGGAGCCGTCATCAATGAGCAGGATCTCCAGATCCTCTCTTGTCTGCGCGAGAAGGGAGTGAACGCAGCGTCCGACATAGGACGCGATGTTATAGCAGGGCACGATCACACTGATCATGCCGCCCCCCGTTCGCCGATCATGTTCATGAACTCTTCAAACATCAGCAGATACCAGATCTGCACGCACCAGCTGCCGCGCTCCGTATAATCCTTCCACAGCTTTTCCACCACCCGGACATCCAGCAATCCCTCTCTCCGGATCCTCTCCGGATCGAGAAGTTCCTCCGCCCAGCTCCTGAGCGGTTCCTCAAGGAGCCACTGTTCGATGGGGATCCCGAAGCCCTTTTTCGGGCGTTCCATGAGTTCTCTGGGCACGTAGCGGTACAGCACCTCGCGGAGAACCCGTTTTCCGACATAGTCCGTGCTTCCGTCCCCGCCGGTGACGCGCTCCACCAGATATTCCGTCGGGAGCGACCAGGCGAAGGCCAGCACATCCGGATCCAACAGCGGCACGCGCGTCTCCAGGGAATTGGCCATGGCACAGCGGTCAACCTTGACCAGGATGTCATCCGGATGATAGAAGACCAGATCCGCCAGCATGGATTCGCGGGCACATTCCCACTCCTCCGTTCCGTACGGCCAGAGATGCGGATCCGGATCGGCAAACTGCGTCAGCTTGTGCGGCAATGCGCCTCCTCCCGATACCGGCAGCGCGATCTGACGGATGACCGGGTCGTGGTCGGACTCCAGCCTGTGCAGATCGATCGGCCGTCCGGCTGCGAGGAGCGTCGCCTTCGTCCGCCGGATCTCCTCCCTTTTCACCGCCGGAAGCCCGATCAGCGCGGCGCTCGTTAACTTCCTGACAGGCGCCGGGATCCCGCGCATCTTGTTCCAGATCCTGCGGATCGAAAAATAGGAAGTGTAACCGCAGAACAGTTCATCACCGGCATCCCCCGAAAGAGAGACCGTCACATGCTCTCTGGTCATGGCGCTCACGAGAAAAGTCGGGATCTGCGAGGAATCCGCGAACGGCTCGCCGAACATCCGCGCGAGCTTCGGTATGACCTGCAGCGCATCCTCCTTGCTGATGTATTTTTCCGTATGCCGGGTTCCCAGATGCGCCGCGATCTCGGCCGCGATCGGTGCCTCGTCAAAGCCCTGCTCCCGCATGCCGATCGTGAAGGTGCGCGCCGGTTCCCCGCCGTCCTCGCGGGCGATCTTCTGCATCAGCGCAACGATCGTGGAAGAATCGATCCCGGCGGAAAGAAAAGCGCCGAGCGGCACATCGGCGATCATCTGCCGCCGGATCGACGCAGTGAGGATCCTTTCCAGTTCCTCTCCCGCTTCCGTGAAACTTCCCTGAAAGGGATGGCGCAGACCAAGCTCCGCCGTCTCCCGCATCGACCACCAGACGGTGTACGTGTGGCCCTGCCCGCTGCGCGCGGACCCGGCCGTATACCCCTTCCGCTGCAGTGCGTCCAGTTCCTCCGACGGATCGAAATATCGGTAGGGTGCGTCAACCGTGAGCATCGTCCCCGGTTCCAGCTTCCAGATATCCTGCCAGATCGTGTAGGGAGCGGGGATATACCCGTGAATGAAATAGAGCGGCAGCACCGCCCGGTTGATATCGTTACGGAAACCGGGCATCTCCGTCAGACACCCGATATCCGAGGCAAACACAAAGCATCCGTTCACAAAACCGTAGTACAGCGGTTTTTCGCCGACGCGGTCACGGGCGAGCGTGATCTGTCCCGTCTCGTGATCGAGCACGGCGATCGCCAGCATCCCGCGGCATTTTTTCAGGGTATCCGCCATGCCCCAGGCTTCGATCGCTTCCAGCAGGATCTCCGTATCCGAGGTTCCGCGCCAGTTCGACGGCAGGATCTTCCCCTCATCCTCCAATGTCTTCGCGATCTCCCGGTGGTTGTAGATCTCGCCGTTATAGACCACGGAGAACCTGCCGGAACGGGACTCCATCGGCTGTGCGCCCGTTTCCGTCAGATCGATGATCGCGAGCCTCCGGTGGCCGAAGGTGATATCACAGGAAGCATCCTCCCCCTGACCGCCGGCAGCGGGAAACGCATAAAACGCCGCGCCCTCCGCGTCCGGCCCGCGGTCGCGCATCCGGTCCGTCATCCGGCGGATCGTTCGCTCCCGTTCCTCTCTGCTGTTTTTCAGATTAAAGAATCCGGCAATCCCGCACATCGTTCATCTCCGTCTGCAGCCATCCGTCACCTTTTCTCCGTCGCCTTAACGAGCAGCTCCTCCCAGGCGTCCGTCACCCGGTCCGGATCATAGCGCTCTCTGATCTTTACCGCGTTCTCCGACAGGTGTCCCGCGAGCGTCTCATCCCGCAGAACCCGGCGGAGTGCGGCAACCAGCGCTTCCTCGTCACCGGCGGGGATGACCAGTGCGTTTTCGCCGTCCCGCACCAGCTGTCCGATCCCGCCCGGGACACAGTCCGTCGTAACGCAGGGGATCCCGAGACACATCGCTTCGATCAGCGTATTCGGCATCCCCTCCGTGTCGGACACCAGACAATAGGCGCCCGCGTTCCGGATAAGACCGGCGATCCCCTGCCTGCGTCCCATAAAGCCCGTCTTCTCTCCGATCCCCAGAGACTGTGCCAGCCGCTCCAGATCCGGTCGGTCCTCTCCGTCACCGTATAATAACAGTTGATATTCTTTAAATCCTTCCTCTTCCCGCAGCCGTGCAAAGGCCCGCAGAAGCAGGTCAAAGCGCTTGTTCGCGTCCATTCTGCCCACCGCAACGACCGTTTTGTCACGCTTTCGCGAAATCCGCGTGCTCCCCTCCGGATCGCCGGTGCCTCTCTCATCCGTCAGAAATTCCCGCGAAACGGCATTGGGCATGACCACCGCCTTTTCCCGCACGCGTTTCGGGAAAAAGTCTGCTGCCGCCGGCGTCTGCACGACCACCGCGGCCGCTCTTCCAAACAGCGCGTTCGCCGCCGCCCGCATCATCCGTCCCGGGTATTCAAGTTCCGGGACCGCCCGCACGGAAACCAGCACCGGAAGTCTTTGTCCGGCAGTCAGGAGCGCCATGAGGTTATTCTTGCCGATGAAGGATAAAATAACGTCTGGTTGCAAATCATCCCAGATCCTTTTCAGACAGGCTCTGCGCTTCAGAAAAGCGCTTCCCCGTCCGCCGGCATCGGCTGTTGCCACACCGGAGAACACGCGGCCGATATGCCTGCCTGTCCCGGGCACGCCCGGCAGTTTCCCCGGTTCCGCCGCCTCCGCGCAGACTTCTTCGGAAAACGCCACCCGCACCCGCTTCTCCCCGGGTGTCAGCGCGGCAACGGCCCGACGGGCGTCCGCCGGTTCTCCTTCCCGGAGCAGGCACCAGCAGCCGTGCGGCACTTCATATTCCTCTTCATCGATATAGGTCGTGACAAAGGTGATCCGCCAGCCTCGCGCAAACAGAGCTTCGGCCAGATTGACCATCACATGCTCCGCGCCCCCGATCTGCAGCGATCCGATGTAGAATGCCGCATGTCCGCTCAAGCATCCGCCTCCGGTGCGCGCGCATTCGTCAGATCGATCATGTCGCCGAGCTTCCGGTCATATTCCTCGGGCTGAAAACGCTCCAGACCGGCAGCATCATAAAAGGTCACTTCTCCGAACAGGATCTTGTCCTGTGCGATGTAGAAATCCACCCGCAGATAGGGCGGATTTGTCCCGATCCCGGCCGTCACCTTTTCCGCCAGTTCAAACAGCTTTGTCCCCTGCTCCTTAACCTTGTCCGGCACGCGGTAGCCCGGATCCGTCGCAAAACACGAGGACTGGGCAAAGGGCACATAATTCCATTCCCGGTCATAGAAATTCCGGCGGTGATTGGTGAAGCGGTCGATGTCCATCTCGATCAGTCCGCTCTTTCCGTTGAACACATAGACCTTGTAGTCCGCTGGCTCCGCGCCGTCCTCACCGAAGAGCATCTCCTCCGCAAGGATCCTGCGCTCGATATCGCGGTAGACCTTTTCCCTGCGATAGGAAAAATAGTCCGTCTTCAGCGCCTTTCTCATCATGCGCCGCACCGCTTCCCGATCCAGCGTGTTCTTGTCCTTGCAGATGCAGATCCCCACCGAAGAGGTGTGGTTGCATTTCATGACAAACCGGTCGGGCAGACTGTCAAAATCGATATCCTCCGCCCGCTCCCACACGGCATAGGTCGGTATGATGTATTCCTCCCCCAGGATGCCGGCGACCAACTTTTTGACCTTGACCTTGTCCGCGTAGTCCGTGTAGATCGGGTAAAAGCCGTTGATCTTGAGCCACTGCTGCTTCTCGTTAAAGGTTTTGGGATCCTGAAGATCCAGCGGATAGCCCAGCTCATTATAGAAGATCCTTGTCAGATATTCCTCGTCCGGCATGCGGTCATAAATGCCGAGTTTCGCGAGATAATTGAACCGTTTCGCCGGATCCGTCAGAAATCTGCCCGCCGTTCTCATGAAATGTGCGAAATCCATCATCGTCCTCCGTATTGTTTCAGCCACTTCTGAAAGACAAAAAACGACCACACCAGTTTGGAGGGATTGGCGCCGCTGCCCGGCCCCGCGTCCCCCTTCAAAATATAGTCTGTGACATATTTCGTCACGTATTCCGGATCGAAGATCCCCTGATTCCTGAGGAAGCGCACCCCCGCATAATCCAGAAGTTCCTTTTGCAGCGGCCCTCTGAGCCAGGTGTCGATCGGTGGCGTGAATCCCTGTTTGGGCCGATCCAGCAGCTCCCGGGGGATGTAGTCACAGGCGATGTCCTTGAGGATCGCCTTCTTCTCGCCATTCCGGTACTTGAACGCGTGCGGCAGACGGAAGCTGTATTCCATGACCCGCGTATCCAGGATCGGACATCGGGCCTCCAGAGACACGCGCATGGAGGCGCGGTCCACCTTGCACAGGATGTCGCTCGGGAGATAGGTGTCCATGTCCAGGAGCATCCGCACCACCTGCCAGTCTCTGGCAGGATAGCGGTCCTCGACCGGATAGCGGATCGGCAGCATTTCCGACAGGAGGAGACGCCCTTTTTCGCTGTCCGTGTTCGCGCCGACGAAGCCCATCGCCGCGTCGAGATAGCTTCCGGAAACGATCTGCGTCCTCGTACGCGCGTCACGGTTTTCCGCCACGACACGCACCTGAAACGGATACCGGTCCGAGAGCGTTTTGCCGCCGCCCAGCGGGATCTTTCCGAGAAGATGTGCCGCAAGCCCGGCACCGTCGAGCCGCTGTGCCTGTGCCACATGATCATAGATATTGTAGCCGCAGAAAAACTCGTCGCCGCCGTCTCCGGAAAGCGC
Source organism: Lachnospiraceae bacterium (assembly GCA_024690605.1). GTDB lineage: Bacteria > Bacillota > Clostridia > Lachnospirales > Lachnospiraceae > Butyrivibrio. The sequence goes on along the minus strand of JAILOV010000034.1, from coordinate 108,928 downwards.
CACCGCCACCTGCTGCTTCGCTGTCTCCGCGACCAGCATCGTCGGGATCTGCGAGGTGTCCGCGAAGGGTTCGTCAAAATAGCGCGGCAGGCTCTCCACGAGCGCATACATGTCTTTTTCCCCGATGACTCTCGTGGTATGCTTCGTGCCCAGATGCGCTGCCACGGCCTCCGCCGCGGCGGATTCATCAAAGGTCCTGTCCTCAAAGCCAACGGAAAAGGTGCGCACCGGCGCGTCCGACACTTCCTGTGCCAGCGCCGTCACCAGGGAAGAGTCATATCCGCCGGAGAGGAACATCCCCACCGGCACATCCGCGACCAGACGGTCCTTTACCGCAAGGGACAGCAGCCGCTTTAATTCCGCCTTCCCTTCGTCATAGTCCGCGACCGGTTCAGCCGAAAGCGCCGCATAGCGCTCCGCGACATCCCAGTATTTCTTCTTTTCGATGGCAAGCTGATCCGCGATCCGGACCGTCATCATCTCCCCGGGGCAGAGCTGATACACATCCCGGAAGATGCTCTCCGGCGCGTGGATGTACTGCTGGAAAAGAAACCGCGGCAGAACCCGCCGGTCAAGTTCCTTCGTGAACCCCGGGCAGGTCATGAGCGGTGCAAGCGTGGAGCCGAAGACCAGATTGCCGCCGTCACGCCAGTAATAGAGCGGTTTCTTGCCGATCCGGTCGCGCGCGAGGATCATCCACCCCTGCTCTCTGTCCAGCAGCGCCAGGGCGAACATGCCGGACAGATGCGCGAGGAAATCCTCTCCCCACTGCAGATAAGCAGCAAGGATCACCTCCGTATCACAGGTCGACCGGAACGGATAATCCGCCAGTTCTTCCTTCAGCTGCGCTGTGTTGTAGATCTCTCCGTTGAACACGACCACCAGCTGTTCCGTTGCCGCGTGCATGGGCTGGTGTCCGAGCGGCGACAGATCCCTGATCGCCAGTCTTCTCTGTGCTAGTCCCACGGTGAAGCCCCCGCGGCCGGCATACATCTCAACACCGGCATCATCCGGTCCCCGATGACGCATGGTGTCGTTCATCCGGATCAGATCCGCCTGTGTCAGATTTCTTTTTGAGATGAACCCGCAGATCCCGCACATGATCCCTGCTTCTTACTCCTCTTTTCTGAATCGCCGTCGGCTGTCAGGAGCCCAGCATCCCGCGCAGGATCTCCTCCGCGCGCACGCGCTGGTTATCGGTCCCGTCCTTCTGATAGGCCTCGCTGTCGTAGAGCACCTCTTCATCGGGATCGATCCCCACACCGTTCAGGTCATATCCGGATGGCGTGTAATAACTCTCCACCGTCAGCTTGATCGCCGTCTCGTCCCCCAGCTGGTAGATCCGCTGCACGACCCCCTTGCCGAAGGTCGTCGTACCCACCAGTTTCCCCAGCCCGTGGTCGCGGATCGCGCCGGCCAGGATCTCGGAAGCACTGGCCGTGTAGCCGTTTGTCAGCACCACGATCGGGAAATCCGCCATGTGCTTCCCGTCGCAGGTGTAGTCCTCTCTGTTTCCCTCGCGGTCCAGCGTGTAGACGATCACGCCCTCGGGGAGGATCTGTCTCGCGATGTCACAGACCGCATCGAGATTGCCGCCGGTATTGCTGCGAAGATCGAGCAGCAGACCGCGCATCCCTTTTTCCCGCAGTTCGGAAAGACCCTCGGCAAACTGATCGGGTGTCACATCATCGAATTCCGTGATCCGGAGATATCCGATCCCGTTCTCCGGATCTTCCGTCACCACGGTGGGGGATTCGATCTGTTCTCTGACGATCGGAACCTCCAGGGTCTCCGCTCCCCGCTGGATCGTCAGGTTCACGGTCGTGCCGCGCTTTCCCTTCACGCGGGAGACGATCGTCGTCAGATCCAGCCCTCTCGTCGTCTCTCCCTCCACGGCAGTCAGCAGGTCGTTCTCCACCAGTCCCGCCGCCTCCGCAGGCGAACCGCTGATCGTCCCGGTGATCACGGGATACTCGGATTCCTCTGTCTGCATCAGATAGGCACCGATCCCCTCATAGACGCCCTCGATATCCGACATGATCTCACGAAATTCCTCTTCCGTGTAGTAGACGGAATACGGATCATCCAGCGCATCCACCATCCCGCGGTAAAAGCCGTCCCGCAGCGCATCATCGTCCAGCTCGGTCCGGTAGAAATTTGTCCGGATGCTGTCCTCGATCAGCGCGATCTTCTGCTTTGTCGACTCATCGAGCAGCTCGCCCCCCCGCGATGAGAACAGAGGGAACCGCAGGACCCCCATACGCAGAAAGACCGCCAGAATGAAGGCGACGCTCATCATCATGAGGACGCCGCAAACGATCCCTAAAAAAAACGGGAGCCCGCTCCCGGAACGCTGTTGTTCGTTTTCCATCGTGTAATATGTCTCCTTATAAATACAATTGGCTGCCCGCCTCGGATTCAGCCCAGATAGTTCCACGGACTCACATAGTTTCCGTTCAGGCGCACGCCGAAGTGCAGGTGATTGCCCGTGGAGCGCCCGGTGGAACCGACCGCCGCGATGACCTGCCCTTTGGAGACCTCTTTGCCGCGGGAAACCGAGAGCGATGAACAGTGCATATAAAGCGTGTAGAGTCCGCTGCCGTGATCGATCATGATATAGTTACCCATCGACGAGGAATAATCCGCGGCGACCACCTTGCCGTCATAGGCGGCGACGATCGCAGTCCCGTAGGGTGCCGCCATATCGACGCCGTTATGCATCATATTGACGCCCAGCGTCGGATGCACGCGCATTCCGTAGTTATCCGATATCCTGGTATATTTCGGGCAGGGCCAAGCGAACACACCGCCGTTGTAGACCCTGCGGTTCGCCTCCGCCAGCGCCGCCTTGTCCGCCGCCACCGCCTTTTCCAAAGCGGCGATCTCGGCGTTTTCGCGCTCGATCGATTCCTTGTAGGCCGCGATCTTCTGTTCCTTGTCTCCGATCTCCGCGGAAACGGAGTTGATCTGTTCGTTCTTCTCGGCCAGAAGCGCCTGCACGGAATCCTGTTCCGCCTTCACTTCCTCGTTGGCCGCCTCCAGCGTTTCTTTTTCTTCCTTAAGCGTCTCCTCGACCAGCGCGACATATTCCGTGTTCGCGATATACTCGTCCAGTTTCTTCCGGTCATAGGCGGAGATCTTCTCGATATACTCCGCGCGGTTGAGCATATCGGAATAGCTGTCCGCCTCGAACAGGAGCGCCAGATAATAGGTGTCCCCCTTCTCGTACATGAAACGGATGCGCTGCTTCATCGCCTCATACTGCGCTTCCTGCACGGCGGTCGCCTCTGCCAGTTCCTCCTCCGTTCTCCTGATGTCCTCTTCCTTCTGGGTGATCTGCCGGGTCAGCTCCTCGATCTTCGCTTCGATATCCGCCAGATTGTCGTCCAGTTCCTTCACATAGGCGTCCAGGTCATTCTTGCTCTTCTGCAGCTGGGCCTTCACCTTTTCCAGATCGGTCATGTTGGACTTGAGCGCGTCGCGCTCTTTTTTCTGCTGCGCGATCTTGCTCTCCTGCTCCTTGATCGATTCTTCCGTAGGGACCGCATAAGAAACAAGCCTTGCCGGGCTTGCCGTCAGCACACCCGCAAGGCAGAGAAGCAGGACGGCGGCGCGGATGAACGTCGGGCGCCGCCTTCCGGAAAATGTCTTTTTTTCCGACAGCCGGGTCATCCGCTCCGTCAAACCCTGAGATGCCGTCTGACCGTCACAAAGCTGCCGAGGAAACCGATCCCGACACCGATGATGAGCGTGGCGGGGGCCAGTCGTTCGAAGATGGTCTCGATCGGCAGAAAACGCAGGAGATTCGACAGAATGGAGAACCGCCCGCCGATAAACTCCGTCGCCTGTCCGTACAGGAACCAGAGGGCCGCCAGCGGGATCGCCGAGCCGATGAGTCCGATCAGCATACACTCGATGACAAAAGGTGCCCGCACGAAATAGTCGGTGGCCCCGATGTATTTCATGATCGTGATCTCATCCTGCCGCACGGAAATACCGATCGTCACGGTGTTGCTGATCAGGAAGATCGAAACAGCGAACAGGATGGCGATGATGGCAACGGAGATATAGGCCACCAGACGGTTCACGCCCGAAAGCGTCGACGCCGTGACCTCCGAACGGTTGACCTCGCGCACGCCGTCGATGGACTCCAGAAATGTCACCAGATTCGGCTGCATGGAAACATCGCTCAGATAGATCTGGAGGTTGGCCGAATCGATGAGCGGATTCTCGGTAAACCCGTCAGCATAAGGCCCGAGATAACCCTCCTTGAAGCCCTCCCAGGCCGCGTCCGCGGAGATGTAATCCACCTTGCGCACCTCGGACCGCTGTTCCAGCGCGGACTGGATCGCCAGGATCTGTTCCTCCGTCACGCCCTCGTTGAAGAACACCGTGACCGATACGCCCTCCTCCGCCGCGCGGACCATGTTCTGGAAATTCATGACGATCGTGTAGAAAAGACCGAAAAGGAACAGGCAGGCCGCGATCGTCGCGATCGACGCCAGCGTATACCACCTGTTCCGGGTCAGACCACGGAAGCCCTGACCGATGGTGTAGAAAAAGGTGCTAATCCTCCTCATCGCGATAAACCCCCTCTTCCTCATCCTCGACGATCACGCCTCTTCGCAGAGTGACGACGCGCTTCTTCATGACATTCACGACTTCCTTGTTGTGCGTGACGACAATGACCGTCGTCCCGTTCTCGTTGATCTTCTCCAAAAGCCGCATGATCTCCCAGGTGATATTCGGATCCAGATTTCCGGTAGGCTCATCCGCAAGAAGGATCGCCGGCTTGTTGACCAGCGCTCTGGCCAGTGCCACACGCTGCTGCTCCCCGCCGGAAAGCTGTCGGATCTTGTTCTTATACTTTCCCGCAAGTCCCACCGTTGCGAGGATCGCAGGCACATTCTTGCGGATCTCTCTGCCGGGTGTCTGCACGATGCGCTGCGCAAATGCCACGTTTTCATAGACATTGCGGTCCTTCAGCAGACGGAAATCCTGGAACACGATCCCGAGATTTCTTCTGAACTTCGGGATCTTGCCGTGGCGGATGCGCACCAGATCATAGCCCATGACGGTGATCCTGCCCTCCGTCGGCACCAGCTCCCTGAGGAGAAGCTTGATCAGTGTCGATTTTCCCGAGCCGGAATCACCGACGATGAACACGAATTCACCGCGCCGGATATGCAGATTGATATCGTTTAATGCGGGAACATTTCTGGTGTAGGATTTGCTCACATGCTCCAGCGTGATGATCTCATCCGGCGGGACCTTTCTGGCCCGTCGTCTTGGCGGTGCAAACATATCATTTCCTCCGATCTAGTAACTGATATCTTCCATATATTTCATGTATCTCACAACCATCATCGCAATGCGGTAGGTCATGGCATCCTCAAACACCCGGACATCCAGCCCTGTGATCTTCTGCAGTTTGTCCAGGCGGTAGACCAGCGTGTTCCGGTGGATGAACAGCTTTCGCGAGGTCTCCGAGACATTCAGGCTGTTCTCAAAAAAGACGTCCACGGTATCGATGATCTCCTGATCGATATCCCGCTCCGGCCGGCATTCACCAAAGGTCTCGGAGAGGAACATGCGGCACAGCGGCAGCGGCAGCTGATAGATCAGCCGTCCGATCCCCAGCTCACTGTAGCAGATCACACGCTCATTTTCATAGAAGATCCGGCTCACCTCGAGCGCCATCTTCGCTTCCTTAAAGGAGCGGCTCACATCCTTGAGATCCCTCACGACCGTGCCGCAGGAGATACGCAGATCCGCAAATCCCTCCGCGGTAAGCTTCTCCAGAAGCGCGCCTGCCTCCTCCTTTAAGGTCTGTGCGGCGGCGATCTCCGCCTCCTCTCCGCTCTCCTCTTCCGTCTCGGGGAATTCGCGCACGATGATCACATCATTCTCATCGATCTCTGTCACAAATCCCCTGCCGGATCCGATCATTCCGCGGATCATCTCGATCGTGCCGGCGTCCCGTTCCTTTTCCGGCCGGATCACCATGCATGCCCGTCCGACATTCTCGGCGATCCTGAGTTTTCTGGCACGACTGTAGATGTCTACCAGCAGAAGGTTGTCCAGCAGCAGGTTTTTGACGAAATTATCCCTGTCAAACCGCTCACGATAGGCAACCGCCAGCCCCGAAAGCTGAAAAGCCACCATTTTCCCGAGCATATGCGCGTTCTCTTCGCCGCCGGCCACCCGCAGGATATACACGAGCTGTTCGCCGTCAAAGATCTTGAAATACTGATCCCCCCCGATCTCCTGCGCATCTGCCGGGGAATTCACAAATTCCCTGACGGTCCTCTCCTCATCCGCCGGCGCGTCCTTTCCCGCCGCGGGTGCGGACACAATGAGCCTGCCGTCCGTATCGAGAACACGCAGATCGACATGCGCGATCGCAGCCAGACCCTCGATCGTATTCTGCATGACCTGTTTAGCGATCATGAAGCCTCCGCTGAAAAATGAACAAAAATCCACTCAGTAAAGCATTTTACCATAAACCTGCATGTCGATTCAATAATGAATGTTATTTTTCTCGTTTTTCTTGTCTTTGCACCGCGCCCGTGCTATAGTAAAGATAGGTATCTGTTGTCGCAGGGATGCGTTCTGTTCCAGGGAGGGAAAAGCGATGGAAATCATGACGATGATCGACATTCCGAAGCTGTCCATGGAGATGTCCATGAACCGTGTACAGCAACAGTTCGGGGTGGCCATGCTGGACATGAGCCTTGAAAATGCCAGAGCCGAGGGAGGCGCACTGGAGGATCTTATGCGCAGTTCCATGGAGCTCTCGGTCAACCCCGCTGTAGGCGCCAATTTTGACATGAGCGTCTGAAGATCCGCAAAGAAAGGCGTCCCGAAAGGGGCGCCTTTTCTGTTTCTGTTTTGATTCCGTTTCAATTGCGTTTCAGTCGGATCTCCGTCTCTCCGATCTCGATGCGATCCTCCTTTAACAGGCGTCCGACCGCCCGTTTGAATTCATTCTTGCTCATCCCGAAGGCTTCCCGGATCCGCACGGGATCCGCCTTATCCGTAAAGGGGATCCGCCCCTCCCTGTTCAGATATTCCGAGAGCCGTTCCGCATCAGCGTCCATCTGCAGATAAGCCTTGTCGCGCAGGGAAAGCGAAAGTCTCCCGTCCGGCTGTACAAGAGCTACCCGCACGCGGACACTTTCGCCGACCGCGATCGGTCGCGTGAGCTCCTTTTTCGGTATCAGTCCCGAATAACGATCATCTACGGCAACGAACAGTCCGAAATTGTCGCTTTTCTCATAGACCGTTCCGGTGACCCAGTCGCCGGCGTGATAGTCCGACCGGTTCTCCAGATATGGATAGACATTCATCGTTGCGGCGAGCCGTCCGCTCCTGTCAATGATCAGGGCACAGAGCACTTCGTCACCTTTATGAACCCGTGCGGTCTGATTGGCAAACGGCAGAAGAAGATCCTTGGCGAGCCCCCAGTCCAGAAACGCGCCGATCCGCCCGGTTTCCCGGACCGTGAGCCGGCCCGTCCGATGAAGCATGAGCTTCGGCGTCTCCGTTGTCGCGATCATGCGGTCCTCGGAATCCCTGTACAGAAACACGTCGACCGGATCCCCTTCCGCGGCATCTTCCGGCACATAGCGTTTCGGCAGCAGCACCCGTTCCGGCGATGCGCCCTGCGCTTCCTTTCCCCTCTCCGGGGATTCCCTGAGATAAGCGCCGTGCGGCGTCAGCTCATCGATCATGAGCTTCTGATTTTCGCCCAGTTTAAGCAAGAGTCGCCTCCACCGTGCAGTACGGAGCACCTTCCGCATCTCCCAGTACCACGAGGACCAGTCGCCCGTCCCGGTAGATCTTCGGATAGAAACTGTCATGCAGATGCGCCTGTTTCTTGTATTCCGCGCGCACGCGGGCGATCTTCGGAAGTGCATCACCGAACGCGGCATCCAGTGCGATGCGGATGAACTGGCCGTTATTGACATGCCGGTTGGTGTCGAGATGCTCCGTGTGCACTTCGATCTTCTCTCCCTGCTCCGCCGGGATTTCCTTGGGGATCGGTAGTTTGCGGGACTGATAATCCATGTCCAGTTTCTCTCCGATACCGTAGGCCTCCTTCATTTCCTCCGGCGCGCGCTCCATCATCCCCTTTTCGATATCCAGATAGGACCAGACGGAGTTGGCGACGACCAGACGCTCACCGTCCTCCGCATCCATGAAGAAATTCCGGAGACCCAGAAAGCCGCGGATCTCATAGGGGTTGGTTCCGACGATCACCTGATCGCCCAGTCTGGGCAGACGGCTGATGTCGATCTGCCAGGCGTTCACGACCCAGGCATGACCGGAAGAGATCAGCCGGAAAACACCCCAGCCCACATCCTCCGACTGAAAGGTGGAGCAGTCCTGCAGATAATCAACGAGAGCGGGGAGCTTGAGAAATCCCTCCGCATCCACCTCGCTGTACCGGATCCTGGATGGAAAAGTGTACATGTACCCTCCGTATCAGAGCGCCGCAAGGATCGCGGCCAGAAACGCATCATAATCATCAAACGCCGGCAGCTCGGGATGCGCGTTTTTGATCGCATCGGTGGAGCGGAAGAGAAAGCCCGCTTTGGATGCCTCGATCATCGCGAGATCGTTGAAGCTGTCCCCGGCGGCGATGGTCTCAAAACCGATGGACTGCAATGCCCTGACCGTCGTGAGCTTTGATTTTTCACAGCGCATCCGGTATCCGGTGATCGCGCCGTCCGCCGCCACTTCCAGGGAATTGCAGAAGATGGTGGGCCAGCCCAGTTTTTCCATGAGCGGAGATGCAAACTGCTCAAAGGTGTCGCTCAGGATCAGAACCTGCACACGCGCGCGCAGGGCGTTCAAAAACTCTGCGGCTCCGGGCAGCGGATCGATCCCGCGGATCGTCTCCCGGATCTCCTTCAATCCCAGACCGTGTTCCTTAAGGATCTCCAGCCGGAACTTCATCAGCTTGTCGTAGTCCGGCTCGTCTCTGGTCGTGCGTTTCAGCTCGGGGATCCCCGTCGCCTCGGAAAACGCGATCCAGATCTCCGGCACCAGTACTCCTTCAAGATCAAGACAAACAATGTTCATCCGTTTTGCCCTCCGTTACTTCCGCCTTGAAAAACAGAAAATATTCATTAGAATAGAATGATATCATGAATGATGTGATTTTGACAGATAGAAAAACCGATTTCCGACAGGGCGCCCGCGACGGTGTCCCGATCGCCCTCGGCTATTTTGCGGTTTCCTTTACCTTTGGCATGGCGGCATCGCGCGACGGCATCGGCGCGTTCTGGTCAGCGCTCACTTCGCTCCTCTGTCTCTCCAGTGCCGGCCAGTTCGCCGGACTCGAAGTGATCGTCGCGGGGGGTAGTTTTCTTGAACTCGCGCTCACACAGCTGGTGATCAATCTGCGCTATCTGCTGATGTCCTTTTCTCTTTCCGCAAAGCTTTCATCCGGCATTTCCACAGCGCCGCGGCTTCTCATGGCGCACGGCGTGACCGATGAGATCTTCGCGATCAGTGTCTGCCGCCGGCATCTGACCCCCTGGTACACCTGGGGAGCCATGGCTGTCGCGGTTCCCGGATGGACGGGCGGCGCGCTCGTCGGCGGCATCCTCGGGGAGATCCTGCCGGGATTTCTTCTGTCCGCCTTTGGCATCGCGATCTATGGCATGTTCCTCGCGATCATCCTGCCTCCTGCAGGCGAAGACCGTGCGATCCTCGCCGTGGTGCTCGCCGCCATGGCTCTGCGCGCGATCCTCAGCTGGACACCGGTCCTGAAAAACATCAGCTCCGGCTTTGCCATCATCATCGTCACGGTCCTGGTTGCCGGGATTGCCGCCCTGCTTCACCCGCACGCGGAGGAACCCTCATGAGCACCGTCCATCTTGCGGCCTACATCCTGGTCATGGCCGGCACCACCTATCTGATCCGGCTTCTGCCCCTCGCGCTGTTCCGCCGCGAGATCACCAGCCCCTTCATCAGGAGTTTTCTTTTCTACATTCCCTACGCCTGCCTTGCGGCGATGACGTTTCCCGCGATCCTTTCCTCCGCGGACACCCACGCGGGTTCGGTCGCAGGATTCCTCACCGCTGTCGTGCTCGCTGTCAGAAAAAAGAGTCTCCTCACGGTCGCGCTCGCGGCCTGCGCCGCCGTGTTCATCGTCGAGCGGCTGATCACTCTCCTCTGATCAAAAAAGGAGCAGCGATCGCAAGGATCACTGCTCCCCTCCCATTCACCTTTCAGCTGTCGATCAAACGCTTGCTTTCAGCGCTTCCGCCTTATCCGTCTTCTCCCAGGGAAGATTCAGATCGTTCCTGCCGAAGTGACCGTACGCAGCCGTCTGCCTGTAGATCGGCCTGCGCAGATCCAGCATCTTGATGATCCCCGCCGGCCGCAGGTCAAAGTTCTTTCTCACCGCCTCGACAAGCTTCTCATTGGAGACCTTGCCCGTTCCGAAGGTGTCGACCAGAACGGAGGTCGGCTGCGCCACACCGATCGCATAGGAGAGCTGGATCTCGCACTTGTCGGCGAGTCCCGCCGCGACAATGTTCTTGGCAACATAGCGTGCCGCATACGCAGCGCTTCTGTCAACCTTGGTGCAGTCCTTACCGGAGAAGGCTCCGCCGCCATGACGGGCCGCGCCGCCATAGGTGTCGACGATGATCTTGCGGCCGGTCAGTCCGGCATCGCCCTGCGGTCCGCCGATCACGAAGCGGCCGGTCGGATTGATGAACACCTTGGTCTTGTCATCCACCATCTTCGCATCCACGACGGCGTCGATGACATATTTGCGGATATCCTGATGGATCTGTTCCTGCGTGACCTTGTCATCATGCTGCGTCGAGATGACGATCGCTTCCAGACGGACCGGCTTGCCGTTCTCGTCATATTCCACGGATACCTGGCTCTTGCCGTCCGCACGCAGATAGGGAAGCGTGCCGTTCTTGCGGACCTCGGTGAGTTTCCGTGTCAACTTGTGCGCGAGATCGATCGCGTAGGGCATCAGTGTGTCCGTCTCATTGGTGGCATAGCCGAACATCATGCCCTGATCGCCCGCGCCGATCGCCTCGATCTGCTCGTCCGTCATGGTGTTCTCTCTGGCCTCCAGCGCCTTGTCGACGCCCATCGCGATGTCGGCGGACTGCTGATCCAGTGCGACAAAGACCGCGCAGGTGTTGCCGTCAAAGCCCTTGTCGGAGCTGTCATAACCGATGTCGATGATCGTGTCGCGCGCGATCTTCGCGTAGTCCACCTTTGCCTTGGTCGTGATCTCCCCGGTGATCAGCACGAATCCCGTGCAGGTCGTGGTCTCGCAGGCGACACGGCTCATCGGATCACCCGCCATGCAGGCGTCCAGGATCGCGTCGGAAATGTTGTCACAGATCTTGTCGGGATGTCCCTCCGTGACGGACTCGGATGTAAAGATGTACTTGTCCATGGGTTGTCCTCCTTTCGGACAGGCGATATAAATCCCGCGCGATGTGACTTATATCAAAAGAATAAGTCCGCCTGCTTCGCAACAGACGGACCCGATCTCAATCAAATCCTCATATTGCTCGCGCTGCGCTCAGGTTGGCACCTTCCCCGGTTTCTCCGAGGGGTTGCCGTGGCTTCATCGATCCTATGTATCTCCACCACTCTGAATATGAGATTTTTAAATTATACAACAATATCTTGCGTCCGTCAATAGGTCCGACGCGCCAGGTTGTGCCGCCTCATTCCGTAATTGACTTGCCCGGCCGTTCTGTTATACTGAAAGCACCCGTAAACTGCGGAAAACGGAAGAAAAGCCGGGGAGAACAGCATGGCAAAGGAGAAAAAGACAGTCGTCGCACTGGGGCATGAGGCGCTCGGCGTCAACACATTGAAGCAATGGGAGGCCGTTCGGGCAACCGCCGGGGCTCTTGCGGATCTGGCGGCGGATGAGCGTCAGCTCACGATCACCCATTCCAACGGGCCGCAGGTCAGCATGATCCACAAGGCCATGACGGAGCTGCACCGCCTGAACAACGTCTACACTCTCGCACCGATGTCTGTCTGCAGCGCCATGAGTCAGGGCTATGTCGGTTATGATCTGCAGAACGCACTGAAAAGCGCACTGCTGTCACGAGGCGACGCGACGCCCGTGGGCACGGTCCTCACGCAGGTCACCGTAGATCCCTATGACGACGCATTCTACACGCCGACCAAAGCGATCGGCCGGCTGATGAGCAGGGAAGAGGCGGACGGCGAGATCAAAAAAGGCAATTTCGTCAAGGAAGTGCCCGGCAAGGGCTTTCTGCGCGTGGTCGCCGCACCGCGCCCGATCCGCATCGTGGAGAGCGAGATCATCCGCATGCTCGCGGACAACGGCGCCCATGTGATCGCCTGCGGCGGCGGCGGGATCCCGGTGATCGAACAGAACCACCAGCTGAAGGGCGCCAGCGCCGTGATCGAAAAGGATGAGATCGCCGGTGCTCTCGCCATCGATCTGAACGCGGCGGAGCTCATCATCCTGACATCGGTGCCTTGCGTTTATTCCGGTTTTAAAACGGATGAGCAGACGCCGATCGAAGAGATGAACATCGCGCAGGCGCTGGACTGCATCCGGGCGGGAGAGTTCGGAGAAACCGACATGCTTCCCAAGATCCGTGCGGCGATCACCTATCTGGAAAAATGCCCTTCGGGACAAGTGCTGATCACCTCCATCGAAGCCGTTTCGGACGCGATGAAAGGAAAGACGGGGACCTTGATCCGTCATGGCTGAACAGTCAAAAACAGTCCGGGATCTGACAGAAGGAAAGCCGATGAAATTGCTTCTCGGCTTTTCTTTTCCGCTTCTTCTCGGCAATCTCTTCCAGCAGTTCTACACACTGATCGACACGATGATCGTCGGGCGCTTTCTCGGGAAATTCGCTCTGGCGGGCGTCGGTTCGACCGGTTCGATCAATTTTCTGATCGTCGGTTTCTGCATGGGCGTCTGCGGTGGATTTGCCATACCGATCGCGCAGCGCTTCGGCGCCAGAGACTATGTGAACCTGCGGCGCTTCGTCGCCAATGCCGCCTGGCTTTCCGTCGGCCTTGCGCTCTTTGTCACGGTTCTGGTCAGCCTGCTCTGCCGACAGATCCTCACGCTCATGAACACACCCGCCGATGTGTTCTCCTTTGCATACACCTATATCCTGGTGATCTTTCTCGGGATCCCGGTCACCATCTTCTTCAACCTGTTGGCCAGCATCATCCGCGCGCTGGGGGATTCCCGCCACCCGGTCATCTTTCTGGTAGCGGCATCCTTTGTCAACATCGGGCTGGATCTGCTGTTCATCCTGGTCTTCCACATGGGAGTCTTCGGCGCGGCGCTCGCGACCGTGATCTCGCAGGCCGTTTCCGGGGTCTGCTGTCTTGTCTACATCATCCGCGAAATGGAGATCCTGCGCTTTAAGCCGCGCGAGACCCGTGCGGACTCCCATCTGATGCGGCTCCTGCTCTCCATGGGTCTGCCGATGGGGCTGCAGTATTCGATCACGGCGATCGGCGCGGTCGTGCTGCAGACAGCCGTCAACGGACTGGGCGCCGATTCCGTCGCCGCCATCACGGCGTCCGGGCGCGTGAGCATGTTCCTGACCTGTCCCTATGATGCCATGGGACAGACCATGTCCACCTGGGGCGGGCAGCATGTGGGAGCCAAGCGTCTCGACCGCGTCGGCGAAGGACTCCGGGATTGTGTCCTGCTCGGCTGTATTTATTCCGTGGCGGCGTTTATCGTACTGATCTTCTTCGGGCGCAGCCTCGCGTCGCTGTTTCTGGACGCGGGAGAAACGGTCGTGCTCGATGAGGCGCGCCGCTATCTGCTGATCAACGGCGCTTTCTACATTCCGCTGGCACTGGTCAACATCGTCCGTTTCCTGATCCAGGGACTCGGATTTCCCACCTTTGCCATTCTTGCCGGTGTCTGCGAGATGATCGCCCGCATCGCCGTTGCCGTCGCGCTGGTCCCCACCCTCGGCTTTCTCGGGGCAAGCTTCGCCAATCCCTGCGCGTGGGTCGCGGCGGATCTGTTCCTCATTCCCGCCTACTATCATGAAATGAAAAAGCTCCGAAAAATCTTCGACGCCTGATCCCCGATCACCCATTGACAACTTCACGGATTTGCTGTAAGCTTATTTCATTGTATTCCCAGTGTATTACTATGAAATAAGAAAACGGAGGAGAACGCTATGGCTAACATCAGAAAAACAGCGACAGAACTGATCGGTCACACCCCCCTGCTGGAGATCAGCCGTTTTGCGGAAAAGGAGGGCGTCACCGGCGCGCATCTGATCGCCAAACTGGAATATCTCAATCCTGCGGGCAGCGTCAAAGACCGCATCGCGCTCGCCATGATCGAGGATGCGGAAGCGAGCGGAAAGATCAGCCCCGGCGCGACGATCATTGAACCGACGTCGGGAAACACCGGCATCGGTCTGGCTGCGGTCGCCACGGCAAAGGGCTATCGCGCGATCCTGACACTGCCCGACACCATGAGCGTGGAGCGGCGCAATCTTCTCAAGGCTTACGGTGCGGAACTTGTGCTTACCGAGGGCGCACAGGGGATGAAGGGCGCGATCGCCAAAGCTGAGGAGCTGCAGAAGAAGATCCCGAACGCGGTGATCCTCGGACAGTTTGAAAATCCCGCCAATCCGAAGATCCACTACGAGACAACGGGTCCCGAGATCTGGGAGGACGCCGGCGGCAATGTGGACGCTTTCATCGCGGGCGTCGGTACCGGCGGCACCATCACCGGTGTCGGCAAATATCTGAAGGAAAAGAATCCGGATGTGAAGATCTTCGCGGTCGAACCGGATGCCTCCGCGGTCCTCTCCGGTGACAAGCCCGGACCGCACAAGATCCAGGGCATCGGAGCCGGGTTCGTTCCCAAGACTCTGGACACCGGCGTCTATGATGAGATCCTGCGCATCAGCAACGAGGATTCCTTTGCAAAAGGCAAGGAATTCGCTCTGACGGAGGGCATTCTGGTCGGCATCTCCTCGGGTGCTGCGCTTGCCGCGGCCGTACAGATCGCCAAACGTCCGGAATTTGCCGGCAAAAACATCGTCATTCTCCTGCCCGATTCCGGCGACCGGTACTTATCAACACCACTCTTTGCGGGATAAACGAGCAGTATTGTTTCGGCACTCGTCGGCATGGCGAGTGCCTTTTTTATTTTCTTCCCGTCAGATTCTGATAGAACGCCGTCTGCGCGGCATACATCTGTGAAATGATAAAGAGCGCGGGGATGAAGAAAAGCATTGCCGAGAGCATCAGCCACGGCACATAGCTGAGAAGCAGCAGAAAATACTGCCCTTTGTGCCCGCGCATCAGTTTCGCACTCGCACGGAACAGGTCAGGTACCGCCTTTTCCGGAAAATCATGCAGCAGGTAAAACACCTGCGAAAAGACGAGCTCCAGGATCACACTCACGATGATACCGGCCGTGCCGATCAGCATGCAGAGAAAGAGCATGTTGCGATCCGCCTGCTGTCTGTTGTAATAAAAGATCTGGTAAAACTCCACGGGGGTCGTGGCAAGACTGCCTGCCAGCGCAAAGGGCAGCTGCAGAAACATCGCCTTTTCCGGGTGCTCCAGAAATCCCTGCTTCAGATCCGCAAAAGAAACCTCGCGGTCATAGAGGATGTTCATGTAGAGATAGGTGCGTCCGGACACCAGAAGCCCGAAAAGCAGGTCCACCAGGAACACCACGACCGTGTAGGCAAAGAACAGCGCCACGCTGTCCGGGGGGACCAGCCACTGCACGATCATGGACAGCAACAGGTTGCTGACAAACACCGTAAGTGTCACCGCGATCGTGACACCATACTTTCCGCTCAGTTTTCTCTGGGAAAAGTGCTTCAGTTCGGAAGAAGTCATCATAAGATCAAAAAATGCGATCCGACAGATCCACAGCCCGCTTATACCGCGGCATCGAAATTCATGCCCGGAAGAAGCGCGGCATCCATCTGCTTTCTGCGTTTGGAATAGTCATCATCATTGTTATAGGCGATCTTCGTGCTGGTCACACCGCCGGATACATAGACCCTGCCGCATTCGGGACAGACCGCCGTCTTGATCTGAACGGATGCCTGCAGCACCTTGCCGTCGCCCTTTGCGGCCTTTTCATAGGCATTGGCAACATGCTCCTGCTCATGCGCACGCACACGCGCGCCTGCCGCGGACGGATCGATGTGCTGGGCTGTCTGAAACGAAACATCGCTCTCATCGGAACCGTCCTTGTATTTGCGCTCCTTGCAGGTCTGGCATTCCGCGGGCGAAGAACGGTGCCCCGGTGTGACTTTGGTGGATTCGCCGGGATTTAAGATAACGCCGCCGGTCTCCCCCGCGCCGGAAACGCCTGAAGCGCCGCCGATGCCGGAAAATCCCCAACCATAGTATCCAGCGTTATATCCGTTGTAGATGCCGCCGATCCCCATGAATGACCTGCTCCGTATTGCAAAAAAGCCGACAGTTCATTACAATAGTAGCACATTTACTGCGTCTGTGCAATATCCGCAGACACGCGTCATGCTTTGTCGATCGTCGGGAGGACAGCTATGGAAGAGGATCTGCAGCAGTTCCGCGAGGAGCTGGAAATGCTCCTGAAAAACAAACAGTATCCGGAGCTCCGCGCCCGCATGAAGGAAATGAACACCGCCGATATCGCCGATGTACTCGACGACATGGAGGACGAGGACTCCCTGAAGATGTTCCGCATCCTGCCCAAGGATATGGCCGCCGATGTCTTCGCCGACCTGGAACTGGATGACCAGCAGTACATCATCACCTCCCTGTCCGACAAGGAAGCGTCCAGCATCATCGACAACCTCTACGCAGATGATGCGACCGACCTGCTCGAAGAGATGCCTGCGAACATCGTCAAAAAGATCCTCGCGAACGCACATCCGGACACGCGCAAGGACATCAATCACCTGCTGCGTTACACCGACGATTCCGCCGGCAGCCTCATGACCGTGGAGTTTGTCGATCTGCGCGCCAAGATGACCGTCTCCGAGGCAATCATCCGGATCCGCCGCATCGGTCTCGACAAAGAGACCTGCAACACCTGCTATGTGGTCGACGACCAGCGGATCCTTTTGGGAACCGTTGCGCTGCGCTATCTCCTGATCATGGATGAAAACGCCGTCATCGGGGATATCATGAACAAGAATGTCATCTCGATCAACACGGCGACCGACCAGGAAGAGGTGGCACAGGCCTTCCAGAAATATGACTTCACCGCGATGCCCGTCGTCGATAATGAGAACCGCATGGTCGGCATCATCACGATCGACGATGTCGTCGATATCCTGCAGGAAGAGGCAACGGAGGATATCGAAAAGATGGCGGCTATCCTTCCTTCCGATAAGCCCTATTTCAAGACAGGTGTTCTGGAGACATGGAAGAACCGGATCCCCTGGCTCCTGTTCCTGATGATCTCAGCCACCTTTACCGGCGCGATCATCACACACTATGAACAGGCCCTCGCCGGCTATCTTGTGCTGACCGCCTACATCCCGATGCTCATGGACACCAGCGGCAACGCCGGTTCTCAGGCGTCCGTTTCCATTATCCGCGGTATTTCTCTGGGGGAGATCGAATTCAGGGAGCTGCCGAAAACGCTATGGAAGGAATTCCGTGTGGCGATCCTGTGCGGCCTGACACTGGCAGCCGCCAACTTTATCAAGCTCCTGCTGCTGGATCACCTGTCGGTCCTGGTCGCGCTCGTGATCTGCTCGACCCTCGTGATCGTCGTGCTCTTCGCCAAGGCGATCGGCTGCACGCTGCCGCTGTTGGCGAAACGTCTGAATTTTGACCCTGCCGTTATGGCATCGCCTCTCATCACCACGATCGTCGATGCCGTCGCGCTCATGGTTTATTTCGCGATCGCAACCCGCGTGCTGCACCTCGCAGTCTAGGTGCGCATCCCGGCATAAACTATGCCATCGCCTCGATCCGCGGCACACCCGCGGTCCTCACCTCGATGACCGGTGCTCCTTTCCCTTCAATATAGTCCCGTGTGATCGTGACACGGCCGATATTATCGTCCTTGGGGATCTCATACATGATATCGAGCATGAACTCCTCGATGATCGCGCGCAGTGCGCGCGCGCCGGTCTCCTTTTCGATCGCCTTTTCCGCGATCGCTTCCAGCGCACCGTCGTCGAACTCCAGATCCACCTCGTCCATCTGCAACAGCTTCTGATACTGCTTCAGGATCGCGTTCTTCGGTTTCTTCAGGATCTCGACAAGCATCTCCTTCGTGAGCGATTCCAGCGGGCAGATGATCGGCAGACGGCCCAGAAATTCGGGGATCATGCCGTATTTCTTCAGATCCTCCGTCGTCACCTGCTTCTGCAGGTTCTTGTCCTGATCGAATTTGTCCTTGAGATCCGCGGAAAAACCGATGGAGGTCTGCTTCTTCAGACGGTTGCCGATCACCTCGTTCAGATCGGGAAACGCGCCGCCGCAGATGAACAGGATGTTTCTGGTGTTGACTCTCGCCAGCGGCACCATCATGTTCTTGGATCCCGCGCCCACCGGCACCTCGATCTCCGAACCCTCCAGGATCTTTAAGAGCCCCTGCTGCACCGCTTCACTGCCGACCGCGTGGTGATGCTCATCCCGTTTCCTCGCGATCTTGTCGATCTCATCGATAAAGATGATGCCCTGCTCCGTCCGGTCGATATCATTGTCGGCCGCAGCAAGCAGCTTGGAAACACAGCTTTCGATATCGTCGCCGATATAGCCGGCCTCGGTCAGGGACGTCGCGTCCGCGATTGCGAGCGGCACGTCCAGAAGCTTCGCCAGCGTTTTGACGAGATACGTTTTGCCGGAGCCTGTCGGCCCGATGAGCAGGATATTGGATTTGTCGATCTCGATCTCATCCTTTGCATCCATCGCCACTCTTTTGTAGTGGTTGTAGACGGCAACGGAGATCACCTTCTTGGCGTGCTCCTGACCGATCACATAGTCGTCGAGCTGCGCCTTGATCCTGTGCGGCGCGGGCAGTTTTTTGATGTCAAATACCGGCTCCTCGCCTTCTTTTTTCTCCTTGCGCTTTTTGATGCGCTGGGAATTGGGGATACCGTTCGCGATATCCCCAATGTTCATAAAGCCGATATTCGGCATCCCGTGCTTGTTCAGCTCTTTCAGCAGATCGGGATTGTTCAGCAGGCCGTTATAATCGAACTGCGCCGCCTGATCCATGAGACGCTGCATGCAATCCTCACAGATGCTGATCCGGTTGGGGAGATGGAACATCTTGCCCGCTTTGGATTCCGGCCGTCTGCAGACAAAGCAGATCTCCTCATAGCTGCCGCCGTCTCCCTGTCCATCCCCGGCGCTGTTCTGATCCTGCCGGTCCTGATCCTGTTCCTGCTTCAGATCATCGTCCCTCTCGCTCATAAGCTCCTCTTAATAATTTCCGAAGAAGGGGAAACTGAACGGGAAGCCGCTCCCTCCGTCTCCGTTTCCGAAATAGTAGTAACTGCCGCCGTTGTCTCCACCCTGCTGCTGTTCCTGCTGTTCCTGCTGTTGCTGCTGTTGCTGCTGTTGCTGCTGCGTCTCCTGTCCGTCGCTGCTGATACCGGCCGCCTTGCCGTTCGAGAGCTTCACGTCCACATCCACCTCGACATAGCGGTCATTCTGTCTGCGCAGAATGGTCAGTGTGACCTTATCACCCGCCTTGCAGTATTTCAGTTTGTTCTGCAGGCTTTCCATGGATTTGATGCTCTCACCGTTCATGCGGATGATGATATCATCCTCTTTCAGGCCTGCCGCATCGGCACCGCTTCCGGGCGTTACCGCCCGCACACGCACACCCTCGATCCCGGTATACTCATAGGGAACCGTTGTGCCGGAGATCCCGAGATAGCCTCTGTCCTCATCCGCTACCAGTTCGCGGTTCATCATCTCGTCAATGATCGGCTGGGCCACGGAGATCGGGATCGCAAAGCCCATCCCCTCAACATCCGTATCGGCAAATTTATTGGAGTTGATACCGATGACCTCGCCCGCGGAATTTAAGAGTGCGCCACCCGAATTGCCGGGGTTGATCGCCGCGTCCGTCTGGATAAAGGTGCCGGTCTCCGTCTGCGAGATCTGGATCTCGCGATCCAGTGCGCTGATCACACCGACCGTCACGGACTGCCCCTGTCCCAGCGCGTTACCGATCGCAATGGCAGGTTCACCGAGTTTCAGGGAATCGGAATCTCCGAGGGTTGCGATCACGATGCTGTCCATCGTGCTGTTCTTGATATCCTTGAGCGGTACCGCGATCACGGCAAGATCCATATCCGGATCACTGTCCTTGAGCTGCGCTTCCGCTTTTTCTCCGTCAACAAACTGCACGCTCAGGCTGTCCGCGTCCTCGACCACATGATAATTGGTCGCGATCAGCAGGGTATTTTCATTCTGTCCCACAATGATCCCGGAACCGGAACCGGTAGCCTCCTGCGTGTAGCGCTGACCGAAGTAATTGACGGTCTGCGTGAAATTATTGTCGATCGCGACGATCGCCGGCATCGAAGAGGCCACCACCTGCGTCACATCGGACACGACCACGGGCGTGGGCGCCGAGATCGTCGCGACGCGCTGCCCGTCGGATCCGCTCTGCGCGTTCTCCCCTGCGGATGCGGCATCCTGACCGGCCGAAGCATCCTCCTGCGTCGCCGACGAGGCATCCTCATTCGCAGGCACAATCTGTTCGGTCTCCTGTTTTTCGATCTTCGCGACGGCCTTTTTGTCGGAACCGGACAGCGGCACATGCTGCGCGACCTCATAGAGGCCGAAGATCACCAGCGCGACCAGCGCGGCGATCAGAACACCGATCCCGATCTTTTTGCCGACACCCTTCTTTTTTCTGCCGCCGTTTCCGCCGGCGGGATAGCCGGCATTGAACTGCGTGTTTGTGTAATTGTAGGTCTGGTTGTAGCGATTGGTGTAGGGGTTCTGCCACGCGTTCTGCTGGCTGTAACCCTGCTGCCCGCCATAATTCTGCGGACCGCTCCCCGTGCCGTAGTTTCCGGTCTGTCCGGCATTCTGTCCATAGGACATCGGCTGGCCGTTATTTACATAGTTGGATGACGTCTGCTTCGACGGATCCGTTCCGTTCCCCTCGCCCGTCAATCCGGTTTTGTTCTGTTCCGCATTCTCCCACATGGCGATGATCTCCTCTCTTTTCATTCAGGACACGCCGAAAAGCGCCTTTCCTCAGATACCATCGCCCATTGTAGCGGCTATTTGTGTTCAAATTGTGAAAACGGATTGTCGATTCTGTGATTTATGCGGTCACGGCTTCGACAAAAGCATCCACGCGCTCACTGTCCGTCTCGTGCAGTGCGGACTTGATGGTGAGCGTCTCCTCCACGACCGTGCAGCCGGTGAGACCCGCGAGTTCCTCACGCATGAGTTTGCCAGCGACCGGCGCCCAGGTGCCGTTCTCGATGAGGGCAAACTTCCGGTTCTTTAAGCCAAGTGCGCGCAGGTCATGCAGGAGCGCCTGCATCGGCAGGTAGATCCCGTTGTTATAGGTGGGAGAGGCGAGTACCACCGTCCCGCTCTTCCAGATCTCCCCGACCAGACAGGAGCTGTGGGTCTTGGACACATCAAAGACACGCACCGTTTTCCCGCTCTTCTCCTCCAGTCTGTGCGCGATCAGGGCCGCCGCGCTCGCGGTATGTCCGTAGAGCGAACCGTAGATGAGCACGATCCCGTCGTCCTCGGGCTCATATCTGCTCCATTTGTCGTATTTGTCGATGAACCAGGCGAGATCCTTGCGCCACACCGGTCCGTGCAGCGGGCAGATCACGGCGATATCCAGTCCGGCGGCTTTTTTCAGCACCGCCTGCACCTGCATCCCGTACTTGCCGACGATATTTGCGTAATAGCGCCGCGCCTCGTCCAGATATTTCTTCTCAAAATCAACCTCATCCGCGAAGATCCCCGCGTCCAGCGCGCCGAAGGTTCCGAACGCGTCGGCGGAAAACAGCGCCTTCGTCGCGTCATCATAGGCAAACATCGCCTCCGGCCAGTGCACCATCGGTGCCATCACAAAATGATAGGTGTGTTTTCCGGAAGAAAGCGTGTCCCCCTCCTTGACCTCCACCCGCGGAAGTGCGGCCGTCTCCGGGAAGAACTGCTGCATCATGGTAAAGGTCTTGGCGTTTCCGACGAGGGTCAGCCCCGGATAGAGTGCCGCAACGGTCCGGATCTGCGAGCAGTGATCCGGCTCCATGTGGAGCACGACGAGATAATCCAGTTTCCTCCCCGCGAGCGCCGCCTGCAGATTCTCCAGAAACTGATCGGAAACCGCGATATCCGCCGTGTCGAACAACACCGTCTTCTCATCGGTCACCAGATAACTGTTGTAGGAGACGCCGTTCTCCAGCGGGAAAATGTTCTCGAAAAGCGCGATCCTGCGGTCACTGCCGCCGATCCAGCGCGTGTCCTGTACAACCTCCTGTGTGTTAACCATGGGATCCTCCTTTCATTCCGTGTTACCGAGACCACAGCGTTTTCACGTGACGCTCTTATCACTCATATCTTAACGCTTCGATCGGATTCATCTTTGCCGCGCGCAGCGCCGGATAGATGCCGAAGAACAGACCGATCGAGCTGGAGATCGCAACGACCAGCGCCACATCCTCCAGACGGATCTTCGGCGGAAAACTCATGAATTTTGATACGATAAAGGTGAGGCTGTACCCCGCGATCATCCCGATGAAGCCGCCGATCAGGGTGATCAGTGCGCTTTCTATGAGAAACTGGAGCAGAATGGAGCTCGTCCGCGCCCCGAGCGACTTGCGGATCCCGATCTCCCTGGTCCGCTCCGTCACCGACACGGTCATGATGTTCATGACGCCGATCCCGCCGACAAGGAGCGAGATCGCGGCGACGAACGCGACGACGAGCGTCACCACATTCAGGATCTTGTTGAAGGTCTCCAGCATGCTGGCATAGGACTGCACCGTAACGGCATCCTGTCCGCGCAGTCCCAGCAGACTCTCCGTGACACGCCTCGTGCGCAGGCTCGCCGCGTCCTGCTCGTTGGGATGCGGGAAGATCTTGAAGGAGGTGATGTTCTCCCCGGGACTTCCGAAGCTCTGCGTGAGGAGCGTATAGGGAACATAGATCGTCGGATAGGAGGAGGAGACCTCCGTGCCGTTGGCGATCCGATAGGCCTGTTCGATCTCCTTTTCCTCGGACTTGATCAGACCGACCACCGTGATCTCCATGCTCTTGCCGTTGACGGTCATCTCAAAGATCTTGCCCACCGCCCTGGTCGAGCCGAAGAGCATCGCTGCGCAGGCCTGGGGAAGAACGGCCACCGCGCTGCCGGACTCCGCCTCCTCCGTGTTAAAGAACCGCCCGGCGACCACCTCTTTATTCTGGCTGTAGATCACATTTTCGTTGCCGCCGGAAGCGTTGGCCGAGATCTTGTGTCTGGCGGAGAGATCGACAAAGCCTGTCACCGACGGCGACGCGCCGTAGGCTTCCGGGATCTTTTCGCCGATCTCCCGAACCTCGGCGCCGGTCAGATGCTTGTCCGTCTTCTTGCCGTTGAGCACAATGGTGATGCCGCCGGTCTGCATATCGTTCAGCTCGCCGCCGACGGTGGATTTCATCCCGTTGCCTATGGCAAGGATCGTGATGACGGAGGCAATGCCGATGATGATCCCCAGCATCGTCAGAAAAGACCGGCCTCTGTTCTCTTTTATGCTCGCAAAAGCACTCTTGACGTATTCCATACCTGTCCTTAGAAATGCAGCGCGTCGATCGGCTTCATCTTTGCCGCCTTGCGCGCCGGATGCAGTCCGAAGATCAGACCGATCATCGTGGAAAAAGCCGTTGCCAGAACCACGACCGACGGGCTCACCAACAGTTCAAACTTCAGCAGATAGCAGGCGACTGCGGCGACCGTGATCCCCAGTGTCACGCCGACGATCCCGCCCAGAAACGAGATGATCATCGCCTCCGCGAGAAACTGGACCAGGATCGCGCCCGTGCGCGCGCCGATCGATTTGCGGATGCCGATCTCCCGCGTGCGTTCCGTCACCGACACCAGCATGATGTTCATGACACCGATCCCGCCGACAACGAGCGAGATCGCCGCGACAAACGACATGAAGGCCTTGATCGCCGCGAAAATGGTATCGATCTCTCCGGAAACATCGGCCATCGACAAGGACATCACCGCCTTTTCATCACGCACGCCGTGGCGGTTCTTCCAGAAGCGGATCGACGTCCGCATGAGATCATTGCTGTCACTTCCGGTCTCGCCGAACAGCAGGATCTCCTGCACCCCGGATTTCATATCCATGTTGGTCAGATCCGCGACGACCGTATAGGGCAACTCCACGAGCGCCATGTATTCACTCATTGCATCCATGATCGTCAGGATCGCTTCGCTGTAATTCTCCCGAACACCGATGATCGTGAGGGTCTTACTTCTGCCCTGAAGGGAGAATTCCACCGTCTGTCCCACCGCGTCCTCGGTCCCGCAGAGCTTCTGCGCATCCCGTGCAGCTATCACGCAGACCGGGGCATGGTTCTCCACCTCATCTTCGGTGAAGTAACGCCCGTACTTCATCTTGTTCGATACATAGCGCTTGATCACGGCATTGCCGGCGGTATAGCTCGCATCCACAGCCGCGCGTTTCCCGGTGAGGATCCCCTCACTCTCGAGATCAAAGCTCGCGCCCGCGAGGCCCGGGATGTTCTCATCCAGAAGCCGGATATCCTCCGGCGTAAAGCGCTCATTCGTGATCGAGGTGTCAATATGGAGCATGGCCATGTTGCTGGAAAAACCGCCCATCTCATTCTGCACATAGGCCGTCAGGCCGTCGCCGATCGTGAACACCGCGATGACCGACGCGATGCCGATGACGATCCCCAGCATCGTCAGTGCCGTGCGCAGCCTGTTGTTGCGGATATTGCGGAGCGCGTCCGCGATATATTCATGGATCATCCGTTTCCGACCTGCTCTACTTTTCGGCGTCCGCCTTGATCGACACCGTCATCCCGTCCGTGATGCCCGCCAGATCACCCGTGATGACCTGATCGCCGACGGAGAGACCCTCCGTGATCTCCGCGTCCGTGCTGGTCGTCAGACCCACGGTCACCGAACGGCGTTTCGCCACGCCGTCCTCAACGACGAACACGTAGTCCCCTTCCTCGTCCGCGCCGACAAATTCATAGGGGAGCACGATCACATCCTCCGCCTTGTTCGTGTGGATCTTGTTGCTCGCCTCCACACCGAGGATCAGCTGATCATCCGGATTCTTCACCCTGATCCGGGCATCCACCACGGGCACACCGCTCGTGTTTTTGGTCGCGGATCCCGAGATCTGTTTGACGATGCCCTCATACGGCCTCTCGTTGACGGTGATATCCACCTGCTGCCCGACCCGGACCTTGGTCATGTCCGCCTTGGAGATCTGGATCGTGACCTCCACATCATCCGTGCTCTCCACGGAGAAAAGCTGCGCTCCCTTGTTGACCGTCGCTCCCTCCGTGACGCTGACGCTCGTGACCACACCCGAAAAATCCGCCCGGATGCCGCCCGCCACCGCTTCGATATCCTCGATCGTGCGGTTGTTGGTCAGCTCCGACAGTTCCTTTGTCGCCTTGAGCTGGCTCCAGTCGCCGCCGGTGAGCTTGCTCTGCTCCACGCTCTTCTGCTCCGTGAGCGTCGACTTCTCCTCGTTTAACGCGGTGATCTCGCGCTCCCATTTCTCGATCTCCGGATCATGGGCGAGCGCGTACTGCTTGTCATTCAGAGACTGCTGTACGGCGAGATACATCTGCCGGTTGCTCGAGGAGGGATCCGTGTCATCCTTGTTGTCCTCCGTCCTCGTCCGCCAGGTATTGCTCTCGTCCGTGGAATCCGCGACTCCGTTCTGGTTGATGTCGAGCAGCGTGTTCTGCAGCTCGGTGACCGTGCCGCTCATCCGGTCCTTCTTTTCCGTGATCTTGTTGTTGATCGCGTCGATCTCCTTCGTGATCTCCGTCAGACGGTTGTTGATATCATGAATGCTGTTGCCACGGAGCACATCGGTCGATTTGGCGTTCTTGCTCGCCGCTGCGCTGTAGGTGCCCTCCGCCTGCTGCAGGCTCAGCTCCGCCTGCTTCTTTGCGTGCTCCAGGTCCTCCTCGCTGTAAACAAACAGCACATCGCCCTTCTTCACGCGGTCGCCCGCCTTGACGTTCAGTTCGGCGATCGGCGCCGCCACAGTCGCGAAATAACTTTTCTTTTCCGCGGAAGCCACATTACCGCTGATCGTGACGATCTCCTCGATGCTGCCGGTCGTCACCTCCGTGACCTCCACCTCGGGTGCCTTGCTGCCGGCCATCCTGTTGCGGATGATCAGAGCAGCGACGGCTGCCACCGCGATCACACCGATCACGATCCATCTCTTTTTTACCTTTTTCTTTCCTGGAACATAGGAGGGAGTGGCGTCAGCCGCCTTTTCTTCCTTCTTCGCCTCCGTCTCGCCGGCTTTCTCCGCACCCGTCCCCTCCGGCGCCTCTGTCACGGTCTTTTCCTTATTTCTGCCGAATACCTTAGCAAACAGTTTCTTCATGGCTCTCTGCTCCTCTGTTTCTCACTCCCTGTTTTTCTCGTATGCCTCACCGGAAACATCCGCATCCGGATTGATGATATCACTCTGGATCCTCCCGTCGCTGATCGTCACGATCCGCTTCGCCTGCTTCGCGATCCCCGGGTCGTGCGTGATCAGGATCACGGTTCTTCCCTCTTTGTGCAGATTTTTGATGATCTCGATGATCTCCCTGCTGGAACCCGAATCCAGGTTGCCCGTCGGCTCATCCGCCAGCAGGATCGGCGGTGCCTGTGCGATGGCGCGCGCAATGGCCACGCGCTGCTGCTGTCCGCCCGACATCTCGGTCGGCCGGTGATCCATGCGCTTGCCGAGACCAACGCGCTGAAGCGCCGTCACCGCAAGCTCCTGTCTTTCTTTTTTGGGAACGCCGCGGTAGATGAGCGGCAGCTCGACATTTTCCTGCGCCGTCAGCGACTGGATCAGGTTGAATCCCTGAAAGATGAAGCCGATCTCGCGATTGCGCACATCGGACTGCTCGTTGTCCGTCATGTGGGACACATCCATGCCGTGGAGCATATAGGTGCCGCTCGTCGGCGTGTCGAGACATCCCAGCATGTTCATGAGCGTCGATTTGCCGGAGCCGGATTGTCCGATGATCGCGACAAATTCCCCCGTGTCGATGGACAGGTTCACATGATCCAGCGCCCGCACCTCGTTTTCCCCGGGATTATAGATTTTGCTGACGTCAATGACGTCGACCAGTTTTCCCATTCTGTTCGTCCCCTTTTTGCAAAAAGCGTTTAATATTTTATCACAGAACCCGGATCATGGGAAGTCCACCCGCATGGGCAGACGCATCACAATAAGGAAAAAGATCTAGATCGCTTCCCCCGCGAACTGGGAATGATAGAGCGTTTTGTAGAAACCGCCGGCGGCGATCAGTTCATCGTGCGTTCCCTGCTCGATGACCCGGCCGTCCTTCATCACGAGGATGCGGTCGGCGTTCCGGATGGTGGAGAGGCGGTGGGCCACGATAAAGCTGGTCCTGCCGCTCATCAGTTTTTCAAAGGCATCCTGGATCTTCAGCTCTGTGCGCGTATCGATCGAGCTGGTCGCCTCATCGAGGATGAGCATTGCCGGATCGGAGGCCATCACGCGCGCGATGCACAATAACTGCCTCTGCCCCTGGGAGAGTCCGTCGCTCTCATCGGAAACCATCGTGTCATAGCCTTCCGGCAGCCTCCGGACAAAATCGTCCACGTGACAGGTCTCCGCCGCGGCGCGCACTCGCGCGTCGATCTCTTCCGACAGGATCCCCATGGCAATGTTGTCACGGATCGTGCCGGTTTTGAGCCAGGTCTCCTGCAGCACCATGCCGAAGCCGTCACGCAGGACTCTTCGTCTCATGTCCCGGATCGGGATCCCGTCTATGCGGATCTCCCCGGCGTCCGTATCATAGAACCGCATCAGGAGATTCACCAGCGTCGTCTTGCCGCTCCCTGTGGGACCCACGATCGCGATGCGCTGTCCCGGTTCCACATGCAGGTTGAGATGCTCGATGAGCCTGCGCTCCTTATTGTAGGAAAACGCCACATCATCCAGCAGGATATCTCCGCGAAACGCCGCGGATGCCGCCGCGCTTTCCGCGTCCGGCGTTTCGGGTTCCTCATCGATCAGCTCAAAGATGCGCCCCGCGCAGGCAATGGCATTCTGCAGCTCCGTTACCACACCGGAGATCTCGTTGAAGGGCTTGGTATACTGACTTGCATAGGAAAGAAACGCCGCCAGTTTTCCGACGGTGATCACGCCGCGCAGGGCAAAAAAGGCGCCGCCCACACCGATCCCCATGTAGATCAGCGCGTTGATGAACCGCGTGGTCGGATTCGTGAGAGAGGAGTAAAAGGTTGCCTTCAGGGAGCATCGGCGCAGCCGTTCGTTCATCTCCGCAAAAGTCTCCTCCTCCGCCCGCTGCCTTCCGAAGGCGGTGACCACGCGCTGCGCATTGATCTTTTCATCGATGAATCCGGTCTGCTCTCCGCGCACCTGCGCCTGCTCGGCAAACATCCGGGCCGTTGCCCGGGAGATCACAAACGCCGCGACAAAGGACAGCGGCGTCAGGCCCACCACGATCAGCGTGATCCACCCGTTGACCGAGAGCATGAACAGGAAAGTACCGAGGATCGTGCAGACGCCGGTGAAGAACTGTGTGAACCCCATGAGCAGTCCGTCCGCAAAGGTGTCCACATCGGCGACCACGCGGCTGATGATGTCCCCCGCCGGATGGGCGTCGATATAGGAGAGAGGGAGTTTTTCGATCCTTTCGAACGCATCCTTGCGGAGCCTTTCCACAACGCCCCAGGTCATGCGGTTATTCAGCACACTGACCAGCCACTGGGAGACCGCGAGGATGACCGCCGCGATCCCGATGCGCACGCATGTCGCAAAAACCGCGGAAAAGTTGACCTTCCCGGGACCCAGCATGAAATCCACGACCTCGCCGGACTGCTTCGGGATGTAGAGCGCACAGCCGACCGTGACCACAGACAGCACGAGCGACAGGATCAGGCTCGCCCGGTAATCGCCGATATACCGGAGCACGCGACGGATCGTCCTGCCCCCGGATCTCTGCCCGCGCGCGCTCATGAGGCCTCCTCCGACGGATCCGCTTCCATGCCTTCCGGGAACTGGGAGTAATAGATCTCCCGGTAGATATCACAGCTCTCCAAAAGCTCCTCATGTTTTCCCTGCGCAACGAGCCGTCCACGGTCCAGCACCAGGATCCGGTCCGCGAAACGAACGGAGGGCACCCGCTGCGACACGATAAAGATCGTCATCTGCCCGCTCATCTTCCGGATCGCGGTGCGCAGCTTCAGATCCGTCGCAAAATCCAGCGCCGATGCCGCGTCATCGAGGATCAGGATATCCGGCCTGCGCATGAGCGCACGCGCGATGGAGAGTCTCTGCTTCTGTCCGCCGGACAGATTGCGCGCTCCCTGCGTGAGCACAAACTCGACCCCGCCGGGCTTCGCGTCCACAAATTCCGCCGACTGGGATGCTTCCAGCGCCTGACGGATGAGCGTCTCCTCCCGGATGCCGTCCGCCGCTCCGCTTTCGTTCCCGGAAACCGCCTCCCTCATTCCGAAGCGCAGATTTCCGCGGATCGTGCCGGAGAACAGCTCGGCCTTCTGAAAGACCATGCCGATCCGTCTTCTCAGACCGTCTCTCCGGAGATCCTTCACATCCTCCCCGAAAACCCGCACGCTGCCCTCCGTCGCGTCATAAAACCGCGGGATCAGATGCACCAGCGAGGATTTGCCGGAGCCCGTACCGCCGATAATGCCGATGGTCTCGCCCCTCTGGGCGGTGAAAGTGATATCATGCAGCGCCTCCGCACCCGCCCCCGCGTACCGGAGAGACACATGATCAAAGACGACCGCCGCGTCCGATGAGGCATCGATCACATCCGCGTCCCGGTCTCGAACGACATCCTCCATCTCCTCTTCCGTCTCCACGGAAAGCACCGTGGCGATGCGGTCTCCGCTCGCCGATGCGCGCGAGATCGTCACGATCAGATTGGCGAATTTGACGAGTTCGATGAGGATCTGCGACATGTAGTTTAAGAGCGCGACCATCTGCCCCTGGGTCAGATTACCGCTTTCCACACGGAACGCGCCCGCGAGGATCAGGATGAGGATCCCGGCGTTGACGACCACCTGCGTCAGCGGGTTCAGCAACCCCGATACCGCACCGGTCACCTGCTGGGTCTGCGTGTAATCATCGGCCGCCGCGTCAAATTCCGCCCGCTCCGCCTCCTGTCTGTTGAACGCGCGGATGACGCGCGCCCCCACCAGATTCTCCCGCGTATGCAGGAGCACCTCATCCAGCTTCCCCTGCGCGGCCTTGTAGAGCGGCTGTGTTCTGCGCATGATGAGAAACACGATCAGGGAAAGCACCGGGATCACGGCGACAAAAATGAGCGCCGCCCGGGCATCCACGGTAAACGCCATGATCGTGGCGCCAACCACGACAAAGGGGGAGCGCAGGATCAGTCGCAGTACCATGTTCACGCCGTTCTGCGCCTGATTCACATCGCTGGTCAGGCGGGTGGTCAGTGTTCTGGTCCCGATGGTGTCAAGCTGTGTAAAGGAGAATCGTTCAATCTTTTCAAAAAGAGCCATGCGCACTTCCGCGGCAAATCCCACGGCCGCGCGCGCAGCAAAGAACTGCGCCGTGATCGCGGACACCAGACCGACGAATGCCAGCAGCGCAAGAAGCCCCCCCATCGCAAGGATCGTCTTCTCGTCGTGTCCGCCGATCCCGGCATCGATCAGATGTGCCATGACCAACGGCACGATCAGCTCAAACACCACCTCCAACAGTTTAAAGAGCGGTGCCAGAATGGTCTCTTTTCTGTAGTTTCTGAGATAGATCAGAAGGGATCGCACGGAACCTGTCCTCTTCTTCAGTCGCTGATATCGGAATCCATGGTGATCTCCACCTGATATCCCTGCGCGATCTGCTGCACATCCTCGCAGAGATGCTGATAGAGCGCATAGCGGTCCGGCGAGTCAAAATCGATGATCACATCAAACCGGATCCTGCGCTCCTCTTCGCTCAGATAGAAGCCGTGCATCTGCAGCACATATTCATGCTCACACACGCAACGGGTGATCTCCTCCCGCAGCTTCTTTGCTTCTTCGTTGGTCGTGTTGACAGAGTAGATGCCGACACCGGTCAGGATCACGCCGTACTTCTCATAGACCGCGCCCTCGATCTTCCTGGCGAGCCCGTCGATCTGCGCCGCATTCATCGTGTCGGGAACCTCGATGTGCACCGAACCGATCAGCATATCGGGCCCGTAATTGTGCAGGATCAGATCATAGGCTCCGCCGACTTCGGGAAAGGTGCCGATCGTCTCCTTGATGCCCTTCGTCAGTTCACTGTCCGCACGGGCACCAAGGATCTCGGAGATCGTGTCGGAGAGCGTGTCATATCCGGCCTTCATGATGATAAAGGAGATCACCGCCGCGAGATAGGCCTCCAGCGAAAGATGAAAAATGAGAAAGATGACCGCCGCGGCCAGCGTCGTGAGTGAGATGATCACATCATTCAGCGCGTCTTTACCGGAGGCGATCAGGGAATCGGAGTTGACCCGCTCACCGACACCCTTGACATAGGTGCCCAGCAGGATCTTGACCACCACAGCGACCGCGATGATGATGAGCCCCGTGAGGCGGTAATCCGGGATCTCCGGAGAGAGGATCTTTTTGACCGACTCGATAAGCGAGGTGACGCCGGCGTAGAGGATGATGACACCGATCACCATCGCTGTGATATATTCAATGCGCCCGTGTCCCAGCGGATGCTTTTTGTCCGGCGCCTTGCCGGCCAGCTTTGTCCCGATGATCGTGATGATGGAGGAAAGGGCGTCACTCAGATTGTTCACCGCGTCCAGCACGATCGCGATCGATCCCGAGATCAGTCCCACGGCGGCCTTGAAGGCCGCCAGCAGAACATTCGTCAGGATCCCGATCACACTGGTACGCACGATGACCGCGGTGCGGTCCGTGGCGGAAACCGGGCGGCTCAAAGTCGCACCACCTCATATTCCCTGCTGCCCAGACCGATCTTCTCCGCGTGCTCCAGGGTTTCCTTCCAGCGGACATTCGGATTACTGTCCAGGAAATGATCATGATGATGCTCCCAGCCCTCGCGGTTTAAGTTATCGGACAGCTGGCTGTTCGGCAGCGGATCCGCCGCGAGGCACGCGTCCACGCACGCCTGATCCAGAGCGACCGGATCGAACGAGGCAAACATGCCGATGTCGGGCAGGATCGGAGCGTCGTTCTCCCCGTGACAGTCACAGTTGGGCGAGATGTCCTGCACAAGGGAGATATGGAAATGCGGGCGTCCCGCACAGACCGCCATGGCGTATTCCGCCATCTTGCAGCCTAGCATCTCAAAGGCGTTCTCATTATCGTTGGAGATCGCGTCAAACGCACAGGCGCCGATACAGCGGCCGCATCCCTTGCAGATATCCGGATGGATGAAGGCCTTGCCGTTATCCTCATAGGTGATCGCGTCCGAGCCGCATTCCTTGGCGCATCGTCTGCAGCTGCGGCAGAGGCTCTGATCAACGGTTGGCTTGCCCTCCTTGTGCTGCTGCATCTTGCCGGCGCGGCTACCGCAGCCCATGCCGATATTCTTGATCGCGCCGCCGAAACCGGCCTCCTCATGTCCCTTGAAATGGGACAGGCTGATGAACACATCGGCATCCATGACCGCCGTGCCGATATAGGCTTCTTTGCAGTAAACGCCGTTCGGCACGGGAACCGCCACCTCATCCGTCCCGCGCAGTCCGTCCGCGATGATCACATGACAGCCCGTCGTGACGGTGTTGAACCCGTTGATCTCCGCGCAGTCAAGATGATCGAGCGCGTTCTTGCGACTGCCCGGATAGAGCGTGTTGCAATCGGTAAGGAACGGCTTGCCGCCCGCCTCCTTCACCAGCTCCGCCACCGCGCGCGCGTAGTTGGGTCGCAGGAACGCGAGATTCCCGAGCTCTCCGAAGTGCATTTTGATCGCGACAAAACGCCCGTTCATCGGGATCGTGGCGATCCCTGCCCGACGGCAGAGCTTCTTCAGCTTATCCGTCAGCGATGTGCCGATCCCTGTCCTGAAATCCGTGAAGTAAACCTGTGATCCTGCCATTTCTCCCTCCTTTGACCCCCGTATACCAATACAATGGCCGCCCTGTCGTGATCTGACGGCCTGTCCTGTATGCCCGCCATCCGATCTCCCGACACAGACAGTATCATTGTAAAGCATTCGCAGCACTTCTGCAATTTGACAGATTATAATTTGTTTATAATCTCATCCCACTTTCTTAATCACTTTTTATACCCTGTTAATTGCTATTTGTTCTAGATGTGTTATAACAGACTCAGAACAAGGGAAGCGAAGAGCGCCGAAACGGAAAAGCCATCGTCCCGGGTTCAAGGCAACCAAAATGGCGGCAGACGGAAATCGATCCGGCCGCTTAGGAAAGAGAGGTAATCATTATGTTTAGACCGGCATTGTGGAACAACAGGAACAACAACGAGTGCGGCATGGTCCGCTATGAGGATCCGTTCGATTTCATGGATCGGATGTTCGGGGATTTCTTCACCGACTTTGGCGGCCCGCTCTCCGCACAGGGGCTCAGGACCGATGTGATCGATCTGGGGGACTCCTACAAACTGGAGGCTGATCTGCCCGGCTTTAACAAAGAGGACATCAAGGTCGACCTCAAGAACGACATGCTCACGATCTCGGCGGAGCACAAGACGGAGAATGACGAAAAGAACAAGGACGGCAAATATGTCCGCCGCGAGCGCAGCCAGATGAGCTATTCGAGAGCCTTCCGTGTCGAGGGCATCCAGCCCGAGGACATCATGGCGCAGTATAAGAACGGCGTGCTGTCCGTGACGATCCCCAAGAAGGAAGCCATTCCCGAAAAGGAAGAGACCAAACGCATCGAAGTGCAGGGATGATACAGATCCGCCTCTCGTAAGGGAAGCGGCTTCTCCTCCAACAGGAAACCCGGGTGTCGCAGACGCGGCATCCGGGTTTCTTTTGTTCCTTTCATCTTTCTACGATTTGAACAGCGTGGAAAGGATCCCTCTCCCAAGGCTTGCGCCCACGTTACCGCCCAGAGTTTTCCCGAATTTACCGAACTTGCCGCCAACGCTCTTGCCGACCTCGCGCCCGACGGTGCCCGCGACGGAATTGCCGACGGATTTGACCGCGCGTTTCTTCGCGTTCGCCTCCTTCTGCTTCTCGCGTTCCCTGTCCCGCTCCTCTTTTTCAGCGGCCTTCTGTGCCGCCTTCTCCTCGGCAGCTGCCTGTCTGGCCGCCTCCTTGTCGGCGAGTGCCTGCTCTCTGGCTTCCTCTTTTTCCGCGGCCTCCTCCAGTCCCTTTCGCTGCAGGAATTCATAGGCGGAATCGGGATCAACGGCTTTGGCATATTTGCTGTAGAGCATGGAGCTCTTTATAGCACGGTCACGCTCGCTCTCAGAGATGCTGCCGAAGGCGCACTGCGGCGGCAGGATGCTGATCTTCTTGCAGATGCCCGGTGTGCCGTCCTCATTCAGGAAGGAGACGACCGCCTCGCCGGTGCCCAGACCCATGATGGTCTCATAGGTGTCAAAATCGGGATTCTCGCGGAAGCTCATGGCCGCGGCCCGGACCGCCTTCTGCTCGGCGGGCGTGTAGGCATGCAGCGCGTGCTCGATCTTGTTGCCCAGCTGCGCCAGTACCCCGTCCGGGATATCCCGCGGATTCTGCGTGCAGAAATAGACGCCCACGCCCTTGGACCGGATGAGTTTCACCACCTGCTCGATCTTGTCCAGGAGCGACTTGGGCGCGCCGTTAAACAGAAGATGTGCCTCATCGAAGAAGAAGACCATCTTCGGCTTGTCCAGATCGCCCACCTCGGGCAGTGTCTCAAACAGCTCGGAAAGAAGCCAGAGGAGGAAGGTGGAATACAGCTTGCCGTTGTTGATGAGGCTCTCGGAATCCAGCACGTTGATCATGCCGCGGCCGCCGTCTCCCGTCGTGAACCAGTCCGTGATGTTCAGTGCCGTCTCGCCGAAGAAGGTCTCGCCGCCCTCCAGCTCCAGCGCCACCACCGCGCGCAGGATCGTGTTGATCGACGCCTTCGCGATGTTGCCGTAATCCTCGGAGAATTCCTTGTTGTGCTCGGCGATATAGGACAGCAGTGCCTTGAGATCCTTGGTGTCGATCAGCAGCAGATCATTGTCATCCGCGATCTTGAACGCGATCGTGAGGAGCGACGACTGCAGATCGTTGAGATTGAGAATGCGGGACAGCAGGAGCGGACCCATCTCCGAGATCGTCGTGCGCAGCTGGATGCCCTTTTCCCCGTAGATATCCCAGAAGGTGACCGGATAGCCGTGATAATGAAATCCGCGCTCCTCCAGACCGAAGCGCGCGATCCTCGCCTGCATGTCCGCGCTGTCTGTGCCCGGATTCATGATCCCCGCGATATCTCCCTTGACATCCGCCATAAAGACCGGCACACCCATGTCACTGAAGGATTCCGCAAGGACCTTGAGTGTCACCGTTTTGCCGGTGCCGGTCGCTCCCGCGATCAGACCGTGCCGGTTCGCCATCTGCGGCAGAAGGAAGAGTCCCTCGCCGTCATCCGTTGTGCCTGCCCAGATCTCGCCATCCACTACCATGCTTCTGCCCTCTCTTTCCCTGTTTTCACTCCACCTGTCCGTACAGGATCTTCGCGATCTCCGAATCCCTGTCGAGGATCAGCGTCTTGTTGCCGCCCTTCATGGACTCGCGCAGCGCGTCGAGCGAACGGATGAAATTGTAGAAACCTGCTTTGTCCTCGGTGTTATAGGCCTTCTGCAGCGTCTGCATGTAGGCTGCCTCACCCTCGGCCGCAAGCACCGCTGCCTGCTTTTCCGCCTCCGCCTGCATGATCGTCACCTGTCTGTCGGTCTCGTTGCGGATCTTCTGCGCTTCCGCTTCACCCTCCGCCTTATAGGAGGCCGCGATGTTCTGCCGCTCGGAGATCATGCGTTCATAGACCGCAGCCCGGTTGTCGTCCGGAAGGTCCAGCGCCTTGATCTGCGCCTGAATGATCTCGATCCCGTAGGCGCGGATATCCTCCGCGGCGTCCGTTGTGATGAGTTCCGTAAGTTTCTCCCCGCGGGCTTCGATCACCTCGTCCTGCGACAGAGAAGAGATCACGTTTTTGGTCGCGTTATAGACCGCCGCCTCGATGCGCTCCTGCGCTCTGGCATCGATGGCGTTGAGCGTCTGGATATATTTCACCGCGTCCGTCACGCGCCACAGCACATAAGTGTCGGTGATCATGGATTTCTTATCTCTGGTGATGACATCGGAAGCCGGAATGTCATAAAGAACCGTTGCTGCGCTGATCGCCTGCGTTGTCTGAATGAATGGCACCTTGGCCTTGAGTCCCGGCGTGGATTCCACCGCGATGACCTTGCCGAACTGGCGAACGGCGACAAACTGCTTCTGTTTTACCGTGTAGAGGGTGTTCGCGAGCACCACGACCGCCGCCAGCACCAGGATGATCAGAAATACGCGCGCTGCTGTCTTCTTCATTTCTGCGCCTCCTCTCCCGCGGCGTCATCCGACACAGCCGAACTGCCGCTGCTTGTACCTGCCGCACCGACACCCGTTCCGAAGCTGTCGATGGGAAGAAGCTCCTGCGTGTTGCCGTCCGAGATGATGACCTTGAGTCCCGGCAGCACATCCTCCATGGCTTCATAGAACATGCGCTGCTTGGTGATCAGCGGATATTTCTGATACTCCTGATACATCTGTGAGAACCGCTCCGCCTGGCCCTGTGCCTCAGCGATACGCGCTGCCTTATCGGCCTCCGCCTGCTGCGTGATCTTGTCGGCGTTCGCCTCCGCTCTGGGGATCTGCTCGTTCTGATATTTCTTTGCGTTGTTGACCGCCGTCTCCTTGCCCTGCTTGGCGGTCTCCACCTCCTTGAAGGCCTGCACGATCTCCGGTGTCGGCGGCTCCGCGTCCTGCACGGAGATATTGACGGCCATGAGACCGACCTCATTGTTCGTGAGCTCCGTCTGCAGTTTTTCCTTCACCTCCGCCTGGATCTGTCCCTTCGCGGTCGTGATGACCTCATCGACCGGATAGTTGATGACCGTGGAACGGATGGCGGCAAGCGCCATGTTCTTCATCGTCCCCTCGGGATCCTGCGTGTTGTAGAGATAGGCGACCGGATCGCTCACCTTGTACTCCAGATAAAAATCGATATCGACGAAATTGAAATCCGAGGTGATCATGATCCCCTCTTCATCGACCGTGATATTCTGCCCGTCGCCGCCGACAGCGTAGCCGATGCCGATACCGTGCGTCGTCATGTCCACCTTGTGCACCCGCTGCAGGAAAGGGACCTTGAAGTAGAGTCCCGCGGTGTCCGTGCGCATGATCTTTCCGAACATGGTCAGCACCGCCTGCTCCTGTTCTCCGACATTATAGAATGCGGAGGACGCGAGCACGATCACCAGGACCGCGAGCAGGATGCCGCCGATCACGCGGGCCGCGCCCTTTCCGCCCCCGTTCGGCCGCGGCTCCCGGGGCTGTTCCTGATAGATGTCCCCGTTCGCGTCACGCTTCGTAAATGGATTCTTAAATGAAAATCCCTGTCCGTTCATGTTTCTCCTTTCCTTCATCTGCTCGATCCACCGGCGAATGCGATTCCTGTTCAGAAAGGCCAGGATCATGAGAAAAAACAATAACTCCGCCATAAAACTCCCCGTTAGTTTGTGTAGAGATCATAGATCCGCACGTGATCGTAGATGCAGCGCCAGGAACTCCAGGCATCACCGGTCACGCAGAGATAGTGCCCGCCGTCATTGGAGATCTGATAACTGGCCGCGCAGCAGCCGCTCTGATCGACAAAGCCGGTCTTGGCACACACGACCTCCCCATGCGCGTCCTTGTCCTCAATGCGGCGCAGAAACCAGTTGGAGATCTCGATCCCCTCCGGATGATCCGGTGTCGGGCTCGTCGTGTAGATGCGCGTGTTCAGCACCTCCCTGCACAGATCGTTCTCCACCGCCGCCTTCAGGATCATCGCCATATCGCGCATCGTGCAGTGGTTGTCCGTGTCATAGTTGCCCACGACATTGGAAAAATGCGCGGTCTCAGCGATCCCCAGCTCCTGCACCCGGTCATTCATCATTTCCACGAACGCTTCCTGCGAGCCCGCCACATGCTCCGCCAGCAGCATGGCCGCATCCGCGCCGGACGGCAGGATGGTCCCGTAAAGCAGATCCCGGACGGGGATCTCGTCCCCCACCTGATAGCCCACGGCGCTCAGATCTTTGCGATAAACGGTGTCGCCGATTTCCTGCGTCATCACGACCTTTTCGTCCAGATCCGCCAGATGCTCCACCGCGACAAGCAGGGTCAGGATCTTCGTCATGGAAGCGGGACTGGTGATGGCATCCGCCTGTTTCTCGGCGATCACCTCGCCGGTCTCCGCGTTGATCAGCACGCCATAGGTCGACTGCACCTCCTCATCAACGATCTCTTTGGTCTCATCGCTCTTGTAGGTGCGGTAGCCCTCGAAAAAGACATCCTTTTCCGCGGAAGGCGCAAGAAACGCGGACGATGTCTCCTCCACAACCTCCTCTTCCGCGGTCTCGGATCCGCCGTTCCACATGACGGCCTCCTCGCCGGTGAGTTCCCAGAGTTCGCCGTCATTGGCACCCTGCTGGGCTGTCTTTTCCTCTCCGCGTGCCTGTCTGTTCTCCTTTTTCGCGTGACCGAAGAAAACGATGATCCCGCCGACCGTCAGCACAAACAGGATGCCCGCGATCAGGAAAGCACGCCTGGCATAGTGCGCCGCGCGCCGCCTGCATCCCGCAGGACCGCGGGATTGCACATACGCATACCCGTCATCCGCATCGTCATCCTCCGGATCATAGTCTTCTTCAGCGGCGTCACGGTAGTATTCCTCTTCCTCCTCATAACGCTCCGCGGGGCGCATCGGTCTCCGCGGGCGCTCGTAAAACTCTTCTTCCTCCGCATACCGTTCGGCAGGGCGGCGCATGGGTCTGCGCGGGCGCTCGTAAAACGCCTCTTTCTCCTCGTACCGTTCGGCGGAGCGCATGGGTCTGCGCGAACGATCATAGAACTCTTCGTCCTCCTCATAACGCTCTGCGGGGCGCATGGATCTCCGCGGACGCTCGTAGAATTCTTCTTCCTCCTCATAGCGTTCGGCAGGACGCACCGGTCTCTGCGGACGATCGTAGCGCTCCTCCGGCTGTTCGTAGACTCTCTCCGTAAAATCGCTGCCATCCTGCGCACCGGAGACGTCATAGAAGGTGGCTCGCGGTGTCCGCTGTGTGCCCGACCGACGCTCCGATGGCTGTGCATCGTAGCCCGTGGACATCAGCGGCGCATAGAGCTGCGCCTCGAGATCATCGATATACTCTTTTCGTCTTCTCCGCGAAGTGACGACCTGTTCGGCCTCTTCCGGATCCAGATCACGAAAACCCTTCATCTGCTGTCGTTCTCTTCCTCAATACAGACAAAAATGCGGTAAGATATATCTTACCGCAAATCTTTCTTGTGTGCAATAAAAGGAAAAGGAACTATCCCTCCACGATCATCGCCCTGAGGAGCCCCGGCAGTGCGTATTCCCTCTTGCCCGCACCCAGACCGGTCTTCACGATCCTGAAGCGCTCCGGCAGGCTTTCCTTTGTTTTCACGGCTGCCAGAAAGGCCGCACCGGTCGGGGTCACAAATTCACCCCGCACGTCGGCGATCCGCATCGGCAGGGCATAGCGCTGTGCGATATTGGTCACCGCCGGTACCGGCACCGGCAGAATGCCGTGCTGACAGCGGATGGTCCCACATCCTTCCGTGACGGATTTTACAATAACATCCGTTATGTTAATATCGTCGAAGCATACCGCGATCGAGATGACATCCACGATCGAGTCGATCGCGCCGACCTCATGAAAATGAACCTCCTCCAGTGGCAGACCGTGGGCTTTTGCTTCCGCCTCCGCGAGGATCCGGAAGATCTTCTTCGCCAGCGCGCGCGCACGGTCGGTCATCTGCGTTCCGTCGATGATCGCGTTGACATCCGCGAGATGCCGGTGGAGATGATGATGTCCGTGTTCATGATGATGTTCATGTCCGTCATGTTCGTGCGCCTCATGATGGTGTTCATGATCGTCCGCTTCATGCTCATGTCCGTGCAGATATTCCATATCATGATCGTGGTTCTCATGTGCCTCATCCAGCTTCACGTCAAAATCCTGACAATCCAGCCCGGACTTCTTCACGCGCGACAGCTCCACCGTGAACCCGTCCGCCGGCACGGTTTCCAGCACCTGCAGAAGTTTCTTTTCATCCGCGCCGAGGTCCAATAGTGCCGCGACCGTCATGTCTCCGCTGATCCCCGATGCACACTCGAAATAAAGCGCTCTTTCCATATCGTCCCCCCTGTCCCCCGTCTAACCTTTTGATCCCGCGGCGAGCCGGTTGATCTGCGTCGCCAGATATCCGGCTCCGTAGCCGTTGTCGATGTTCACGACCGCAATCCCGTTGGCACAGGAGGAGAGCATCGCGTGGAGTGCCGTGCGTCCGCCCTCACTAACCCCGTAGCCGACCGAGGTCGGCACCGCGATGACCGGATTCTCCACCAGTCCGCCCAGAACACTTGCCAGTGCCCCCTCCATGCCGGCGACTGCCACCACACAGTTGGCTGCGCGGATGCGATCCAGCTGGGCGACCAGTCGATGCAGCCCGCTGATACCGATATCAAAGATCCGGTCCACTTTGGATCCGAAGAATTCCGCCGTCTGCGCCGCTTCCTCGGCGACAGGGATGTCCGCCGTTCCCGCCGAGCACACCGCGATCCGCCCGATATACTGTCTGTCCGCCTTTTCCAGTTTCATGATCCGGGAGACCCCGTCATAACGGAGTGATCCCGCCACCGCCTCCTCATAGGCCGCTTCAAACGCCTTTTTCACGATCTCATACTGATGCTGCGAAGCCCGTGTACCGAACACCTCGCCGTTGATCTCATAGAGTTTCTTGAAGATCTGCGCCAGACAGGTGTCCGGTTTCCCCTCACAGAACACGACCTCCGGAAAGCCCGTTCGCTCCCAGCGCTCCGTGTCCAGCTTGGCAAAACCCAGTTCCTCGTAGCCGCTCTTTTGTTCGTTCATCAGATCGCCTCCAGTAATCCGCGGATCCCTTCCTCGCGGAATCTTTGCTTGTAATAACCGATCTCATCCCGGATCAGCCCGTCGATCACCCGCATACCCAGCAATTCCACCGGGGCCTTGTCGTCTGTAAGGAGATATCCGCCCCCACGGTAGACCTGCTGCCTGTCCGCCGTCTGTGTCATCCTGTCCGCGAGCACAAGCCGCCTGTCCCGCAGATCTGCGGACATTTCGCTGTTATCTCCGGCCTTTGCGAGTTCCGTCCGTCCCCGGGCAAACGCTTCGGTCAGCTCGGTCTCCGAAGCGAACAGTTCTCTGTTTGTCGAACCGCGCACATCCACCGTCAGGACGCTGGGAAACACGGACGCGATCGTGTCGGACAGACAGGCGTTGATATTGCCCGGTTC
Source organism: Lachnospiraceae bacterium (assembly GCA_024690605.1). GTDB lineage: Bacteria > Bacillota > Clostridia > Lachnospirales > Lachnospiraceae > Butyrivibrio. The sequence goes on along the minus strand of JAILOV010000034.1, from coordinate 67,189 downwards.
ATCATCGCGCATGTTCATGTTCACGACCATGACGCCGTCCGGCTTCAGATGCTCCTTTACCAGTGTGAAGAATTCCACGGAACTCATGGAAAACGGGATCGTGATATCCCGGTAGGCATCCACCATGATGCAGTCATAGGTTCCGTCGACCGCCTGCAGAAAAGCACGTCCGTCATAGGTGGTCACCGGAATGGACGGATCCAGCGCAAAATAGGTATGTGCGAGCCTGGTGATGTCCTCGTCGATCTCTACGCCCTCCACCTCGCAGTCGGGGAAGAACTCCTTAAGCTGCATCGCCCAGGTGCCTGTCCCCATACCCAGGACGAGTGCCGTCGGATGCTCCTTTTCCTGAAACCGCGCCATGACCGGTGCCGCCAAAGCATCATCATAGTACATCCCCGTGAGGCCACCCTCTTTCATGCGGATCGATTGCACGCCGAACAGCACATTGGTGGAAAGGATCGTTGCCTGCGGGGTGTCGCGCACCTGCAGGTAATTGTAAACCGATTCTCCCTCATAGGTGAGATCCCGTTCCCAGAACGCGAAACTGTCCGAATTGCCGAAGAAGGCACAGAGTATAAACATAACACCCGATATAATAACGGCTGTTTTCTTTTTCCCGGAGGACAGGAAATAGATGCTCGCAATGACCAGCAGAATGCCGGAAAACAGGAGAAAGGTCACTGCCGTTCCGACCGCCGGGATCGTCACAAAGGTCGGAAGAAATGTGCCGAGGATGCTGCCGATCGTGTTCCAGGCTCCCAGCGTTCCCACAACGCGTCCGTTATCATCGAGACTGTCCGTTGCGTACTTCACGAGAGAAGGTGTGACGGTCCCCAGCAGAAACAGCGGAAAGACAAAGATCACCATACAGGCCGCGAATGCCGCCCAGATCAGGAACCAGGTGTTGACCGCGATGATCATCAGTCCGGTCACCGCGAGAATGATATATTTTCCGACGAGCGGGATCGCCGCGATCCATACGGCGGCAATGAGCAGGCGCCGGTAGAGTCTTCCGGGATCATGATTTTTATCCGCCGCCCGTCCGCCATAGAGATTCCCCAGTGCCATGGCGATCATGATCGTGCCGATGATGATCGTCCAGACGATCTGCGAGGAGCTGAAATAGGGGGCAAGCAGCCGGCTAGCGCCCAGTTCCACGGCCATGACCGCCATACCGGAAAAGAACTCCGTGAGGTAGAGATACCATCGTTTATTCAGGATATCGGTCTGTTTCATGCAAATCTCCCGACGCGGGGATCCTGTCCTTCCATGCGCGGAACATCCGGTCTCCGCGGAAATAGGCTCCGCATTTCTGCACTTCGTCAAGGACCTTGTCATAGCCGTCCGCCGTCGCATCCCAGGTGTCTGCGGCGATACCCCGGGTCACCGCGGGACAGACCAGGATCTCCGTTTCCGGAAACTCCGAACCGACGGTCATGAGCGCCCGTCTGGCGTGAAATGCCTGACAGCAGAGGATCATGCGCCCGGGAATCCCCATCGTCTCTTCCAGCAGTTTTCTCGCAAAGACGGCATTTTCAAAGGTGTTGACCGATCGGTCTTCTCTGAGGATCGCCTGCGCCGGCACACCCTCCGACACCAGAATGTTGCGCTGATACGCCCATTCCGTTTCCGGAAAACCGGGGTATCCCGCCGCTTCCGCCTGCTCCTCCATCTCCGCGAACACCTGTGCCGGATCTCTGCCATCATTCTCGGCCAGACGGCGCATCTCCTCCCTGAGATCGGCATAGCGCTCGCCGAACCGGCCGGTCGGCAGAACCCGGGCGGAGAATCCCTGACGGTAGAGCGCAGCCGCCCGCCGTGCCGGCTCCGTCCGCGCGGAGCCGCAGACAAGGATCACGTCCGCGGGAGCCGGTTCATCCTCAACAAAAATGAAATCCGTGATGGCGGTGAGATTCATCTGCACATGATCTTCACGACTTCGCCGACATAGAGGTTATGGAGATCGCCGTCGGCATAAAACTTCTGGTCGAGACCCGGAACGAGAAAATGCGCCGCGTCCGTGGTCAGTTCCTGCTTAAAGAGGGAAGTGCAGAGGATCACGGTCGCCGCCTCATCGATGTAGGGCACCCCGAGATTGGCCGCAACATGAAGTCTCGCCGCCGCGATCTTGTCCTCGTTCCTGCCGGATGCCGCTCCCATGAACTTGTATTCCCTGCTGTAGGTCTCATGATCAAGGAACGAGAGAGAGAAGACACCGGAGGAATCCAGCAGCTCCTTGGTGTAGCGCGAATTGCGCACAAAGACAAAGACGACATCCTTGTTCCAGAGAACACCGACACCGCCCCACGACACCGTCATGGCGTTCGCCTTTTCCTTCGTCCCGGAGGTCAGCAGCGCCCAGTTTTTGCCGATCGCTTTGTAGACGCTCTCCTGGTACTGTTCCGTCGTGATCGGCTGAAAAACATGATATTCGTATTCGTTTGCCATCTTCACAACCTTTCCGGCGCTCTCTGCGCGTGATCATCCGGTTCCTTCCGGGAACAGCCGGCGATCAGACAGACTTTGCACCAATCGTTTCAGAATTTCCGGATCTCATCCTCTTCGGATAAGCCTGTGTTCTCTACCTTCAGGATCTCGACATCGTAACTGATGTCTTTGTTGACCTGAACCGTCACCCTGTCTCCCGCGCGATGGTTCAGCAGCGCCTTGCCGAGCGGCGATTCGATCGATATGCGCCCCTTCAGGGAATCTCCCCTGAGCGTTGTCACGATCTTATAGGTCTCCTCGCAGTTATCATCGAGCATCCGGACGGTGACCGTTTTGTTCAGTCCCGCCTGATCCTCGGCTGTGTGATCCTCCACAATGCGTGCGGTACGGATCGTCCGCTCCAGAAAGCGGATGCGGCTCTCGTTTTCGTTCTTGGCCTTTTTGGCCGCGTAATACTCGAAATTCTCTGAGAGATCCCCCTGCGCGCGCGCTTCCTTGACATGCTCGAGAAGCTCCTTGCGCACGACCACCTTGCGGTGTTCGATCTCCTTTTCCATATCCTCGATATCTTTTTGTGTCAGCTGGTCATTCATGATCCGGTTCCCGTTTTTGCACAAGAGCGCCGGCAGTTTTGTCCGCCGGCGCTCCGATGATGTCAGAACAACTGATCCGCTGTCCGGTCGATCAGGCCTTGCCGTCCGAACCAAGGACATTCTTGATCTTGTGCGAGACCATGTCCTTGACCGCCTGACGGGCGGGCTTCAGATACTGTCTGGGATCGAAGTGATCCGGATGCTCCGCGAAATACTTGCGGATGTTGCCGGTCATCGCCAGACGGATGTCGGAATCGATGTTGATCTTGCAGACCGCCAGTGTCGCGGCCTTGCGGAGCTGCTCTTCCGGAATGCCGACCGCATCGGGCATGTTGCCGCCGTACTGGTTGACCATCTTGACAAACTCCTGCGGAACGGAAGAAGAACCGTGAAGCACGATCGGGAAGCCCGGCAGGCGCTTGATGCACTCCTCGAGCACATCAAAGCGGAGCGGCGGGGGCACCAGCACGCCGTCAGCGTTTCTCGTGCACTGTGCCGCGGTGAACTTGTATGCGCCGTGAGAGGTGCCGATGGCGATCGCCAGGGAATCGCAGCCGGTCCTGGACACGAACTCCTCGACCTCTTCCGGGCGGGTGTAGCTCTCCTTGCCGGCCTCAACGACGACCTCGTCCTCGATTCCTGCGAGCGTGCCCAGCTCGGCCTCAACCACAACGCCGTGATCGTGCGCATATTCCACGACCTGCTTCGTCAGAGCGATGTTGTCCTCAAAGCTCTTGGAGGAAGCATCAATCATGACCGAAGTGAACCCGCCGTCAATGCAGTCCTTGCAGAGTTCAAAGGTGTCACCGTGATCCAGATGCAGCGCGATCGGGATCTCCGGATAGAGCTCCACCGCCGCATTCACCATGGCCACCAGATATTTATGATTCGCATAGGCTCTCGCACCCTTGGACACCTGAAGGATAACCGGGCTCTTGAGCTCGGAAGCGGCTTCCGTGATCCCCTGCACGATCTCCATGTTGTTGACATTGAATGCGCCGATCGCGTATCCGCCGTCATAGGCCTTGGCGAACATGTCCTTTGTGGTTACTAACGCCATAATGATACCGTCCTTTCTTTGAAACAAAACAATATTGAACGTGTTCTATTATACTCCGGTTATCACCGGGCAACAACCATTATTTCATTCAAAAGCCAAAAACCGTGCGTGTGCGCGGAAGTTTTCCGCGTCCCGTTTCATGCCGCCTGCGTACTTGAAGACCATACCCGTGTTGTGTGCCAGAGTCACGGTGAGTATCCCGCTCTTGACAAAGCGTTCCTCCGCGGAAGTGTGATACCCGGACGATCCGGTCATGATCAGCTGCCTGACCACGGCATTGACCGGTATCCCCAGCAGATGCACATCATAATCATCCGTCACGGTGTAATCATTGCGGTTGATGAGCACCACACAGGCCTGATCCTTAAGGAACCGCCCGTAGGCGATCACACCTCGCTGCGAACCGAGCCGGAGAAGGGACCCGTGCCGCAGCTCCGCATTCTCCCTGTGCAGCCGGATCACGTCCCTGTGAAAAGCAAGCAGACCTGCGTCCTCCGCTCCCCAGGGATAGGTGCGCCGGTTATCCGGATCGGTAAACCCGCAGACACCCGCCTCATCGCCATAGTACACCGTCGGTGCCCCCGGCCAGGTCATCTGCAGGAGCACCGCCTCACGGAATACGGCCGGATTGATATCCTCGGACGCGGCCGCAGCACCAAGCACCGCACTCCGGCCGACCTTGCCGTTCGTCCTGGTGAGAAAACGGGAATGATCATGATTGGACAGCTCATTCATCGCCATGAACAGAGAGCCCTGCGGAAAATTGCGCGCGGCATTGCCGTCGATCATCTCCCAGAAGCGCTCTTCATTGCCGATGGCGCCCGGTTCGAAGGCATCGCTGTGCTTCTCCATCCCGGTAAAGAACCAGCTGACCGGCTCCATAAAGGCGTCGTAGTTCATCACGGAATCCCATTCCCCGCCGGAAAGCCACGGACCGGCATCGCCATAGTGTTCCGCGATGATCACCGCCTCCGGATTGGCTTCTTTGACGGCCTTGCGGAACCGCCTCCAGAAATCGTGATTGAACGCCGCGCTGTGTCCCAGATCCGCCGCCACATCGAGACGCCAGCCGTCCGCATGATAAGGCGCCGACACCCACTTCTTCGCGATCGCGAGGATCCGTTTGACGAGTTCCTCGGAGCCTTCATAATTCAGTTTCGGCAGTGTGTCATAGTTCCACCAGCCGTCGTAGTGCGCATTATACGGCCAGCTTCCGTCCCGGAAGGTGAAATAATCGTGATAAGGGCTCTTCTCATCCACATAGGCGCCCTTTTCATAGCCTTCCGCGCGCTCATAGATCCGCTCGCGGTCCATCCACTTGTTAAACGAGCCGCAGTGGTTGAACACGCCGTCAATGATCACGCGGATACCGTGCTCATGCGCCTTTTTCACGAGGAGCGCAAACAGCGCGTCGCTCGCCTCCAGGTTCTCCACGGAGGAGATGCGCGTGATATAGCGCTCCGCCCCGGCGTTATCCTGATTCTCCCGGGCAAGAAGCGCGCCGTGATCGGCGACCAGCCGTCCGAAATGCGGATCGATATGCTCATAGTCCTGCGTGTCATACTTGTGTGTCGACGGAGAGCAGAAGATCGGATTCAGATAGATCGCTTCGATCCCCAGCTCCTTAAGATAATCCAGCCTGTCGATGATCCCCTGCAGATCACCCCCGTAAAACTCGCGGATGTCACCGCCATCCGCCGACGGAACTCTTGACCAGTCGGTGATCCGAACCGAATGTGCCCCGTTATAGCTGTATTCGTCGGAGAGCACATCGTTGGAATGATCACCGTTGCAGAAGCGGTCGGTAAAGATCTGATACATCACGGCACCCTCCGCCCAGGCGGGTGTGCGGAAACCGGGGATCATACGGAAAAAGACCGGCGGTCTCTCTCCGAAGGAGGCACCCAGCCGGTCATAAACGATCTTCTGCATTGATGTCCGTATTTCAAAGAAATAGAAGACCGGTTCTTCCGAAAGCTGCAATGCGGCGTGCCAGAGATAAAAGCCGTTGACCGCTTCCCTTTCCCGCCGCATGGATTTGCGGACATAGATCACATCGCCTTCATCCGCGTTTTCCGTGACACACCGGATCAGGTCGACCGACCCCGATTCCAGATCCTCCCCCGTCCGAAGGGTGATCTCCACCGTTTCCCCGGGATCGGCCTGAGCCGGTTCGAGGAACTGCGCGGTCATATCATGGAAGATCTCCCTGATATCAAACATCCCTGTTCTCTCCTGTCGTCACGTCCCTGCGGGGAACAGCGCTTCAAACTCTTCTCTGGAGATCTTTTCTTTTTCCATCAGCAGCCCTGCGGCCGCGTGCAGCACATCGATGTTCTTCTGGATGATCTCTCTGGCCTTCTGGTAGCAGGAATCGATGATCTCCTTGACCTCTCTGTCGATCTCACCCGCCATCTGCTCGCTGTGCTTGTGGCGGTGTCCCAGATCATAGCCGATAAAGACGTCGTCTTCTTCCTCTTCGTAGCTGATGACACCGATGTTCTCGCTCATGCCGTAACGGGTGACCATCCGCCTGGCTTCCGATGTGGCCTTTTTGATATCGGCACTCGCGCCCGTCGTGATATCGTCGCTGCCGAAGATCAGTTCCTCCGCAATGCGTCCGCCCAGAGACACCATGATCTCCTCCAGCATCTTCTGTTTGGTCAGGAACATCTCATCCTTTTCCGGCAGCGGCATCGTGTAGCCCGCGGCGCCGGCTCCCGTGGGGATCACCGAAACCGTATAGACCGGTCCCACATGCGGCAGCACATGGAACAGGATCGCATGTCCCGACTCGTGATAGGCCGTGATCCTCTTTTCCTCGTCCGAGATCACGCGGCTGTGCTTCTCCGTGCCGATCCCGACCTGCACGAACGCCTCCTTGATATCCGTCTGATTGATGAATGTCCGATCCTTCATGGCGGCGCGGATCGCCGATTCATTGAGCAGGTTTTCCAGATCCGCGCCGGTAAATCCCGCCGTCGTCTGCGCGATCTGCTTCAGATCGACATCCTCCGCCAGGGGCTTGCCGTCCGCGTGTACCTTGAGGATCTCTTCGCGGCCGCCGATATCCGGACGCGAAACGGTGATCTTGCGGTCAAAACGGCCGGGACGCAGGATCGCGGGATCCAGGATGTCCACGCGGTTGGTCGCCGCCATCACGATGATGCCCTCATTCGTGGCAAAACCGTCCATCTCGACAAGCAGCTGATTCAGTGTCTGCTCGCGCTCATCATGTCCGCCGCCCATACCGGTGCCGCGCCTTCTCGCGACGGCATCGATCTCATCGATGAACACGATGCAGGGTGCGCTCATCTTGGCCTCGGCAAAGAGATCCCGCACACGGGATGCACCGACACCGACGAACATCTCGACAAAATCGGAACCGGAGATCGAAAAGAACGGCACACCGGCTTCGCCCGCGATCGCCTTGGCAAGCAGCGTCTTGCCGGTACCGGGTGCTCCCTCCAGCAGGATGCCCTTGGGGATCCTGGCACCGACTCTGGTGAATCGCTCCGGATCCTTCAGGAAGGTGACGATCTCCTCCATCTGTTCCTTTTCTTCCCTGAGGCCGGCGACATCCTTCATCGTCGTCTTGTTGTCCTCCGGTCCGGAACGTTTGGCTCTGCTGCGTCCGAAATTCATCATCCGGGCACCGCCGCCGCCCATCGACTGGGCATTGTTCATCATCACGAAGAAAAAGACACAGAAAATGATCATCAGGAGCACGGGAAGCCAGGTCATCAGGTTGAACCCTTCCGGTGCGACATCGCGCACTTCGGGATCCACATAGTGCTCGCGCAGGATCCGTTCCGCCTCAGCCACATCGGTGACATAAAGTGTCCGCTGTGTGCCTCCGCGCAGCGCCACGCGCACGGATCCGGTCGGCGTCTCCCGGTTCGGTATGATCACCGCTCCGGCGACCAGTCCCTGCTCAAGATCCTCCGTCATCGCACCGATCGTATAGGCTTCCGCATCCGCCGTCGCCGATCTGCCGCGGTTATACTCCAGAAAGACAACCAGCACGACAAAGATCAGTACGATCCAGAAATAGAATGAAAAACTGCGTTCGCGATTGTTATTGTTCACGGATTACCTCTACTCAAAGATCATCTCGCCGATAAAAGGGAGATTCCGGTATTTCTGATCATAATCCAGACCGTAGCCCACCACGAATTTGTCCGGAATGGCAAACCCCGTATAATCCACGTGCACATCCGTCTCTCTCCGGTCCGGCTTGTCCAGAAGTGTCGTCAGTTTCACACTGGCCGGACCTCTGTCCTTCATCAGCGGGAGCAGATAGGAAAGCGTGCGCCCGGAATCGACGATATCCTCGACCACCAGCACGTCACGACCCTCGATCGACTGATCCAGATCCTTGACGATGCGCACGACACCGCTCGATTTTGTGCTCGAACCGTAACTGGAGACCGACATGAAATCGAGCGTCACGGGAACCGTGATCCTCTTGGCCAGCTCGCAGAGATAAAAACTGCCGCCCTTCAGCACGCAGATCAGGTGGATCGTCTTCCCCTCATAATCCCGGCTGATCTGCGCTCCCAGCTCGCGGATGCGGGCATCGACCTGCTCCTCGGTAAACATGACCGCCACTCGTTCTGCCATATGATAACCTCCTCTGCCTGCGCGCTATACCGTCTGATCCCCGATAAATGTCATTTTCAGGATGTGCTGCGTGCTGTCCGTGATCCTGTATGCTTCGCACCGACGATCGCCCACGATCCACAGGATCTCATCGCCCGCTGCCAAAAGCCACAGACCGTCCCTGCGGGCCGCGGGGATCTTCCGGTCGATCATCTCCTTTTTCAGCGATTTCCGGCCGTTTCCGACGTCGATCCAGTCGCCCTGCCGTCTCCTCCTGAAGCACAAAGACTGTTTTATTTTATCAGAATCAAACCATTTTGTATAGAAATCCGCGGGAATTTCCTGCCCGTCCCCGCGATCCGAAAGCGTGACGATCACACGTCCCACACCCGGGAGTGCAACGGTCTGTGCCCCGTCGGTCAGCGTGATCCGCTCTGCAGACTGCACCTCCTTCTCTTCCCTGATGATCCGCAGCCGGTCATAGGTCCTTTCGGCGGCAAACCCGCCCGGCAGAGCGATCCGCCGGGAACCTTCCGTCGAGGAGATCAGCTTCAGGAGCGCTTCCGTATGCGCCTGTCCGATCTCACCGTGCACACCCGCATCCCGGAGCGCACGGAACAGGATCTCCTTTTTTATCACCGCCGGTTCTCCGTTCAGAGCCGTCACATCCAGTTCCTTCCCGCAAAGGATCTCCCTGTATCGTTTCTCCGCTTCCCCTTCGATATAGACCAGTGCCTCCCGCGCATGCGCCGCGGCTGCGGCCAGATGTCCGGCCGCCTGTGCATGGATCTCCTCCTCGGCATAGGGAAGCAGATGTCTGCGGATGCGGTTTCTCGCATAGGCATCACTCGCGTTGGAATCGTCCTCCATGTGTTCCAGACCCTTTCGGGACAGATATGCCTCGATCTCCCGGCGCGACGTGTACAGGAGCGGCCGGATCAGCGGGAGCGCAAAGGGGTCCCCTTCTTCTCCGGCAGGCCGCACGGCTTCCATGCCGGCAAATCCGCGCAGACCGGTACCGCGGAACAGTTTAAACAGAACGGTTTCGGCCTGATCCTCCCGATTGTGGGCAAGCGCCAGTCTGTCTGCGCCGGTCTCGCGCATGATGCGCGCGAAAGCCTCATAACGACCCTGTCTGGCCGCATCCTCCGGTGAGCGTTTCTCCCTTTTCCGGCGGGCGGGCACATCGATATGTGCGGCAAGAAACGGCACCCCGCGTTCCGCGGCCAGCCGTTCGACAAACATCTCCTCGGCTGCCGCTGCCGGGCGCATGCCGTGATTGACATGAACAACAGTCAGGGAACAGGACAGTCTCTGTTTCAATGCAAGCAGTACCGAAAAAAGACAGACCGAATCCGCACCGCCGGACACACCGACCAGCACCCGTTCGCCCGGCTCGATCATATGCTCTTTGCGGATGACCTCATAAACCCGTTCTTCCAGTCCGTCCATGTGTTCTCCCGGTATACAAAAACGCAAAAGGCGCGGCTTTGTGCCGCGCCCCTGCGCATCCTCTCCTGGCTTTACTCGTGCTTGAACACGATCTCTCCTTCATAGATCAGACCCAGTTTCTCCTTGGCGACCTTTTCCATATAGCCGCGGGTCTGCGTGTATTTCTTGTATTCCTCGATCTCTTCGGCCCGTTCCCTTTCCGCTTCGATCTGCGTTTCCAGTTCCACGATATAGGCCTGTTTCTGCTCCAGCTGCCGTGCGAAACCGATGCTCCTGACGGAAACGACGATCACGAGGAGTGCAACAACAAACCCCGCCAGAAACAGGGAAAAACGCATCTTGTTGTCACGTCTGTACCGTGCCTTGCCCGGCTTACCCGTCATTGTCATTCCTTCGTGAAAAATTAAACGGAAACATGTCAATCATAAACGAATTTTTGACTCTTGTCAATCGATTTCCCGCATATTTTTCACATTCAATATCTTGTGTTATGATATAGAGCAGACACATCATCTAGCGTCATCAAGGTAGCGGACCATCTCCCGTGCAGCCTCCTTGCGGACATTGTCCTCCACCGCGAGCACCTCGACGCGCACCTCTTTTTCCCCGAAGTGGATCGTGATCTCGTCTCCCACCCGGACTTCGCTTCCTGCTTTGGCCGTTTTTTTGTTGATCTCCACCCGTCCTGCGTCGCAGGCCTCGTTGGCCACCGTGCGCCGCTTGATCAGACGGGAAACCTTTAAGAACTTATCCAGACGCATGCTTCCTCTCCCTGTCCGTTCGTGAAAAAACGACCGGTCAGATGCACGCATCTGCCGGTCGTCTGTGTTAAATCTGCGGATCTGTCTTACTTCTTGTTGACAATATCCTTCAGAGCCTTGCCGGCCTTGAACTTCGGCGCAAAGGATGCCGGGATCTTCATAGCCTTGCCGGTCTGAGGGTTTCTGCCCTCACGAGCAGCTCTCTTCGCAACCTCAAAGGTGCCGAAGCCGATCAGCTGAACCTTGTTCTTCTTCTTCAGCTCCTTGGCAACCGTATCCGTGAAAGCCTTGAGGGCCTTCTCAGCGTCCTTCTTGGAAAGGCTCGCTTCCTTCGCGATCGCAGCAACTAACTCTGTCTTGTTCATTTGAAATCCTCCTTGTTCATGATTGACTGTTTCAGATCCCCCGATAAATCATGGTATCCTTAACCTTTATAGCGATTTCACCCATATTTGTCAAGGGTTCTCGCCCTATTTATTCCTATTTTTACAAAAAAGTTGCATATTTCGCGGTGTTCGCGTCATTCGCTCTTCACGAGCTCAGGAAACGCGTAGGTTTTGTTCGACTGGGCGTCGTCAATAAAGATATTATAGCTCTTTGTCTCGTACCCGTCACGGGAAAGCGTGACGGTATGCTGTCCGGAAACCTTGACAAAGGAAGTCGGCGTGATGCCCATATAACTGCCGTCCAGATAGAATTCCACGCCGGTCGGGGATTCCACGCGCACCTCATAGCCCGTGAGCGTCGTCCGGGTCGTTTCGTTGCCGGAAACATCCACGGTCGTGACGGTTGTGACCGTTGCCCCGCTGGAAGCACCGGCATTGCTCGTATCTCCCATTCCCGCGGCCCCTTCGGTCGCGCCCGTTCCGGCATAACCAGATGAGGAATTCCACCAGTCCGATGTCCCTGCCGTGGCTGCCGTGTAAGCCGTGTCCGCTGTGCCGGCGGTATCGGCTGCCGCCGCCGTGCTGGCTGCCGCCGCGGCATCCGGATCCTTTTCCAGTGTCAGTTCCACCTTGGCCTTCTTCTCTCCCACTTTAAGATGCTGTGTGATCGTGAGGTAACCCTCCGCCCTGACCTTGAACTGATGCACCCCCTGTGTCAGATAGACCGGCAGACCGATCGCGACGGGATCTCCGTCAACCTTAAGCTCCGCCTGGACATCCTCCGGCTCGACGATAAACGTGACCTCCGTGACATCGGGGGTTTCCATGCGGATCGTCGAGGTATCGATCACGGTCTCCTTGCCGCGCTCGATCCGGACAGGACGGGAGTCGTTCGCGCCCTGTCCGATGATCTGCAGCGTGTAATCTCCCTCCGGTGCCGCGATCAGCGTCCGGGCATTCACACGCTGGATGACCTTGTTCCCGAGATTCACCCAGGCGCCTTCGATATCCCTGTCTCCGACTTCCGTCGAGGTCAGGCGGAGATAACCGTGTCCGCTGGTCACGACCACGCTGTAGATCTCCTTGTCGATGCCGTAGACCGTGAGCACGTCTCCTTCCAGCAGTTCCTCGGCGATGATCCTCTCCCCGACACCGTTTTCCCGGTTCAGCAGAAGGGCTGTCGCCGGCAGATGATAATTCTGTCCGTCAAAACTCAGGAGCTCTCGGTCCGTATCGATGCGATAGGTTTTCACATTCTCCCTGACCCAGACCGCATTGGAAACGACCAAAGAATTCAGATGCTTTGACTGATGGAGAAAGGTCACATCCGCCACATCGCCCGGTTCCAGAAGAGACGCGGAGATCGGACGCCCGTAGCGGTCATAGATCATCGACGTGTTGTCCACCCGCAGCGTGTAATAGCGGCCCAGTTCATGTTGACAGAGCGTCACCGTCCCCTCCGCCATATTGACGCTGCGCACGACCGCCGTGTCCGTCGAGTCATATTTGTAGAGCAGAGAGATCGTCTGCTTCTGCGCCCCGGCGGTCGTCCCATCATCTGCGGCCTGCTCCTGCGCCGCGGCAACGGTGGCTGTCACCGGTAACGCAAGAAGCACCGCCGCGATGACCGCCGCGGCTGTCCGCCCTGCTGCCGTTCTCTTCTGTTTTCCGGAGGATTCAGTCCTCATGCCGCATCCTTCCCGCGTAGTGTTCCATCATCCATTCCCTGTTGTTATGCTCCGGATGCTTCAGCACATCACGAAACATCACGTCCAGCAGTTCTCCGATCCCGGGACCGGGCTTCATCCCGGCGCCGATCAGATCCTGCCCCGTGACCGCCAGATCAGACAGCGCGACCGGCTCGCCCGTTTCCACGATCCTGCGCCATACCGTGCGGATCTCCGCCAGTCTGGTGAGCTTTTCCTGCTGCAGAAAACTGCTCTGCCCGTGTACATCGGCTTCCATCACATCAAGCAGCAGCGGAAAATCCGGCCGGCCCACGCGCGCGGCCGTCTCCCGGACAGTGACCGCATCGCTCTCCGGCCGCTGATCATGCCACCGGATCAGATTCTTCACCCTTGCGATCGTCCGGTTGTCTTCCTTCCAGCGCCTGAGGATCTCCCCTGCGAGATCTGCTCCCTTTTGGGGATGCCCCTTAAAGTGATCGATCCCCTCCGCGTCCGTCGTTTTGGTGAGCGGCTTGGCACAGTCATGCAAAAGCACGGTCAGCCGGAGCAGACGCGCGGTCTCTTCCGGCGACATCCCGCAGTCTCTCGATGTCTGCGCACCGTCCACACGGACACCGGCCATCAGTGCCGCGATCGTGTGTTCTCCGACCGAGTAGCAATGATGCGGATTGTTCTGTGCGGTCGCCATCATCGCGTCAAATTCCGGAAAGAACACGGCGGTCAGCCCCAGTGACCAGAGATCGCGCACGCGTTCCGGATGCGCCGAGAGCAGGAGCTTTTCCAGCTCATCCCGGATCCGCTCGCCGGATACCGCCGAAAGCGTGGACGCCTGTTCTCTGACGGCATCACGCGTCGCGTCTTCCATCTCAAAACCGAGCTGGGCAGAAAAGCGCACCGCCCGCATCATGCGCAACGCGTCCTCGCGGAAGCGCTCACCCGGATCGCCCACCGCACGGACAATGCCGTCCCTGAGATCCGTCTGTCCGCCGAAAAGATCGATCACGCCCCGTTCGTCATTGTAGGCCATGGCGTTGATCGTGAAGTCCCGCCGCTTAAGATCCTCCGCCAGCTGCCCGGTAAAGGTGACGCCGTCCGGATGCCGGTGATCGGCATAATCGCCGTCCACGCGAAAGGTAGTCACCTCATAGCTTTCCCCGTCCCGGCGCACGGTCAACGTTCCGTGGCGGATCCCCGTATCGATCGTTTTTGGAAAGAGCGCCTTGACCTCGTCGGGTCTGGCGCTCGTTGTGATATCCCAGTCCGAGGGCGTCCTGCCCATCAGGCTGTCGCGGACGCAGCCGCCCACGATATAGGCCTCATAGCCGGCATCTGTCAGAGATGCCAGGATCTTTGCGGCACCGGAGGGGAGATGGATTTTTATATCTTGTTTATTCAAAAAACTCCGTCTCCATGCGCACGCGGGGAACTAGTATGACCGCCCCCAGACCACCATCTTCTTCGCGGGGCGCCCGCAGCATACGCAGGTCTCCGCGAGCTGCTCCTGTTCGAACGGCATGCAGCGGCTCGTGACAGACAGTTCCTCTTTGATCTTCTCTTCACAGGCGACATCGCCGCACCACATAGCCTTCACGAATCCCCTGGTTTCCCGGAAGGCTTCCGTGAACTCCTCCCAGTTCTTCGCGGTAAAGGTGCAGGTGCGCAGATGCTCTCTTGCCGAAGCAAGAAGTGCTGTCTGGATGTCCTCCAGCAGCATCCCCGCCTTCTCCGGTGCCTCATTCAGCGCGCATTCCACCTTTTCTCTCGTGTCTCTGCGCACGAACACGCACTTGCCCGCTTCAAGATCCTTGGGGCCGATCTCCACGCGAAGCGGCACGCCCCGCATCTCCTGCTCGGAGAATTTGAAGCCCGGACTCTTGTCCGAATCATCCAGCCTTGCGGCGATCCCGGCAGCCTTGAGAGACAGACAGAGACGATCCGCCGCCTCCAGCACGCCTTCCTTTTTCTGCTGGATCGGGATCACCATGACCTGCACCGGTGCAATCCGCGGCGGCACGACCAGTCCCGAGTCATCGCCGTGCACCATGATCATCGCACCGATGAGTCTGGTAGACAGCCCCCAGGAAGTCTGGAACGGATAGTGCTGCTTGTTGTCCTGTCCGGTAAAGGTGATGTCAAAGGCACGCGCGAAGCCGTCCCCGAAATGATGGCTCGTACCGGACTGCAGGGCCCGTCCGTCATGCATCATCGCCTCAATGGTATAGGTCGCCTCGGCGCCCGCAAACTTCTCCTTGTCGGTCTTGCGTCCCTTGATGACCGGGATCGCAAGATCCTCTTCCAGAAACTGCGCATAGACATCCAGCATCTGCTGCGTGCGCTTCTCGGCGTCTTCCCGCGTCGCGTGCATCGTGTGTCCCTCCTGCCAGAGGAACTCGCGCGAACGGAGGAACGGTCTCGTCTCTTTTTCCCAGCGGACCACCGAACACCACTGATTGTAGACCATCGGCAGATCCTTGTAGGAATGGATCTCATTCTTGTAAAAATCGCAGAAGAGCGTCTCCGAAGTCGGCCGCACACAGTAGCGCTCGGTCAGTTCCTCGCCGCCACCCTGCGTCACCCACGCGACCTCGGGCGCAAAACCCTCGACATGATCCTTTTCCTTTTGCAGGAGGCTCTCCGGGATCAGCAGCGGGAGATAGACATTTTCCACGCCGGTCGCCTTAAACCGCTGATCCAGCAACCGCTGGATGTTTTCCCAAAGCGCATAGCCCGCCGGCTTCAGGATGATAAAGCCCTTAATGTTGGAATAACTCACCAGACCGGCCTTGACGACCACATCGGTGTACCACTGCGCAAAATCCTCATCCCGTGAGGTGATCGCCTCCACCAGTTTCTTTTCTTTATCTGCCATGTTTCTTCACTCCCTCCGCCGGATTTTCGGCAAAAGAATTATAACCCTTTCGCCGCTCTTCCACAACAACAACCTCAAAGCACCATGTTTTCATAGTCTTTGAGGATCTCGACATAGCGCTGTGCCAGCTTCGACGGGGCCGCGTGCGCCCGCTGCACCACGCCGATCGTCATGAGTTCTTTTGTGTCCAGCGGAACCGCCCGGTAATGATCGCCGTTCAGATCCTCGCAGATAATGCCGGAACAGAGCGTGTAGCCGTTGATACCGATCATCATGTTGAGCATCGTCGCCCGGTCGTTGACGCGGATGATACGATCGCTCGTCGTGTCCGTGTGCACCTCCTCGGAATAGTAGAGCAGACTGTTCGCCCCCTGGTCAAAGGTGAGAAAGGTGTAGGGTGCCAGATCTCCGGCTTTCACGCGTTTCTTCTTCGCCAGCGGATGACCGGCGGAGAGATAGACATAGACGTGACAGGAGAACAGCGGAGAGAAGACCAGCTGATCCTCCTTCATGCGGCGAAGCAGGATCTCGCGGTTAAAGGAGTCCAGATAGAGGATCCCGAGCTCACTCTTCAGGGTCTTCACATCCATGAGCACATCGGCCGTGCGGGTCTCCGAGATCGCGAAATCATAAAGCTCCGTTCCCTCACTCCGGATCAGATCCATAAAAGATCTGACGGCAAACGTGTAGTGCTGGGTCGATACGCTGAACTTTTCCCGCGCTTTGCCGCGGATGAAGCGGTCCTCGATCAGATCGGCCTCGTCGAGAAGCTGTCTGGCATAGGCCAGAAATTCCGCCCCCTCGGGCGTCGGTTCCGCGCCGCGGTTTGTGCGCGTGAAGAGCGTCATGGAGAGTTCCTTCTCCAGCTCATGCAGGGCACCGGAAAGTGCCGGCTGCGAAAGATAATAGTCCTTGGCCGCCTTGTTGATCGACCGGTTGTCCGCGACCGCGATCGCATATCTGAGCTGCTGCAGCGTCATGTCACATCTCCTCTTTTACAGACTGCCGGTGATAAGCAGATAGATCGCAACGCCCAGACAGATGACAAAATAAACGATCTGCCCGGGCGCAGTGAAACAGGCACTCAGAAAGTCCCCGCGGGAGGCGGTGCCGGGTCTCTCGGACAGCCGGAATCTTCCCTGTGCGAGATAGATAAAAAAAAGGATCATCCCGATCAGTCCGACCAGATAGAAGCACAGGACAAAGAGCATTCCCCCCGCATGCTCCTGCGCAAAGCGCAGGACGGCCGCCGGATCATCCGCGGAGAATCCGGAAGGGATCGCCTCGGCGAGATCCCCGGTGACACGCGGCAGAAAAACGCCTCCGTAAAGATTGATCCCCATGTGCAGCAGGATCGTGTAACGGATCTTTTCCGTTCTGATATAAATCTGTGCGAACAGCGCGCCGATGAACAGCACGTAGAAAAACTGAAAAAAATTCTGATGAAACAGAGCAAAGGTGAACGCCGAAACAAACACCGCACCTGCTCTCCCCAGCGGGGACAGCTGATCGATCAGGAGCTTGCGGAAAAACAGTTCCTCGGCGACCGGTGCGATGATCACGACAAACAGGATCGTCATCCAGATATTTCCGGACAGCAGTTCCATCACCTGCGAATTGATGGCATCAACCCCCGCCGTATCCCCGAGCAGGATCGCGATGCCGGTGCCGATCAGATCACCGCTGATCATGAAAAACGCGATCATCGGTATGAAAGCAATGATATCGCGGACACGGAACGGGATCTCGCCTGCGGACGGGGGATCGGAAGGGGATGCGGCACTCTGCTCATACCAGCCCGGCTGTCCCTGCCGCACCGCGATCGTGGGGATTGATCTTCTGATCAGCCATCCCGCCGACGGCAGCGCGACCGCATAGTTCGACGCGGCATTGATGATCAGAAAATCCAGGACGCCCAATTCCCGATCGACAACAATCCCGGCGATCGCGTAAAACAATATGGACGCAAGATTCGCGATCACAATGGCGAGGATAAGAAAAAAGCCCAATGTGGAAAGATCCCTGCGGATGATATGTTGCGGCATAAAGAGTGCCTCCCCTTGTTTACTGGTACTGGTAGTCTACCACACTCCCGGCCGCAAGGGTAGCCTTCAGGTCGATCAGCCGCTGGTTCGCCGAACCACGGAACTTGAGCATCAGACTCTTCTGTTCGAGCACAAACTCCCCGTCGACCAGCACATCGATCAGGGCGAGCATCCCGTCCGTGGATGCGCATCTCGCCCGGCCGTCCGCCGCGAGCAGATCCGTCTCCAGCGTGTAGCCCGTGTAGCACCAGATGTCCTTGTCCGGGAGTTGTGCGTGAAACCGTTGAAGAAACGGCAGAAGCGCTTCCTGATTGACCGGTTCCATCGGTTCGCCGCCGAGGAGCGACAGTCCCCGTATGTATCCGGGGCGCGTCGCCTCGATCAGCCGATCCGCGATCTCGTCGGAAAAAGGTTCCCCGTAGGCAAAATCCCACGCGATCTCATTGAAGCAGCCTTTGCAGCAATGCGTACAGCCGCTCACAAAAAGGCTGGTGCGTACGCCCAGCCCGTTTGCGATGTCATTGTATTTGATCTCCGCAACATTCACAGATGCAGCACTCTCTCCTTGATTTCCTGTGTCCGCCCCTGGTTCCAGTACTGCGTACCGATGTAGCCGCAGGTGCGTCTGGCGACGTTCATCGTGTTCTGATCGTGATTCCCGCAGTTGGGGCATTCCCAGACGAGCTTCCCGTCCTTGTCGTTGACGATGCTGATCTCACCTTCATAGCCGCATTTCTGGCAGAAATCCGATTTGGTATTGAGCTCCGCGTACATGATGTTGTCATAGATGTACTGGATGACGGAGAGGACCGCGTCAATGTTGTCCGACATGTCCGGCACCTCGACATAGCTGATCGCGCCGCCGGGCGAGAGCGCCTGGAACTCCGATTCGAATTTCAGTTTGGTGAAGGCGTCGATCTTCTCGGTCACATGTACATGATAACTGTTGGTGATGTAGTTCTTGTCGGTCACGCCCTCAATGATCCCGAAACGCTTCTGCAGGCACTTCGCGAATTTGTAGGTCGTGGATTCCAGCGGCGTCCCGTACAGACTGAAGGAGATGTTGGTCTCCGCACGCCAGGCCGCGCACTTGTCATTGAGATACTGCATGACACTGAGCGCAAACCCCTTGCCTTCCGGATCGGTGTGGGTGACGCCCTTCATGTATTTCGTGCATTCACACAGACCGGCATAGCCCAGAGAGATCGTCGAATAGTTGTTGAACAGCAGCTTGTCGATCACCTCGCCCTTCTTCAGGCGTGCAAGCGCACCGAACTGCCAGAGAACCGGTGCCACATCGGAAGGCGTGCCGAGAAGTCTCTTGTGCCTGGCCATCAGCGCGCGGCGGCACAGCTCCGTCCGCTCATCCATCAGCTCCCAGAATTTCTTTTCATCCCTGCCCGACGAGCAGGCGACGTCGACCAGATTGATCGTCACCACACCCTGATTGAAGCGGCCGTAGTACTTGTGCTCGCCGTGCTCGCCCAGACCCTCGGTATCGGGCGTGAGGAAGGAGCGGCAGCCCATGCACGGATAGACATCCCCGTGCTTGTATTCGCGCATCTTCTTCGCGGAGATATAATCCGGCACCATGCGCTTAGCCGTGCACTTGGCGGCCAGGCGCGTCAGATACCAGTATTTGCTGTCCGGCCGGATGTTATCTTCGTCGAGCACATAGATCAGTTTCGGGAACGCGGGTGTGATATAGACGCCCTTCTCGTTCTTGACGCCGAGGATCCGCTGATGCAGCATTTCCTCGATCACCATCGCCAGATCCTCTCTCGTCTGGCCCTCCGGCACCTCATCCAGATACATGTAGACCGTGATAAAGGGGGCCTGTCCGTTGGTCGTCATCAGTGTGATCACCTGATACTGGATGACCTGCACGCCGTGCCGGACCTCTTCCCTGAGGCGCAGTTCCGCGACCTCGCGGATCTGATCACTGCTCGCCGCGATGCCGGCAGCGACAAATTCCTGTCGCACTTCTTCCCGGAGCTTCTGTCTGCTCACGTCGACAAACGGCACCAGATGCGAGAGCGTGATGCTCTGCCCGCCATACTGCGAGCTCGCGATCTGCGCGATCGCCTGCGTGGCGATGTTACAGGCCGTGTAGAAGCTCCTGGGGCGTTCGATCATCGTCTCGCTGATGACCGTGCCGTTCTGCAGCATATCCTCGAGATTGACCAGACAGCAGTTGTGCATGTGCTGCGCGAAATAATCGCTGTCATGGAAATGGATGACACCCTCCTCGTGCGCGCGCACGATATCCGGCGGCAGGAGGAAACGGCGCGTGATGTCCTTGCTCACCTCGCCGGCCATGTAATCGCGCTGCACGCTGTTGACGGTGGGATTCTTGTTGGAATTCTCCTGACGGACCTCCTCGTTGCTGCGCTCGATGATCGCCATGATCTGCTTGTCGGTCGTGTTGTTCTGACGGTTCTGGTTGTGCTGATAGCGGTAGGTGATGTATTTGCGCGCGACATCAAAATGCCCGGACTGCATCAGTCCGTTTTCCACCATGTCCTGGATCTCCTCGACATTGGCCGCGCGCGTCAGATTCCGGCAGTTCCCCTCGACCTGCTCCGCGACGCCGCGGATCTGCGCGTCGGAAAGCTGCTTGTCATCCGTGACCTCCCGGTTCGCCTTCACGATGGCGGCGACGATCTTTTCGCCGTCAAAAGGTACCTCTTTGCCGCTTCTCTTAATGATCTTCAAAACAACCTCCCCGTGTTACGCCGTCTTCCCGCGTCTGTGTTTGCGCAAAGCCGCATCAGACAATCATTTCAACCATATCATGTGTGTTTCTTTTTCTCGACCACAATATATTGTGTCTTGATTCATGAGTTTACAGCAGAGAGAAAAGAATTGCAAGCATGAATTTCAAATATTTCTGATCTCCTGCGTCCGTCGCAGCAGACGCCCGAAATACGCGATCTTCTCTTCATCCGTCACCCTGCGTCCCGACAGATACCAGGAAACGGATCCCACCTTCATGCTGTCCGCGCTCCGTTCCGGGGCGGCAGGCCGCAGTCCCAGCACATCCGCCAGACGCCTGACGGTCCCCGCATTACCGTCGATCAGACTGACCGCTTCGCCGAAATGCCTGCGAAACAGCGGCCGGAAATAGGTGAAATGGGTGCATCCCATGACAAAAGCGGAATACGCCGAAGGATCCACATCCGACAGCGCCTCCGTCAGATATCTGTCTGTCTCCGCATC
Source organism: Lachnospiraceae bacterium (assembly GCA_024690605.1). Taxonomy (GTDB): domain Bacteria; phylum Bacillota; class Clostridia; order Lachnospirales; family Lachnospiraceae; genus Butyrivibrio. The sequence goes on along the minus strand of JAILOV010000034.1, from coordinate 46,063 downwards.
ATCAAACTGCTCTTTTTCCGCCAGCATGACCAGTCCCGGAAGCGGGATGAGATCCACGCGGTGCATTCTGTCCACGCGGTCGATCAGATCCCTGAGCTTCGATTCCCGCAGCGTCACGGGGGTCGCGGCAACCAGCACCCGCTTTCTGCTCTCTCCGGTATCCCCGCTGTGCTCGACCAGTTCCACTGCAGGCTTTACCGCCGGTTCCATGCCGATCACCGGCACCGGCATCTCCTCCCGGAGCGCCCGGATCGCTACAGCCGTCGCCGTATTGCACGCGACCACGATCGCCTGCGCGCCTTCGGATAACAAAAAACGCGCATTTTCCGTGGCGTAATGCGCGATCTCCTCCTCCGTTTTTTCCCCGTAGGGCACATGATCGACATCGGCATAGAACAGATAGTCCTGATCCGGAAGCATTTCCATCGCCTCCGCCAGCACGCTCACACCGCCGATGCCGGAATCAAAGAACCCGATCTTCATTTATTCCGCTCTCACATATTTGCTGTAGCAGTACAGCGGCTGCGACTGCCCCTGCACAAGGACAACCGACCAGCCCTGGGAAGGATTCTCCGCGATACGGGTCAGGCGGGAATCTTTGGCCGCCTGCGTGACAACATTATCGTTGGAGGTGCTGTCCGGCGTCGACCGGAGGTTCAGTCCCCGCTCTGCCGTCACGATCACCGTTTCATCGGTCTTTTCATAGCCGTCCGGAAGCATCGCGTAGAGATCCGCCAGATCCGCCGTCTCATCGATCTCATTTGCCGGCGCCTGCTGCTCTTCTGTCTGCGCCGCCTGGATCGCACGCTCCTCCGCCTCCGGCTCCTCGGGAACCGGCATGAAAAAACGCATCCAGAGCATGAACACAACGACGAGCACGATCAGGATGCCCAGGATCCCCGCTGCGATCAGAATGCCGCGGCTGCCGTCATCCTCATCATCCTCTTCCTCGTCGTCCTCCTCGATGTCCTCATCCTCGTCGGGATCTTCGTCGTAGTCTTCCCTGCGGCGGCGCCTTCGCTCTTCCCGCTCTCTGCGGTCCTCTTCCTCGTAGGGATCCTTCCGGTGCCTGCGCGCCGGCCGCTCCTCCAGCGGGTCGTCTGTCTCGCGCTTGATCCTCCTGCGCTCGCCGTCGGAAAGCTCCCTTGCCGCCGCGGAGGACTCCTTTTCCGCCGCCTCCCGGCGCCGGATCCTGTCATCCTCCTCCTTGTGACGCTGCCGGATATAGGCCTCCTTCTCGGACGCGTCAAGGAAATCCAGAGGATCCTCGATCGTGATACGGTCGACCGTGTCGCCGCTCACACCGGAATCCCCTTTCCGATAATCACCGATGTTGTAGATCTTTTCTGCCATACCCTGTTGCCCGGAATCCCTCAGGCCAGCACCCGATCGATCGCCGCCGTAAACTTGCCTTTCGGCACCGCGCCGAGAAGGGAATCCGCCACCTCACCTTTTTTGAAGAAAATGAAATTCGGGATCGACATCACGCCGTATTTCTGCGCGATATCCGGGTTCTCATCCACGTTGCATTTGCCGACCTTGAGTTCGCCGTCATAGTCCCTGGCTACCTCGGTCACCACCGGCGACATCATCTTGCAGGGGCCGCACCAGTCGGCATAAAAGTCCACAAGAACAGGCAGTTCGCTCTTTAAGACCTCCTCCTCGAAATTGGCGGTTGTAAACACATGTTCCATCTCTGCTCTCCCTTCTTTTTGTGAATCAGCGCATAAAAGATCGGATTGCCCTTCGCCGAAAAGCGTTCCTCATATTCCGTCATGCAGTTATCCCGCATGAGTTCCTCATCCGCGTGCAGATCCCGGCTGATGATCCCCGCTTCCCATCCCGCGCTCACGAGCTCTGACAGCGCGAAATCAAACAGCGCTTCGTTGTCGGTCTTAAACGCCACCTGCCCGTACGGCACAAGGACCTCCTCATAGCGTCTGAGGAAATCCGCCGACGGCAGACGCTTGCCGGCATGCCGTTCCTTGGGCCACGGATCGGAGAAATTCAGATAGATATGCGACACTTCCCCGGGCGCGAACACTAACGGCAGGATCTCCGCATCCATTCGCGCAAACCGCAGGTTCGGGAGCTGCCGCTCCTCCTGTTTCTGCAGGGCGCGGTACAGGACACTCGTGTATTTCTCGATCCCCAGGAAATCGATCTCCGGATATCTCTCTGCCATCTCGGCGAGAAACCTTCCCTTTCCGCAGCCGATCTCCAGATGCAGCGGGCCTCTGCGCCCAAAAAATTCCTGCCAGTGACCCCTTCTGATCTCCGGCGTGTTCTCACAGAACGGACTCGCCTCGACCGCTTCCTTCGCACCTTTGACATTTCTGAGTCGCATGGGTTCAGTTTACACCATATTCGCCAAAAAGTGAACTACAACCGTCCACATGCTGTGCGGGAGATGATACACAAATTTGTAAGTTTGCTGATCGTGAGCAATGGCTCTGTGCACAAAACAATCATGCGGACAATGCTACGAAATACGGGAAAAATAACAGAAATCAGGAGGCAGTCTTATATTTCTTTTACAATGATGATAAACTACATGCCATGAGGAAATTTGTGTCGATTTTTAGATTTTTCGGTCTCTTAACATCCACCGTGCTGTTCTGCACGCAGCCTGTCCGTGCGGCCGAGGTTTCGGATTCGCTCGCCGAGCAAGCCAATGCGCGCCGCTTTCTGCACATCGAGTCCAATGACACGCCGGGGTGGCCGACGGGCCCTGCGATCACCGCCGAAGCCGCGATCCTGATGGAGGCGGAGAACGGCACGATCCTCTATGCCAAAAACATACACGAACAGCTCTTTCCCGCAAGCACGACCAAGATCCTGACCTGCCTTCTGGCGGTGGAGAACGGAAAGCTTTCGGATGAGATCACCTTTTCCCAGAATGCCGTTTTCTCTCTTCCTCCCGGAAGTTCCAACATCGGTATCGACCCCGGGGAGTCACTGACACTGGAACAGGCGCTTTTCGGTATTCTCGTGGGCAGCGCCAACGAGGTCTCCAACGCCGTCGGCGAACATATCGGCGGCAGCATCGACGGCTTCGTGGACATGATGAATGCGCGTGCGACAGAGCTTGGCTGCACGGAGTCCCATTTCGCCAACACGAACGGCCTGCCGGACGAAACGCACGTCACCAGTGCGCATGATCTGGCGATGATCGCGCGTGCGTTTTTTAAAAACCCGCTGCTTTCCCGCATCTCGGGTACACCCTCCTTTCATTTTTCCGCGACGGAAAAGCAGAAGGATGATTTCGTCATACGCAACAAGCACAAGCTGGTCAACGGGGAACTCCCCTGCGAGGGGATCATCGGCGGCAAGACCGGGTATACCGATCTGGCCAGAGAGACGCTCGTAACCTGTGCGGAGAGAAACGGCATGAAGCTCATCTGTGTCGTGCTCAAAGAAGAGAGTCCCGCACAGTTCACCGATACGGCCGCACTCTTCGATTACGGCTTCAACAATTTCCGGCTCGCCGAAGCAGCCGCGGAGGAGACCCGCTTCCTGCCGACCGATCCGGCGTTTGCGTCCTCCCCGTTTGATATTTTCGGCAGCGCCGCATCCGTCCTGTCCTTCGGAAAAGGATCCGTTCTGCTTCCCGGAGGGATCGCCATCGAGGACACCGAGACTGTCATCTCCTATGGCAGTGACGGTTTTGCCCGGATCGACTATTCCTGGCATGATGTGCCGCTCGGCAGTGCCGTGATCGAACGGGAAGACCCTCAGACATCTCTGTCGCAGAGCGCCTATCCGAAAACGGTCACGCTGCGCCTGTTTGAGATCATCCCCCGTGTCTACGGCGTCGCGGGCACTTTTTGTCTGATCGCTTTCCTTGTATCCTTCGTCCGTTCGTGGCATTTCGGCGGTCTGACGCTCGCGGAGCGCAGGCGCTACCGCAGAGAAAGAAAGAAGCGGAGCAAAGAAGGCCTGCACCTCGGCGGATAGACCTTCGGTGCCGCTACCGTGCCTCAGCCTTTCCGGCAAGCCGTTTCAGCCACGCACAGGCCAGATCGATCCAGATCTGACAGCAGGGCTCGATCTCCAGACTGAAACTGCTGACGGTCCGCTCGTCTGCGAGAGAGAGGCCGTGACCGCCGGCAGGAAAGATGTGCAGCTCCGTTTGAACATCATGTTCCTTAAGCGCCTGTGCGAACAGCAGACTGTTCTCCACCGGCACGCTCCCGTCCGTCCAGGTGTGCCAGAGAAAAGTCGGCGGCACATGTCCGTTCACGCGGTTTTCCAATGATACACGTTTCCGTTCCTCCGGATCGTTTCGCTTTTCCCGCAGCAGATTTTTTATGGAATCCCGGTGCGTCTTTTCACCGGAAGTAATGACCGGATAGGCGAGCATCAGACCGCCGATCCGCAGTGACTCCCGGGAAAGACCGGTCAGCGCCGGCATTTCGTCATACCAGGTGCAGGCATAGTGCGCGGCAAGATGTCCTCCGGCCGAAGCCCCCCACAGGACGATCTTCGATGTGTCCACATGCCATTCCTCCGCGTGCTGATAGACAAGTGCCACCGCCCGGGCCACCCCGATGCGCGCCGCGGGCTCCACTTCATAAGCATCACCCGCTGTCTCCTCCGCGCTCTCATCGTAGTCCGCGCAGTCATAGCGCAGCACGGCGGCATGAAATCCCTGGGCGAGGAATGCCAGTGCGATGGGTTCCGCTTCCCGGTCGCTTGTGTAGGCATAGGCGCCGCCGGGACAGATCAGCACCAGCGGCCTTTTGTCCACGGCGATGCTCTCCGTATACGCCTGAATATAGAAAAAAACGCGGGCGCTCTGTCCGCGCCGCTCATCCGTCGTTACTTCGTATTCCTGATAGATCATGATCCCGCCCTCCCTGCAGATCAGATATTGTGGCATCACCTGAATTGTATGCATTCATCGACGTTTTGTAAACCGACGGTTCGCATTGTGCAATGTGCACAAAAGAAATGTGTGTAAATCGTTTTACCATCTTGCACTTTTTACTTTAATCTGCTAAACTATCCGTGTTCTGTCACCGACGGAGGAATGCCCTGCATGCAGAAGACATCCAAAAAGATCATCCTGGTCCTTATCGTCATCGCCGCCTTTGTCCTTCTGTGCGTTCTTCTTTCCATGCGGCGGGTGGAAACCTTTGAAAACAAATACGCCGGCGTCGATCTGACAAAGGATGTGAGCGGCATGGAGCGCGCCGGAACTTACGCGGGATATCTCAACGATCACGCCGCCGATCCCGTCGCCGGCTCTTCGGATGTGATATCGGTGGAGCTCGATCGTTTCACGGCCGAGGGCGATGTACATCCGGTCGATGATTATGAAGGTGTGTCCCATGCACTCTTCACGGAGACCGGTTCCACCGTGACCTGGACCGTTGATGTCCCCAATGCCGGTCTGTACCGTCTTCACACGGAATATCTGCTCCCCGAATCCCGAGGTGTCGCTGCGGAGCGTTCCGTTTCCGTAAACGGCGAGATCCCCTTCGAGCGCGCGAGGAACATCTCCTTCTCCCGGATCTGGCAGGACGGCGGTCCTGTCCGCACCGACAACCGCGGCAACGAGATCCGACCTTCCCAGATCGAGCTTTTTGACTGGCAGGATGCTTATTTTCGGGATGATATGGGCTATACCGTGGATCCCTACCTGTTCTATTTCGAAAAAGGAAGCAACACCCTTTCTCTCTATGCCGAAAACGAGCCGATGGTGCTGGCCTCGCTCTCGCTGGAAGGCGTCTCGGATCCGCCGGCATACACGGACTACCTCTCCGCACAGCCGACAGCGGACGGCGCCGCTGATCTCCGTTTCTCTTCGATCATTCAGGGCGAGAAATCCTCACGACGTTCGGAATCCTCCCTTTATGCCAAATATGACCGCTCCAGTCCCACCACGGTCCCCAACAGCGTCACCAAAACGATCCTCAACTATGTCGGCGGAGAGACCTGGCGTCACTGCGGACAGTGGATCGAGTGGGAATTCGAGGTCCCCGCGGACGGCTTCTACAACATCACGATCAAGGGGCGGCAGAACTATTCCCGCGGCAGCGTCTCCACCAGAAAAGTTCTCATCGACGGCGAAATGCCGTTTAAGGAACTGGAGAATGTCTCCTTTGCCTACAAGAATGACTGGGAATACAAGGATCTCGCCGACGAAAGCGGAACGCCCTACAATTTCTATCTGACAGCGGGAACACACACCATCCGTCTGGAAGCGACGCTCGGCGGCGTGGGGCCGATCCTCTCCGAACTGGAGGATTCCACCTTCCGCCTGAACCAGATCTATCGCAAGATCCTCGTCTATACCGGCGCGACACCCGATCAGTACCGCGATTACCGGATCAACACGACCTACCCGGAGATCATGAAAGCCATGGATCTCGAATCCAAGCGCCTGTATAAGATCGTCGATGAGATGACGCTCTACAGCGGCCAGAAAGCCGACAACATCGCCACGGCGCAGACCGTCGCCCAGCAGCTGGAGCGCTTCTGCAGAAAGCCCCAGAATATCACCACCGAGTTCGTCACCTTCAAGGACAACATCACCGCGCTCGGCACGGCGTCGCTGAACATGAGCGACACCAAGCTGGATGTTGATTATCTGGTTGTCACCGGCACGGATGTGCAGCCGGCCAAGCGCAAGGCAAATCCCTTCATGAAACTCGCGCACGAGGCGCGGAGCTTTGTGGCTTCCTTTGTGGTCGACTACAACTCGGTCGGCGATGTCTACGAAGACGACAGTGACGAAAAGCTCGTCAAGGTCTGGGTGCTGACCGGCCGCGACCAGGGCACGATCTTAAAGACCATGGTCGACGACACCTTTGTTCCGAACACCGGCGTCAAGGTCAATGTTGAGATCGTCGATCCCTCCGCGGTGCTCAATGCCGTCATGGCGGGCCGCGGTCCCAATGTCGTGCTTTCCATCGGCGCCGATCAGCCGGTCAACTACGCGCTGCGCAACGCGGCGGAAGACATCACGCAGTTTGACGATTGGAAAGAGGTGCTCTCGCACTACTCCGAAAGCTCTTATGAGCAGTATCGTCTGGATGAGCACATCTACGGCATTCCGGAGACGCAGACCTTTAACGTCATGTTCTATCGCAAGGATGTCATGGAGGAGCTGGGACTCCCCATCCCGCAGACCTGGCAGGAACTCATCGAGGAATTTCCGACGATCCAGGGGAACAACCTGTCCGTCGGCATCCCGACCGCGGCGGGTTCCTCCAGTGCGGCGACCGCTTCCACGCAGATCATGAGCAACATCCCGGATCTGTCCCTGTATTTCTCGCTCCTGTTCCAGTATGGCGGCGACATGTACAACGAGGCGGGCACGAAAACCGTTGTCAACGACGAGGCCGGGATCCGCGCCTTCGACGACTATGTACGCTACTTCAACGACTACGGCATCCCGACGGTCTATGACTTCGTAAGCCGCTTCCGTTCCGGCGAGATGCCGCTCGGTATTTCCGCCTACTCGACCTATAACACGCTGATGGTCTCCGCACCGGAGATCCGCGGACTTTGGGACTTCACGGTGATCCCCGGAACGGAGCGCACGGCCGCGGACGGTTCGACCTACATCGACCGCTCCGATTTCATCACGGGCAGCGCGACGATGATGTGCACGACCGAGGATGAACAGCTGAAGAAGAACGCATGGGAATTCATGAAATGGTGGGCGCAGCCGGATACGCAGATCCGTTTCGGACGGGAGATCGAGGCGCTCCTCGGATCCAGTGCCCGTTACGCCACCGCCAACCGCGACGCGTTTTCCAATCTTTCCTGGTCCATGGATGACATCGCCGTGCTGAACGCACAGTGGGACGAGACCCGCGGCATCCGCGAAGTGCCCGGCGGCTACTTCACCGGCCGGCACATCTCCAACGCCATCCGTAAGGTCATCAATGAAAAGGTTGACTCCCGCGAGACGATCATCGACTATTCGATCATGATCGACGAGGAGATTGAAAAGAAGAGACGTGAATTCGGGATGAGTACGGAATAAGTACAAGCTCTCAGCAGAGGAACCATCGATGGAAAAAACCGAAAACATGAACATGTTCCGGAAATATGTCACGCTGCGCAGGCATGAAGCGGGTGTCGCATGGAAAAAGGCGAAGGCACGGAAAATGTGCTACCTCTTCCTCGCACCCTACGCGATCCTGTTCACGATGTTCTATGTTTTTCCGGTGGTGGCGTCGATCTACTACAGCTTCACCTATTACAACATCCTGGAACCCCCGCGCTTTATCGGGCTCTCCAACTACATCAGTCTCATCCTGGAGGATGACATCTTCCTGATCGGCATCAAGAACACCTTTATGATCGCGATCATCACGGGACCGCTGGGTTACATCCTTTCGTTCCTCTTCGCGTGGCTCATCAACGAACTGCCGCGCTGGGTGCGATCCGTGGCGGTCATCGTCTTCTACGCGCCGTCCATCGCCGGCAACTGCTATGTCATCTTCTCCGTGTTCTTCCGCGGTGATGCCTACGGCTATGTCAACGCGTTCCTTATGAACATCGGCCTGATCGACAAGCCGATCCTGTGGCTCATCAATCCGGACTATATGCTGCCGATCTGTATGCTGGTCATCCTGTGGATGAGTCTGGGAACCGGTTTCCTCTCCTTTGTCGCCGGTCTGCAGGGTGTTGACCGCAGCCAGTTTGAGGCCGGTTACATGGACGGTGTCAAGAACCGCTGGCAGGAGCTATGGTATATCACGCTTCCCAACATGAAGCCGATGCTGATGTTCGGTGCGGTCATGTCGATCACGCAGGCCTTCGGTGTCTGCGATGTCACCATGGCGCTCTGCGGCTACCCTTCCACGGACTATGCCGCGCGAACCATTGTCACCCACCTGTTCGACTACGGTTTTTCGAGATTCGAGATGGGATACGCCTGCGCGATCGCAACGATCCTGTTCCTCATCATGATCCTGTGCAACAAGGCGATCCAGAGCCTGCTCAGGAGAGTGGGCACCTGATCGCGGTGCTAACGGGAAAAGATCATCCGGCCAGAAGCGAACGGTAAGGAGAACAAGATCCGAAATGGCAAAAAAGCAGAAAAAACAGGTCGAAGAAAAGCCTTATAAGAAGCCGCTCATCAAGAAGAGAAAGCCCAACCGCTCCATCGCGGGCGATTTCTTCCTCTATCTCTTCCTGGTGATCGTAGCGTTCATTATGGCATTCCCGATCATCTATGCGGTTTCGAGCGCCTTAAAGCCTCTGGATGAGCTGTTCAAGTTCCCGCCGCGCATTTTTGCGCAGCATCCGACACTGGACAACTTCTCCGATCTGTTCGTGACGATGGGGAAGAGCTGGGTGACGTTTTCGCGCTACCTGTTCAACACGGTGTTCATCACCTTTGTCGGCACCTTTGGCCATCTGATCATCGCCTCCATGGGCGCCTTTGTGCTGGCAAAATACGAGTTTCCCGGCAATGCGGCCTTCTTTAAACTGGTCACGGTCGCCATGATGTTCACCGGCTATGTCACACAGATCCCGAACTATCTGATCCTCAACAAACTCGGCTGGATCGACACCTACTGGTCGATCATCATTCCGGCCTTTGCTTCTCCGATGGGACTCTTCCTCATGAAACAGTTCATGGAGGGACTGCCGACCTCGCTGATCGAGGCTGCGAAGATCGACGGTGCCAATGAATGGCGCGTCTTCTACCAGATCGTCATGCCCAACGTCAAGCCCGCGTGGATGACGCTCATCATCTTCTCGGTGCAGGCGCTGTGGAACAACAAGGCATCGACCTATATCTACTCCGAGGAGCGCAAGACGCTGGTCTATGCGCTGCAGCAGATCCAGGCCGGCGGCATTGCCCGCACCGGTCAGGGCGCGGCAGTGCTGGTGGTCGTCATGGTCGTCCCGATCCTGATCTTCGTCTTCTCGGAGAGCCAGATCCTCGAGACCATGGCCAGCTCCGGTCTGAAGGACTGAGGGAATGTATATGAAGTTTCTCGCGTTGCAACAGACACAAAAAAGAAGGGCAAAAGCGGTGAGAGGGACGGCTCTCGCGACCGCAGGTCTGATCCTGTCCCTTTCCCTCATAACGGTATCCGGCACGACAAGTCACGCCGCGATGCACGAACACGGTTACACCTACCGCTATGATTACTGGGAGGATGTTCAGGATTCTCCCGATGTGTTCGCCGTGACCGCCAGTTACACTTCTGCGGATCTGGCCCTCGATCTGAAGATGAAAAATCCGCAGGGACTCTATGCCCACGGGGATAACCTCTATATCTGCGACACCGGCAACAACCGGATCATCGAGCTTGTGCGGGATGAGACGAAGCAGCTGTCCGTGACGCGGATCATCAGTTCCTTCCGGGGCGGGAACGGCGTGAATACCTTTGTGGAGCCAACGGATATCGCGATATCCGATGCGGGCAATGTCTTTATCGCGGACCAGGGCAATGCGCGCGTGCTGAAACTCACCGCCGATCTCGACTATATCATGGAGTACGGGAAACCCGATGATTCCGCTCTGGATCAGGGCATCGTGTTCCAGCCCTACAAGATCGCGGTCGATACCGCGGAACGCGTCTACTGCGTCGCCCGCGGCATCAACAAGGGCCTGTGCAAATACGAGGCGGACGGCAGTTTTTCCGGCTTTGTCGGCGCCCTGCCCGCGACCTATAACCTGTGGGACTATCTCTGGAAAAAGGTGGCCTCCCAGGAACAGCTCGCCCGGATGAATTCCTTTGTGCCGACAGAGTATGACAATCTTTACATGGACTATGAGGGGTTCATCTACGCCGTGACAGGCAATGTCAAAGAGGAGGATCTGGAAAACGGTCAGGTCACCGCGGTCCGCAAGCTTAATCTCATCGGCAACGATATCCTTGTCCGGAACGGAGACTACGACAACTACGGCGATCTCTACATGGGTGACGGCGGCGGACATCAGGGACCTTCGCTCTTCTCCGATGTGACCGTCTTTGACAACGACACCTATGTCTGCCTCGACCGGAACCGCGGCAGAGCGTTCGGCTATGACGACCAGGGACGCCTGATGTTTGCCTTCGGCGGCAACGGCAACGAAGACGGCTACTTCAACTGGGCGATCGGCATCGACCATATCGGGACCGATCTCTTCATCCTCGATCAGCAGACCGCGACACTGACTGCCTTCTCTCTCACGGAATTCGGCCAGCTCGTGTTCCGCGCGATCGAGGAATTCGACCATGGCGACTACAGTGCCTCCGGGGCAACCTGGGAGGAGGTCATGCGGCTCAACGGCAACTATGATCTGGCCTATATCGGGATCGGCCGCTCGCTTCTGCGTCAGGAGCGCTACCGGGAAGCCATGGACTATTTCGAGATCAAGTATGACGATGAGAACTATTCCAAGGCCTTTAAGCAGTACCGCAAGGAATGGGTGGAGGAGCACATCGTGTGGATCGTTGTCGTCATCCTTGCCCTGTTCCTCATCCCGCTGGGGATCGGACGTTACAGGAAGATCCGGCACGACATCGCTACCGCAGACATTTTTCTCATAGATCAATAAGGGGCACTGCATGGAACAGGCATTGACATGGAAGGATAAGGCATGGTGGGCGAAATACTGGGATTCCCTGAAATTCGCCTTCTACTGCATGACGCATCCGCTGGACGGCTTCTGGGATCTCACCCACGAGAAGCGCGGCACCATGGCCGCCGCCAACACGATCCTGATCGTGACGCTCATCGTGCGTATCATGAAGCTGCGCTTTACCAGCTTTATCTTCATCACGGTCTACTGGGAGGAACTTAACATCTTCCTCTATCTGGCAAGCGTTCTCTTTCCTCTTGCACTCTGGGTGGTTGGCAACTGGGCGCTCACAACGCTCTTTGACGGCAAAGGCCGCCTCGGACAGGTCTATATGGCGACCTGCTATGGCCTGCTGCCCTATCCCGTGGTGCAGCTGCCGCTGATGCTGCTCTCCAACGGCGTCACTGTGGACGAGCGCGAATTCTATACGGTCATCAGCGCCCTGAGCCTCATCTATGCCGGTATCCTGATCATCGCCGCCATGGGACAGATCCACGAGTTCTCCGGCGCCAAGAACCTCCTGTTCACGATCGCATCGCTCTTCGCGATGCTCGTGATGGTGTTTCTCCTGCTGCTCTTTTTCAGCATGATCACCGAGGGGGTCTCCTATATCGTTTCACTGGTCAGAGAAATGCTGTTCCGCATGTAGCACATCGGATACACATATTGGAGCGGGAATGAGCAAAGACACAGCAAAGACAAAACCGAAAAAAGAGCTGACCGAGAAGCAGGTGGAGCGGCGCAACGCTGTAAAGCAGGCGCTGAAGGACATCCTCGTCCCTCTTGCCTTCATCGGTGTGGTCGCGCTCGCCATCTTCCTCATCATCTTCTTCCAGAAGACGGACAATGACGCGAGCATTTCCGAGATCCATGAGTATACCGGAGACGAGACGGAGATCATTCTGGAAAATGACGCCCTGAAGCTCACGATGGATCCCGTGACCACACAGTTTTCACTCCTGGTCAAGCAGACCGGCAAGGTCTGGTATTCCAACGCGCAGGACACCGAAAAGGACAGCATCGCTCTCGGCGCGGAAAAGGACCGGCTGAATTCCACGATCGCGCTCACTTATTCCGACGCGAGCGGTGTCGATACGGCGATCAATTCCTATGCACACTCCACGAAGAATAAGAACTACGAGATCGAATCCGACGCCTCCTCGATCACCGTGCGCTACAGCATCGGCGATATCGAAAAGGACTATATCATCCCCGCGGTGATGACCAAAGAGGTCTATGACCGGTTTGTCGGCGCGATGAGCGCGAGTGAAAAGGAACTTGTCAGCCAGTACTACAAAAAATATGACATCGACAATCTCAGCAAGAAGGATGACAAGGACGCGCTTCTGGCCAGATATCCGATCATGTCGAAGGAAGTGATCTACGCCTTCCGTTCGGAGACCAAGGAGACGCAGCGCAAGAAGCTGGAGGGCTACTTCGGTGCCGCCGGCTTCACCTATGACGATTATCTCGAATCCAAGTCGCTCGATAACGCCGAAAAGACCTCGGACAAGCCGGTCTTTAACGTGACGATCCGCTACCGCCTGGAGGGTGACGAACTCGTGGTCGAGGTCCCGCTCTCGGAGATCGAACACCGCAAGGACTACCCCCTGTATTCCCTCTCGCCGCTTCCTTACTTCGGCGCGACCGGGACGGATGCGGAAGGCTTCCTGTTCGTGCCTGAGGGCAGTGGCGCATTGATCCGCTTCAACAACAACAAAACCTCCCTGAACGGCTACTATGCCAATCTCTACGGCTGGGATTACGGCATCTCCCGCAAGGATCTGGTTCATGACACACGTGTCTTCTACAACACCTTCGGCCTGTCGGAAGGCGATGACTCCTTCCTGTGCATTCTGGAGGGAGGCCGCGCCTATGCCGCCGTCCGTGCCGATGTCGCCGGCAAGACGAACAGTTACAACTATATCGATGCGACCTATACGATGCTCGCCCGCGAGCAGTATGATGTGACCGGGCTTTCCCAGGGCGAAGTCTACTCCTATCTCTGGGAGCTCCCGGACGAGACTGTCTCCCAGCGCTACCGCTTCATCGCCTCCGGCGATTACACGGACATGGCCAAGTCCTATGCCTCCTATCTCAAAGACACCTATGGGGAAGTGATGTCATTGCGCGATGATACCGATGCTCCCGTTGCCATAGAGATCGTCGGTGCGATCGACAAGGTCAAACAGATCCTCGGCGTCCCCGTATCCAGACCGCTGCCGCTCACGACCTATGCGGAAGCCGGGACGATCATCTCCGACCTTTCCGAGGGCGGTCTGAAAAACCTTTCCGTGCGTCTGACCGGCTGGTGCAACGGCGGATTGAAGCAGAAGATCCTGAAACACATCCGGCCCATCCGCAGTCTCGGCGGAGCAGGCGGTCTGAAGAAGCTCATTGCCGGCGCGGGATCGGCAAACGCCACGCTGTATCTTGACGGCGCGACGATGTACGAATACGACAGCAACATTTTCAACGGCTTCTTCTCCTTCCGGGACGCGGCGCGGTTTATCACCAAGGAGCGGGCAGAGCAGCACCAGTTCAGTCATATCACCTATGCCTCACGGGAATTTGCCGAATCCTATTATCTCCTGCACGCGGACCTCGCCGATCGAATGGCGGACAACCTGCAGACTTACGCCGTAAAGAACGGGGCAGGCGTGTCCTTTGCCGACATCGGCAAGGATCTTGCCGCCGACTACTACCGGAAGAACATGCGCTCCAGACAGGTCGCGCTCGAGGATCAGATGCAGCGCTTCAAGGCCCTCCAGGAAAACCGGACGCCTTTCCTGACGCAGATGGGCAACGAATATGCCGCCCTCTACAGCGATATCGTCATGGGCATGGATCTCAAGGGAAGCGAATATACCATTCTGGATGCATACATTCCCTTCTATGAGCTCGCGATCCACGGCTATGTCGATTACACCGGCGATCCCATCAATCTCTGCGGAAACGCAGAGGAGGAGCTGCTGCTCTGCGCGCGGTACGGAGCGGGTCTCTCCTATGCGTTCATGAAAGCGGATGCGTTTGTGACACAGAAAACGATGTACAGCGAGCTTTACGGCGCAAGCTACGATTCCTGGCGGGAGCGGGCGATCGCGACCTATAACCGCTATAACAAGGAAATGGGCCATGTATTCCGCATGGAAATGACAGACTATGACAATCTGTCCGATGAGGTCTCCGTGACGGTCTATGAGGACGGAACAAAGGTTTATGTCAACACCGGTTTCAACGATTATGACGCGGAGGGTGTTCTCGTGCCTGCCCGCGACTATGTAGTGGTCAGGTAAGGAGCAGGATCAGATGGCAAAACTGAAGAAAAAGAAATATGTCGGACTGCAGAAAAGAAAAGCCGTCTCGGGGTATCTGTTCATCTCCCCGTTCATCATCGGTTTCCTTGTCTTCATGATCAAGCCTCTTATCCAGTCGCTCTACATGAGCTTCTGTGATGTCAAGGTCGGCGCCGGACGGTTCGACCAGACATGGATCGGCATCAAGAACTACTATTTCGCGTTCCGGCAGGATGCGAGTTTCCCGCAGCTTCTGACCGAGGGAGCACTCAACATGTTTGTTTACACGCTGGCGATCATGGTGTTCTCCTTCTTTGTCGCACTGATCCTGAATCAGAAGTTCCACGGCAGGGCTCTGGTCCGGGCGATCTTCTTCCTGCCTGTTATCCTCTCCTCCGGCGTCATGCTCGGTGTCGAGACGGACAATGCCGTCATGGACAGCATGCAGGCAGCGATCCAGGCGAGCACCTCCAACGTGAGCATCACCGAGACGATCCAGATCGTGCTCCGGACAGCCGGTGTCGGCGTCAGAGCCTTTGAAACGGTCTTTGAGATCATCGATAACATCTACGATGTCGCCGTGGCCTCCGGCATACAGATCATCATCTTCCTCTCGGGACTGCAGACCATCCCGCAGAGCATGTATGAGGCCGCCGAGATCGAGGGCTGCACGGCCTGGGAGAGTCTGTGGAAGATCACCTTCCCGATGATCTCCTCCATCTTCCTCGTCAACTGGTTCTATACGGTCGTCGACTACTGCATGCGCAGCGACAGCGCGATCATGAAAAAGATCCAGGGCGTGATGATCCTGCAGCTCAATTACGGTCTGACCTCCGCCATGTCGTGGATCTACTTCGTCGTCGTGCTGATCTTCGTGGGGATCACATCGGCGCTCATATCAAGAGGAGTTTATTACTATGAGTAAGATCAGGGCCGGAAAAATGAGCTGGCATGAATTCCGCGAGCGTAACAGGCTGTCCGGCGGTTATCTTCTCCGATCCCGGCTGGTCTCCGCCGGCGCGTCCTTTGCGCGTTTCATCCTGCTTTTCGGCATGTGCTTCATGATCCTGCAGCCGATCCTCGAGAAGATCTCGGTGAGCCTCATGTCTCTGGATGACATCTACAACCCGGTCGTCATCTCGATCCCGACCAGGGTCATCACCGAAAACTACAAGATCGCCTATGGCGGCATGCGCTACGGACAGGGCTTTTTCAACACGCTCATCGTGTCGCTGACCGTCGCTCTCGTGCAGGTCGCCATGTGCACGCTCGTCGGCTACGGCTTCGCGCGGTTCGAGTTTCCCTTCAAGAAATTCTGGTTTGCCTGCGTCATGGTGGTGATCCTCGTGCCTCCCCAGACGATATCGACATCGCTTTACCTGCATTTCCGTTTCTTTGATATCCTCGGGCTCCATCAGCTGATCACCGGAGAGAGCATCAATCTGCGCAATTCGACGCTGCCGTATTACCTGATGAGCATCGGCTGTACGGGGCTCAAGAACGGCCTTTACATCTTCCTGATCCGACAGTTCTTCCGCAACATTCCCGGCGATCTTGAAGAGGCCGCCTATGTTGACGGACTGGGTACCTTCCAGACCTTTATCCGGATCATGCTTCCCGAAGCGAAGCCGATCCTTACCAGCTGCTTTCTGTTTGCCTTTGTCTGGCAGTGGACGGATGTGTTCTACACGAGGATGTTCCTCGGCGGTAAGGTGTTCCTGAGCACCTCATTGAGCGGTTTCGCGGACGGGATCGGTTCCTATGTCGGCAACGCCTCGGGTGCCGGACAGCCGGTACAGCTGCCGCCCGCACAGGTCAATCAGCTTCTGTCGACGGCGATCCTGCTGGTCATCGCACCGCTCATCATCCTGTATCTTTTTGCACAGAGAGCTTTCGTGGAGAGCATCAGCAGTACGGGCATCAAAATGTGATAATTGATTGAAAAACTGCGATTTTCGTGGTACAATATGCGCGGTTGTCCGATCTTCGGACATCATATAAAATCTATCATCAAAGGAGGAAAAAGAATGAAAAAGCCCATGTCCAAACAGGTTGTTGCGGCAGTTACGGCTGCAGCGATGACAATGAGCCTCACGGCCTGCGGCGGCGCAGGAGATGCCGGCAAGTCCGGTGACGATGTGGCTCCCTACACCGTGACAAAGGATCCCAAGACCGGCAAGCCTTTCGATCTCGGCGGAATGGAAGTTGTCGTCCGTGACTGGTGGAGCCCCGAAGACGGTTCCGTCAGCGATCCCACGACCCAGTTCGAAGAGGATCGTCTCGCCTATCGTGAGTGGCTCGAGAAGACCTATAACTTCACCTTCAAGTATCAGGGCGGCCTTGGCTGGGGCGCCGGCATCACCGAGGAGTTCCAGAACTACTGCGCATCCGGCGGCGATGATCAGGCTCTCCTGTTCACCCTTCCGGACGGCTTCCAGGGTCCTTCAATCCTGCAGGGTCTCGCCTATGACTGGGCAACGATCGACACCATCGATCTCAAGGATTCCAAGTACACCAAGAACGCCATCACAGCCTATGACACCATCGGCAACAAGACCTTCGGTATCCTCGCCGGTGATCCCGAGATCGGTGCCGGCCTCTTCTTCAACCACCGCATCCTTGAAGACTGCGGTATCGACCCCAACAGCATCTATGACATGGTTGACGGCGGCACGTGGACTTGGAGTGCCTTCGAAGACATGCTGAAGAAGGTTGCCGCGGTGGACAAGGACGGTGACGGACAGTCCGACTACTTCGCGCTCGGCTCCAACGGCATCGGCCAGACCCTGACGGTCGCGGTCCTCGGAAACGGCGGTGACATCATTGCCAAGGATTCCAACGGCCATTTCGTCAGCAAGGTCGAAGATGCCGCTTCTCTTGAGGCAATGGAGTTTGCTTACAAGATCACCAAGGACTACTACATGACCTGGCACGATCCGGCTGTGTGGGATGATTATCGCACCAACTACACCGACGGCAAGATCGCGTTCCTGATCGAGGACGGCTATGCCGGACAGGCAGGTTCCTTCGTCGGCAGCTGCGCAGACACGAACGGCTTTGTTCCGTTCCCGACCAAGGACGGCAAGAACCTGATCTCCACCGTGCACGGCAACATCATCATGATGCCCGGCTGCTACGACGCGGAGAAGGCCCGTCTGATCGCTTTCGCCTATGACGCATGGGAGACGCTCCCTGCCGGCTATGAGGACTACAACTCCAGAGGTTCCGAGTTCAACAACTACAACCTCGATGAGAAGGGTATCCAGACCAACTTCAGCCTGCAGGATATCAACAAGATCAAGCCCACCTATGCCGGCTGGGTTCCGGAGCTCGAAGTTTCCAGCCCTCTGGACGGCGCGACCTGGGACAACGTGTACTTCTCCATGTTCAACGGAACCGCCACGGTCTCCGAGATCAACGACAAGGTGCGCGACAAGTGGGCAGGCATCCTGGACAGCACCAACACGGCGCTTGACGGGATTTGATTTCCTGTAAAACCGTCACAAACAGAACCCCCGCAGGGTCGCAAGGCTCTGCGGGGTTCTTTGAAAGAGGGAACCATGTCTTCTGCAAGATTTCACCTGCCGGGACTCCGTTACAATTTCCCGCTCAATATGATCTGGGTAAGTCTGAACAGACAGCACCCGGAACTCTTTCGCGAAGGAGTCGAGATCGGCTCCTTTTTCGGCTGTTTCCCCTTTGCGCTCTGGAACGGCGGCCGGGAGATTGATCCCAACGATCAGTGTGACGCCGGTTTTATCCTGGCCACGATCCGCGCGATCAATGAGGCCGGTATCCCCATCCGCTATACGTTTACCAACCCCCTCCTCACGGAAGAGGATCTGAAGGACGAATTCTGCAACTTCTGCCTGCAGGCGGCCTCCGGCTACAGAAACGAAGTGCTCGTCTTTTCACCTCTTCTGGAAGAATACATCCGGAAAAACTATCCTTCCTTCGTGATCAACAGCACGACCTGCAAGGAGATCAAAGATGTCGATGCGCTGAACGCGGAAATGGAAAAGGATTATAAATATGTGGTCCTCGACTACAATCTTAACGGGAACTGGGAATTCATCGAGAAGCTGCGGCATCCCGACAAACTGGAGGTGCTCGTGAACGCGACCTGCACGCCGAACTGTCCCCGACGCGGCGAGCATTACCGCGAGATCGCGAGACGCCAGCGGATCGTCCTCAAAAACAGAAAGCTGCCGCCCGAGAGAAGAAAGCCGCTCCCCGAATGGAACTGCAAATACGGCATAGAAAACACGGTCTACAGTATCCAGAGTTATCCGACGGTCGTGAAGCCCGATGAGATCTGGGAGGAATATATCCCCCGCGGGATCACGAATTTCAAGATCGAGGGCCGGACTGCTAATCTGTTCGGTCTGATCGACACCTATTGTTTCTATATGATCCGTCCGGAGCACGCCGCCGAAGTGCGTTTTCAGGTCCTGCGAAATCTTGAGCAGAGCGGTGTTGTCGCCGTTCGCAGACCCAGACCCCAGCCTTTTACCCCGCCGGGAAAAAACTGAATCCCGCGATACAGATCGGACTGACAGATGCCCACAGGAAGAATCCGTCGATCAATCTCATATCTGTTATGCATCTGCATGCTTCTCCCGCTTGCCGCCGGCTGCGGCAAAACCGGGGAGGAGCCGATGGTCGTTGTGGACAATTCCTCCGAAGAACCGCTGTACAGTCTGATATCCGTCACCAGAGAGGATGTCGTCCTCACCAGAGCCCTGACAGCCACCTGGGTGCAGAACAAGGAACAGGAAGTTTCCTTTCCGGTCGGCGGAAAGCGCGTGTCCAAGGTGCATGTCCGTCAGGGTGACAGTGTGAAGCCCGGCGATCTGCTCGTTGAACTCTCCGCCGACAATCTGCAGGCAGAGATCGATGAGCTGGAATACCGGATCAAGAAAAACGAGCTGGATCTGTCGTATCTTGATGCCGCCGAGGGATTTGACCGGGCGGACACCTATAACGGTTTTGTCTATAACACGCCCGAGATCAAAGACGAGGACGTGGAGAAATACGAAAAAAACGAAGCCTCGATTTCCGAAAGCTATCGCTACAAGCGGGAAGATCTGAACGATGAGATCGAATTCGACCGGAAGAAGCTCTCTCATCTGCGGTCCGAGCTTTCCGCCAGCCGCATCTTTTCCACCATGTCCGGAACCGTCTTTTCCGTGACGTCGGACCTGGAAGGCTCCACCTCCCGCAAAGACGAAGTCGTCATGACCATCGTTGACAGCTCCACCGGTCATTTTGAGATGAAGGAGCCCGATGTCAGTTCCTGCTTCCGCGAAGGAGAAGCGGTCCCTTTGGACATCGTGTACGGCAACGCTGCCGGCAGCTATGAGGTTGTGCCCTGGCAGATGGAAGACTGGGATGATGTACAGCGTTTTGAGATCCTCTCGGGACCTGACAACGACGGTATTGATGTGGGAACCTCGGCAACCATCCGGATCACGCTCGACCGGCGGGATCAGGTTCTGTCGCTCCCCCTCGGAACCGTCTTTCACGCCGACGGAAAGCCCTATGTGTATACGCTGGATGATAACGGCTTCCGACAGATCGCCTGGATCGAGACCGGTCTTGTCGGAGATGACCGGATAGAGATCCTGCAGGGTCTGGAGGAAGGGGATCAGGTCGTTAAACAATGAATGTCCCGTTTCAAAAACAGAAAATCGGCAGGCTCCTTTCCGTTCTTCTCTGCCTGACTCTGACGGCGGGTTGTTCCTCTGCGGCATCGGCCGACGGAAAAGCATCCGCTGACGGAACGGGATCGACCGGAAACACTGCGAATAGTTTCTCTGTACAGGACGGGACAGACGAACCGGAACTGGTGGAACCCGTGGGAAGCGTCGTTCGCTTCATGCCCGCGGAGTACCGCGAGATTTCCCGTGTGAGCGTCTGGCCCGGTGTGGTGTGTCCCGATACCGTGGAATACGCCTATGAATCCTCCCGGGCTTTCGGCAACTACGGTGCTCTGCCGGGAGAGGAAGTGCATGCCGGCGACGTCTTGTTCTACGGCGCCGCGGAATCCGTCAGCGACGAGATCGAAGCGATCGAAGAAGAAAACGCCGCTCTTCTTGAAGAATACGCGGCAGCCTCCGCCGATCTTGCCGCAGACATCGCCAAAGCAGTCAAAGAGGAATATGAAGCCGCCCTGGCCTTTCAGGAACTCTACAACAAAGCACCCGCCGAGGACTCGCCCGGATACGCCGGCTGGGCAAAGGGAGCGATGCCGGCGGAAAAACGAGCCAAACAGACAAAACTCGCACGGGAAAAGCTGGAACAGTCTCTGAAGGAGAAGCGCGAACAGTTCGATCTGCAGTATGCCTACAACGAAAAGCGCGTGGAAAGACTGCAGACGGAACTCGCGGAAGCCGGTGTCGCCGCTTCTTCCGACGGTGTCGTGGTCGCTTCGTCCTATTATCTTCCGGGAGATCAGGTGCCGGAGGGCTCTCACATCCTTGCCGTCGGAGATCCCGACAACAAAGAGATCCTCTGTGATTATGTGAGCAAGGCCGCCGTAAACAGAGCGGCGGAGATCTATGCCATGATCGGCGGACAGCGCTTCGAGGTACAGTATGAGGTCATGGAACCGGATGAATACCGCAGGATCAAACAGCGGGACGGCGAGGTGTTCACCTCCTTTCATCTGGCGGATCCTTCCGGCGAAGTCGCGCCCGGTCAGTCCGCGGTAGTCGTCATCGTTGAGGAACGAAAGACCAACGTGCTGAGCGTTCCCAGAGATGCCGTGAACAGGGATGAGCGGGGAGCCTATGTGTTTCTCTATAAAGACGGGGAGACGGTCTACACGCCGGTACGGACCGGTGTGTATGATGCCACCTTCATCGAGATCACCGGGGGCCTGCAGGAAGGGGATCCTGTCGTCTACGACGTGCCATATTCCGTCGGGAACAAGACCCTGCGGCTGGAAAAAGGAGAAATGAGCACGGATCTCTCCACGGACGGATTTCTGTTCTACCCTTCCGCGGAATGGCTGGTGAATCCGGCAAAAACCGGAACCTGCTATCTCAAGGAGCTTCTTGTAAAGCGCTACGAACTGGTCGAAAAAGGACAGGTTCTGGCAACGATCGAGATCATGGGGGATGACATCGAAGCCGCACGGATCCGGCGCAAGATCGACAGACAGAACGAACGCCTGGCGGATCTGCAGAAGAAGCGCGGGAAGACCTATAACAAGGATGAGCTGGACGCCATCGACCGTGCGGTCAGGGATCGAAACCGCTCGATCGAAAGCCTGCAAAAACAGTTGGAGAAGCTCACCCGCTACACGGGGGTCTATGAAGTGACCGCACCGGAAAACGGCATCGTCACGGCGATCACCGAACGAAAAGCAGGAGAACTGATCGACTACAGAGAGCGGCTCGTCCAACTCTCCCGCGACGACTCCAGCTATATCATCGTTGAAGATGAAAATGGCAGGCTCTCCTGCGGAGACGAGGCCGGGATCACCGTGCGCAGCCTCTCTGCTCCGGAAGAAGCTGTTGCGGGCAGGGTTGTCACGATCAGTCCCCGGGGACTCTCCAAGGAAATGCGCTCCGGCTATGCGCTCATCAAGATCCCGCAGGAGGATATGGGTATCATCGCCGATGAGGCGGGCGCAAGCATGGATAACGGCTACTGGAGCAGAAAACGTTTCGGTGTCGAGATCACGACCGGCCGCACGGGAGAGGTGCTCCTGATTCCCCGAAAAGCCGTTTATACGACCGATAACGGGGACACCTTTGTGATAACAAAACGGGAAGACGGTACGACCCGGCTGGTCCGTTTCACGGCCGGCGGTTCCGATCCGTCAAATTACTGGGTCGCCTACGGCGATGTCGAGGAAGGCATGGAAATATGTTCCGAATAATGCTGCAGAAGCTGTGGCAGAAAAAATGGATGAATCTGAGTCTTCTGCTCGGCTGCGTGCTCTTTGTGGCAACGGCCGTGAGCTTCCCGCTGTACCAGAAGACCGCCTATGACCGCATGCTGCAGGATGAACTGTCCCTGTATATCCGGAACAACGGAAAATGGCCGCTGGTCCTCAAAATGAGCGCCTCCTGCAGAAAAGACGACCGGGACACCATCGGCAAAATGGAACGCTTTACCGATGAGATCTATGATCTTCTGGATGTTCCGCCCTACATGACTATTCTCAGCTACACCATGCAGCGCGAAACCGTCACCTCCGATATCAAAAGGGAAGATACCGGTACGCTGGATCTTTCCCTTTCGGCCATGACCGGCCTTTCGGAGCACGCGGTCCTTTCGAGCGGCTCTCTGTATTCCGAGGACGGACTGGACGACACCGGCGCCATTGAAGTCATTATCCCCCAGGCCACACTGGTACAGAAGGGGCTTCTCCCCGATGAGACACTGACCTTTGATGACCTCACGACCCCCGACGGCAAGCCGGTCCGGATCCACATCATCGGCGTTTTCACCGGCGGGGATAACGAAGATTTCTACTTTCAGGATGACCCGGACACGTGGCTTTCCCACTGCTTTATGGAACCCGCACTGTTCCGGTCCCTGTTCACGGGAGAACACGCATCTCTCTATACGATCATGATCTCCTTCTATGATCTTCCCGATTACCGCTCCGTTTCCTCCTCCGATGTCAGACGGATCCGAGAGACCACCGCCTGGCTGTGCAGGGACAGTGCGTTCCAGAGTGTGCTGAAGGAACCGGAATATCGCAGTATTCTTGAGGAATATGCCCAAAAGCAGATGCGGATCTCCGCCACCCTCATGATCCTGCAGATCCCCGTTCTGGTTCTGTTAGCAGCCTTTCTGCTCATGATCTCCGGGCAGATGTATGAGATGGAGCGGAATGAGATCTCTGTCATCAAAAGCCGCGGCAGTTCCCGCGGACAGATCCTGCTCCTGTATCTCTATCAGGGTGCTTTTCTCTCCCTTCTGGGTGCCGTGCTCGGCGTTCCTCTCGCAGCGCTGTTCGCCAGACTGTTGAGCTCCACCAGGAATTTCCTGGAATTCCACCCGGACGTTTCCCTGCCCGTGCATTACTCCCTGTCTTCCGCGCTCTACGCGGCGGCGGCTGTTCTGGTCACACTCCTCAGCATTTCCCTGCCGGCGATCCGCCACAGCAGGGTCACGATCGTGAATCTGAAACAACAGAAAGCGGTGGGCAGAAAGCCGCTCTGGCAGAAGCTTTTCATCGATATCGTCTTTATCGGCGTGGCTCTGTACGGTTTCTACACCTTTCGCCGGAGCATGGGATCCATCTCCGAGACCGTCCTCTCCGGCGAACGCCTGGATCCGCTTCTCTACATCAGTTCCTCCCTGTTCATTGTGGGCACGGGTCTCTTTTTCCTGCGCATTCAGCCGCTCATCGTGAAGCTGATCTACCTGTGTGTCAGAAAGATCTGCGGTCCCGCAGGGTATATTTCCTTTATGGAAAACACAAAAAACGGACACAAGCTGCAGCTCATCATGCTGTTCCTTATCATGACCATCTCCCTCGGCATGTTCCATGCCACGGTCGCGCGCACGATCCTGGAAAACGCGGTCGAAAACACCACGTATCTCGACGGGACCGATGTGATCATCAAAGAAAACTGGCCCATGCTGCAGGATGAAAACGGAACGCCCACCGGCACCTATCTGGAACCCGATCCGACCAGATATCTGTCCATGGATTTCGCGGACAGCCACACCCGTGTGCTCTACGATGACAAGGCCTATATGAAGCAAAAAAAGAACGCCCGGGTACCGCTCACGTTCATGGCTGTTCACACGCGTGAATTCGGCGAGATGACCTCTCTTCCCGCCGGGATCAACGAAAAATCCTGGCACACCTACCTGAACGAGCTGGCTGTCACCGAGCAGGGGCTTCTCGTGTCGCGCAATTTCGAAACCGTTCAGGATGTCGCGATCGGCGACACGATCAGCTTTTTCAATGGCGACGGCAAGGCGTTAAAGGGAACCGTGGTCGATTTTGTCGACTATTTTCCTTCCTATCGGCCCTCCGTGACCGTCATCAACCCGGACGGAAGTGCCGTGACGGAAGAGAACTATCTGATCGTTGCCAACTACGCGGATATCCGCAAGAAGCTCGGCTTACAGCCTTATGAAGAATGGATCTCCCTGACAGAGGATGCGACGCCGGGGGATGTTTATGATTTCATCACCGGTCACGACATGACGGTACGCAAATACATCAACCGGGAGACCGATGTGGAACACACCATGACGGATCCGCTCCTGCAGGGCACCAACGGGATCCTCACCATGGGCTTTGCCGTCACGCTGCTTCTGTGCGCGGTCGGATATCTGATCTACTGGATCATGTCCATCAAGGAACGGGAACTCGTCTTCGGCGTTCTTAGAGCCTGCGGCTTTCATAAAGGAGAGATCGTCCGTATGCTGCTCATGGAGCAGCTCTTCTCCGGCGTTTTCTCTGTGCTTGCCGGCATCGGTATCGGCAAACTGACTTCGATGATGTTCGTCCCGATGCTGCAGGCTTCCTATGCCACCTCCGATCAGGTGCTCCCGATGAAGCTGATCACGCGCGCCTCGGATCTTTACAAACTCTACGGCATTGTCGGCGGCGTCATGCTTCTGTGCGTCTTCGTGCTGATCTTCCTGCTGTTTGGCATGAACGTAACGAAGGCGCTGAAATTGGGAGAGGAATAGCTGACAGGAGAATATATGACACAGGATCTCATTATACAAACAAACGGTGTGAAGCGGGCCTTTGACACACCCGCGGGTAAGTTCTGGGCACTCAAAGGGATCGACATCGCCATCCCGGCAGGTACCTTTGCGATCCTGAAGGGCCGGTCCGGCTCGGGCAAAACAACGCTCATGAACATCCTGAACTCACTGGATGACCCGACCGAAGGGGAGGTGTTCTTCCGCGGACAGCCGCTCACAGAACTGTCCGATCGCGAACGGGAAAACCTGCGGCGCCGGGAGATGGGCTTTGTCTTCCAGTCCGTCTCTCTCATCCCGTCGCTCAACGCGTTTCAGAATGTGGAGTTCTCCATTCGTATGGCCGGTCAGAAGATCGGCCGGGACTCGCAGGCGCGCGTGGAGGAATGCCTGAAGCTCGTGGGGCTCGCCAACCGCATGACCCACATGAGTGCCGAGATGTCCGGCGGCGAACAGCAGCGTGTGGCCATTGCGCGCGCCTTTGCCCATCACCCGGCGATCATCTTCGCGGATGAACCCACCGCGGAGCTGGATTCCGCCATGGCAGCGCATGTGACGGAGATCTTTAAGGAAATGACCCGCAGGGAAGGCATTACGGTGCTCATGACAACACATGATGTCGGCCTCATGGGCGCGGCGGATATGACGATCGAACTGCAGAACGGAGAACAGATGTAACGCGATTCTATGTAAATGAGGTTCTCATGCCACAGGAACAAGCGCCGGTTACGGAAAAATCTAATATCATGGTGGAAGCGGACGGTCTTGTCAAGATCTACAAAACAAAGACCACCGAGGTTCTGGCTCTTCAAGGCCTGGATCTTACCGTGCAGAAGGGAGAACTTACCGCGCTGATCGGGAACAGCGGCAGCGGAAAATCCACCTTTTTGAACATGATCGGCGGTCTGGATCGGCCGAGTGCCGGTTCCCTTTGGGTTGACGGCAGAAATCTCTTCGCCATGACGGAACGGGAACTCGTCCGATACAAGCGGGATACCGTCGGCTTTGTCTGGCAGAACAACGGCCGCAACATGCTGCCCTATCTCACTGCGCTGGAGAACATCATGCTGCCCATGAATCTGTCCGGCTCGCGGCACAGAAGAGAGAGAGCCATGGAACTGTTGGAAATGGTGGGACTTGCCGACAAGAAGAACAGCAAGATGAACATGCTCTCCGGCGGAGAACAGCAGCGGATCGCCATTGCCATCGCGCTGGCCAACCGGCCGAAGCTGCTTCTCGCGGATGAACCGACCGGGTCCGTGGATTCCGCAACAGCCGACTATATCTTTGATCTGTTTACGGAGTTGAATAAAGACGGACAGACGATCCTGATCGTCACACATGACATGGCGCTCTCAAAAAAAGTGAAACGCGTCGTCGCGATCCGGGACGGCAAGATCAGTTCCGAGCGCGTGCTCCGGGAGGAATTCGCGGATCGTGTGCGGGAGAGCGATATCGACTGGCGTGACGAACAGACGCAGGATGAATATGTGGTCCTGGATCGCGCCAACCGGTTGCAGGTCCCACAGGAGCTTCTGGATGAGCTGAAGCTGACCGACAACAAAGTCAAGGTTTCCTTCCGCGACGGACGGATCGAGATCACCGGAAAACCACATGAAGACAATTCCTGATACAACGAAACGGAGGATATGATGAACACCGAAAACTCAGTATCATCTGTGCAGCCTGTCCCTGTCTACTGGCATCTGCCGGGTTTCTGCGTTCATTTCTACCTGTTCTACGCACTGATCGATCTGATGCGCGAATATCCCGACTGCTTTGAGGACGGCTACCGGATCGGCAGCGTCTACGGCACCTTCCCGGGGGCGATCTGGAACGGCGGACGCGCTGTCTTCGGTTCCGTTCCCGAGGACACCATGAAAAAGATCCTCGGCTACTTCGATCAGGAACAGATCCCCGTCCGTTTCACCTGGACCAATCCGCTGATCGGAGAAGAGCATCTTTCGGATCCTTTCTGCAACCGGATCATGGAGCTCGCCGATAACGGACGCAACCAGGTGCTTGTCAACTCCCCAGTTCTGGAGGATTACATCCGCAGAAAATTTCCGCGATTTCCGCTGATCTCCTCCACAACAAAGCGGATCACGGATCTGAGCGGAATGCAGGCGGAGCTTGCCGGAGACTACACGCTCCTGGTGCTCGACTATGACATGAACCATGATGAGACCGTGCTCCGCGCGCTGGAACCGGATGCCGGCCGCATTGAGATCCTCGTGGACGAGATCTGCTTCCCGCATTGTCCGAAACGAACACAGCATTATCTTGATGAGGGGCGCGCGCAGCTGGCCGGCGATACCGGCTCCCGCTTCCCCTGTCCGAACCGGATCGGCAGTTCGATCCGTCCTTCCTTTGCCGAGTGCAGAAAACGCTCCGGATTTGTCTCCAGAGAAGAACTGCCCGGCTATATCACGCGCGGCTTTGTCAACTTCAAGCTGGTCGGCCGCGGTCTCCCGCCCGCTCTGGTGCGGGATTCACTGCTCTATTATCTGGTTAAGGACGATCACCGCGATTTCATCGCCGGAAAGATCAAACAGGCTATGACCTGATTTCGAAAAACTGCCGGGTACAGAAATACACCGGCAGTTTTCATCAAATTCTGATCCATCTCTGTTCAAAATACGATAAGCAGCAAGACAGGAACCCCCGTATATTGCATATGTAAACAATAAACACGTCGGAAACGGCGCAAGGGGACCAAAAGGGGGAACTGTCATGAACATCGGTAAAAAAGCAAAGATCGTACTGTTTTCCGAAAGCCAGAAGGATGACATGCTGGAGCGACTGGAAAGATCCAAAGTGGAATATGATATCCGCGAGGTATCCAGTCTGTTCACCTTCGGAACACATTACAACATCAGCATCAAAGCTTCTGACATGAAGAAGGTGGTGTGACAAAGAAACGGCCCGGACGGAAACCGGACCGTTTCTTTATTTCCGGGATC
Source organism: Lachnospiraceae bacterium (assembly GCA_024690605.1). GTDB lineage: Bacteria > Bacillota > Clostridia > Lachnospirales > Lachnospiraceae > Butyrivibrio. The sequence continues at coordinate 17,567 of JAILOV010000034.1, read as the reverse complement.
ACCTTTGGATGCTCAGCCTTCCAGCCTCTTCTTCAGCGCATCCGTCATATCCTCGTAGCCGGGTTTGCCAAGGAGCGCAAACATGTTCTTCTTATAGCTCTCGACCCCCGGCTGATTGAACGGGTTGACGCCCAGCAGATAGCCGCTGACTCCGCAGGCAAACTCAAAGAAATAGAAAAGCTCTCCAAGATAGAATTCATTCATTTCCGGCACATGGACCATGAGATTCGGTACCTGTCCGTCAGTGTGGGCGAGGATCGTGCCGTTCATGGCGGCATCATTGGCAAAGGAGACCGTCTTGCCTGCCAGATATCCCAGGCCGTCAAGATTGGATTCCTCCGAAGGGATCGTCAGACTGTGACGACTCTTTTCTACATGGATCACCGTCTCGAACATGATGCGGGCGCCGTCCTGAATGAACTGACCCATGGAATGGAGATCGGTGGTCAGATCAACGCTCGCCGGGAAGATCCCCTTCTGATCCTTCCCCTCAGATTCACCGTAGAGCTGTTTCCACCACTCGGAAACATAGTGGACGGAAGGCTCATAGTTGGCAAGCACCTCTACGGATTTTCCTTTGCGGTACAAAATGTTGCGCAACGCGGCATAAAGAAGCGCGTCATTTTGTGCATAAGGCGTTTCGAGAGCAAGCTTTCTGCCTTCTGCGGCGCCCTTCATCAGTTCGTCGATATCCGCGCCGGAAACCGCGATAGGAAGAAGACCGACTGCCGTCAGCACACTGAAGCGACCGCCGACATCATCCGGCACAACGAACTCCGCATATTTCGCGGCATCCGCCTCCTGCTTAAGGGCACCCTTTGCCTTGTCCGTCGTCGCGTAGATGCGTTTTGCGGCACCCTCTTTGCCGTATTTGCCGATCAGTTTTTCCTTGAACACACGGAAAGCGATGCCCGGCTCCGTGGTCGTTCCCGACTTCGAGATCATGTTGACCGAAAAATCACGGTCACCGACAACATCGAGCAGATCCTGCAGATAGGTGGAGCTGATGGAATTGCCGCAGAAATAGATCTCCGGTGTTTTGCGCACGGACCGGTCAACCACATTGTAGAAACTATGCCGCAGGAATTCGATCGCCGCCCTCGCGCCGAGATAGGAGCCGCCGATGCCGATGACAATGAGCACCTCGGAGTCGGACTGGATCTGCTTCGCAGCTTCTTTGATCCGGGCAAATTCCTCCTTGTCATAGGCGACAGGCAGATCGATCCAGCCAAGGAAATCGTTGCCGGCGCCGCTTCTGTCCTTGAGGATCTTCGCGGCCGATCCGACCTGATTCTCCATCATGGCGATTTCGTCCGAGCGGACAAAGGGCGTTGCTTTGGAATAGTCAAAGGTTACTTTTGTACTCATGTTTCCCTCCTTAGGCACAGGCCATATCAGATGCTTTCATCATTCTAGCATTAAGGACAGGGGATTTCAATACGGGGGCTACGAGCCACGCGTCAGCTCGATTTCGCGCTTCGCGCTCCATCTCGCTGCGCGGCATTCGCCGCATGCCAAGTCCACCAAAAAACCGGGTGCAAGCAAGCTTGCCCCGGCTTTTCGTTGTCCTTGTCGCGTGGCTCGTAGCTAACGCGTCAGTTTGTGATCACGCTCTCGGTCTCTTTGTCGAAGACGTGGATCTTCTCGACGTCGAACGCGAACTTGACCTTGTCGCCCGGACGAGCGGTCGTGCGCGGATTGACACGGGCAGTGACCGGGAAGCCGGCGAGATCGAAGTACAGGTAAACTTCGGCACCAAGAAGCTCGTAGACGTTGATCGTGGCTTCAAAGGTTGCCTGTGCCATGGAGACACGCGCCTCGTCATCGTAGACGTTCTCGGGACGGATACCGAAGGTGACGGTCTTGCCTGCATAATTGCCGTCGATCAGCTTCTTGGACTTGGCCGGCGGAAGCTCGATGGCCTGACCTGCGAACTTGAGAGCAGCCTTGTCACCGTTGACGGCAACCTCGGCATCGAGGAAGTTCATCTGCGGAGATCCCATGAAGCCGGCGACGAACAGGTTCTGCGGCTTGTCATAGAGGTTCTGAGGCGTATCGACCTGCTGGATGACGCCGTCCTTCATGACGACGATACGGGTACCGAGCGTCATAGCCTCGGTCTGGTCATGCGTAACATAGATGATCGTGGTGCCCAGTCTCTGGTGGAGCTTCGCGATCTCGGTACGCATCTGGACACGGAGCTTGGCATCCAGGTTGGACAGCGGCTCGTCCATCAGGAAAACCTTGGGGTTACGGACGATCGCACGGCCCATGGCCACACGCTGTCTCTGACCGCCGGACAGAGCCTTCGGTTTTCTGTCGAGAAGCTGGGTCAGATCGAGGATCTTGGCCGCATCCTTGACCATCTTGTCGATATCCTGCTTCGGCACCTTGCGGAGCTTTAAGCCGAATGCCATATTATCATAAACGGACATGTGCGGATACAGAGCGTAGTTCTGGAAGACCATCGCGATGTCACGATCCTTGGGCTCCACATCATTGACCACGCGGTCACCGATCTTGAGCGTGCCGCCGGAGATATCCTCCAGACCTGCGATCATACGAAGGGTCGTGGACTTGCCGCATCCGGAAGGACCGACGAAGATGATGAACTCCTTGTCCTGGATCTCCAGATTGAAGCTCTTGACCGCCTCAAATCCATTGGGATAAACCTTGGTAATGTTTTCGAGTGATAAACTTGCCATTTTTTCCTCCTGCATTTGAAGTGAAACAATGCCAATAGTTGCCAAACACAAATATTTTACCCGAAATCCGGGGCCTTGCCTATGGTGTTATTGCACAAAGATTTCCCTGTTTTATTGTGCAATTTGACGAAAAACAGTGCCTTTCACCTATTCAGTGCCGGAAGAACGACAACTGCCGCTTTCCGCTGCGCTTGGATTCGTAAAGCGCCTTATCGGCGGATTTGTAGAGCGTTTCGAAACTGCTGCCGTCCGCGGGGAAGACCGCCGCGCCGGAACTGGCCGTGATCTCGCGTTTGACACCTTCGCCCGCGCGGAAAGAGCTGATGAATTCCCGGATCTTCTTCGCTTCCTTTTCGATCGTCGCTTCATCCGGGATGTTCTTGACAAACACCATAAACTCATCACCGCCGATACGGCCTGCGATATCGGTGGCCCGGAACATCGAACCCAGACGGAAACCGAATTCATGGAGCACATCATCCCCGAAGGAATGACCCATGGTGTCGTTAACACTTTTGAAATCATCGATATCCAGAATGAACAGGATCGACTGCGTATTCGGATTCGCATCCATGAACTCTTGAATATCCCGCTCGGTCGCCGCCTTGTTGCGCAACCCCGTCAGCTGGTCGTGATCGGCCTTCTCGCCGAGCGCCTGACTCTCTTTGAGGCGCCTGATCTTGGAGATCACATTGAGGATGATCAGCAGAGCGAAGAAACCGACCACAGCGATCAGCAGCTCGATCACCAGTGTCTTCGTACTCTGGAAATAAGCCGACGCGATCGAATCGATGTAATTGCCGCTCACACTCACACAGGCCGCCCAGGGCACATCCGTCTGCATCGGAACTTCGATGACCGTATAGTTGTTCTGTGCCAGATAGATCGCATAGCTGTCCTTGCGCCGGATATGATTCTTCGCCGAAGACGGCGCATCTCCGCCGATCAGCTGCCAGTAATTGTTGCCGCGGATAAAGTAATCCGAAACATCGCTGCGCATGAGGATGGTGCCGTCATCACCGACGATCGTCATCAGCGCTTTTCCCTTTCCGGTCACGGCGAGGACCGGGATCCATGTGTTATTGAAATACAGGCAGACACCGCTGCTGCCGCCCGAAAAGTTGAATGCGCCGGCGCTCACCACTGCGTCATTGCCCTTCAGACCGTCATCCGTGACATGAAAAGACTTCACATCACCGGCTGCCATCTCGGCGATCTCCGTATACCAGGGAAGATCCGCGACAGACACCCGTTCACCGGCGGCATCGACCGCATTTCCCTTTTGATCGACCACCAGAGCGAGATAGCCTTCTCCCGCGCGGAGTGCATTGTTCAGGATCCCGGCGAACGTCCCGTCATCTTCCTCCTGCGTCATCGACTCCGACGAGACGTTAGCAAAAGTCTGCTGCATAGACCTGACGATCGCGCGGTCATCCACAAGCTTGCTTTCCACCTTGCGCTCCAGAAGCAGGGCCTCCGCAACGATCTCTGCCCGCGCACGGTCATGAGAATCCAGGATCGTGTGATCGAGGAAAAAGGCCAGAATGATAAAAACCGCGATCACAAACACAATGATCGGCGCGAACCATTGAGAGTACTGTTTGATCAATCCCTTTATCCGATTAGTCATCTTCCCCGTTACCGCCTTCCTCAGACTTCACGTTATCTTCTCCGATCTCCTCTGCCGTATTATCGGACTTTTCGGCGTCTTCCGCAAGGACAAATTCCTCATCCGATGAGGTCGCCTCCTCCTCGGGCTCAAATCGTTTAAAGATCTTGTTATAAAGCAGCGCACTCACAAATGCCGGACCGGAGATCCCGAACATGATCAGGAACGGGACCAGCCGCAGGCCGAAAAACCAGAAGAGCAGCACGGGTAACAGCGTCATCACCGCCATGCCGAGGGTTCTGGGAAACGCGAGGATCGACATGAAAAACGCGTTTTTCAGTGTTTTCGATACCTTGTTGACAAACCTTGCCTCCAGCGGAAAGATCCACAAAGAGACCATAAAAAGATAGACCGTCACCACCAGGATCGGGATACGCAGCATGACGGGAAACGAACCGGCCTGCGGCACCGTAAGAAGCCACAGATCCGCCGCCAGCACCGCCGTGACAAAAGCAACAACGGCAGCCAGTGCGATCGACTGACGGAAATTCTCCCGGAAGGACTTGAAAAATCCCTTTGTGATATACCCTTCCTCGTCACGCACCATCTTCAAAAGCACATAATGAAGTCCCGTATAAGCCGGTCCGACCAGAAGCGATGCCGCCCAGGTAATCAGGATGATGAGCGGCACCGGCAGTCCTGCGGACACGGTAAGGGTAAACAGTCCGATCGCCGGCATAAAGAATATGAGCGTCAGCAGATTCAGCCAGATGATATCTGCCATCCGCGATAATCCCCGCATCAACGGGCTGTCCAGATCAAAAACCTTCCCCAATTCCGCTACTCCAATTCCAGGATCATCGGCGTGAAACGGATGCCGTCCTGTTTCCGCTCCGTTTCCGTTGCCGAAAAACCAAGCTTTCTGTAAAACTCCACCGCATAGGGCGATGCGTGCACGGAAAGCGCGTTTCCTCTCGCTTCCTTTGCCACCGTCTCCGCCGCGAGCTCCACGAGCGCACTGCCGATTCCGTTGCGATGACACTGACCGTCAACAAACAGGAGGGATATGTGCGCACGTTCCCGCAATCCCAGCATGCCGACCATTCTTCCGTACAGTGTTGCGACAAACAGCCGGTAACTCCCGACGAGAAACATCTGATAAAGAGATCCGTCTTCGAGGAATTCCCGGAACGTCTCTATTCCCTGTTCCGTATAATCCGCCGCGTCATAGGTGTTGAACACCCGCCAGGCAAGCCTCTTTGCCGGCTCCCAGTCATCCCGCGTTCCTTCGCGGACAATGACGCCCTTTATCCGTATCACCGGAGATCACTGTCCGATGACGCGCATGATAAAGGCATATTCATCCTCATATACCTGCTGCCTGTCCGTCTCATTGTGGATCTCGTGCCGCATGCCGTCATAAAGCTTCAATGTCACATCCTCGATGTGGCAGACATTTTTGTAATTCTCATACAATTCCTCGATCCCCTTGCCATAGCCGCCGGTCGGATCCTCCTTTCCGCAGGCTAACAGGATCGGCAGACGCTTGGGGATGTTGTACATATCATCCTCATCCTGCGTGCGTCGGATCAGTTCTCCCAGTGTCAGGAATCCGTTGATCGTGAAGGTGAAACCATAGGCAGGATCGTTCTCGTATTTTTTGATGTTTTCCTCATTGTGCGACAGCCACGCTGAAGCCGCGCAGGGCTTGGGGATCCGGTCATTATAATGTCCGAAGACGATCCCGTTGATCAGCGCGGAACGATGCCTGTCCCCGCAGAAGGTGCCGATGATCTTTGCAAGCACTTTGGCCGTCCGCACGGTATTCATGTTCTGCATACCGGTTGCCTGCAGGATCGCGCCGGAGATCCCGGTGCCATAGCGGCTGATGTACTCCCGCGCAATGATCGCCCCCATACTGTGTCCCATGATAACGATCGGCACACCCGGGTGCTCCTCCTGAACGATCTTTTTTAACCGGTGCACATCGCGTACCAAAACGGTCGCGGGATCCCGTTTGCAGAAATATCCCCACGTGCCGTTTTCCGTTTTGGATTTCCCGTGCCCCAGATGATCGTTACCGATCACCATGATGCCGCGCTCGGCCATCCAGGTCGCGTATTCGTCATAGCGTTCGATCGCCTCGCTCATGCCGTGCACGATCTGCAGGATCGCTTTCGGTTCTCCCTCCGGGATCCATTTTTTCGCGTACAGCTTGGTTTCCCGGTCACGGGAATCATAGCGCATCTCTTCCGTACGGACTGCCATAACGATCAGCTCCTTTCTTCGCGGTCTACAGCTTGCCCGCCTTTTTCAGGTTCTCCTCGGCGAGTCGTTTGGCCTCATCGTATTCCGCTTTCTGCTTCTCCGTGATCTGTGCCGCCTTCTCCAGCACCTCTTTCAGATCCTTGCGTGCGAACAGGACCGCACTTCCCTCCCGGACCTTGTTTCCGTTCGGATAAAGACCGAAGGTCGTCAGCGTGTCGAATTCGCGGAGCCCTGATGTCATGCCGATCGCTTCGGCGATCTGCTGCGCGCTCTCGGGCATGAACGGCGCAAGAAGCGACGCGCCGATCGCGATCGACTCCGTGAGATTATAGAGAACCGTCTTCAGTCTGTCCTGTCTGGCCTCATCCTTGGCCAAAACCCACGGCTCCGTCTCATCAATATATTTGTTGCTGCGCTTAAAGATCTGGAAGATCTCCGTCAGCGCTTCCGCGACACGAAGCTCCTCCATCTTCTTTTCCACCGTCTCATAGGTGCCCCGGACCAGATTCTTCAGATCGGCGTCCACCGGCTCCGACGCGCCCGTATCCTCGACGATGCCGCCGAAGTACTTATTGCTCATCGCGACCGTACGGGACACCAGATTGCCCAGCGTGTTGGCCAGATCGGAGTTGTAGCGCTCGACCATCAGCTCCCATGTGATCACGCCGTCATTGTCATAGGGCATTTCATGGAGCACAAAATACCGCACCGCATCAACGCCGAAGATGCCTGCCAGATCATCTGCGTAGATCACATTCCCCTTGGATTTGGACATCTTCTCGCCGCCCTGCAGCAGCCAGGGGTGTCCGAAGATCTGCTTCGGCAGCGGCACATCCAGTGCCATCAGGAAGATCGGCCAGTAGATCGTGTGGAAACGGACAATGTCCTTGCCGATCAGATGCAGATCCGCCGGCCAGTATTTGTTGTAGAGCTCGCCGCTGTTCCCGTCCGCATCATAGCCGACGCCCGTGATGTAATTGGTAAGCGCATCCAGCCACACGTAGACCACATGTCCGGGATCAAAATCAACCGGGATCCCCCACTTGAAAGAGGTGCGGGACACACAGAGATCCTGCAGGCCGGGAAGCAGGAAATTGTTCATCATCTCATTTTTTCTGGCCACCGGCTGGATGAATTCAGGGTGCGTGTTGATATAGTCGATCAGGCGATCGGCATATTTGCTCATCCGGAAGAAATAGGCCTCCTCCGCCATCGGATGCACATCGCCTCCGCAGACGGGGCATTTGCCTTCGACCAGCTGACTCTTCGTGTAATAGGCCTCGCATTCCGTGCAGTACAGGCCGTCATAACTGCCCTTATAGATATCGCCCTGCTCGTAAAGCTTTTTAAAGATTTTCTGAACCTGCCGCTCATGATCCTCATCCGTCGTCCGGATGAAACGGTCATAGCTCGTGTTCATCAGATCCCAGAGACGCCGGATCTCCCCCGCTGTTCTGTCAACGAATTCCTTGGGAGAGGCGCAACCCGCCTCGATCGCACGCGTCTCGATCTTCTGTCCGTGCTCATCGGAGCCCGTCAGGAAGTGAACATCATAGCCGTCCGCACGCCTGTAACGCGCGATCGCATCCGCGAGCACGATCTCGTAGTTGTTGCCGATATGCGGCTTCCCCGATGTATAGGCGATCGCCGTCGTGATATAGTATTTCCCTTTGTTTACCATGAGAGCACCTCGCATCCGTCCTCTGTAACAACCACCTCAACCTCCCACTGCGCGGAAGGGGAATGATCCTCCGTGTAGACCGTCCAGTCGTTGGTATCGTCTACAAAGATCTCCTCACCGCCCGCGTTGATCATCGGCTCGATCGTGAACACAAACCCCGGCACCATGAGCATTTCGGTGCCCGGCTTTGACACGTAACTCACGAAGGGTTCCTCATGAAACGAAAACCCGCAGCCGTGTCCGCCGATCTCCCGCACAACGCTGTAGCCGTTTTTCAGCGCATGCTGATGTACCGCGTCACCCATGTTCCCCAAAGGCTCCCATGGGTGTACGGCCTGAATGCCGATCTCCATGCATTCCTTCGTCACTTCCACCAGACGTTTTTTCTCCGGCGACACATCGCCAAGAAGAAACATCCGCGAGGAGTCGGAAAAATACCCATTGTAGATCGTCGAACAGTCGACATTGACGATATCGCCGTCTTTGAGGATATCCTCCTCCGAGGGGATCCCGTGACACACCTGATCGTTGATCGAAGTGCAGCAGTTCTTCGGGAAACCCTCATAATTCAGCGGAGCCGGGATCCCGCCCATTTTCCGGGTCGTCTCCTCAACGATCCGGTCGATCTCCCCTGTGGACATGCCGACACGGATCTTTTCCGCAACCGCATCGAGTGCTGCGACATTGATCCTTGCGCTCGCTTTAATCCCCTCGATATCCGCGGGCATCTTGATCGATTCCCGCTTCGGGACGATCATTCCCTGCCGCTCACAGCGAATGATCCTGTCATCAAAACTCTCATGACAGGCCTTGTATTTTTTACCGCTGCCGCACCAGCAGGGGTCATTGCGGTTCATTTTCTTCCAGGTAAAGGCAGGTGCCCCGCCCGTTGCTCGTTTCAGTGCCATCCCGTTATCCGATAATATCTGTTGTTATTTTATCATCCTTTGTTCATCTTTGCAAGAAAACGCCCGCAGTTATCGGCAATATCTCCCTTAAAGAGAGCGGAACCGGCCACGATCACGTTGGCACCCGCTTCCAGCACGATCGGCAGCGTTTCATCGGTGATACCGCCGTCCACCTGGATGTCGGCATCGATCCCGGCGGCATCCAGCATTTTTCTTGTCTGCCAGATCTTTTCCGTGGTCTCCGGAATATAGGCCTGTCCGCCGTAGCCCGGACGGACGGTCATGACCAGAAACTGCTCCAGTTCGTGCAGAAAGGGCTTGAAAACGGAAATGTCCGTCTCCGGCTTGATCGCCATGCCCGCTTTCTTGCCGCGCGCGTGGATCTTGTCGATCAGGGCCGTCAACTCCTTGGGCTCTCGCGCGACTTCCTCGTGAAAGGTGAGCACTTCGGCACCGAGATCGATGAAGCGGTCGATATAGCGGATCGGATCAAGGATCATCAGGTGGACATCGAAGACCAGATCCGTATGAGGTCTGAGCGACTTGATGATCGGCATACCAAATGTGATGGACGGGACAAAGACACCGTCCATCACATCAATGTGCAGATATTCCGCTCCCGCTTTCTCTGCCTCCTTAACCTGCTCGCCCAGTCTGGTAAAATCCGCCGAGAGGATGGAGGGGGAAAGGATCCGCTTTTTCATCGCCTTATTTCACGAATCCGCGAACGGCATTGGCGACACCCTCGCCGTCAAGACCGAACTTGTGCACCAGCTCCGCCGCAGTTCCCGATTCACCGTAGACGTCCTGCATGCCCAGTTTTTTCACCGGTGTGGGGCAGAGCTCGGCAAGCGCGTCGCAAACGGCGCTTCCGAGGCCGCCGATCACGGAATGCTCCTCCACCGTGATGACCTTGCCGGTTTTCTTCGCGCTCTTTGCGATCAGCTCCGCATCCAGCGGCTTGATGGTGCAGATGTTGATGACCTCGGCATCTATGCCCTCCGCTTCCAGCGTTTTGGCCGCTTCGAGCGCGGAATCCACGCAGATCCCGGTCGCGATGATCGACACATCCTTGCCCTCGCGCACCACGGTCCCCTTGCCGAGTTCGAATTTGTAATCAGGCCGGTCATTGATCACCGTGCATGCCGCTCGGCCGAAACGGATGTATACCGGCCCCTGATGCTTGATCGCCGCGCGGACACAGGCCTTGGCCTCAATATCATCGGCCGGGCACATGACGACCATCCCGGGGATCACGCGCATCAGGGCGAAATCCTCGTTGCACTGATGGCTCGCGCCGTCCTCGCCGACCGTGATGCCGGCGTGCGTGCCGCCGATCTTGACGTTAAGCTTCGGATAGCCGACGGAGTTGCGCACCTGTTCAAAAGCGCGGCCCGCGGCAAACATCGCGAAAGCGCTGACAAACGGGATCTTCCCGCAGGTTGCGAGTCCCGCTGCGATATCCATCATGTTGGCCTCGGCGATACCGCAGTCGATATGCCTGTCCGGGAATTCCTTTTTAAAAGTGGCGGTCATTGTTGACGCCGCGACGTCGGCGTCGAGCACCACCAGGTTCGGATACTCCGCACCCATGGCCTTCAGCGCCTCGCCGTAACTCACTCTGGTTGCAATCTTCTTCACATCGCTCATTCTCTCGCCCTCCGTTACGCCAGCGCCTTGTCAATGGCCTCAAGATCAGCCATCGCCTTTGCGTATTCCTCGTCGTTCGGTGCCTTGCCGTGCCAGCCGACCTGATTTTCCATGAACGACACGCCCTTACCCTTCACACTCTTCGCGACGATCGCCGTGGGCATTCCCTTTGTCTTCTTTGCTTCCTCGAATGCCGCGCGAATCTGGTCAAAATCATGCGCGTCGATATTGATCACGTGGAAGTTGAAGGCCTCGAACTTCTTATCGATCGGATAGGGAGAGCAGACCGTATCGATCGGACCGTCGATCTGCAGATTGTTGTTGTCGACGATGACCGTCAGGTTGTCCAGCTTGCGGAAACCGGCGAACATCGCCGCCTCCCATACCTGACCTTCCTCCAGTTCGCCGTCTCCGAGCATGGTATATACGCGGTAATCCTTACCGTCCATCTTGCCCGCGAGAGCCATACCGCAGGCGGCGGAAATGCCCTGTCCGAGCGACCCGCTCGACATGTCCAGTCCCGGAAGATACTGCATGGAGGGATGTCCCTGCAGACGGGAACCGAGATGACGGAGCGTCTTCAGCTCCTCCACCGGGAAATAGCCGCGGTTCGCCATCGTGGAATAAAGTCCCGGCGCACAGTGCCCTTTGGAGAGCACGAACCGGTCGCGGTCAGGATTGTCCACATGCTTCGGATCGATGTTCATCTCCTCGAAATAGAGATAGGTCATCAGATCCGCGCTGGAGAGCGATCCGCCGGGATGCCCCGCCTTCGCCGCATGCACGGCCGTCAGGATCCCCTTGCGAACCTCATTGGCAGTTTTCTGAAGTTCTTTGTTAGTCATCGACATTTCCTCCGATCGAATAATGATAATGACAAAACGGACTTCTCTATGTTACCATAATTCAGGCAAAAACGCACTATTTTTGTGGAGATTTCATGCTTTCCGTATGTCTGATATGGGCGGATGCTGCCCTGACCTGTTATATCCTCGGATTTTTCCTGCTCCGCAGGGGGCTTGGACTGATCCCGCACCGGCAGACCGCCTGCCTTTTCGCCGGTCTTGTTTTGGCATCGGTCTATGCGGAGATCTTCAGCCTGTTTGCCGGCGTCGGTCTCACCGCCATTCTCCTTTTTCATCTTCTCTGCCTCGCGGCGGCGCTCATCTGCCGCAAGTCACTGCTCTCTCAGCTTCGGTCCGCGGGCCGCTTCCTGCGCGCCGACCGGCGGCGAACCGCACGCCTTCTCCTCACCGGCACCCTGCTCATCCTGCTCTTTGCCGCAGGCTCCTCTGCCGGCAACTGGCACATCGACACACCGCTCTACCATGCACAGTCCGTCCACTGGATCGAACGCTACGGCGTCGTGCCGGGGCTCGGTAATCTGCAAAGCCATTTTGCCTATAACAACGCCTGCTTTTCGCTGTATGCGCTGTTCAGCTTTGTCTGGCTGACCGGGCAGTCCTTTCACGCGATCCCCGGATTTATCGCACTTCTGGTCGTCTCGCTCTGCCTGTTTTCTCCCGCGGAGAACGGAGAAGACGCCTCTTCGCATTCTTTGACCCGTACAGCGATCCGTCTTGCTTCACTGCTGGGCATCTTCTTTCTTTTCGACGAGCTGACCTCTCCCTCTTCGGACACCTGCTTTCTCCTGCTCTGCAGCGCCGTCTTCCTGTTCTGGTCTGAACTCTCCGCCCGAAAGGAAGCTTCCGCCCTGCCCTATGTCTGTGTCTGCATGCTGGCGATCTTCACGGTCACCGTCAAGCTTGCCGCAGCGCCGCTCGTTCTTCTGTGTATCAAGCCCCTCGTGATGATCTGCCGCGAAGAAAAGCACGACAGACGGCATCTGCTTCGGGCATCCGTTCTCGGCGCTCTGGCGATCTGCCTGCCGTTCTTCGTGCGCGGTTTTATCCTCTCCGGCTGGCTGCTGTACCCCGTTCTGCCGCAGCATCTCATTGATCTCCCGTGGCAGATCCCGGACGGCGCGGGAATTTACGAGCGCGAGGAGATCGCCGCAAACGGCCGCATGATCTTTGATGCATCGGAGATCGTCGCGTCAATGAGTGACGCTCCGCTCGCCTATGTTATCCCGTGGTTCCGGAGGCAGCATCGCCCGGCACAGCTGCTGCTTCTCGTTTCGCTCGGCGCACTTTTCCTGTTCCTGCTTCAGCTGTGCCTCTTCCTGCTGCAGACAGGCAGGGACATCGTTTCGCACAAAAAAACACATCTCCGGAGATGTGTTCTCACAGCTTCCGGAGATGCTCTGTTTATGGAACTGGTGATCGCCGTCTGCACGGTCTTCTGGTTCTTTTCCACCCCGCAGATGCGCTTCGGCGAGGGGTATCTGCTGCTTTTATGCGCTTCTGTCTGCGGCAGCGTCGCGGAAGGTCTTCTCCGGCTGCTCCCGGCGGGTTCCGTTTCCGTTCTGAGGAAGGGGGTTGTTCCGCTGCCGGCGCTCTTTGCCTGTCTGCTGCTTTTCATTACTGTCCGCAGAGGCGATCTGCGACTCTCCCATCCTCTTCTGCAGCAGGATTATGACCGGTATCCGACAGCCGTCTATTCGATCGGCGATTTTTCTTTCTACTATCCGACCGATTTTGTCTACACAGGCTATTACGACTTCCCGGCTACGCGCTGGCAGGCAACGGACGTCGTGCCGTTGGGCGATGATATCCGCGACGGCTTTGGCATGAGGTAAGTGCTCAGTTCTGCCCGTAATAGGCGTTCGCGCCGTGCTTGCGGAAATAGTGCTTATCCTGCAGTTCCTGCGGCGCAGGCTTCACATCCGGGTTGATCAGCTCGGTACGGTAGGCCATCTTCGCGACCTCCTCGATCACCACCGCGTTATGCACCGCGTCATGCGCGTCCTTCCCCCAGGAAAAAACACCGTGGTTCTTGCACAGAGTCCCGGGGACTGCCACCACGTCCTTGTTCAGACGCCGGAATTCATCCACGATCAGATGTCCGGTGTTCGCCTCATAGGCCTCCGCGATCTCCTCTTTGTTCAGACACCTGAGACAGGGGATCGCTCCGTAGAAATAGTCCGCATGGGTTGTTCCGTAGCAGGGGATATCACGCCCCGCCTGCGCCCAGCTGGTCGCATAGGAACTGTGTGTGTGCACCACGCCGCCGATCTCCGGAAATGCTCTGTATAGTTCCAGATGGGTGGGGGTATCGGAGGAAGGTTTGTATTTCCCCTCGACCCGGTTGCCCTCCAGATCCATGACCACCATATCCTCCGGTTTCATGCCGTCATATTCCACCCCGGACGGCTTGATCACAAACAACCCGGATGCGCGGTCGATCGCACTCACATTGCCCCAGGTAAAGGTGACCAGACCGTATTTCGGCAGGAGGAGGTTCGCTTCACAGACTTCTTTCTTCAGTTCTTCCAACATTGTACTTGCCCTCCTTAACGATCCGTCATTTCAGCGAATCCACGGCCGCTCTCTCGATCGCGTATCCCGCGCGGTAATCCTCCATGAACCTGTCAAACCCGGCGACATCCGCCGCATCCGGTTTGCAGGCCTCCGTCTTTCCATCGGCGAAAACTCGGTTGTTCAGATAATCGCCAAGGCTCTCTCCTTCCGCCTTATTCATCATATAGGCCGCCAGAAGCGCCTGTCCCCAGGGGCCGCCTTCGCCTGCGGTCTCCATGAGACGGATCTCCGTATCCAGCGCTGCCGCCATGACCCGGTCGCCGGCGCCGCGCACCTTGAAGAATCCGCCTGCCCCGTAGAAAAAGTCCGCGCTCACGCCTTCCTCCTTACGCAGGATATCGTTGCCGGCCTTCAGCGCGCCGAGCGCCGTGTACAGGTGCGTACGCATGAAATTCGCCAGACTCATCTTCGCGTCCGGACGGCGCACGAAGAGAGGCCTTCCCTCGGTAAAGCCCGTAATGGACTCGCCCGAAAAATAGTTGTAGGCAAGCAGCCCGCCGCAGTCCGCGTCACCCTTCATGGCATTCAGATAGAGTTTTCCGTACAGATCATCGGCAGAGGGCGTCTCACCGAAGAGCGCCAATGCCTCTTTGATCAGGCCGACCCAGGCGTTCAGGTCGGACGTGCAGTTGTTGCAGTGTACCATGGCAACCTCGGCGCCGTCCGGTGTCGTCACCACATCGATCTCGGGATGAACGGCCTTCAGCGGTCTCTCCAGCACCACCATGGAAAACACGCTGGTTCCGGCGGAAATGTTGCCGGTGCGCTGCGCCACGGAATTGGTCGCGGCCATGCCTGTCCCGGCATCCCCCTCCGGCGGACAGAGCGGGATCCCCGCCTGCAGCGTGCCCGTTGGATCGAGTTTTTTCGCTCCTTCCGCGGTCAGCATCCCCGCCTGTTCTCCGGCCGGCAGCGCCTTCGGAAGAAGCTGGGCGAGCTTAAATCCGTGTGCCTGCACCTCGGGGAGCGCGTCAAACTTCTCCATCATGCCCCTGTTATAATCCTTTGTCGCCGGATCAACGGGGAACATGCCCGACGCGTCATCCAGCCCCAGCACCCGCTCGCCGGTCAGCTGCCAGTGGATGTAGCCCGCCAGCGTCGTGAAGCTTTTGATCTGCGGAACATGCGGCTCTTTGTTCAGGATCGCCTGATACAGGTGAGAGATGCTCCAGCGCTCCGGCACATTGAACCCGAAAAGGTCCGTCAGCTTTTTCGCGGCCTCGCCGGTGATCGTGTTACGCCAGGTGCGGAACGGCACGAGCAGCTCCTCTTTTTCATCAAAGGCCATGTAGCCGTGCATCATGGCGGACACACCCATGGCCGCGACGCGTGTGAGTTTTTCACCATACTGCTTCTCCACGTCGGCGGCGAGCTTTGCATAGCAATCCGTGAGTCCGTCCCAGATGTCATCCAGAGAATAGGTCCACACCCCGTTTTCCAGACGGTTTTCCCAGTCATGCGCGCCCTGCGCGATGGGTCTGTGTTCTTCGTCGATCAGCACTGCCTTGATTCGGGTCGAACCGAATTCAATACCGAGGATCGCTTTTCCGGCCGCGATGAGCGCCTTTGCGTCTGCCATGTCTCTCTCCTTTCTTTTGAAAAAGGCCGCCACAGTATTCACCGTGACGGCCCCGTATCTGTTGCTGACCTAATGGATGTTCCGCCTCGCGCAAAACGCTCGCCGGAACGACCTTCAGACCAGGCTCGACAGTACCCCGCTAAGTCTTCAGGTCAGGTCACAGCTTCGGGCCTGCTGCGACGAGTGCCTTACCCGCCTCGTTGCCCTCATACTTCTTGAAGTTCTTGATGAAGCGTCCCGCGAGATCCTTGGCCTTCTCTTCCCACTCGGAAGCGTTGGCATAGGTGTCTCTCGGGTCGAGGATGCCCGTGTCCACACCCGGAAGCTCCGTGGGAACCTCAAAATCGAAGATCGGGATCTTCTTGGTGGGAGCCTTGCCGACATCGCCGTTTAAGATCGCGTCGATGATGCCGCGCGTATCCTTGATGGAGATGCGCTTGCCCGTGCCGTTCCAGCCCGTGTTCACAAGATAGGCCTTGGCCCCGGACTTCTTCATGCGCTTCACCAGCTCCTGACCGTACTTGGTCGGATGAAGCTCCAGAAACGCCTGACCGAAGCAGGCGGAGAAGGTCGGGGTAGGCTCCGTGATGCCGCGCTCCGTGCCCGCGAGCTTTGCCGTGAAACCGGAAAGGAAATAGTACTGCGTCTGCTCCGGTGTCAGGATGGAAACCGGAGGAAGCACGCCGAACGCATCCGCAGACAGGAAGATGACATTGTCGGCCTGCGGGCCGGCGGAAACCGGGTTCACATTCAGCACGATGTTCTTGATGTGGTTGATCGGATAGGACACACGCGTGTTCTCCGTGACGGACTTGTCGGCGAAATCGATCTTGCCGGACGCGTCCACCGTGACGTTCTCAAGCAGCGCATTGCGCTTGATGGCGTTGTAGATGTCGGGCTCGGAATCCTTGTCGAGGTTGATGACCTTGGCATAGCAGCCGCCCTCGAAATTGAAGACGCCGTTGTCGTCCCAGCCGTGCTCGTCGTCGCCGATCAGCAGACGCTTGGGATCCGTGGACAGCGTGGTCTTGCCGGTGCCGGACAGACCGAAGAAGATCGCGGTGTTCTCGCCGTTCATGTCCGTGTTGGCGGAGCAGTGCATCGCGGCGATGCCCTTGAGCGGCAGATAGTAATTCATCATGGAGAACATGCCTTTTTTCATTTCGCCGCCGTACCAGGTGTTGACGATGACCTGCTCCCTGCTCGTCACGTTAAAAGCGACCACGGTCTCGGAATTCAGGCCGAGTTCTTTGTAATTCTCGCATTTGGCCTTCGAAGCCGTGTAGACCACAAAGTCCGGCTCAAAGCTTTCGAGCTCTTCGGCACTGGGCTTGATGAACATGTTTTCAACAAAGTGGGCCTGCCACGCGACTTCCATGATGAACCGGATCGCCATGCGGGTGTCTTTGTTCGCGCCGCAGAAAGCGTCCACGACATAGAGCTTTTTATTGCAGAGCTGGTCCTTGGCCAGCTTCCGGACGATCTCCCAGGTCTCCTGGCTCATGGGATGGTTGTCGTTCTTGTATTCGGGCGTGGTCCACCACACGGTGTTTTTGGAGTTCTCGTCCATGACGATGTATTTGTCCTTGGGCGAGCGGCCCGTGTACACGCCGGTCATGACCTTCACGGCGCCCAGCTCGGTCAGCTGGCCTTTGTCAAAGCCCTCCAGCGAGGGAACGATCTCGTCTTTGAAGAGCTGCTCATACGAGGGCTTGTGGACGATCTCG
>JAILOV010000027.1 GCA_024690605.1 Lachnospiraceae bacterium | reverse complement strand
CGCCAGGAGCACACCCTCCTCCTCGGAATCGAGATTGACCAGGCAGTCCGCGTCAAGAAGTGCGGGATCGACGGCACGTGCACCGTTCATGCCGGTCTCCTCATCGGTCGTCATGACCAGTGTCAGTGCCGGGTGCTCGATTGACCGGTCCTCCATCAATGCACAGAAACAGGCAATCGCAAACCCGTCATCACCACCGAGGCTCGTTCCCTCGGCGTAGATAAGATCGCCGTCGATCCCGAGCCGCAGCGCGTCCTTCGTCGGATCGACCGCCGAGACGGCATCCCGGACAGCGACCATGTCCATGTGTCCCTGCAGGATGAGCGGCGCCCGATCCGCATGTCCCGGTGTCGCGGGGATCCGCACGATCACATTGAGCGCCTCATCCTGCACCGTCTCATATCCCCTGTCCCTCGCGAACGCGGCGAGATAGTCGCTGATGCGGCGCATATCTCCGGAACCGCGGGGGATCCGTGTCAGTTCCTCAAAACAGTGGAAAAATAGCTGCGGCTGCAGTCCGTCCAGTACACCCATTTCGTCTCCTTTTGTCTGCCGTGCCGGTGCAAAAAAGCCCCGCTACTATTGTAGCGGGGCTTTCCCTTATTGTCCACCGGAATGCGCTTACGCGCTGATCTTTTCCTTTGCGATCTCCGCGAGAGACTTGAAGCCCTCGGCGTCGTTGACCGCCATGTCGGCGAGCATCTTGCGGTTGATGTCGATCTCCGCGACCTTGAGCCCGTGCATCATCTTGCTGTAGGACAGGCCGTTCAGCCTTGCGGCGGCACCGATACGCGCGATCCAGAGTCTGCGCATATCGCGCTTCTTCTGCTTCCTGCCCGCAAACGAACTTGCGAGCGCGCGCATCACGGACTGCTTGGCGATACGATACTGTTTGGATCTCGCGCCGCGATAACCCTTCGCGAGCTTTAATACCTTGTTCTTCTTTTTCTTCGCATTGACAGCGCCTTTGATTCTGGCCATTTCACACCTCCGATCCGACCTCTTCCTCTGTCTGTTCCAACGCCCGCCTCTTATGCGTAGGGCAGGATCTTCTTCATGTTCTTCATGTTCGTCTCATCGACAACGACATCCTGCCGCATGTTCCTCTTGCGCTTGGTCGATTTCTTCGTCAGGATGTGACGCTTGTAGGCCTTGTTGCGCATCAGCTTGCCGGTGCCCGTCACCTTGAATCGCTTCGCAGCAGCTCTGCTGGTCTTCATTTTCTTCTGCATGGTCTTTCCTCCTTCGTGTTTGAGCTCTATCCTGCTACCGTTTCTCCGCCATGATCATGTTCATGAACCGTCCCTCCGTGCGCGGTTCCTTTTCCACGACCGCCACATCCGCAAGCTGTTCCGCGATGTCCGTCAGGATGTGGACGCTCGTGCCCATGTGCGCCATCTCACGTCCTCTGAAGCGGATCGTGAATTTCACGCGATTGCCCTTGGTGAGGAACTTCCTTGCCGCGTTGATCTTGGTGTTCAGATCGTTGGTGTCGATGTTGGGCGACATCCGGATCTCCTTGATGTCCACGATCTTCTGCTTCTTCTTGGCCTCCTTGGCCTTGCGGAGCTGATCGTATTTGAACTTGCCGTAATCGACGATCTTGCAGACGGGAGGATTGGCTGTGGGCGCGATCTTCACGAGATCGACTCCCGCCTCCTCCGCCAGCCGGAGCGCTTCCTGCGTGGGCATGACACCCAGCTGCTCTCCGTCCACGCCGATCACACGCACCTCGCGGTCTCTTATCTGTTCGTTGATAAACAGATCATTGTTATTGTTATTGATGGCTGTTTCCCTCCTTAACGAAAAAGCGGTCTGCGCAAAGCAGACCGTCCATCGCATGATCACCGCGCCCGGCGCGTGATCCCTGTCATGAACACCTGAAGCTGAATGCCGCAGGGTGAGAGTCTTGCTCTGCTTGCTGAACATCCGCTATGATACACGAGCGGGGTGCGGTTGTCAAGGGGTTGTGCTATAATAGGTTCCATGTTGCAGACAAAAGACAACCGACAACTGATTCGCCTGCTCTTCGCAGCGCTCTGGATCATCCTGACAGCGCTGGTGCTCATGCGCATCTTCTGGCGTCTGGATGCCGCCCCAGCGGAAAACACGGACGAGGCCTGGTACGGTGTAAACACCTGCGAGATGTTTGAGAGCGGTGACTGGATCATCCCCACCATGCGGCACGAGATCGATTACGGTTCCAAGCCGCCGCTGCAGCT
Source organism: Lachnospiraceae bacterium (assembly GCA_024690605.1). Taxonomy (GTDB): domain Bacteria; phylum Bacillota; class Clostridia; order Lachnospirales; family Lachnospiraceae; genus Butyrivibrio. The sequence continues at coordinate 110,814 of JAILOV010000027.1, read as the reverse complement.
CTGGCTGATCCTGCTGTTTTACACGATCCTCGGTCCCGGCGATCTGGCGCTCCGCCTGCCGGCTGCCTGCGCGACACTGCTCCTGTTCATCCTGATCTCCGCGCATCTGGTCCGGCGGTACGGCACCCGCACGGCGGTCCTGTTCGCCGCAGCGTTTCCCGTCATCTGGCGCTGTTTCTATCTCCATGGCTTCCGCTCCGGCGACATGGACGGTCTGTTCTGTCTTTTCTTCGCGATCGCGGTCATTGCGCTCCGGGAAGCCGCCGAAGGATCCTCCGCCTCTCTCATCGTCTACGGCCTTTCCATCGCTCTCGGCTTTCTCACCAAATCCATGCACGCCGGCCTCTTCTTTCTGATCGGTCTGCTCTATCTGCCGATCCTTTGGAAGAAGCTGCGGCCGAAGACCGTATGGTCATCCTTCGCAGCGGCTGTCACCCCCCCGATCATCTGGCTGTTGCTGCTCCTCAGACGCGAGAACGGCCTCACCCTGTTCTACACGCTCACGATCGGCGAATTTGCAAATAAAGTCGGCGGAGACACCAGCAGTGCCCTGCCCCGGTATCTCGCCGATCTCGGACGGGAGAAGATCATCTGGCTTCTCGTGCTTCTTTCCCTCATCCGCGCACTCCTCTCCGTTCTCCGCCGGGGAAGCGGACCGGATGCCGCACCCCTGCACCGGCGCTTCGGATCCTGGTGCCGGGAGCACCTGCTCCTGCTTCTCGCCCTTTTTGTGCCGCTCGCCGTCTACGGCCTGTTCGGCTCCTATATGGCGTGGTACATCTATCCGACCTATGTTTCCGCGGCCGTTCTCGCCGCCGTGCTCGCCGGTGAATGCGTGTCTCTTCTCGCCGGTTCCGGCGAAGACGGAGAACATCGCGGAAGCCGCGCGGCCGCTGCCGTCTTCTTCTGCTGCGTCACCGTCGCCTGCGCCGCCTATACCGCCAACCAGCTCTATGACTACCGTCTGCTCGGTACCGGCGGGAATCTGACGGACGCGCTGCGCGGTGATCTCATGGACTATCAGGCGCAGAACGGCGATATCTATCGCGGAAAGCACGCCTATTTCGCGCTGGATCGCCAGCGCAACTACGGAGACCGCGGTCACTGGCAACTGGAGGATCTGTTCTACGGTTATGCCATCACCGGTTTTGACTGCAGAGACGGCGGTGTCGAGGCATTTCTGGAGGATGAGGATTCACTGATCATCCTGGACGGAGATCTGTGGGACGAATACGCCGGCGTGCTGACCGGGCATGTCTTTCTGGAAATGAACACCTTTTATGTCATGAACCACGACTGGTACTGATCTGATCAGATCCTTGTCAGCAGCGCATCCACGCTGCCGGTCATCTCCCATGCACCGCTTCCCGCGGGCAGGAAAACGGAATCTCCGCGCGTGATCTTCATTAGCTCCCCCGTTCCCGGGAGGCCGATCTCCCCGTCACCGCCGATCACAAGAACACTCAGAAAAGAATGATCGTCGACGGTTCCGCCCGCGCGATCCACGGCGGCCCCATTCAGGGTGATCCGGTCAACGGTGAAATAGGCGCAGTCCGCGATATGCGGATCAAAGCTCTGCGGAACGGGCTTCGTGCGCTGTGTGACCGCGAGCGCCTGCTCGATGTGGAGCTGTCTGGCGTTGCCCTGCGCGTCCCTGCGGTCATAGTCATAGACGCGGTAGGTGACATTGGAGCTCTGCTGGATCTCCGCGATGAGGATACCGCGGCCGATCGCGTGCAATGTCCCCGGCGGGATGAAAAACACATCACCCTTTTTCACGGGAACGGCATTGAGCACGGGAAGAAGCGTGTTGTCCCGGATCCGCTCCCGGAATTCCGTCGCGGATATCTCTTCCCGGAAACCATAATAGAGAAACGCACCGGGCTCGGCGTCCAGGATGAACCACATCTCGGTCTTGCCGAACTGCCCCTCGTGCTCGCCGGCATAGGCGTCGTCGGGGTGCACCTGGATGGAGAGATTGTCCCTTGCGTCGATGAGTTTGATCAGGATCGGAAAATCTCCGCCGGCCGGCACGTTTTTCCCGACCGCAGTCGGTCCCATCGCGGCGATCGCTTCGGCAAGCGTCCGCCCAGCGTATTCCCCGTTCACCACACGGGACGGACCGTCGGGATGACAGGAGAGCATCCAGGCTTCCGCCGCGATCTCCGTGTCCGTTTCGATGTGCCATTCTTTTTTCAGACGGTCGCCGCCCCAGAGATAATCTTTGACCGCCGGTTTCATTTTCAGGATCGGCATGATCGTTCCTTTCCGTTCCGTGTTGTTCTTTGTTTCTACCGGATCCCCAGCACGCGGAGCGCGTCGTTCAGACTGCGCACCCCGTGCAGCTTCACACCATCCGCTTTTTTGATCCTTTCGGCCTGCGCCGCCGGCAGGATACAATCCGTGAAGCCCAGACGCGCCGCCTCGGCCACACGCTGCTCCGCGAGACTGACCGCGCGCACCTCGCCGGAAAGCCCGACCTCGCCGAAAGCAACCAGACCGGCGTCCGCGGCGAAATTGCGGAAGCTGGTGACGACCGCGAGACAGATCCCCAGATCGAGCGCCGGTTCCTGCAGACGCACGCCGCCCGCGAGGTTCACATAGGCGTCGCAGTCGGCGAGCGCAAGTCCCACCCGTTTTTCCAGCACGGCCATCAGGAGATTGACACGGTTCAGATCCGCACCAGCCGCCTGACGCCTCGGAAAACCGAAGCTGGTTCTGGTAACGAGCGCCTGCACCTCCATCAGGATCGGCCGGGTCCCCTCCACCGCACAGGTGACGATCGACCCGCCGGCATCCAGCGGACGTCCCTCCAGCATGAACTGTGAAGGATTCTCCACCTCGGTAAGGCCCGTCTCCCCCATCTCAAAGACACCGATCTCGTTGGTCGAGCCGAAGCGGTTCTTGACGGCGCGCAGGATCCGATAGGACGCGTGCCGGTCTCCCTCAAAGTAGAGGACCGTGTCGACCATATGCTCCAGCACGCGCGGACCTGCTACCGTTCCCTCCTTGGTCACATGACCGACGATGAACACGGAAATGCCCTCGCTTTTCGCGATCTTTAACAGCACGCCCGTGGTCTCGCGCACCTGGGATACGCTTCCCGGCGCCGCACTCACCTCGGCGCTCGCCATGGTCTGAATGGAATCGATGATCAGGACCGCCGGCTTCTCCGCCTCGACCACACCGATGATCGTGTCCAGATCGGTCTCGCAGAAAAATTTCAGTTCCTCGGCGAATTCTCCGATGCGTGCCGCCCGGAGCTTGATCTGGGAGAGGGATTCCTCTCCGGAGACATAAAGGATCTTAAGACCTGCGGCGCTCATGTGACGCGCCACCTGCAGCAGAAGCGTGGATTTGCCGATGCCCGGATCGCCGCCGATCAATGTCAGCGCACCCCTGACGAGGCCGGAGCCCAGTACGCGATTGAACTCGCCAATGCCCGTATCAAAGCGCTGCTTCTCGTCCACGGCGATCTCGCGCAGAGAAAGCGCGCGCGCACCGGTCCTGTGCGCGACCGAGGCGCCGCCGGATCTGGCGGTTTTCCCGCCGCCCGACGCGGCTCTGACCGGTTCCTCGACCATCGTGTTCCAGGCATGGCAACCCGGACACTGTCCCATCCACTTGGCGGACTCATAGCCGCATTCCTGACAGAAAAATACGCTCTTAACCGCTTTGGCCGCCATTGTCTGCCTGTTTTATTCCGTCACGCGGACGCGCTTTGCGCCCTCCGTGAGTGCGAGGGAAAGAGAGAGTTTCCCGCTGATACCGGTCGACATGGCGCCCACCTCGGCGTCGTCGACAAAGATGCGATAGGTCGTGTTCTCCTTGAGACCCAGCGTGACCTGTGCGTCCGACGGACCCTCCGCCGTGAAACTCACACTGTCCGGACCGGCCGCAAAATGGGAGACTGCCGTCCCCGGCACCGATTCATAGACAAATCCGTCGTTCATCTCCAGCTTCGTGATCTCGCGGAAGGTCCTGAGCTTGTAGATATTGCCCGCGTGGGAGAAATCATCCACTTTTTTCTTTTCGCTCTGCGTGTAGTCTCCAAAGCTCACGGTGCCGTCGTCTTCCGTCCGCAGAAGTTCACTGATCCCCGCCATAATCAAATCCTCCTTTGCATAAGGCGATCACTGTATGTCCCCATTATAGCACACGCACAAGTCACGCGCGTTTCTTTTTTGCCTTCACCTGCGCCTGCTTCACCTTGCGTCTGTCGGTCGCTTTGGGCGCCACGCGGACGGAGACCTTTTTCCCGTCACGCGTCCGGCCGGCTGCACGCGCGGTCTTCTTTTCTCTGATGACGAGCCTGTCACGCTCCACCGCAAAGGTCACCACACTGTCCCGCTTCACTCTGCCGGTCAGAAGCTCCTGAGCGAGCAGATCCTCGATCTCGGACTGCACGGCGCGCTTTAGCGGACGGGCCCCCATCTTGGCATTTTCGTGTTTCTTCACAATAAAGCTCCGCACCGTTTTGGGCACCTCGATCGTGAGCCCCATCTGCGCCTTTGCGCGCTTGGCGAGATCGGCCGTCAGGAGACCGACGATCTGATCCATTTCCTCTCTGGTCAGCGGATGGAAGACCATGATCTCATCGATACGGTTGATGAACTCGGGCTTGAACAGGCGCTTGACCTCATCCATGACGCCCGACTTCATGCGCTCATAGTCCTGCTCCGCGTCGTCCCCGGCAGAGAATCCGAGTTTCTTGGGCTCCACGATCCGCTGCGCACCGACGTTGGAGGTCATGATGAGGATCGTGTTCTTGAAGCTCACCTTTCTTCCCTTGGAGTCGGTGATGTGCCCGTCATCCAGCACCTGCAGCAGCACATTGAAGATATCGGGATGCGCCTTCTCGACCTCATCGAAGAGGATCACGGAATAGGGGTGTCTGCGCACCTTTTCCGAGAGCTGTCCGCCCTCCTCATGACCGACATAGCCGGGCGGCGAACCGATCATCTTGGATACCGAATAGGATTCCATATATTCCGACATGTCCACACGGATCAGCGCCTCCTCGGTGCCGAACATGGTCTCCGCCAGCGCCTTGGACAGCTCGGTCTTGCCGACGCCGGTGGGACCGAGGAACAGGAACGATCCGATCGGGCGGTTCGGATCCTGCAGGCCCACGCGCCCTCTGCGGATCGCGCGTGCAAGCGCCGAAACGGCATCCTCCTGCCCGATCACCCGTTTGTGCAGTTCCTTTTCCAGTTTCAGCAGCCGCTCCGTCTCCTTTTCCGCAAGCTTCTGCAGCGGCACGCCCGTCCAGTCCGAGACCACCTGGGCGATATCGCTCTCCTCAACGACCGGGAATTTCTCCGCGCCCGCCTTTTTCCCGTTCTCCTTAAGCTTTGATACCCGCTTCAAAAGCGCCGTCTGCTTTCGGTTGAAGGCGCCCGCCGCGGCAAAGTCCTCCCTGCGCAGCGCGTCTTCGATCTTTTCATCGAGTGCCGCGATCTCTTCCTCGAGATCCTTTTCCTTGCTGCTGGTCCTGCCGGTCTTCAACCGCACGGCACTGGATGCCTCATCGATCAGATCGATCGCCTTGTCCGGCAGGTTGCGGTCGTTGATATAGCGCTCGGAGAGCTGCACGGCCGCATCGATCGCCTCGGGCGTGATCCGCACCCGGTGATGCTCCTCATATTTGTGGGCGATCCCGCGGAGAATGTCGATCGCCTCCTCTTTGGTCGGTTCCTCGACGGAAACAGGCTGAAAGCGCCGTTCCAGCGCGGCATCGCGCTCCACATATTTGTGATACTCACTGACGGTCGTCGCACCGATCAGCTGCAGTTCCCCGCGCGCAAGCGAGGGCTTTAAGATGTTGGATGCGTCGATCGCCCCCTCCGCGCCGCCGGCCCCGATCAGTGTGTGCATCTCGTCGATAAAGAGGATCACATTGCCGTCCTCCGTCACCTCCTGGATCATCTTCTTGATGCGTTCCTCAAACTCGCCCCGGTATTTGGATCCCGCGATCATGCCCGAGAGATCGAGCGTGAGCACGCGTTTGTCCTGCACGGTGAACGGAACATCCCCGGCGACGATCCGCTGCGCCAGTCCCTCTACGACCGCCGTTTTACCGACACCCGACTCACCGATGAGGCAGGGATTGTTCTTGGTCCTGCGCGAAAGTGTCTGGATCACGCGTCGGATCTCCTTGTCACGGCCGATGATCGGATCCAGCTTTCCCTCCGCGGCCATCGCCGTCAGATCTCTGGTGAACTGCTCCAGCGCCGAAGCGCGCTTCTTCGCGTTCTGCCTGCGGCCGAGATCCTCGCGCACGAGATTGGGATCCTCGCCCATCGCGGCCAGCGTTTCGGCATAGGCCTTCTGCAGATTGACCCCCATGGTGGACATCAGACGGACGGCGACATTTTCCCCCTCCCGGATGAGCGCCAGCAGGATGTGCTCCGTCCCGACCAGTTTGGAATGAAAGCGATCCGCCGTCCTGCCCGCTTCCGTGAGCACGCTCTCCGCACGGGGTGAGAACCCGTCGCGATCCATCGTCTGCAGAGACGACTCGGGAATGATCAGCTCGGAGAGCATCTCCCCCAGTTTTTCCTCGGTGACTCCGTTATTCTCGAGCACGCGCTTTGCGGCACTCCCCTCCTCTCTGAGGAGACCCAGCAGCAGGTGCTCTGTTCCCACATAGGTGATCTGCAGATCGCGCGCCGCCTTCTGTGCTTCCTTGAGCGCGTGGCGCGCCTTGTCCGTGTAATAGTGTTTCATCGTCACTCATCCCTTTCCGTGTAGCGATCATAGATCCTGTCGACCAGTTCATGCACCTCGTCTCTGGTGACCCCGCGGCAGTGTGTCCGCGCGAAGACGACTGTCAGGATATCCTCCGCCTCCTGCAGTGCGCGGAGTTTATCGATATCCACGGCGATCACCGCGCCGCGCCGCCTGTCGATCTTGACAAAGCCCTCCTGCTGCAGTACCGCGTAGGCCTTGTTGACGGTGTGCATATTGATGCCGATCATATCGGCCAGCTGCCGGACACTCGGCAGCGCATCGCCGTCGCGGAATTCCTCGGTGGCGATCCCGACGATGATCTGGTCCACCAACTGATTATAGATCGCTTCATCGCTGTTAAAGTTGATCTCGATCAGCATGATGTGCCTCCTGACGGGCTGCAGCGCGCAGCCCTGTGACATCAATTCTATAACAGGTGATGCATATCTGTCAATTCTGATACCCGCACAAAAAAGGGCTGCCGAAGCAGCCCTTTTTCTTTCCTGTTCTGACGATCCCTTATTCGTCGTCGAGATTCAGATATTCATATTCCAGATCGTCATCCTCTTTCATGACATTGCGTGCGCGCCTCTGCTGCTCGCTCTCACGGGTCCGCTGGGGACGTGCTTCCTCGCGGACTCCCCTGCCTGCACGGCCCGCGCCTCTCTGCGCGTCCTCACCGAAATCCCGGCCTCCGCGTGCTGCGCGTCCGACATCGGCACGGCCGCCTCTGCCGCGGGGCACCTCTTCTTCCTCTTCTTCCTCTTCGTCGCGGCGGCGCTTGACAAACGATGAGCTGCGGCGCGGCTGTTCCTCCTCCTCGTCCTCCTCATCGTCTTCGTAGTACATGTAATCACGCAGCCTGAAGATCAGAATGATGAGGATCACCACAAGGATCACCAGCACGATCGCCATGATGATCAGCGCCATCTTCAGCGTCTTGTTCGACTTCTCGATCGCGTCGATCTCATCAACACTGCGCGCGGCAGCCAGCAGATCGTCGATCTTCACGCGATAGGAATTGTCATTGTCATGCAGATACCAGTAATAGGTGCCCTGATCATCCTGCTCATAGAGAGCGACATACTGACTGCTCATGATCGCAGCGGTCTCCGCCGGCTCCTCGGGCTGTATCACCGCGGGTTCCTCGGGCTCCGCAGGCGTCTCCGGTTCCGCAGGCTCCTCCTCGATCACATCGCCGAGTTCCAGGAAATCATTGCGGACAAACGCAGTCTTGCCGCTCGGAAGCGTCACCTGATACCAGACCTTGCCGTCGCCGTCCGTCGCCTGCCCGGTGACCGTCACCTCGGTGCCGCCCGGAAGTGCCTCAACCTTGTCAAAGCCGGTTCCCGCGCCGCTTCTCGTGTTGACCGAATCACCCTTGATCGTCGCGTTCTGTGCGCTCATGGTCGTCACTTCCTCCGCGTGGGACAGGATCCCCGTTGCGCCGACCGTGACACCCGCTGTCAGGATGGCCAGCATGACTGCCGCCGCCCTCGCACATAAACCGCCGATAAGCCTGTTCTTCATTTCCGCCCCTCTCTTTCCTTCATATGCATTCGATCTTATTATCATACCTGTTCCCCTGCCATTCGGCAAGTACCTTGTTGCAAATGGCCGGTCAAGCCTCGTCGATCGCCTTTCCGATGTCCGAGCGCATCATCATCTGATCAAAGCGCACCCATTTCACCGCTTCGTAGGCATGGGAACGGGCCTTCTTCAGATCTTCTCCCAGCGCCGTGACGCCCAGCACGCGACCGCCGTTTGTGACCGTATGCCCCGCGTCGTCAAACTTCGTACCCGCATGGAAGCAGAAAACATCGTCCCTGCCCCGGAAGGCATCCAGCCCCTCGATGACCTTGCCCTTTTCATAGTGTTCGGGGTAGCCGCCGGAGGCAAGCACCACGCAGACCGCCGCGTTATCGGCAAACGCGAGCGGAAGCGCATCCAGTGTTCCGTTCACGCAAGCCTTCATGACATCGACCGCATCGGTCAACAGCCTCGGGAGCACCACCTGTGCCTCCGGATCGCCGAACCGCGCGTTGTATTCCAGCACTCTGGGACCCTCCGCGGTCAGCATCAGACCGAAGAAGAGCACACCCTTGAACTCACGTCCCTCGGCGCGCATCGCATCCACCGTCGGCTGAAAGATGGTCTTCTGACAGATCGCATCGATCTCCGGGGTGTAGAAGGGGCTCGGGGAAAAGGTGCCCATCCCGCCGGTATTCAGTCCCTGATCGTTATCGTGCGCACGCTTGTGATCCTGCGCAGAGGTCATCGTGCGGATCGTCTTCCCGTCCACAAAAGAGAGCACCGACACCTCGCGCCCGGTGAGGAATTCCTCCACCACCAGCCGGTTGCCGGCATCTCCGAACTTCTTTTCCTCCATGATCTGCGAGATCCCCTCGAGCGCCGACGCCAGATCCTCGCAGATGAGCACGCCCTTTCCGAGTGCAAGGCCGTCCGCTTTGAGCACGATCGGGAACTTCGTCTGCTCCCTGACATAAGCCCGTGCGGCCTCCGCATCATCAAAGGTCTCATAGGCAGCCGTGGGAATGTGATATTTTTTCATCAGTTCCTTGGAAAAAGCCTTGCTGCCCTCGATGATCGCGGCGTTCTTCCTCGGCCCGAAAACCGTGAGGCCCGCTTCCTCAAAGCGATCGACGATGCCGCCCACCAGCGGATCATCCATACCGACGATCGTCAGATCGATCGCCTTGTCGCGCGCAAAGCCGACCAGACGGTCAAATTCCATCGGCGTGATCGGAACGCATTCCGCGATCTCCGAGATCCCCGCGTTCCCGGGTGCGCAGTAGATCTTCTCCACCTGCGCGCTCTTCGCAACACTGTGAGCGATCGCGTGTTCGCGGCCGCCTCCCCCAACGATCAGAATCTTCATTTTTCGTCCTCTCCGATGATCGCGCGGCCGTCTCTGACCGTCACAAGACCGCGCGCGATCAGACTGATCGCCTGCGGCAGGATCACCCATTCCGCCTCTTCCATCACACGCCGCTGCAGGATTTCCGGCGTGTCATTCGCTTCCACACGGACCGCCTGCTGCAGCAGGATCGGTCCCGTATCGGTCCCCTCGTCAACAAAATGCACCGTCGCCCCGGTCACCCTGACCCCGCGGGCGAGCACCGCCTCATGCACCTTGAGCCCATAGAATCCCTTTCCGCAGAATGCGGGGATCAGAGACGGGTGAATGTTGATGATCCGGTTCGGAAACGCCTGCACCATCGCGGGCGGGATCGCAACCAGAAAGCCCGCGAGCACTACCAGGTCCGGTTCCGTCTTCCGTACCGTCTGCAGCAGTGCATCATTAAAGGCCGCGCGGTCCGCGTAATCTCTGGGGCAGACAACCTCGGCGGGGATCCCCGCCTGTGCAGCCCTGTCCAGCGCTTTGACGCCGGGATTATTTGAAATAACAGATGTTATTTTAATATCTCCGAGGGAACCGTCCGCCGCGCGATTGATGATCGCCTGCAGATTGGTTCCGCCGCCGGAGACCAGCACCACGATCTTCAGCACAGCTCGACTCCTCTTTCACCGGCCTCGACATGACCGATCAGCGCGCCGTCCTCGCCGGAGGCTCTGACTGCCGCAAGCGCCCTGTCCGCATCAGCCGCGTCCACCGCGAGCACCATGCCGACGCCCATATTGTAGGTGTTGTACATCACCTGTTCCTCCACCCCGCCGGCTTCCGCGATCATGCGGAAGATCTCCGGCACGGTATAACTGTCCTTCTTCACCTGCGCGAGACATCCGTCCGGCAGCATCCGCGGGATATTCTCATAAAAGCCGCCACCGGTGATGTGGCTCATGCCCTTGACGGCTACGCCATGCTCCTTCAGCGTCTTTAACATCTTTACATAGATCTTTGTCGGCGCGAGCAACACCTCGCCGAGTGTTTTTCCCCCCAGCCGCTCCTCGGCGGTCAGAAGCCTTTCCCTTGTCATCGGGAACACCTTGCGGATCAGGGAAAACCCGTTGGAGTGCACACCGCTCGAGAAGACGCCGATCAGGGCATCCCCGGGACGGATGGAGGAACCGTCGATCAGATCGCGCTTCTCCACAACACCCACCGTGAACCCGGCCAGATCATATTCCTGCTCGGGCATCAGACCCGGATGCTCCGCCGTTTCGCCGCCGATCAGCGCGCAGCCCGCCTGACGGCAACCCTCGGCCACACCCGCGACGATGGTCTCGATCTTCGCCGGCTCATTTTTCCCGCAGGCGATATAATCAAGAAAGAACAGCGGTTCGCCGCCCGCGCAGGCAACATCGTTGACGCACATCGCCACGCAGTCGATCCCGATCGTGTCATGCCGGTCCATCAGGAACGCAAGTTCAAGCTTCGTGCCGACCCCGTCCGTCCCGGACAGGAGCACCGGTTCCTCATAGCTCTTGAGTGCCGCTGCCGAAAAGGCACCGGAAAATCCGCCCAGTCCGCCGAGAACCTCGGGGCGCATCGTGCTCTTTACATGGGATTTGATCCGCTCGACGGACTCATAGCCCGCTTCGATATCAACGCCTGCCTTCTTATAGTCCATTTCTTCCCTCATCCTTTCATGTATGCCTCGAAACCGGCTCCCTGCAGGCGGGCATCCTTGAGTTCGACCGCCTCCTTCATCTCCGCGCTGTGCTTTTTCAGCCGCTGCAGCAGTTCGGGATCACCGACGGCAAGGATCTTTGCCGCCAGAATGCCGGCGTTCTCGGCACCGTCGATCGCCACCGTCGCCACCGGGATCCCGGAAGGCATCTGCACGATCGAATAGAGAGAATCCCGACCGCCCAACGCCGTTGTCTTCATCGGAACACCGATCACCGGCAGCGGAAAGATTGCCGCGCACATTCCCGGCAGATGCGCCGCCATGCCGGCACCCGCGATGATGACCTTGTAGCCGGCCTCTTCGGCTCCCTTCGCATACGCAAAAAAAGCGTCCGGCTCGCGATGCGCTGAAATGATGCGCATGTCATAGCTTACGCCCAGCTTATCCAGGATCCGTGCGGCCTTGGCCATCACCGGTATATCCGAATCGGACCCCATCACTATCCCTACCTGCGGCATTGTCCTCTCCTTTTCCGTGGGCACACACCCACTCTATACAATATCAAATGATATGATTCAAGTCAAGCCCAGAAACAACACACCGGCAAGCCCTAGCAGCAAAAGCGTGTTCAGGAACACACCAAGCGCCGGAAACAGCCGAAACGTGTCTCCCCGGGCGAGCATCCAGATTCCCAATGTCAGACCGGCCGCGCCGTACAGCAGAGACAGCGCCAGCGAGATCGTCTGCGCCGTCTGCACCCTGCCCCCCGAGACATACACCTGTTCCACACTGAACAGAAGAGCCGCGAGACCGCAGCCGCCCAGCACGCAGGAAAAAATGCCCCGCTTGCTGTGCCGCTTGTCGGTAAACATGAAGCGGTCGGCGCGACGGTTTCGTTTTAAACGGATCGAGCGCAAATCAGAACAGGATCTTGCTTCTGCTCACCAGAAGCCTGGCGCCTTCGACGATCATGATCACGCCACAGGTGATGCCGAACACCACTGTCACGATCCCGAACGCCATCGCCAGTGCACCCGAGCGTCCCATCAGCCTGTACTGCTTCTCCTCCATATCTCCTCCTCAGATCCCTATGCCGCGCCGTATTCGCCGTAATAGGCGTCGATCGCCGCCTTCATCGCGTCATCGATCACGACACGCCCCTCGATCTCCCTGTTGTGGAGCGTCTCCACCACCTCATGCATCGTGACGATCGCCTGTGCCGGAAATCCCCAGTTCTCGCGGATCTCGTCAAGTGCCGCAAGCGTGCTGTGAAGACCGCGTTCCTCACGATTGAGCGAGACGATCAGTCCGATGATCTCAACATCTGCCTGCGCGCGCAGGATCGGCACGGTCTCCTCGATCGATTTGCCCGAGGTCGTCACGTCCTCGATGATCAGCACGCGATCGCCATCCTTCAGAGAAGCGCCCAGCAGCGCCCCCTTGTCCCCGTGATCCTTTTCCTCCTTACGGTTCGCGCAGTACCGCACCTCTTTGCCGTAAAGATCGCCGATCGCCTCCGCCGCGACAACGGCCAGCGGAATCCCCTTGTAGGCAGGTCCGAAGATCACATCAAAATCCAGGCCGAATCGGTCATGGATCGCATGCGCATAGGCCTCGCCCAGCTTTCTCAGCTGCTTTCCGGTGTTGTAGGCACCCGCGTTCATGAAAAACGGCGATCTCCTCCCGCTTTTGAGCGTGAAATCACCGAATTTCAGGACATCGCTTTCCACCATAAAACGGATAAAATCCTCTTTGTACTGTTCCATACGAACCCCTCTCTGATCTCCGCCGGCTCGGGCCGGCAGGATCCCGCCGTGCGCCTTTGTGCCGGCGTCACACCCTATGCCCAGGCCTGCCGCAGGTCTTCCTTCATCGCCAGAACCGCCGCGCGGGACGCTTCCGCAAATCCCGCGGCGCCATAGGACGCGTAGCGCTCCTCCTTCCAGGCGGCGATGATACCGCGGGAGGAATTGACGATCGCCCCCAGTCCGCCGGGATGGAAAAAGTGCTTCAGATCCGATCCCTTTCCACCCTGTGCGCCGTATCCCGGTACCAGAATGACCGCGTGCGGCATGATCTCGCGCAGGATCCTGCCCTGTTCGGGATAAGTCGCCCCGACCACCGCGCCGACGTTGCTGTAGTCACCGTCCATGCACTCCGCGCCCCAGGCGTCGACCAGTCCGCCCACGACCTCGTAGAGCGGCCGTTCCCTGCCGCCGGCATCGCGGACCATGAGGTCCTGCAACTCGCCGCTTGACGGATTGGAAGTCTTGACCAGCACAAAAATGCCCTTGTCCTCGTTTTTCGCGACCTCTACAAAAGGCTTCACACCGTCGCTTCCCAGATAGGGATTGACGGTCACAAAATCCTCGTCAAAACCGCGCACGGATGTGTCCCCGACCTGTGTTGCCCCCAGGTGGCCGCGCGCATAGGATTCCGAAGTCGAACCGATGTCACCGCGCTTCACGTCACCGATAACGATGAGTCCTTTTTCCTGCGCGTATTTCACTGTCCTGTCAAACACGGCAAGACCCGGAAGCCCGAACTGCTCGTACATCGCGATCTGCGGCTTGACCGCCGGCACCAGATCGGCGATCGCGTCGATGATCGCGAAATTAAAGATCCGAAAGGCCTCCGCAGCACCCTCCGCCGTCTCGCCGTACGCAGCGAATGCCTGCTCCCTGACCGCGTCCGGGATGAACTTCAGATTCGGATCCAGCCCGACAACAACAGGCGCTTCGGTGCGCAGGATCGCCTCATTCAGCTTACTGATCATACAGAGTCCTCCGTGTGTTCTGCGTCCCTCATTCCCTGCCGTCCCAGCAATAGGTGCACAGTTTGTCCCTGCCGATCCCGACGGCGTCCAGCATGTCATCCAGCCGATTATAGGAAAGCGTGGTGAAGCCCAGTTGTTCGCGGATCCTCTCCAGCATCCTGCGGTAGCGATCCGAATCCGGGTCGGCATAGTCGGTGAGCACCGCGCGCTCCACCTGCTGTCCCTCCTCCTCGAGGATCACCCGTCTTGCGATCAGTTCCATCTCTGACGTCGAGCGGGAGAAATTGATGTACTTGCAGCCGAAGAGGATCGGTGGACATGCGGGCCGGACATGAACCTCTCTGGCACCGCTCTGATAAAGGAACTCCGTTGTCTCGCGCAGCTGCGTCCCGCGGACGATGGAATCGTCGATCAGGAGGATCCGCTTACCGTCGATCAGCTCATGAACGGGCAAAAGCTTCATCCGTGCGATGAGATTGCGTTTTTCCTGGATCGTCGGCATGAAGGAGCGCGGCCAGGTCGGTGTATATTTGATGAACGGTCTTGAAAACGGGATCCCGGATTCGTTGGCATAGCCGATCGCGTGAGCCGTACCGGAATCCGGCACCCCCGCGGTGATGTCGGCATCATCGCTGCCAAACGCATCGCGCTTTGCAATGCTCGCTCCGCAGCGGTAGCGCATCTCCTCAACGGACACCCCCTCATAGAAAGAGGACGGATAGCCGTAATAGACCCACAGGAACGTGCAGATCTTCATGTCGCTCCCCGGTTTGACGAGCGTCGTCACCGCTTCCGGCGTCAGCACGACGATCTCCCCCGGGCCAAGCTCCCGCTCGGTGGTATAGCCGAGGTTCAGATAGGCAAAGGATTCAAAGGAAGCGCAGTAACCCTCCTCCTTCTTCCCGATGATCACCGGCGTCCGGCCGAGACGGTCTCTCGCCGCGTAGATCCCCTGTGGTGTGAGCACAAGGATCGTCATGGAACCGTCGATCTCCTCCTGCGCGTAGCGGATCCCCTCCACCAGATGATCCTTCTGATTGATCAGCGCGGCGACAAGCTCCGTCGCGTTGATAGTCCCGCCGCTCATTTCCAGGAAATGCGTCCCCGTCCCGACGATCTTCTTCGCCAGCTCATCGGTGTTGTTGATCTTTCCGACCGTCGTGATCGCATAGGTCCCGTGGTGGGAACGCACGATCAGCGGCTGCGGTTCATAGTCGGAGATGCAGCCGATCCCCAGACCGCCTTTCATCTCCTTCATCTCGGATTCAAATTTCGTGCGGAAAGGCGAATTCTCGATATTGTGGATCGAGCGGTCAAAGCCGTTCTCGCCGTAGACCGCCATGCCGGCGCGTCTCGTCCCCAGATGCGAATGATAGTCCGTCCCGAAAAACAGATCGAACAGACAATCATTCTTCAACGCCGCCGCAAAAAAACCGCCCATTTACTCTCCCTCCGTTTCCGTCTGAGACTGCGTCACACGCGTCGTCAGGAAGATGTTTTCCCGGCGCGCCTCCTCATCGGTCGGCATCAGTTCCAGGTAATCCGCCATCCGCTGTGCCGCCATGACAAAATTACCCATATACTCACAGGCCGCCACGATGTTTCTGAGAAGTGCGGGATTCTGTTCCGCGTCATCCAACCCCAGACCGATCTGGAAGTCCGAGAGCGCGTCGCTGTAACTGCCCATCCGCATCTCGCAGACACCGAGTGCGTTGTAGATGCTCGCCTGCGACTGATCCTCCTGCAGGAACCGCCGGTACACACTGATCGCATAGGTGTCGTCACCGAGCTCCTGCGCGACTTGTCCTAATAAAATAACAATCGGTATTTTATCAGCCGTGCGTATCGAACTGTCATTATATGCCTCATCCAGCCAGGATTTGGCATCTTCCTTGCTGCCGATATACCAGGCAAACCGTCCGCGCTCATAGTTGGTCATGCTCTCCCCGTTCTCCGCGAGGATGTCCGTGAGCATCTGCACGCCCTCCGGCGCATAGCCGGCTTCCGAAAGCGCTTCGTAGATCGAGAACACACGGTCATACTGCAGCGGACGCCGCTCTGTCACCGTGCGGAAATCCTCGGCCGCCTTTTCGTGATCTCCCTGCTTCAGCCAGGCGAGGCCGCGCAGATAGTGCGCATCTTCCTCCCCGGGCCGCAGCGCCAGGATCGCGTCATAGACACCGATCGCTTCCGCCTCCTTGCCCTGCGTCCGATAAGTCTCCGCAAGGTAATAGGAAACATCGAAAGCCAGATCATTCGGCACGCCTTTGCAGGCAGCCAGTGCCTTGCCAAATGCCTCCTCCGCCGCCGCGTACTCCCCGAGATGGTAATCCGCGATCCCCATTCCCCGATAGAGCGCCGCTCCGGATTCCCCCTGCGCGGCAGCCGTACGGAAGCGCTCCAGCGCCTCGCGATATTCGCGGGAATTGAGCAGTGTCATGCCGGCATCCGCCGGTGTTTCCTCCGTTTCAAAAAAAGGCAGGGAAAAACCGCAGCCGGAAAGGCTGCACATCACAAGCAGACCCGCGATGATCGAACGTGCGCTTTTCTTCATTTCCCGATCCAGGCGATGATCTCCACTTCACAGAGCACGTTTTTGGGGAGCGTCTTCACCGCCACGCAGCTCCGCGCCGGCTTTTCCGGGAAATATCTCCCGTACACCTCGTTAAATGCCGCGAAGTCGTTCATGTCGGCAAGAAAACAGCCGGTCTTCACAACCGCGTCATAGCCCGCGCCGGCCTCTTCCAGCAGCGTGCCGATGTTCTTCATCACGCGTTCCGTCTGCGATACGATGTCCGTACCCGCGATCTCCCCCGTTGCCGGATCGATCGCGATCTGCCCCGACGCGAAGAGGAATCCTCCGGCGATCTTTCCCTGCGAATAGGGACCGATCGCTGCCGGTGCTTTGTCAGTCGCTATCGTTCTGATATCCGCTCCCATAGTCTCTCCTTTGATAACAATTGTTATTTATTCTTCGATCTCTACCGTTACATAGAAGCCGCGCTCGTTTTCCTCAATGGACCGCACGATCCCCTCGCCTGATCTGAGACGCTCGGTAAACGGCACATTGGGCGACATGGCAAGGGATCGGGCCCGCGCCGCATCCAGCGTATAATAATAGGAGCTCGGCAGCACACCCTCCGTCAGTGTCACGTGCTCTCCTTCATCCAGAAGACCGGTCCGCTCCATTTTAAAGATCATCTGACGGGTCATGCCGAACCTCCTCGGGGATCAACGCGTGCTTCAGAAGATAATCATACCACAAAACATAGGAAGATGCTTTCAAATGCACATCATCAAATGAGAGCGATGCGGTGAGATTGCCGTCCTCATCATCCAGCGCCTCGTTCATGTCAAGATACCAGATCCGCTTCTCCTCATCCGCCAGCGCCGCGATGGCGTCATTTCTCGCGTTGATGCGCGGATTGTTGAACACGCGGTCACCGGCGCTCTTTTTTCCGGTCACATGCATGATGCTCTGGATCAGGATCAGAGCATCCGGCTGCTTGGCACGGATCCGTTCGAGCATCTGCCGGTAATCCTCCGCAAAACTCTCCTCCGTGCCGCCTCCGATCTCGTTGAGCCCCAGCATCAGATAGATCTTGCCGAACTGCCTCTCATCCAGCAGTTCATCCACGCTTTTTTTACCATCCTCCGTTTTAACAAAAGCAAGGTCCAGCGCGTTGTTCACCGTCAGCGATACCTTGGCATAGAAGGTTGCCCGTGTGCTGAGCTCCTCACAGTATTCATAAAGGCCGACCGTCCTCGAATCGCCGATGAACAGGGCGTCACGGAAATAGTCCGGTTCTGTCTCTCCGATGACCAGATGTGGCGCTTCCTCCGGCTGTTCCCGGGATGCGGATGCCGGATCCGATCCCTCAGAAACCTCCGTTATCGGGCCCTGCGTTTCCGGATCATGCTCCTCTTCGCCGCCTGCCGCGATCTTCATGTCGTCCCCATCGGAGATATCGCCGGCAGTCTCTGGATCCGCCGCTGCAGCCGCTTCCCCGTCCGGTTCCTCAGCCGTCTCCGTCGCAGGATTCGCTGGCGCCGTTTCCGCAAACGTCGCGATCGCCGCCGTTTCGCTGTCGGACCTCCCCTCAAGGGCGGTAAACCGGAAACCCGTCAGCGCATAAAGCGCCGTGCACAGGATAAAAACAACCGCAAGCGGGCATTTTCCCTTCAGCATCGCATCTTTCTCTCCCGCGCCCGGCACTAGAACTGCAGATACAGAAACGGATTGGCTCCGGCACGACGCAGACTGATGAGGCTCGCGGCAAACAGTCCCGCGAGGATCAGCGCGGCCGCCGGTGAACGTCGGTGACGCACAAATCCATGATAGACGCTCGGGATCAGAAAAACAAGAGAAAGCGCGAGAACCGGACCGTAGGCGGTCAGATACTTCACAAAATCTCCCGCAAAGACCGCTCCGCCCGGATCGGCCACCGGAAACAGCCTGAGGAAATAGGTCCGGAGTCTCTCCGGATCCGGGATCGCAAAGACCACCCAGGTGAGCGGGATCATGACCCAGACATGGATCCTGCCGATCACGGCGGCTGCTTTCTGCGGTCCCTTCCGCAGCGCACGTTCCACGAGGATCATCACAAAGAGCGCACCGGCCCAGATCAGATAATTCCAGCCGACCCCGTGCCAGATCCCCGTGAGGAGCCACACAAGGGCAAGATTGCGCACCGTGACCGCGGTGCTCCCCCTGCTGCCGCCCAGCGGAATGTAAACATAGTCCCTGAAAAACGTCCCCAATGTCACATGCCAGCGCCTGTAAAACTCGCTGACCGATCCGGCCGCATAGGGCTGTGTGAAGTTTTCGATCATCGGCAGACCGATCATCACGCCGATGCCTGCCGCCATCAGGGAATAGCCCCAGAAATCGAAGTAGAGTTCCATGGAATAGGTGAAGACTCCCAGCCACGCAAGCGGTGTGGAGATGCTCTCATAGCCGATCCCGTAGAGCGCGTTCCACAGCGTGCGCAGATGATCGGCAAGCAGCACCTTGCAGGCAAGTCCGGGGATGAACCAGGTGAGACCGTTCTCCACCCGGACGAAGATGTTGCGGATCTCCGTCTTCCAACCCGCATCCGGGGCGCTGTCCCGAAAAGCGGATATCTTCCCGTAGTCCTCATAACGCATGATCGGTCCCGACAGAAGCTGCGGAAAGAGACAGAAATAGGCGAGAGAGGCGGCGAATGTCGGTTCCTCCTTCATCTTTCCCCGAAAACTGTCCGCCAGATAAGAGATCATCCGGAAGATATAGAAGCTCATGCCGACCGGCAGGAACGCCGGACCCTGCAGGGCTCCCAGCATCTTGGCCAGAGCCAGAGCGAGAACATCCACCGCCGCGCCGCAGAGCAGCGCACTCCGCTCCCCTCTGCGCGCTCCCTTGCCGAGCAGATGATTCCATACGGAGAGAAGAAAAAGAAGCACGACAAACAGCGGTCCGGCAAGCCCGTAAAAGAAGAGGCTTCCCGTGATCAGCACCCAGATGCGCGCTTTGGGCGGCGCCAGATAATAGACAAGCAAAAAAACCGGCAAGAACCGGAAAAGGAAATCAAAATCCGTAAAGCTCATGTTCCCGCGTTATTAATCTCTGCTATCAGATCCTGCGCGTCCTTGGCGCGGCTGGTATCAGGAAAATCATCGATGACTGTTTCAAAAGCCTTTCTGGCATTATCAGCGTCTCCACTGCGATAGTAGGCGCGCCCCAGCCAGAACAGAGCGTCCTCATTGGTTTCGTCCAGTTCCCATGCTCTGGAGAGCGACGCGATCGCCGCCGTGTCATCCTCTTCGCGATAGGACTCGTAGCCTTCTTTGTAGAACATGTCGCCCAGATCTCTGCCGACGATCGCGGCAAAATCCGCGTAGAGCTTTCGCAGGCTGGCGTTTTCCTTCATTTCCGGCGCATCGCGTTCCACATCCGCCATGTAGGATTTGATGGCAGTCAGATCCTCGCGATCGGCCAGATAGGAGGAAACCGCCTGCATCAGAGCATCTGCCGTCCGATGCTCCTGTGTGTCGCCGGGGATCGCAGCCTGCCGTTCCAGTTCCGTGATCTGCTCTTTGAGTGATGTCGATTCCTGCTCCAGATTCCTGATCTGAACACTTTTGGCATCGGACTCCTCGCTGACGGAAGCCACCTCCTGTCGAAACGCCTGCTGGACACGCGACACTCTGGTCGGGAGGATCAGAAACCACCCGATGGCGAGACCGATCGCGATCCCGGCAACCGCCGTTCCAAGCGACAGCGCCCCTCCGCCGATCACGGGCCTCGAGGGCTGAATGATGGTCTCATTGCCACTCTGATAGCGGACCACGTCACCGCTGTCCCTGCGGCGCGGTCTCTTCTGATCCGACGGCATCAGCGCCGTCTGCGCCTCTCGAAGATAACGTTTCGCCGTCGTGTTTCCGCTGTCGATCCTGAGACAGCGGTTGCATTCCAGGCGGACACGCTCATATTCGCCCGCGCGCAGATAAAGAAGTGCCAGCAGTTCTCTGGCACGGAGAAATCCGGGGTTCAACTGGAGGATGCGCTTCAGCTGGATGATGGCGAGGTCATAACTCTCCTGTCTCGCATAGCTGAGCGCCAGATTGTATTTCTTCGCGGTCCTTCCGAGTGTTTCCAGACGCTGCGATTCCTTCTGCACCTCGTCAAGCAGATGTCCGGCCAGGTTTTTGCTCTCCCGCAGATTCTTGCTGATCACCCATTCGGTGAGCGCAGCGACCACCTCTCCTGTCTCATAATAGACCAGTCCCAGGAGATTGCGGGCGTCGATATTGCCCCTGTACAGACGGATGCTCTGTCTCAGGCACTTTACGGCACCGGACAGATCACGCACGCGCGCTTTATCCAGCGCCTCGTTATAGAGACGGTTGGAAAGATAGCGCACTTTTTTGTAATATCCGACATCGGCACCGCAGGCAGTACAGAAGTCCTGCTCTGTCAGTTCATTTCCGCATGCATAACACCGCACGTTTTACTGCTCCCCGGGGGGCATGACCGGAGGCGCCGCCATGCGCGCCGCCTGCTGCATCAGCTGCTGCCTCTCCGCCTCCTGCTCGCGCAGCATCGCCACCAGGATATCCGACACATCGTCAAGATCCTGTCCGGCGATCACATCCTGCGCTTCATCCAGTTCAAGACTCGGATGGAATTTCTTCAGTTCTTCCTCGAAATTGATCATTGCTTCATTCCCGACAGGCGTCTCAACTGTTCCTCCACCTGCGCGTGCATCTGCTCATATTTCTTTTTCTTTTCCCGTTCCTCTTCGACCTTTTCCGGTTTTGCCCCCGCGAGGAACTTCTCATTGGTGAGCATCTTCTCCGAACGGGCCAGTTCTCCGTCGAGCCTTTTGAGTTCCTTCGTCAGCCGTTCGGTCTCCGCCGCCGTGTCCACAAGTTCCGCAAGAGGGATATAGAGCGTCGCTCCCGCGAGCGGCACGGAGACGGCGTTTTCGTCAACACCGCTCAGATCCGACTGGCAACGGGACGAGGAAGCTCCCGCCAGACTCTCGAAGAAGAGTCTGCCGGTTGTAAAAATATCAAGTGTTTCTTTATCTTCGCTCACGATGACAATGGGCACCTTTTTCGAAGGTGCGACATTCATGTTCGTGCGGATCCCGCGGATCCCGCGCACCGCCTCCTTGATCGCCTCGATCTGACGCTCCTCGGCGGCAAAATCCCACTCTGTCCGGTAAACGGGCCACGAGGAGATCATGATCGATTCCTCCGCCGACTGCATCGTGCAGAAGATCTCCTCGGTGATGAACGGCATGTAGGGATGCAGCAGCTTCATGGAACCCGCCAGCACCGTTGTGAGGCACCACATGGCCGCCCGTCTCGACGTCTCCATGTTCTCGCCGTAAAGCCTGGGCTTCACCATCTCAATGTACCAGTCACAGAACTCATCCCAGATGAAATCATAGACCTTCTGCACGGCGATCCCCAGCTCATAGCGCTCCATGTTCTCCGTCACTTCGCGCACGGTACTGTTGAACCGGGAGAGGATCCACTTGTCCGCAGGCTCCAGTCCCTCGGGCATCGCAGTGTTATAGTAGTCCTCATCCTCATGCAGGTTCATCATGATGAAGCGCGAGGCGTTCCAGATCTTGTTGGCGAAATTGCGGCTGTTCTCCACGCGTTCTTTGTAGAAGCGCATGTCGCTGCCCATATCGTTGCCCGTGACAAGGGTGAGTCTGAGCGCATCCGCCCCGTACTGTCCGATGATCTCCAGCGGGTCGATGCCGTTGCCCAGCGATTTGCTCATCTTCCGCCCCTGCGCGTCACGCACCAGTCCGTGGAAGATCACCGTGTGGAACGGATAGGTCCCCATCTGCTCATAGCTCGAGAAGATCATGCGGATGACCCAGAAAAAGATGATGTCCCATCCGGTGACCAGCACATCGGTCGGGAAAAAGTATTTCAGGTCCGGTGTGTCATCCGGCCAGCCCAGAGTCTCAAAGGGCCAGAGTGCCGAGGAAAACCACGTGTCCAGCACATCCTCGTCCTGTGCGAGCTGTTTTCCCCCGCACTTTGGGCAGACGGCAGGTGCCGTTCTCGCGACCGTGATCTCCCCGCAGTCCGCGCAGGTCCACGCCGGGATCCGGTGGCCCCACCAGAGCTGTCTGGAGATGCACCAGTCACGGATGTTGTCTGTCCAGTTGAAATAGCGCTTTTCCGCGCTCTTCGGCACCAGGCGGATCTCGCCCTCTTTGACGGCCCTGATCGCGGGTTTGATCAGTTCATCCATCTTCACAAACCACTGTTTCTTGATCAGCGGCTCGACCGTCGTGTGACAGCGGTCATGGGTGCCGACATTGTGCGAATAATCCTCGATCTTCACCAGAAGGCCCATCGCATCAAGTTCCTCGACGATCGCCTTCCGGCAGGCATAACGCTCCATACCGGCGTATTTGCCGCCGTTTTCATTGATCGTTGCATCATCGTTCATGATGTTGATCTCGGGAAGATGATGCCGTTTTCCGACTTCAAAGTCATTGGGGTCATGTGCCGGCGTGATCTTCACGACACCGGTTCCGAATTCCCGGTCGACATAGGTGTCCGCCACCACCGGGATCCGGCGGTTCACGATCGGCAAAAGCACCTCCCTGCCGATGATATCCCGGTATCGGTCGTCCTCCGGATGCACGGCGACCGCCGTATCACCCAGCATCGTCTCCGGACGGGTCGTCGCAAACTCCACAAAGCGGGTGGTACTCACACTCCCGTCTTCTTCGATGAGAGGATACTTGATGTGCCACAGATGCCCCTGCTGCTCCTCGTATTCCACCTCTGCATCGGAAAGAGAGGTGTTGCACACCGGACACCAGTTGATGATCCTGCTGCCCTTATAGATGTAGCCTTTTTCATGAAGGCGCACAAAGACCTCGGTGACCGCCCGGTTGCAGCCTTCGTCCATGGTGAAGCGTTCCCGCTCCCAGTCACAGGAGCTGCCGAGCTTCTTTAACTGGGAAACGATGGTGCCGCCATACTTCTCTTTCCAGGCCCAGGCGCGCTCCAGAAACTTCTCACGGCCCAGCGCCTGCTTGTCGATCCCCTCTTCCTTGAGTTCGTTGGTGATCCTGACCTCGGTGGAGATCGATGCGTGGTCGGTCCCCGGCTGCCAGAGGGTGTTGTAGCCCTGCATACGCTTCCAGCGGACAAGAATATCCTGCACAGTCTCATCAAACGCATGACCCATATGCAGGATACCGGTAACATTCGGCGGCGGGATGACGACCGTAAACGGTTTCTTTGTCTCATCCACTTCCGCGTGAAAGTATTTCTTCTCTTCCCAGTTTTTATAGATACGATCCTCCAGACCTTTCGGATCGTATGCCTTCGCAAGTTCCTTTTTCATAGTGTAAGACCTCCTGACATGCCCCTACTATTTTTCACAATCCCACCCCTGTTGTCAACCGTGTACGCAAGGGAAAGAATCCAATCAACTGTTATGAAACAGCACTTATTTCTTATAGTTTACATAATAATATTGACTATTTCCGTTTTGTTTGGAATCTCATCATTAGACGATCAGTTTATCGTTAAGTCCCGCAGGCCGCATAAATCGTGGGCTGAATTTTCTGATGCCCCGAAATGTCCCCAATTTCCACAGAGTTATCCACAGCCCGTTTTCTCGTCAAGATTCTCTGTTTTGTGGCAAAATATCTATAATTGCGCGCACAATTCAGATAAACTCACTAAGTTTTTTGTTTACATAATATCGGATTGTTTGATATTATGTCATCTTGTCTTATATTCGTTGTTATTTTATCGTTATATAACATAACGTGTGATCTTGTCTATTCCACGTCAGCCCTTTTCCAGAATGCGTTTAGTTCATTTTTGACCGATTCGGTCGTTACGATTTTGCAGTCTTTCCACTCCTTAGGAAACAGTTGACGATAGGACGTCTGGAGGAAACGGTCGTCCAGCAGCAGCATCACACCGACATCCTGCTCGGTACGGATCACGCGGCCCGCCGCCTGCAGCACGCGGTTCATTCCCGGAAAACGGTAGGCATAGTCAAATCCGTCCCGCCCGCGCTGCTCGAAATAATCGCGCAGAAGCTCCTGTTCCTCAGAGATCTGCGGCAAACCCGTCCCCACGACGATCACGCCGATCAGCCGCTCTCCCTTCAGGTCGATCCCCTCGCCGAAAATACCGCCGAGAACGCAGAAGCCCAGCGTGCTTCTCTCCGGTGCCACCTCGATCTCCATGTGAACGCTCTGTGACAGATCGGTCTCCGTCCCCGCCGTGAACCATGACAGAAAGGCCTCGCGGCCTGCCTCCGTCATCTGCTCCTGCTGCACCACGACGCGGACTTTGTCCGGATCATGAAACTCTTCCGCGAACACCCGGCAGACCTCGCGCATCATTCTGTAGGACGGAAAGAAAGCAAGATAGTTGCCCTGCTTCGCATCCACAGCCGCCGCAAGATATCGGGCGGCTCTTCTGTACTGTTCCTCGCCCCTCGCCTGATATCTCGAGGTCACATCCCGCGCGAACAGCACACGGAACTGATCGGGAGAAAAGGATGTCTCGGCATAGGCCTCATAATCCTCCGGTTCTCCGCCCAGCAGGGACTTGTAGTACTGCACGGGCAGAAAGGTCGCGGAGAAGAGGATCGTCGATACCGCCCGTTCCATACAGGCCCCCAGCCGCTCGGAGGGATCGACACAGAACAGTTTCAGACGGATCCCGTCGGTTTGCAGACGGTCCGTATAGATCAGATAGTGATCATCCAGATAATCAGCGATGGTCATGAAGCGGAAAAGGCGGAAATAGAAATTCAGTTCCTCCTCTTCGAACGCGCTGTTCTCCTCCCCCATCCATTCGGAGATCTGTCCCTGCAGCCCGGCCCATTCCTTAAGGAGCGCATCGATGTCCGAAAGAAGCGCGAGTTTTTCACCTCTCTCCGGGCCGATCGCCAGGAGTGCCTGCAGCGACCGGTCAAATCGACCGGCCAGTTTCTTCCGCTCTTTGGGATCGATCGCGTGGTCCGCAGCATACCGGTCGAAGCAGTCCCGCGCGTCCGCGATCTCCCCCTGGGTCAGCTGGGCGCTGTACATATCCCGGCCGCGATCCAGCAGATTGTGCGCCTCATCCACCAGGAAAAGATGCGCGCCGCTTTTGCCCTCCGCGAAGAAACGGCGAAGATAGACAAAAGGATCGAACACATAGTTGTAGTCACAGATCACACCGTCCGCGAAAAGAGCCAGATCGAGCGACAGTTCAAAAGGACAGACCGTGAATCTCGCGGCCACGCGGGCAACAGCCTGACGGTCAAAGCTCTCTTCCTCGGACAGCAGCGCATAGATCGCGTCGTTGACGCGAGAAAAATGTCCCCGCGCCCGCGAACAGACGGCGGGATTGCAGTCCGGGCGTTCCAGCACGCAGGATCTCTCCTTTGCCGTCAGGGAAACCGCCCGAAACACAAGTCCCCTGCTTCTGAGAAGCTCGAGCGCCTGCTCCGGCGCCGTCCGCGCGATGGTCTTGGCCGTCATGTAAAACAGCCGGTCGGCCCGTCCTTCCCCGATCGCTTTTAAAGCCGGATAGAGAACGGCAAGCGTCTTGCCAGCGCCCGTGGGCGCCTCGAGAAAAAGCTTTCTCTCCCCTGCGATCGTGCGGTATACATAACCGGCGAGCGTCTTCTGCCCGCTGCGGTACGCGTACGGGAATTCCAGCGCCCGGATGGAAGAGAGCTTCGCCCTGCGTTCATAGAACAGATAATCGGAGAAACGGCGATACCGCGCGATCAGATCGTCAAAAAAACGCCGCAGCTCCTCTGCACGAAAGCGGCTGCGAAAATAGCGGATCTCCTCCGTCTCCATATTGCAGTAGGTCAGCCGCACCTTGACGCGATCCAGTCCCTCCCGCAATGCGAACAGGTGCGCATAGACTTTGGCCTGTGCGAGATGGAGCACTTTGGGCTCACGAAGTCTGTCGATCTCCGCATAGGTCCCCTTAATCTCATCGATCACAGGGGCCGCGGTCCACCGGCTCTCCTCCTCATCGTCGCGCTCCGCGCCGTCGTTCAGATAATCGGCAAGGGACATCTGTCCATCGGTCAACTCCCGCGTGTCCGTGTCAATGATCCCGTCCGCGCGTCCTTCCACGACCAGAACGTAGTCCTCCATCGGCACAGACGCGGCAAGCGGCACCTCGGCCTGATACCCCGCGCCCTCCCGTTTCTGGATCATGCGGTGGATCCTCGCCCCCTCCAGCATCGCCTGACGGATGTCGCCCCGTCCCCTGTTGTCGATATCTCCTTCCCGCAGGACGAATTCCACCAGTCCGCGAACGGAAATCCTTATTTCTTCCATAGTGCTTGCATTATAAAACAAAAAAGAGTTAAATAGTAGGGTATGACATTACAGAAAGTGTGAGGAAAACCTATGAGCAACCTGAAAATTCCCACCGACTATCAGTCTGCGCTCTCCGTTCATGACACACAGATCGCCATCAAGACGGTCAAGGACTTCTTCCAGGATCTGTTCGCCGAGCGTATGGGACTCCTGCGCGTGACGGCGCCTCTGTTCGTCGATCCGGCGAGCGGTCTGAATGATGATCTGAACGGCGTCGAGCGCCCCGTTTCCTTTACCGTCGCCGACGGCGAGCGCGAAGCACAGATCGTGCAATCGCTGGCCAAATGGAAGCGCTACGCGCTGCAGGCCTACGGCTTTTCCGTCGGAGAGGGGCTCTACACCGACATGAACGCGATCCGGCGCGATGAGATGACGGACAATCTTCATTCAGTTTATGTCGACCAGTGGGACTGGGAACGCATCATCCGCAGAGAGGACCGGACACTCGATTATCTGCAGGAGACCGTGCGCACCATATACAAGGTCCTGCGCAAAACCGAGAAGTTCATGTCGATCCACTACGACTACATCGAAGAGATCCTGCCGCATGATATCTTCTTCATCACCTCGCAGGAGCTCGAGGACATGTTCCCCGACAACACGCCCAAGGAACGGGAGTATTACATCGCCAAGGCCAAAGGCGCCGTCTGCATCATGCAGATCGGCGATCTGCTGGAATCCGGCGTCCGGCATGACGGCCGCGCGCCCGACTATGACGACTGGGCGCTGAACGGCGACATCATCGTCTACTATCCGGTCCTTGATATCGCACTGGAGCTCTCTTCCATGGGCATCCGTGTCGACAGCGCCTCCCTCACCGAGCAGCTAAAGAAAGCCGGCTGTGAGGAGCGCGCCGCCCTTCCTTTCCAGAAAGGGATCCTTGAGGACAGGCTGCCGCTCACGATCGGCGGCGGGATCGGACAGTCGCGCCTGTGTCTGTTCTTCCTGCGCAAGGCGCACATCGGTGAGGTGCAGAGCTCTCTGTGGCCGGCCGATATCATGGAAGATGCTGAAAAGAAGGGACTGCATCTTCTCTGATCTGTTATAAGACGAATAAAAGCATGTAAAAATAACACATGTTTTTGATTGTTTATTAAGTCGCAACTAAATATTTGCCAGGGGAGCGTCGCTGAGATGGCGGATTTTCGGGCTTTCTGATTCACAAAGTGTCCGTTGCTGCCAGACCCTTATTACCTGAACCAGATAATACCGGCGTAGGGAGGCGGATTTCATAGCGGTTGTTATGTTAGAAATCTCCTTTGGCACACAGACAAAGGAGGTTTTTTATGTCAACAAACGGACAAAGCAGGAGTGCTTCCAAAAAGCTGGTGGAATCTGCTCTCATGGTGGCGATCGCCATCATCCTGTCGCTGATCAAACTGGTGGATCTTCCCTACGGCGGTTCCGTGACCATCGGCTGTATGCTGCCGGTGATCATCATCGCCTACCGCAACGGATGGAAGTGGGGTCTGCTGACCGGGTTTGTCTTCGGTGTGGCCCAGCAGCTCCTGGGGATCAATGTTCTGTCCTTTGTGACGACCTGGCAGTCCATCCTGGCCGTGATCCTGCTCGACTACATCGCAGCCTTCACGATCACCGGTCTGGGCGGTCTTTTCAGGAACAGACTCAGCCAGCCCGCGGCTCTCCTTTCCGGAACGTTGTTTGTTTGCGCGCTGCGGTATGTGTGTCATGTGATTTCCGGCGCTACTGTCTGGGCGGGTCTCTCCATCCCCACACAGGCTGCTCTCCTGTTCTCCTTCGGCTACAACGCGACCTACATGATCCCCGAGACCATCGTCACCGCCGTCCTTGCCTATTACATCGGTACGGTGATCGATTTCGGCAGTGATCAGATCACCACCTTCCGCAGGGATCGCGCGGATAAGGGACGCATAATGCAATGGATCGGCGGGCTGCTGCTCGCGGCTGCCGCGATCCTGGACGCGCTTTTCGTGTTCTCCAGGCTTCAGAACGGGGAAACGGGAGAATTTGATATCACGGGACTCTCGCAGGTAAACTGGCCGCTTGTCGGGATCGTGACGGTAGCCGGCATCCTGCTCTTCCTCATCCTGCATTTTATGGCAGGAAAAAAACAGGGAGAACAGAAAGCGTGAAGAACGGAATCTTCCATATCGTGAGCGCGGGGGACCTCCGTGAAGGCGATCTCCCGGTCGCGCTTTCCGATGAAGACTTCCTGTGTGCCGCCGACGCGGGATATCTGCACCTGCGCGCGGCCGGTCAGCGTCCCGCCCTCATCATCGGTGATTTCGATTCCATGCGCGAAGACAGCATTCCGGAGGACATCGAGCGGATCCTCCTGCCGGTGGATAAGGATGATACGGATACGGTGTTTGCCGTCAGAGAGGGCATCCGGCGCGGATATCGCCGCTTCCGGATCTACGGCGGTCTCGGCGGGCATCGCATTTCTCACACGTTCGCCAATATCCAGCTTCTGACCATGATCCGCGATCTTGGAGGGGAAGGGGAGATCGTGCAGGGGAAGACAAGGATCCTGCTTGGCAACGCAGGTTCAACGACGCGTTTTGAAAAGAGAACCGACGGCTCGCTGTCCGTATTCTCTCTTACGGACCGCTCCGTCGTCACACTCCGCGGGCTGTATTACACGCTTGATAAAGGAACGCTCCTCAGATCCTTTCCGCTGGGTGTGAGCAATCATTTTATCGGTGAGGAAGCAGAGATCCTCATCCATGAGGGTGAGGTGCTGATCATTTTGGAGGACTGACCGTCACAGCCGCATCAACAGGAACCGCACAGCCCGCGGCAAAGGACCAGATCCACTTTTCCTTAACGGGCAGACCGGTGATCCGTTCGAGCGCCTCGGCGTACAGTGCCAGCTGTACGCCGTATTTTTCGGCCAGTTCCCGGACATCACCGCCCAAGCGGTCTGTCTTGTAATCCAGAAGAATGATCGCGTTATCCTCGATGAACCAGACATCCACCACACCCTGCAGAAGTACGGTCTCGCCGGCGGGAAGTTCCGGAGAAACGCGCCGGGCCTCCAGACTCATCATGAACTGCTTTTCCCTGAAGAGTCTGCCGCCCCGGAAGGCCTCCGTGAAACGCTGCCCCAGACCGGAGGTCAGAAAGGTCAGCACATCCTCCGGCCGGACAACATCCGCATCACCCTTCGGCAGCCTGTCTTGTTCTCGTTTTTTCATCCATTTATAGACGGTATTACGATTTTTAATAATTAAATCATGATTTGGAATATCTTGATTATCCAGTATTTCCGCATCAAGTAATTCCATCACCTTGTGATAGGCTGTTCCACGCTGTGCACCACGTATCGGTTTTTCTTCCCGCAGGAACATCGGCACGATCTCCGTCTCTTCGGTTGACCCGTAGAGTTTGTTTTCCCCCGGATGTCCCCCTTCCTCCGCCAGGATCCGTTCCTTGAGTTCCGTGACTGTCGTCTTGACAAAGAGACGCGCCAGATCGCTGTGCGCATAGGAATGATCGAGCTTTTCCAATACTTTCTGCATAAAATAGCTATCGTTATTATTTGTGTTGACTGATTCGGTCAGCGCTATTTTCCGCTGTTTTTTGGTGGTTTCCTCCTCATGCCGGCCGATGAGCAGACTGTTTTTCTCCACCGTCTTCACCGAAAAAGGGGAAACGCAGGCCGGCAGCACATCAAGCAGCAGGTCGGCAAAGCTCGTCGCCCTCGAACGTCGCAGATAAGACAGCGCCGCCGATGGTCTTCCCGCGGCTTCCGCCTCCCGACACGCGTCAAAAAACGACGCCGCCCGGTCATGGTTTACGCCGGCCGTCAGGATCAGTTTCTCTTTGGCCCTCGTCATGGCCACATAGAGCACGCGGAGTTCCTCGCCGAGGCTTTCCTCGTGCAGCTTGTCGGCGATCACGAAGCGCTTCATGGATGACTGCTTCACCCGTCTTTCCAGATCCACCGCGAAACTCCCCAGACCGACCGTCTCATCCGCCAGGACCGCCGCGCGCTCATCCATGCGATTGAACGCGCGGGACAGACCGGCCGCAAAAACGATCGGATACTCAAGACCTTTGCTTTTGTGGATGCTCATGATGCGGACCAGATCTGCGTCCTCGGACAGTTCATTGGCCTCGCCGAAATCCACCTCCACCCGCCGGTACTGTTCGATGCGCGCCGCAAATCCCGCGATCCCGTGTCCGCCCGATCTCTCGAATTCGGCAGCCCGGATCAGGAGCATCCGCACATTGGCACGCCTTCTGGCACCGGCTGGCATCGCCGCGATCCTCTCCATATAACCGGTCTCCGCGAGGATCCTGTCCAGCAGTTCTCCCACCGGCATCCTTCCGGCCGCTTCCCGCCAGCTCTTCAGGCGGAGCAGGAACGCCTGACACTTGTCCCGCAGAGTGTCCGAAATCATAGCATTTGTTATTGTATTAAGGAACGCTTCGTAGAATGCGTGTCCGCGACGCATATCACAGGTGCGGATCTGTGCCAGTTCCTCATCGGTGAACCCGCCGATCAGCGACCGCAGCACACCGGCAAAGGGAATGTCCCGCAGCGGATTCTCCAGGACCGCCAGCAGATCCGTCAGTGCACGCACCTCCCGCGCCTGAAAATATCCCGTCTTTGATTCGATATGAACCGGGATCCCGTTGGCCGTCAGCACATCGCGGTAGATCTCATCCACACCGGACGTCGCGCGCAGCAGGATCACGATATCACCGAAACGCACACGCCGGAAACCGTTATCACCGTCCTGCACGACACCGCAGGACAGGAGTTCCCGGATCCTGTCGGCGATCATCTGCGCCTCCGCCTGTTCGGCGGATACGGATTCCCCGCTCTCCTCGTCGGGCAGATCTCCCTCTTCCTCTTCTTCCCCGTCATCGGCATCGATGTCCGGATCATCCCGAAGAAGCAGCATGAGTTCCGGTGTCAGACTGCTCTCCTCCTCCGGCTCGGGAAACTCACCGCCGGCGCGGAGCATCGCGTCATCATCATAGTCAACGCCGCCGATATCCGCGCGCATCACAGCGGCAAAGATCTCATTGACGAGCTCCAGGATCTGACGCCTGCTGCGGAAATTGCGATGCAGATCGATCCGTCTTTTGTCCGACGCGCCGCTCCGGTCATAACGGGCGAACTTGTCCATGAAGATCTCCGGTCTCGCGAGGCGGAAGCGGTAGATGCTCTGCTTCACATCGCCGACCATGAAGCGCCTGCAGGAGGGCAGCGAATGCGCGATCGCGCCCAGCAGCGTCTCCTGAACAAAATTGCTGTCCTGATACTCGTCGATCATGATCTCCCGGAAAAATTCCGCGTATTCCGCCGCGATCGCCGTCGGCCGCGTCGTCTCCGAAAGAGAAGCGGGCTCTTCGGCAAGGACACGCAGAGCCAGATGCTCCATGTCGGAAAAATCGATCAGATTCTTCTCCCGTTTCTTTTCATTCAGACGCGCGCGAAACAGAAGCACCAGCCGGATCAGCTCGGCGAGTGCCCGGTCCGCTTCCCTCTCCCGGGACAGGATCTCCTCCGGCGGATCCGAAAAATAACGATCGATATCTTTTTTCAGCAGGTCTTTGATCTTATTCCGGATCTCCTTCACCCGGTCCCGCTTCCGCGGATCCACCGCATCGTCGCGCTTCACGGACAGACGCCCGAATGCGATCCCGCCGTTCCCGTACAGAGTCGTCTGCATCTGCCGGTAGTCTTCCATTTCCGCGATCGCGGTGATCTTTTTAATATCATCTGTTATTGTATCTTCATACATCCAGGGACCGCCCGGTGACCGGACGATCGCGAGCGCTTCCCGCAGTGCCTCGGCCGCACCGTCGAACACCTTGCGGATTCTTTTAATAACAAGTGATATCCATATCTGATCGTTGTTTTCCGGACCACTGCACAGGGCTTCACGCTGTGCCTTCAGCCAGAGTTCCGGCCACGGCATGCTCTCGGAAAAACGGTACAGTTTCAGGATCTCGTCCTCCAGCTGCTCATCCGTCGCTCCGACGGAAAACACCTCCGTGCAATGAAGAAAATCCCGGTTCTCCTCCTCATCCGCAGCGGCGTAGCACGCTTCCAGCACCTCTCCCAGCGTCTCGGCGCACAACAGTTTCATCTCGCCCTCGTCACTCACGCGAAACGAGGGATCCAGCCCCACCGATTCGAAATTGTTGCGGAGAAGATACTGACAGAACGCGTCGATCGTCATGATCTTGGCATGCGGGAGCAGCATTTCCTGACGGCGCAGATGGACATTTGCCGGATCGGCTCCGATCCGGTCCGAGAGCGCCTTTGCGATACGCTCCCGCATGCCGGCTGCCGCGGCGCGGGTAAAGGTCACCACCAGGATCCGGTCGATGTCACAGGGATCCTCCCCCTCCGAGATCAACCGGATGATCCTCTCTGTCAGGACCGCCGTTTTGCCCGATCCCGCGGCGGCTGAGACCAGCAGATCGCAGTCTCTCGCCTCGACTGCCGCCAGCTGTTCGTCGGTAAACTTCACGCCGCTCATGTCCCTTCCTCCTGTATCCGCTGCAGAGCTTCCCCGATACCGAAGGAGGGCAGCTCCCTCAGCGAATATCCCGGGAGCTGGCGATCAAAGCCGCACACGCCCCGATACGCACAAAAGGCGCATGCAGTCTTCTTTTTGTATCGGTATGGTGACGCGGCGATCTCTCCGGCGCGGATCCGCGTGCCGATCTGACGGATGGTGGCACCGACATGTTCCGAAGCCGCCGTGAATCCCTCCGTCGGCAGCACGATGGAGGACGCCGTAAAATCGCCGTCCTTTTTGATTCCCACCGGCAGGATGTCCGAGGAACCGCCGCCCGCCAGGTCGCTGTCCATCAGCGTCAGCACCTCTCCGTCGCTGTTCGCGATACCGGAAAGTGACAGGCTTTTCCGTACGGCGGTTTCGATATCACCTGATATTTTATTGGAATCTCCGGAAAGCATCGGATCATTTACCCGGTAATAGAAAACACCGGCCGGGATCACCGACACCCCGGGATGATGCTGTTTTTCCTCGCGGGCGACCGCGCGTAGATAGAGCATCAGCTGCAGCTGCAGCCCGTAATAGAAAAGGGCCGGATCAAATTTGCGCTGTCCCGATTTGAAATCGATAACGCGGAACAGACGCTGACCCTCCTGTTCGCAGATATCCACGCGGTCCACTCTTCCGCGCAGCACAAAGGCGTCCTCCTTTTCCCGGAACTCCCATTCGGAGGCCGCCGGATCAAAAGAACCCTTGCCGATCTGATAGCTGATCGTGTCCACGGTGCGCAGCAGCACCCGTTCGATGCGTTTGGTCATGTATTGATAACGTGCGTTACTTAATAATATGTTGTTGCGATACTGTGCCGCGTAATCGGCGAGCCAGTCGTGTACATACCGTCCGGCGATATCGGGCTTAAGATCCCGCCAGGAACCGCCGGTCTCCCTGAGCTTCCGGTCGATCCCTTCCAGTGCCCCATGGTAGATGAGTCCCAGATCCGTCGGTTCCAGGACAAATCGGTCCTCTTCCTTAAGCCGCAGACCGTAGCGCACAAAATGCGAGAAAGGACAGCCGGCAAAGAGTTCCATCCGGCTGACACTCCCCTCCTGTTCCTCTCCGTAGAGCTGTTCACTGGTCCGCACGGTGAGCGGAGACGGCGTGTAGCGGAAAAACGCGGCATCCGCCAGTGCGAACAGCCTTTCCTTCCTCTCCTGCGCCTCCCCGCAGAGCAGGCCGAAGAGGGTGAGAAACTCCCGTTCCCTGTCGGGATCCAGTCTCGCGTCCGCGTAATCCCGCATCTGCGCGGCAACCAGTGCCTGCGCGTTCTCTCTCGTTTCGATCCTCTCCAGCAGGGAACGATCTTCGGGATGGGAGACCGGCAACGCGGGGTAGAGACTGCGGATCTGACGCACCAGATCCGCCGGGCGCATGCTCCTGCCGTCCAGTCCCGTCAGCGACCAGGAAAGAAGGAGAGACCGGGAAGGTTTTGTGAGGTTCATATAGAGATACTCGCGCTCAAAAGCCAGTCTCTGTCCCGCATCCGGAGCAAGTTCCACCCCCGTTCCCGCCATGGCAAGGAATCTCCGGTCCATCTCATTGAGCAGACCGCCGCCGCTGTCATTCTTCGGAAGCAGGGAATCATTGACGCCCAGCAGGAAGACGATCTTCTTCTCCCCGAGACGTGTGCGCTCCATATCGCCGACGACCACGCGATCGATGCTGCCCGGAAGCATACCAATTGTTATTTTTTCTAGACCGGACCGCAGGATCTCCTCATATTCCCGGATGCTGATCCTCTGATCTCCCAGCAGGGAGACCATCTGATCGATCAGCGCGATCACTTTACCGTAAATCTGCTCATATTCCCGCCGGCCCTGTTCATCACCGGCGGCTTCCCGCTCCCCGGCAAGGAGCCTCAGCTTCTCCTGCACGCCCAGCGTATCGAACAGCGTGATCAGCGCCGTTGAAAAACTGCGCACATCCGCAGTCTCCACCGAGGCAAGCGGCGTGATCAGTTCCACCAGCCGGGCGCGGAGCGCATCCGACTCCTGCAAAAGAGCCGCCTGTTCCTCTGCATCACGCTCTGTCCGGTACGGACGCAGGAAGCGTTCCTCCCAGCTTTTCTTCCCGCGGATCCCCAGCGCCTCGACATGGATCTGCAGCCTGTCGACCTCATCCCCGGAAAACCCGGAGAGCGGACACCGGAGGAAACGGAACACCGCGGCCGGGGAATAGCGGTCGCGCACGATCTCCATTGCGCTCTCCATGCACTCCACCAGCGGATTCATCTTCAGTTTCTCCGTCCTGTCCAGCCAAACGGGGATTGCAAAGTCCGCCGCCTCCTTTTCCATGAGCGGCGCATAGGTTTCCGGATCCGTACAGAGCACAGCGATATCCTCAAAGCGCAATGTCCCGTCGTCACGCAGGAATTCCCGGATCCGAATACAGCAGTCCTCGCATTCCCGCACCGGATCGCCGGCCTCCGTCAGGACGATCGCTCCGCCCGTATCTCCGGCAAAACACCCGCCGGTATGCCTGAAGAGCGTCTTCTCCAGATATGCCAACGGTGCATTGTCCATCAGACGCCTGACCGGACGGTCCTTAATTATGATATCATCTGTTATTTTTCTCTGATCCGGACACAGCGCGATGAGATCTGATGCCGTTTTACGGCTCAAATGAAAGATGCTGTCGCCGCAGGGATCGGAAAAGGGATCCTCATCCGGATCCATCAGAAGGGAAATCGTAACCTGACGGGCAACCTGCAGAATGGATGATAACACTTGATATTGTATTGGGGTGAAGCCCGTGAAGCCGTCAAACACCACAACGGCATCGCGGAGCAGGTCGGATTGCAGAACCTTGCCGGCGAGCACGGTCATCGTCTCCTCTGCCGTCACGAAGTGTCCCTCGATATAGGACAGAAAAGCCCGATAGACGGTCTGCAGGTCCTTAAGACGCGCGGCCAACTGCCCCCGAAGACCGCAGGCACCGATCAGCAGATCCAGATCCTCCGGCCCGATCCGGTACTGCAAAAATTCGGACAGGATCGATTTGACCTCGTCGGTGAAGCCGGGCAGGGTCAGTCGTCTGCCGAGGACCGGCAGGTCCTCCGCGATCTCACCGGCCACATGACGAAGCACCAGTGTCTTCCCCATGTCGTCGAGAACCGGTACATTCGGCCCTCCGACTTCATCGAAGATGCGGTGGCTGAGACGGGAAAAGCTCAGGACGTCGATATTGAGGATCGCATGACGCGGATGCAGGCGCACGACATCGCGCTGCGCCTGCATGGTAAACTGATCCGGAACCACAATGAAAAACGATGTCTCCGGTGACCGGAGGCTCTCTTCTATGATCTCCTCATAGAGGCGCGTGCTCTTGCCCGAACCGGAAGCGCCGAAACAAAAGCGGAGCATTTGCCCTTAATGATGGAAAAGACGAAGTCCCGTAAAGCACATGACCATATCATGCGCATCCGCCGAGGCGATCACGTGATCGTCGCGGACCGAACCGCCGGGCTCGGCCACGAAGCGTACGCCGGAACGGGCTGCCCGCTCGATGTTGTCCCCGAACGGGAAAAAGGCATCGCTGCCGAGTGCCACATCGCTGTTTTTGTCAAGCCAGGCCCGCTTCTCCGCCGGTGTAAAGGGATCCGGCCGTGTGGTAAAGAGCGCCTGCCATTTACCATCGGCAAGCACATCATCGGCATCCTCGCCAAGATAGAGGTCGATCGCGTTATCCCTGTCCGGGCGGCGCACATCCGCGCGGAACGGAAGATCCAGCACCTGCGGTGCCTGCCGGAGGAACCAGCGGTCCGCCTTGTCACCGGCAAGTCTCGTGCAATGGATACGGGACTGCTGTCCCGCGCCGATCCCGACAGCCTGTCCGCCCTTTGCGTAGCAGACGGAATTGGACTGCGTATACTTGAGGGTGATGAGGGAGATCAGAAGATCCAGCTTCGCCTCGTCGGGCAGTGTCCTGTTCTTCGTGACAATGTTCGCAAGCAGCTCATCGTTGATCGCGAGATCATTCCGTCCCTGCGCAAAGGTGATCCCGAAGACCGTCTTGGTCTCCTCTTTGGCCGGCTGATAGGAACGATCGATCCGGATCACGGCATAGCCGCCCTTTTTCTTCTCTTTAAGGATCTCCAACGCCTCCGGTGAATAATCCGGTGCGATGATCCCGTCAGAAACCTCCCTCTTCAGGATCCTGGCGGTATCCTCGTCGCAGGTGTCCGAGAGGGCAACAAAATCACCGAAGGAAGACATCCGGTCCGCTCCCCTGGCGCGTGCATAAGCGGAAGCCTGCGGAGAGAGCGGTCCGAGATCATCCACCTGGTAGATCCTGCGCTCAATCTCATCCAGCTCCAGTCCCAGAGCCGCACCGGCAGGGCTCACATGCTTAAAGGAGGCCGCCGCCGGAAGCCCGGTCGCCGTCCTGAGCTCCGAGACCAGCTGCCAGGCATTAAAAGCATCCAGAAGATTGATGTAACCGGGTCTGCCGTTCAGCACCTCGATCGGCAGATCGCTCCCGTCCTGCATATAGATGCGGGACGGCTTCTGGTTGGGATTGCATCCGTATTTCAGCTCCAGTTCCTTCATGAAAACCTCCATCATTTTTAGTAGCAACTCTTATAGTATCGCTTGATATTATATCGATTGTTATTTGTTTTTGTTGATGATCCTTGATTCCGCCGCGCCGGTCGACAGATCGATAAAACGGGTGAACAGCGAGACCTTGTTGTCCTCGTTGAGCGCCGCCCAGATCCCGTCCGTGAACGCATCGAGGGAATCGCCGATCTCAACACTCTTCGGCTCGCCTGTAAAGCTCGGCAGCGCTTCTCCCGCTGCCACATCGCGGGCATAGGTGTGGATGAAATGGCCCTCTCCGGCCCTCGGATTGGCATAGGCGAAGAAGTAACGCCTGCAGGAGGACGGATCGCCGTCCGCCGATTTGATGACGGAGAGCTGATAGTCATAGTGACCGTTCACGACATGCAGCAGGCCCGAGATCCGCGGCGTGAAATTGGGCGCATCGGGCTCAAACTCCCGCGTGGAGAGCGCTTCCGCCCAGGTCATCTGCGCATCGAGGCCGTCCACGATCGTGTCCGTCTGATCCCCGTTGGTCACGACTGTGTAGTTGCCGATGGTGCGCACCGGCGCGTAGATGATCAGACTCGGATCCGTGAGCTTGGCCGGATCGTGTGCCTGTGTGCGGATGCCCGTGCCGTCTTCGACAAACACGCGGTTCCTGCTGTTCTCACTCCGTCCCATAATAAAATAGGCGATCGCGGCATGCTTTCCGTCCTTTGTCAGGCCAACCACGATCCCCCGTCCGGGATAAGCGTTCTCTCTCAGTTCC
The DNA here is from genome assembly GCA_024690605.1 of Lachnospiraceae bacterium. GTDB lineage: Bacteria > Bacillota > Clostridia > Lachnospirales > Lachnospiraceae > Butyrivibrio. The sequence goes on along the minus strand of JAILOV010000027.1, from coordinate 72,044 downwards.
TTTTCCAGATCCATCAGGCAATTCCTCCTCTTTGCTCCGTAAGATCACCGGCATCCTCCCCATCCGTGAGCACACCGCTTTCCCCATCATCCTCCTCATCCGGCAGCACGCCGGCATTATCCTCCGTACCTTCCGCGTCCGGCAGCACACCGGCATCATCCGTTGCCCCGGCCTTATCCGGTCTCACACCGTCATTGCCGGCAGCACCCCCTGCCACCGCGGAGAGATCGATACCATCCCCGTTGATGAGCGAAGTCAGGGTCTCATAGTACTGCTCCGATCCGATCTCCTTGCCCTCACCGGATGCGGAAATGCGGCTGCAGCCCTCCTCATCCGCCAGCGTGTTATCGGCGGTCACATACTGCCTCTGCGACAGCGTATAGATCTCGTTCTGCAACGGCACATAGACCATCTCATGGAACACCGCCTCCCTGCTGGTGGTCCTCTCCCAGTCGAGGATGAGCATCACCAGCTGCCCGTTGTAATTGTATTCCGCATAGACCTCGGTGTTCATGTCCGCAGGCTGGATCGCCGAGAAATCAAAGGACTGCTCCCCGCTGGCCGGGTCCTTGTCCCCGGCGAACTCCATGATCCTCTGCAGGAACAGTTCGTTGCGCACGATCTCCGCCGCCCCCGCAAAATCCCCGGCCGCCATGCAGTTGTTCAGGTCCCGGATAAAGGAATCCGGCAGGAAAACACTGGCATTCTGTCTCGTGTACTGCGTGCGCAGAGCAACGAGATTCTCGGCACCGTCCGTCGCCGCAATGCCCTCATCCAACAGCACGATCGCCTCCTCGATCCTGTCCTCGTCGATATAGAGCTGCGCCATCCGTTCATAAACGGCCGCCGCATCGATGTTGTCCACCGTAAGGATCCGCCGGTAGAGCGCGATCGCGTCCTCTCCGCTCTTCTTCTTTGCAGCATCGAGCATGCCGTCGATCACGAGCGCCCGGATCAGCGAAGCCTCATTGGCATCGCCCGTGATCTGCTCCACCGTCGCGGCGACTGAGAAGCCTCCGTCGAAATCCTCCTTGTCCACGCGCTCCACGGCGCGCATCTCCAGCAGGCGGAGCACCGGCTCCCGGTAGTCCGAGAGCGCCCTGGTCGCACGCCCGTAAAGCGTGATCGCCTCATCCGCATCCTCGGAGCGGATCGCCACCTCCATAAGGCCCTGATAGGCCTCCGCATTGTCCTGATCCATGGAAAGGACGCGCCGGAATTCCGTCACCGCCCGGGAATAGTCGTCGGCGGCCAGATAGCGCTGTCCGTATTTGAGATTGTGTGCCAGACGGCTCTTCGGGTTGTACATGAACCAGGTCATGAAAAAGAAAACGCCGACAAGCGCCGTGCACAAAAGTGAACACAGGAAAAGCGTGAACTTCTCCATGGGCGTGCGCACGATCCTGTGACGCGCGATCTGACGTCTGCCGGTTTTTCCGGATACTTTTGCCATAGTACCTTCATTTTATAGCAAAAGTCCGTGACTGGCAACGTAAAAGAGATTAAATATCGCTTGATATTATCGAGAAAACGCTGCTTTTATCAATATCAAATGATATTTTAAAGTGTCAGCACCATTTCGCGATAGATCTTCCGGAACGACCATGTCGAAAGAAGAAGAGATGCGATCTCCGCGATGGGAAACGCCCACCACACATTGGCGACGACACCCGTCAGGGAGAGCAGCCAGGCCGCCGGGATCAGCACGACCAGCTGTCTGCCGACGGAAATGATCAGAGAATAGATGCTCCTGGAAAAAGCCTGAAAGATTGACCCCATCACAATGCACACCGCCGCGATCGGGAAGCTTAACGCGATCGTGCGCAGCGCAGGGATCCCGATGACCTTCATCTCATCCGATGCCGCGAACAGGTCCAGGAGAGCCCCGGGGATCGCCGCAAAGACTGCGGCGCCGGCCATCATGATCACGAGGGCCAGAACCAGCGTAAATCGCAGGCTCTCCTTGATGCGGGCGGCGTTTCGGGCACCGTAGTTATAGGCCAGCACCGGGATCACGCCGTTATTCAATCCGAAGACGGGCATGAACACAAAGCTCTGCAGCCGGAAATAGACACCGAAGACCGCCGCGGCCGTCGTGGAGAACCCGATCAGGATCAGGTTCATCAGATAGGTCATCGCCGAACCGATGGCCATCATGAGGGTCGATGGGATGCCGACACCATAGATCTCCCGCACGGAGACGCTGTCCGGGTGGAGGATCCGCTTCCAGGACAGCCGGATGTCACTGTTTTTCGCCATGTTCAGGTAGAGCCCGATCGCCGAAGCCACCGTCTGCCCGAAGATCGTCGCATAGGCCGCGCCCGCGACGCCCATCTGCGGGACGGGACCCACGCCGAAGATCAGGATGGGATCGAGGATGATGTTGATGACCGCGCCCACGGATTGAGAGATCATGCTGTAAAAGGTGCGTCCGGTCGATTGCAGAAGACGTTCCAGCGTGAGCTGGAAGAACATGCCGATCGAGAGCACGCAGACGATGCTGAGGTAGGTCGTGCCGAGGGCCAGGATCTCCGGATCAGATGTCTGTGAACGGATAAAGGCGTCCGCACCGAAAATGCCGATGAGGAAAAAGATAAAATAATGGATGATATTTAATAGAATACCCGTGCAGGCCGCCTGATCCGCCTTGTCAAAATGCTTCTCCCCCAGCGAGCGGGACAGCAGGGCGTTGATACCGACGCCGGTGCCGGCGGCGACGGCGATCATCAGGTTCTGCATCGGAAAGGCGAGGGTCACGGCTGTCAGTGCGTTTTCGCTGATCCGGGACACAAAGATCGAGTCCACAACATTATAGAGTGCCTGCACCAGCATGGAGATCATCATGGGGATCGACATCGTCACGATGAGCTTCTTCACGGGCATGACGCCCATCTTGTTTTCTTCACGCACGTTTTCCAAAACAGCACCCTCCGTTCCGTCCGGATCATTTCGCGGCCGGCTGTTTTCGCTCATCCCGTCAACTTTACGTCCTATAGTCTATGAAATACGAAGTCTCCTGTCAACCGCCACTTCCGCTCCTTTTGACTTCGGGAAACGGGAATGGTAAAATGAGGGACAATCATGCGTAAGATTCTTCCTTTATGCAAGTGCATCCTGTTCTTTGTCCTCGTCGCCGGTGTGCTGGTCGTCGCGTTCCGTGTCACCGGGCGAAAGGAGAGCATCCGGAAATATGCGGATCTCCATGATGCATCCAACGCGGATGTGCTGTTCCTCGGGTCTTCCCACGTCATCAACGCTGTCAATCCGGTGCAGCTCTATGAAGATTTCGGGATCGCCTCCTTTAACCTCGGCGGCCACGGGAGCATCCTGCCCGCCAGCTATTATGAGCTGCTCTGCGCACTGGATCATTTTGACCCGCAGCTCGTTGTTGTTGACGGCTACATGATGGAGCGCGACTATCATTATGTGGATGAGATGACCGAGGCGTATACCGACAGCGAACGGGCCGCCGCCGTCAGCCAGCTGCATCTGAACCTCGATATCTTTCCCTTAAGCCGCACCAAGATCCATGCGGTCCGCGATCTGATCGCCGACCGCTCGAAACAGGCGGAGTTTTTCTTCCCCTTCATCCTCTACCACAACCGCTGGTCATCGCTGACCGGTGACGATCTGATCTCCCCTGACCGATCGCCCCTGTCCAACCGGCTTCTGGGCGCCGAGATCCGGACCGGGCTCGACTACCGGATCGCGCCCCACACCATGGGGGATGAGGAACAGGATCCGGATACCGTCCACACCGGCGAACAGTATCTGCAGATGATCCTGGCCGCATGCAGGGAACGCAACATCGATGTGGTCCTCACCTTTCTGCCGTGCAATTCCACGGCCGAAGACCGGCAGACGGCTGCAAGACTGGAAGCTGTGGGAGCCGCGGAACAGATTCCCTGCCTGAACCTGCTAAATGAAGAGATCGTCGATCTCCGGACCGATTTCAGCGACGAAGGGCATCTGAACCTCCGGGGCATGACGGCCGTCACCGACAGGATCGGCCGCTTTCTCAATGAAAACCTGGCCCTCCCGGACCGCAGGGAGGATCCCGCATACCGGCTCTGGGCGGATCGCGCGGAGCAATATGACAAAACACTGGATGATATGCTCCTGCAGGCAAACACGCTGTCCGAAGCGCTCCTAATGCTCTCATCCGGCAGGACAACGCGGAATGCCGTTCTTTATCTGTCCGGCACCGGCGCTGCCATCGGCGACCCTGCGGTAAAGAATCTGCTGGATGCACAGCTTCCGGGTAATGTTCTCCGGGCCGCAACGGAAAAAGAAGAGCCGGCGGTCTTCGTGCTGCCGGCGAACGGGACGCCGTCCGCGATCACGGGCTATCAGGTGACCGGATGGGAGGAAACGTCCCTCGGAGAGCTGGAAACGATCCAGGTAGAGAACTTTACGGGTCTGTATCTCGATCACAACGAATCCGATAATCTTCTGGATATGGAGGACAATCGTCTGGCTGACGCCCAGCTGGTCCTTTTTTCCGGGGACGGAACAATAGAAAAACGATTGATATTTTATTACGGTAATTCTTCATCATGAATCTCTTACTGTTCTTTATCAACAGCATTGCCCTGGGCATCGGGCTGGCGATGGACGCGTTTTCCGTTTCTCTGGCCAACGGGCTGAAAGAACCCGCCATGAATAAAAAACGCATGTTATCTATTGCGGGTGTTTTTTCGGTTTTTCAGTGCCTGATGCCGCTCACCGGCTATTTCCTCGTGCACACAGCAGCGGAGCTCTTCACCTCCATCCTGCCCTTCATCCCCTGGATCGCGCTGGGACTGCTCCTCTTCATCGGCGGCAAGATGCTGCTGGAAGGGATCTCGGAATTCCGCGAAGCTAAAAATGCAGATGTCCGTGACGGAGAGCCGGCAGCGTCCACCATAGGCGGTCCCGGCTTCCGTGAGCTGATGGTGCAGGGGATCGCCACTTCGATCGATGCGCTGTCCGTCGGCTTCACCATCGTAAAATATCAAGTGTTATCTGCAGTAATCGCATCCCTGATCATTGGTATAATAACACTTGTTATCTGTTTGGCCGGCTTGCGGCTGGGCAAACTGTTTGGGATGCGTCTCTCGCGTTACGCCGCGATCCTCGGCGGACTGATCCTCACCGGCATCGGTCTGGAGATCTGGATCACGGGCGTGTTCTTCTGAAATATCCTTCTTTTATCACCATATTTCGTTTGACAGAATCTCCGTCCGGTTGTATTCTGTTTCCCGGTCAACCATTATTAGGAAGATAAAGAAAAGAGGAAGAAAATGAAACAGACGAGAAACGATGTCCGCAATGTCGCCATCATCGCGCATGTCGATCACGGCAAGACGACGCTTGTTGACGGACTGCTCCGGCAGAGCGGGATCTTCCGCGAGAATCAGGAGGTCGTCGAGCGCGTCATGGATTCCAACGATATCGAGCGCGAGCGCGGCATCACCATTCTGTCCAAGAACACGGCGATCACCTATAAGGATATCAAGATCAACATCATCGACACGCCCGGCCACGCGGATTTCGGCGGCGAGGTGGAGCGCGTCCTCAAGATGGTCAACGGCGTCATCCTGGTGGTCGATGCCTTTGAGGGGCCGATGCCCCAGACCAAATTCGTGCTGCGCAAGGCCATGGAGCTGCGCCTCCCGGTCATCGTGTGCGTCAACAAGATTGACCGGCCCGAGGCCCGTCCCAAGGAGGTCATCGATGAGGTGCTGGAACTCCTGATGGATCTTGGCGCCGACGACAAGCAGATCGACTGCCCCTTCGTCTTCGCCTCAGCCAAGGCCGGCACCTCGTCCATGGATCCCGAGGAAGCGGGAACGGACCTGCAGCCGCTCCTGGACACGATCATCAACTACATCCCCGCCCCGGTGGGCGATCCGGAGGCCGGCACGCAGATGCTGATCTCCACCATCGATTACAACGAATATGTGGGTCGCATCGGCGTCGGCAAGATCGACAACGGTTCGCTCCGGGTTGGTCAGGATGTCGTCATCGTCAATCATCATGACGAATCCAAGCTCGTGAAGACCCGCGTGAGCAAGCTCTATGAATTTGAGGGCCTGAACAAGGTAGAGGTGCAGGAGGCCGGCATCGGTTCCATCGTCGCCATCTCCGGCATCGACGAGATCCGCATCGGTGACACGCTCTGCTCACCGGACGCGCCGAAACCAATCCCCTTCCAGAAGATCTCGGAGCCCACGATCTCCATGAATTTCATCGTGAACGACTCGCCGCTGGCGGGTCAGGAAGGGAAATATGTGACCAGCAGACATCTGCGTGACCGCCTGTACCGGGAGCTCAACACCGATGTGTCGCTCCGGGTGGAGGACACGGAGACCACCGAGACCTTTAAGGTGTCGGGGCGCGGTGAACTGCATCTGTCGGTCCTCATCGAGAACATGCGCCGCGAGGGCTATGAATTCGCGGTGAGCAAGGCCGAGGTCATCTATAAGGAAGATGAGAATGGCAAGAAGCTGGAACCGATGGAGACCTGCGTCATCGACGTGCCGGAGGAATTCTCGGGCAATGTCATCCAAAAGCTCGGCATGCGCAAGGGTGAGCTTGTCTCCATGGGAGAATCCGGCGGCGGCTACACGCGCCTGACCTTTAAGATCCCGTCCCGCGGTCTCATCGGCTACCGCGGCGATTTCATGACCGACACCAAGGGCAACGGCATCATGAACACGGTGTTTGAGGGGTATGAACCCTATAAGGGCGATATCGCCTACCGCAGTCAGGGCTCGCTCATCGCCTTCGAGAGCGGGGAGGCGGTCACCTATGGTCTGTTCAACGCGCAGGAGCGCGGTGCGCTGTTCATCGGACCGGGCACCAAAGTCTATTCCGGCATGGTCATCGGCGCGAGCTCCCGCAACGAAGATATTGAAGTCAATGTGTGCAAGACCAAGCACCTGACCAACACGCGCACCTCTTCCTCGGACGAGGCGCTGCGTCTCGTGCCGCCCCGGGTGATGAGCCTGGAGCAGTGCATCGAGTTTATCGACACGGATGAGCTTTTGGAGGTCACGCCCGAGACGCTGCGCATCCGCAAGCGGATCCTGGATCCGACGGCGAGAAAGCGGGCGAACATCGCGGCGAAGCAGCGGGCGGAGGCGGCAGGGAACTGATCCCTGGCCGGTACAAAGCTTCAAAAAGGCAAAAAGATGCCCCGCAGGAAATTCCTGCGGGGCGTTGTGTTACTCAATATCGACTCAGAGCCATTTGAGGTGCTGGGGTTACGTAAAATAATTACCACTCACTCATCCACTGACCGGTATCCGGATTATACATCTGCGTCACCGAGCCATTCGTTCTCATCTGCATACCATCCATTTCATAGTACGTCCATCCGTCACCGGAATCACCGGTATCCGGCGGGGTTTGCGCCAGTCTTTCCTCTTCGATCAGCTTCTCCTGCTCCTGATGGAAGGCCTCATAGGTCTTAGCCTTCTCCTGCTGTTCCTGCTGCTTTTGCTGTTCCTGCTCCTGGCTCGTCACGCGGTTCTCATCCTGTCCGAACTGGACATAATGCTGCCAAAGCGCATCCCGACCGGTTCCGACCTTGGCAACGACATCACCGTTGCGCCTTGCGTATTCATCGGCATCAAATGCGGTGCCGTTGAGCGAATTGACCGCCTGATCCTCACGGAGCACCTCATTTGCCTGCTGCAGCGTTTCGCCGCGCAGATCGAGCGCGCCGTTCGTTGCGTTATAGATCCTGCGCGAAAGCACATCCGCACCGCCGCCTTCGCTGAACCGCTCTCTTCCCGCGTCCGCCTCGTTACCGCCGGCGATCTCCACCTGAGCAAAACCGGAAACATCTGCTGTTGTTGTTCTGCGAACCTGGATCTGATGAGTCGCGAGCGTCGCCCCGGCTCTTTCCGCAACACCCGCGGAAGCATTATTCGCAGCACCGGCATTCGTGGCGGCCGAGATGATCAGCGTCGATCCGGCGGCCAGGGCGATAAACCTGCCTGCATCACGCTGCTGAGTCGCCGCAGCCCCCGAAGTGCCATTGCTGCCGTTGCCTTCAGCGAAGACCTCCTGCCAGCCGGAATTGCCCTCAAGCATCGTGATCCGCGTCCTCTGGATCCTGTTGTCCCGCTCCGCTTCAACGATCGTGCCACGGATGCCCATGATCGAATCGGCCGTGCGGATGTGATAATTCTCCGTGGGTTTCAGTTTCTGGGACACATCGACGAAGATCTTGCCCTCGTTGAGCGTGACATCCAGATTCTCGCCGTTCTTGGTGATCAGCACATCGGTCTTCTCATCGAGCTTCAGTGCCTTGGTGTCATCCAGGTTCAGCCACGCGTAGCTCTTCTCTTCGGTCACGATGCTGCACCCGGACGGCAGGCGCGTGCCTTTAGACACGCTCTGCGACTTTTTGCCCTTGGTGACCTTGATCGTGCCCTCGGACTTAGCCAGACGGATCGTCGAAGCCGTCGTGTCCTCCTCTGCCCGGACATCGCATCTCTGATTCAGGAACAGCGTGCCGCACAGAACAACCGACATCAGTATCGGTATTACCTTTCGCCCCCTCATAGAAAGCCTCCTGTCAGACTCTGCTTCTTTAACAATATCATTTCCACAATATCACCTATGCACGAGATATTCAAGGTTTTTGCGGCATTTTACCACGTTAACCTCTATCTCTTCAGTTCATCCAGTGTCAGGATCTCAAAACCCTCGGCCTTACCCTTTAACTTGATCGTGCCGCCGAGCGATGTGGTCTTTGCCCGGTCGCCCAGCAGATCCGCGACCGCACGGGAGATATAGACCGTGCCGCCGGGGGCGTTGGCCTCCAGTCTCGCCGCCGTGTTGACCGTGTCGCCGATCGCCGTGTAGTCCATGCGCAGCGGCGCACCGATGTTTCCGACGACCGCCGGTCCCCAGTTGACACCGATCCCGAAGGAAACCGTGCGCCCGAACCGCTGCATCAGTTCCTCGCCGACCGCTTTGGAGCCCTCCACCATATCCATGGCCGCGCAGCAGGCCAGATACACCGGATCCTCCTGCGTGACCGGCGCGTTCCAGAACGCCATCGTGCAGTCGCCCACGAACTTGTCCAGTGTCCCGTGATTCTTCATGATGCACTCCGTGGTGAGTGTCAGATAGCGATTGATGATCTCCACGACCGTCGGCGGATCCAGAGCCTCACTCATGGTCGTGAAACCGCGGACATCGACGAACAGGACCGCGATGTCACAGAGCTTTCCGCCGAGTTCCAACGCGTCGCTCCCCTTCGAGAGCAACTCCTGCATGACCGCCGGATCCACATAATGTCCAAAGGTGTTCTCCACGCGGCGTTTCTCACGCTGCGCGCGGATGTAGTTGGCGGCCACGGAGGCGACGAACAGGATCGTCACAAAGAGCGGCACCCACAGCACATGGAGGATATGTCCCGCGCGGTAGGCGAACAGACAGATGAGGAGCCACAGGCCGCAGACAGCCGCCCACCCGGCCAGTGCCTGCCAGACGCGCCGGTCGCGGAAGAACAGGAGCATTGCGGCGCAGACGAGAAACAGGATCACCAATTGCAGGACATTGGAGACCTCCGACGGGAAAAAGCCCTTCCGGAATGCCTCCACCAGATTCGCCTGGATCTCCACTCCGTAGGTCGGCGCCGCATGGTCGATCGACGTGCGGTATTCGTCCTGCATGCCGGCCGCATAGGGGCCGATCAGCACGATCTTCCCCGCAAAAAACGAGGGATCCACGTCCCAGTTCACCAGATCGATGATCGAGATGTTGTCATAGTAGCCGCCGCCCACCGTCGAATAGGGGATATAAAAGAAGCCGTTGCTGGTCTCGGGATCCGGGAGCGGTGTTTCGCCGACGGCCGCACAGTATTTCTCATAGATCACGCGGGAAAAGGACCGCACCGTGCCGATGTCCGGCACCTCATACTGCAGGATCGCGTGCCGCATGATGCCGTCATCGTCCGTCATCGCGTTGATATGTCCGATCGTCACGGCCTCGTGCAATTCCTCATAGGGCTCGTCAAAGGCGAGCACCGCCCGGGTATCCAGGGAGTAGTCATCGCCGTTCTCCACCAGACTGCTGCCAAAGGAGGCGGCTCCGGCGACGATGACATTGCCGCCGTCCCGACAGACCTCCGCCAGATAAGCGTCCGCATCCGGATCGGCGCTCGCACCCACATAGAGTGCGTCGATCGCGATCACGGCAGGCCTGTTGTCCGGGTCGCTGTTCAGATAGGCGATGGCGTCCGCCATGACACTGCGGTTCCACGGCATCGGCCCCAGTTCGCTGACGGCGCGCTGGTCCATACCGACCACGGTGATCAGCCCGTCCGTGGCGGTCTTTTTCTGATAGAACGCATCAGAGACCACGCCGTCCGGTGATTCCAGAAGCCGCAGGCAGACGATCAGCACAAACAGCCCCGGCACGAGGATCATGGTCAGGATCCTGATCAGCAGTTCCTTGGTCTCTTTCTTCATATCATTCCGTCTCCTTTTCCATCAGATTATATGAACCCCCATCTTCTCCGTCAAGCGGTCGGAGGGCTTTCAGTCCGGGATCACCAGACCGCCGGTCCTGGCTCTGACAGCGAGCTCCAGTCTTGACCGGAAGCCTGTCTTTTCCAGCATATTCGCGATGTGCATCTTGACCGTGCGCTCGGTGATGTCGAGTTTCTCCGCGATCTCTCTGTTGGATCTCCCGTCGACCAGTTCTCTGAGCACCTCGGTCTCCCGTTCCGTAAACTCCGTGCTGACCGCGTTGCCGAGGTTCACCACGGGCGTGCTGTCCGGATAGACAGACTCGCCTGCCATCGTGCGGCGCATGACATCCAGGATCGGCTGCTCCTGCACCTCCTTGTACCAGAAGCTTTCCACCCCGATCTGTCTCGCCCTGCTGATAAAGGAAACCTCGGGCATCGAGGTCACGATGAGAAGCTTCGTCTCCGGGCACAACTCCCGGATCTTTCTGGCCGCGGCCAGACCGTTCATCCCCTCCCGCATCACGATGTCCATGACCGCCAGATCCACCGGGTGCTTTGCCGCATATTCCACAGCTTCCTCCGCGGCGGAAAGGGACGCCGCCAGTTCAAATTCCTCCGATTCCCGGACGGCGTTCTCAAACACCTGACGGGACATCAGGAAATCATCCACAACGAGCACGCGATACCGCTTCCTGTCCATGGTCTTCCCCGCTTTCCTCATGTCGCACCTCCGCCTTCCGGCAGACGGATCACCAGTCGAAAGCGCGGATCCCCCCGCACCTCCATGCGGCCGCCCAGATCCTCCACCTGCGTGCGCAGGTTCTTCAGGCCGCCGGTCTCGATGATCTCCCCCGCCTTGCTCTCCCCGTCGTCTTCCAGTGTGAGGATCCATTCCGCCCCTTCCCTTTCGGAGCGGACCACCGCCGTTTTCCCCGTGGTGTGTTTGCGGATGTTGGTGATATGGACCGTGATCGCCGTGTCGGCAACCTTTCGGAGCGCCGAAGCCTCCGGCAGAACGCCGCTTAAACGGATCGTCACGCCGAGGGCCTCCTTTTCCAGCGAGAGGAAGCCCGCGATCCCCGACAGACCGACGGAGGCACCTTCGATCCTGTCCAGGGAAATGCTGACCAGCGGGATCGGCTTCTTTTCAACGGGGTACATCGCGGTGAGCGCCCATCGCATGGTCTCATCCTCTTCGCCGACGGAAAGCGACGCGTCCAGAAGATCCAGCAGCGCCCGGTCGATCCATTCCGCGCCGTCCCGCGGTCCGCTCCAGGATCCGCTCAAACAGCTCATAGGCGGAGATCACGAGAAGCGCGGGAACCTCCGCGTTCCCTGTCTCCTCATAGCCGACGGACATGCCGGCGAGCGCATAATACTCAAAGGATTCCCGGATGGCGAGCGACAGCTCGGTCGTGCTCAGACAGCCGCGCTCATCCGCGATCAGTTCCAGGTTGGCGCGACGCTTGATATAGGCGCCAAGGCAGCCGAGGCGGATCAGATCCCGGTGAAAGGTGTCCGCCTCTCTGTTTATGCGCCCGAAGACCTTCCGGACCTCCGTCAGCTCATCGCTGACAGCCCGCCGGACCCCCTCCCGGATCCACGCCCGCTCCCTGATCAGGGAAGAGGAAGGAACCAGACCGATCAGAAGGCAACTCTCCCACAGACCGATAAAGAGAAGCAGAAAGATCTCCTGAATGTTGTAGAGGGAGATGCCGCCGATCGAGGGACTTGCCCCCGTACAGACAGCATAGTAGACAAACCACGGAATCAGGCCGGCGCCCTGCGCCAGAACAGGGATCCACCAGAGCCTGCGCGCGGCGGAGATCCTGCACTTGTACAGCATCAGCAAAAAGGAGGCAAGCGTCAGGCCGATGTACCAGAGGATGTAGACATAGTACAGCGGTGTGGCACTGCTGTGTTGCCTGCCGTCCGCAACCCAGACCCGGTACACCATCGCGTGGAGATCGTTGGTCAGCACCAACACGACGAGCAGTCCCCACAGGATCCGCAAAACCCACAGAAGGCGGCGGTGCCGTTCCGGTCTGCGGTCCGCGATCATGAGGCTCAGAGACAGAGATAACAGCGGCGTGCCCAGGATCGGGATGTAATAGGCATACCAGCAGAGATGATCCCATGCCGGATCCAGGGGCAGAGCGTAGCGGAGCGTGCGCAGCACGAACAGCAGGATCAGCAGGATCCCGCCCGCGTCCAGACGGTAGCGGATGCGCCGGTCGGGGATCTCACGCCTGAGCGACCACAACCAAAACACGCAAAGCAGCATATAGGAGATCGTCGCCAGCCAGGAGATGTGCAGGATCTGGGAAAGCATATTCCAGACGACCGTGGCGGCAAACCACAGCAGGAGCATCCGGTCCGTTTTGATCCTTCCCCTGGCCATTGTGCCGTCAGCGGTCGATTAACTCCAGGGATCCGTTTCGATCGCGGAGGCCGCGGGAGCGGCCGGTACATTCACATTTTTCAGGAATTCCGCGACGCGCGCGGGCTCCATATCTCTGGTAAACGCGACGCCGGCACGATCGCCGGACGAATTGATCAGATCCCTGTCCTCCTTGCTCGAAGTAAGGAAATAGAAGTGGAAACCGGGCTGGCGCATCTTCTTCGCAAGCGCGCGGAACAACTGCATATACTTGATCATGGAAAGCTCCACATCCATACCGAGAAGCACGATGTCGGCGCGCAGCAGGAGCAGACCCGCTTCATGCAGATCATAGTGGCTCACGTAGACACGGAAGGAGGAATCCAGCATGACCCGCAGTTTTTCAATATACTCCGTGTTGTCGTCGAGGATCAGAAGAGTCGGCCGGTGTTCGGCCGTCTCCTGCTCCCTGGTGTCCAGATCATCCAGCAGACGGGAAAAAGGCATCTTCATCATGTAGACAGCCATATGAACAAAAAGGGAAGGAACCCGGGCGCTGATCAGGTCGACACTGACGCGGTTGCCGTAGAGATACAGGATCTTTTCATCCTCGATGCACAGATCCCGCAGATACAGCGCGATCTTCTTCAGTTCGTCCTCGTCCTCATCCCGTAGGCACAGGAACAGCGTATTGGAACGGTCACGGATGCTCTGGATGCCCTCGATCGTCAGATCGCACCAGGAAACATGGATATCCCTGTTCTCCCCGATCTCCTTCTCGATCTTCTCACGATCGCTCGTCGCAATGATGATCTGTTTCATCGGCGTTACCTCCCTACAGGATCTTCAGCACCGCCTCGCGGTCATAGTCCTGTGTCAGTGTCAGTACGGCATAGGTGGGCACCCGCTGCGGCCCCTTCGGATAAGCAAGGCTTCCCGGGTTGACGATGAGAATGCCGTCCTCCTCGACGATCTCCGGAACATGCGTGTGACCGTACAGCACGACATCGGCATGATTGGCCGCCCCGAAAGCCAGCAGCTCTGCGTTGCCATAGCGGACATTCTCCCTGTGCCCGTGGGTGACGAGCACATTGTAGAAGAGGATCCTTTCGACCAGGACCGCCGGCCGGCCACCCGCGTAGTCGCAGTTCCCGCGCACCGCAAGAAGCCGGTAGGGCAGCTCCTCTCCTTCATAGGCGGTCAGCCCCGTCTCCGCGTCGCCGCAGTGGATCAGATAATCAAAAGGAGATTCCCGTTCGATCACCTGATCGATCAGCCGGTCATAGCCGTGTGTATCGGATACGATCACAAGTTTTTTCGCTTCTGTGCTCATCCTCTCATTATACAGGAAAAGCGGCTTCCCTGCCACGCGCAAAAAGCGTCGGATCAGATCCCCCGCAGCAGAGCATAGGTCTTCCTGTACGCCACGGAACGTCCCTCATCCAGCAGATAAAGCAGATCTTTGCGCGTTCCGGGATCCCGGAAGAGTTCCGGAAGCCATGGTGCGTAACGCGTCCCGGCAGCCTCCGATACCTCTTTCTCAAACTCCTCAAAGGTCTTCCCCCTGCTGTAGCTTCGCCCCACGCTGTCCGTGGCGGCATCCATGCAGTCGCAGACGGACACGATGTCAATGATCGTACGATACGGACTCCCATCCCTGTCAAAGCCGGAAGGATACCCGTCCGTGCCGTCATACCATAGATGATGACCACGGATCACATCCGCATAATCCCGCGTGGAAAGGTGTTTCACGGCAAGATCCGCCCCGGCATCCGGATGGAGTCTTAAGTTTGCGTACTCGTCATCCAGAAGACTGCGGCCGTACATGGCCACCGTATCGATGATCAGCAGCTTCCCGATATCATGGCACAGTGCCGCGTGCCAGGTGTGATCCAGGATCCTGTCCGCGATCGAGGTCACCGCCCCGGCGGTCTCCGTATCAAAGATCCCGATGAAAAGCTCCGGACGCAGGGCAAGCAGGTGTCTGGCCAGACAGACCGAGAGTTTTGCCACCATATGGGAATGCACATGCGTCGGCGAATGCAGCGCCGCCATGGAATTGACGCAGAAATCCTCAAAGCTCATGCCCCCGGGTACTCCGTATATTCGCGGATCAGCCCCGAATAGACCGTCATGCAGTTTCCGAGGTTTTCCTTCTTCGGCATGCTGAACAGATAGGAGAGCATGGCCTGCGTCATGCTGCGGTATCTCTCGATCGCCTCCTCCGTGGGGGCCGCATCCCTGACAATATTAAGATATCCCTCCGGCACATCCAGATTGATGTCCATGCCGCTGTTGGAATAGTCGCAGACATCCCGGCACAGATAGTCCTCCCGCAGTCTGGCGAAAAGCTCTTCAAACTGCGGATCTTCGGCCAGTCGGGCGACCCGCAAAAGGAGCAGCCGGACATCATAGAGAGAGATCTTGTTTCCGATGACATCCGCGAGATCCTTCCACAGCGTCTCCATCTCCCGGATCCCGGCAAAGATCTTCTGCGCGCGTTCCTTTGTGATGCTTCGGGACAGGGACATCCGCCCCATGTAGAAAAGCGCCCCGAAGGTGTGTTTCTGCCAGTTGTATTCCGTATCCGGGAGTAGTTTCCTGTAGAAAGGATCATCAACCAGAGCAAGCGAGGATACCAGCAGATCGAACTCGTCGGTGAAATACCGGTCCGATCTCTCCTCATCATCATTCTCATACAAAAGGGCACCGTAATAGGAATCGACCATCACCGTCATGCGCGATCCCATCGACAATGCCGCAAACCGTTCCCTGTCCAGATAGTCCAGCAGCCCCCGCAGTGCTTTGAGCCCCCTCCGGCGCATGATATCGGCTTCCCCGGGATTGCCCCGCAGGTAGATATCCATCAGGGTGTAGCAGTTCTCCACCTCCCTGTCAAGCGCCGCGACACGCTCGTCGTCCGCAAGTGTACTGAAGAGTTCCTCCTCATCCGCGTGATCTCTGGCCAGTCGCTCCATCGCCAGGCGGGAGATATGCGCGTCAATCTCTTCTCCGTAATCCGCGTCCACCAGCAGCCCGATCAGATCTCCCAGCGCTTCCCTTTCCTCTTCGGACAGCGGCTCCTCTTTGCCCAGCAACGGCATGAGCACCCCGTCGATCACCTGACGGTTGCCCTCCGCCAGCTTCCCGATCCTCCGGAAATTGGACAGCAGTACCTGACTGTAATCCTCCGCGCTGGTGATCTTCGAGAGACCCGAGGTAGAAAGCATGCGGATCTCCCGCAGCGTGTCCGTATACTGCTTGAACTTTCTGTGATAGAATTCCTTCGTGTGATCCACGGTTCAGTTCTCCGTAATTTCCTGCGGATCCTCCTTCAGACTGCACAGCAGCTGCCAGGTATCCCGGTAATGCTGTCTGCGTCCTTCGCCCAGGAGCTTCGTGAGCGCATCGCAAAACGACGCATCCTCAAAAAGTCCGGAAAGATAGGGGGCATAGCGCGTCCCGCTGCCGGCAAGGAGTTCTCCCGTGAAATCCGCGAGTGTCTTCCCCCGGTTATAGGAGCGGCCCACCGTATCGGTCGCCGCATCCAGACAATCCGCGCAGGTGACAACGGAAATGACGGTACGCAGCGGGTTTCCGGAAAGATCCTGATCGGCGGGATAACCGCCGGATCCGTCATAATAGCAGTGGTGGAGCCGTGCGATATCGGCATATGACGCGGTGGAAGCATGGCGGCGCAGAAAGGACGCACCAAGTTCCGCATGTTGCCTTATCAGGTCATACTCAAAATCCAGAAGCCTTCGTCCGTAAATGAAGATCGTGTCGATCATCGGGATCTTGCCGAAATCGTGACAGAGTGCTGCGTGATAGGTAAAATCCAGCAGGGCTTTCCTCTTCTTTGTGACGGTCTCCGGCGTATCCGCACCGAGGATCCCGACAAACAGAGCGGGATCCCTGTCCATCAGTCTCTCGCAGATCAGACGGGACAGATCCGCCACCATCAGCGAATGCACGTAAGTCGGCGGGTGGAACGCCGCCATCGTGGACAGGCTCAATTCCTCAAAGGTGATCCCGCCCGGGATCTCCGTGAAATCCTCCAGCATCCGGCAGTAGGAATCCAGCATCGTGGAAAAAAGTCCCAGCTTGGGGATATGAAAAGCATAGTCCACCGCCGAACGATAGAGCTGCTCCGCCTCCGCACGAAATTCTTCGGGAACGACACCGTTCACCGGAAGGGACCGCAGATAAAACATCGGAAGCTCCAGATTCACAAACTGTCCGCGGGAACTGTATTCGTAAGGCTCTTCCGATGGAAAGAGCGTATGCAGCCTGTCCCGGTACTCCTCCGCGGAAAGCACGCCGCAGTCGAAGAGCGCCGTCCACACACTGCCCGCCACCTCGGGATAGGTGCGATATCTGCCGAAATAAGCGGGGTCGGACCGCCAGAGCTCCTCCCACTTGGCGACCTGCGGCGCGCCCAGGCGTTTGGTCTCTTCATCCGCACCGCGAAAATCCGTGCGCGAAAAGTATTCATAGATCCGGAAGAAATGGAAACGCCAGTCATAGTCCGGAAGCGCCTCATGATAAAAGGGATCCTCCGCGATCTTAAGCGCACGGAGCAGGAATCGGATCCGCTCGGCGCAGTTCTCCGCGTCCAGTACCGTCCCGTTCTCATAAACCGCCGCACCGTAGCGGGAATTGACCATCACAAGCGTCCGGCACTCCTCATCGAGCGTCAGAAAGCGCTCCTTATCGAGCCATGTCAGAATCTCCTTTGTTGCCCGGATCGCACGCATCTTGAAGCTTTCGGAGATCTGCGGCGCCGAAGTGATCCGTCCGGTCATGTTCTGCTGAAGATAGTTGGTCTCGATCTCCTTGTCCAGCTGCCGGATGATATAGGCCGGGTCCTGCTTCCGCTCCGCATCGTCCCGCAGACGCTCGTTGAGCATGACCGCCATCGGCAGGTCGATGAGCTGCGTCTCCACCGCATCGATCAGATTCTCATTCAGCTCCCGGATCTCCGAAACAAGCTCGTCCGGAAGGAGATCCTCCGATCGCAAGATCGGCTCCAGCTCCTCACCGATAAAGGAGCGGTTTTCTTCGGCCAATGCTCCGATATCACGGAAATTCTGCACGAGAACCGCACTGTAGAAATCGGCCGTCGTCATCTCGTCCGTCTGCGGCGAGGACAACAGCCGGATCTTTGTCATCCGGTCTACATAGCCCTTGAATTCTTCCCTTTGCTCCCCGATGGTGTGTTCGTGCATGTGTTCCTCATGTGAAGAAGGTGCATCACCCGTTTATTCGTTCAATGTCACAACAAGCCAGATATAATCCTCTTCCACTTCAGGAACCGTGAGATATCCCGCGTAATGCGTCTCGTCGATTGCCTCATAATGCAGATAATCCGACTCGCCCGAGATTGAGGTGATCGAACAGCCGTCAGGCACCTCGATGACAAAGTCATATCGGCTCCCAAACATCAGGTCATAGGACGAAACGGAGAATTCGTAGCCATATACACCGTCAACCGAATTATATCCGCCGTTAATGAGACTTGCCGCAGTATCCGTCGCCCCCATCATGACGCCGATGCCGTTCTCCGCATAGGTTCCGTTATATCCATACGGAAGGTTATAGGAAATATAATCCGGAAGGCCGTATTCCGGGCTGTCCTTCGTTGCCGTCACCGTGGCATCCGCATCGGGCATGGTGAACCAGTAGACAAAATCCGTTCCCGATTCGTTTCCGTTCACGCCCGGAAACTGCGTGAAATCCAAATGTGCCATCACAGCACCGCTGTTGATGCTCAGGGACATCAGCACCTCGCCACTCCCAAACGCCGTTTGGGGAATATGGATCTCCACCCGGTCATCCTCGTCCGCTTCCGTCACCTCACTGTCGTCGACATAGAAGGTCATGTTCGCCGACAGGTTGCCTGCTGCCGTGAGGCTGTGCCCCGTCGTGCCGCCCGAGCCGGATCCCACCGCGGTGAAGTAGCCGGGCGTTGCGGATCCGGGGCCGCCGTCCAAACGCGCATAGGAAATATCGATATGGCTCTCATTATATTGCGTTCCGTTCCCGCCCGTGAGCGCCGTGCAGCCGGCAAACATGTCACCGCTGTCCTCGACATTTGTGACATCAAAGCTGTCGGAAACCGTGATCATGGTCAGCGCCGAGCGGCCATCAAACATGCAGGCCATATCCGTCACATTTGCGGTGTCAAAACTGCTGAGATCCAACGATGTCAGCGTCGAGCAATCCTCGAACATGCCAAACATGGTCGTAACGGAGGATGTATCGAAATTCGTCAGATCAAGGTCTCCGGAAGCCCATTGCCCAAACATCTGGCTCATATTTTCTACACTTGACGTGTCAAATCCGCTGATATCCACAACGGCATTGCAATCGTACAGCATGGCCTGCATATCAACAACGGCGGATGTGTCAAAACTGCTGACATCGATCGTACTTGCAGTACAGCTCTGGAACATGCCAGACATATCCGTCACGCCGGATGTATCGAAGCTGCTGAGATCCAGCGTTGTCATGCCTTCGAAATCTTTGAACATCTCCTTCATGCTGGTAACGTTCTCCGTATGAAGGTTTTCGATGTTTTCGATTTCGCATGTCCCCGCGCTGAACCACTGTTCCGTGGAAGTCGGATATACCGCTTCCGCAAAAACGACACTGTCAGCGCCATAGGTGCTGGGGAATTCATACCAGTCCGCGATCTCTTCTCTGGTGTTCTGCGCATCCTGCGTCCGGTAGATCGTGATCGTGTGCGTGGAATCATTTGATGTATAGTACATTTTTGTATTAACAAAGGTCACGGTGGCCGTTACGGATCTGGCAGGCATCGTAAACGAGAACGTCCCGTTTTCCGTCACCGCGATCGACTGACCGCCCGCGTCCGCAATGGCGACCACCGGCATCTTGCCGCTGTTTGGCGTGATCGTCAGAACTACGGTGTCCCCCGCTTGCGGCGTCGTCGGACTTGCCGTTGCCGTACCTCCCGTGCCGCAGTCGATCGTCAGTGTCACTGCGGGGGCCGACACCGTCACCACGCAGGTTGCCGTGAAGGAGCCGTCCTCGGTCGTGACGGTGATATCCGTCGTGCCGGCGCTTACGCCGGTGACAGTCGCCACAAGACCGTTGGTCGCGTTTTGCGTCACGGTCGCCACATCCTCATCGCCGCTGCTCCAGGTCACGTTCTTATTTGCCGCGTCCGTCGGCGCAACAGTTGCGATGAGCGTGACATCCTCGTCCACATCGATCGTCTCCGCGGTGGAGTTCAGTGTCACACCGGTGACTGCCTTTACAAATGTCGCACTGACCGTCGCATCGGTAGGCGGCATCGTGAAGGTATAGACGTTGGTCGTTCCGTTCTTTAATGTCGGCGTTATGAGCAGATCCGCGGCCGCAACACTTGTTGTCGTCGTCGAGACCTTCGCGACCGAGATCGTGCCCAGCCGGTATCCGGCGTCCGGCGTCACCGTAAGTTCAACCGTGCTGTCAGGAGCCTTGCTGCTCAGACTGCTTCCCGTCACTGAACCGTGGCTCATGGAATTGACCGTCACCCCCGTGGCACCGCTGGACCACGTTGCATACATTTCGACAGCCACGGAATTCTGCGGCATCGTGAACTGATAGGTATAGGTGCTGTCATCATTGCTCAGATCCATGACCACCGACTGCCCGGCAACGGAAAGCGAAAGTTTTCCATGGCCGGAGCTTCTTGTGATCGTCACCGTCACAGTCTCTCCCACTACCGCAGTTCCGCTTGTCGTCGAGAAAGACCCGACGGTAGGCGAACTCACGGAGCTACTGCAGCCGGATGTGTCGGAGACTGTTATGGTATAGGCATCCAGTTCAAAGACCGCCGTGACCGTCACATTACTTGTCGGCATCGTGAACGAAAGCGAAGTGTCTCCTGTGGACCAGGTTGCAACACGTGTGAAATACCCCGCCAGCTCAACGTACAGTTCATCTGGCCGACCGCCGAGGACAGGGTGTCTGTCACGGTCTGCGCCACACCGACAAGATCATCTCCGGACAGACCGGCCTCCCTGGCCTTGCCCACGGTCGCGTCCACGCAGTCCGAGGACCCCGTCATCAGCGCTGAAGTTTCCGCGGGATCACATCCGGCGGCCTTTGCCGTGTCCAGCACGCCGCGCATGCCTTTGATGATGGTGATCTCCAGCGGCAGATCCTGGCCGGCCGTTTCTGCCGCCCGGTTCGCCGTTGCCACCATTTCTTTGGCCGTGCGCCCCATGAGCGGGATCGCGTCCTCGATCCCCGCCGCGGACAGCTCCTCGACGGCCTGCCCGTACATGGAGACGCCCTTGAAGCTCGTCACATCGGCGAGCTCGACGGGTTTTTTCGTGGAAAATCCCGTTGCCTGGGTGATCCTGCTCTGCAGCTTTTCATCCTTGCGGATAGCATCCAGCGCCAGCGCCGGGAGATCCTCCTCCTTGAACCGCTGCACCCGGAAGGAGATCCTGGCATCGCCCTCCGCCTCGTCATCCAGATAGATGGTGACCTGCTGCCCCGCGAAGACCAGCGTCTGGATCCGCTCGTGCGTCACCGGGTGTTCCCCCGTGACGGCCACAATGCCGTCCGTCACCATCAGCGTCTCATGCCCGGTCTCGTCCTCCCCGACGAATCCCGAAGTGCCGCGGATGCCGCAGAGCATCGTGGAGGTGCGGATATCAAAGGATTCCACCTCCTCCAGCTTCTCGGTGACATTAAAGAACAGCTCGCCCTCCTCCAGGTCGAATTCCAGTTTCTTCCCGGCCGCTTTGATCTGGGCTTTGCTCGACTCCTCCAGGGTGATCAGCCTCGTCTCGTCGAGGGAAAGCATGACCAGACTCTCCTCTGCGGTCTTGAGCCTCTGACCGGAGTTCAGGCGCATCCTCTCCGCAGGGGAGAGCTCTTTTCCTTTTTCATTATGGAGATTGACGGTTCCCACCATCCGGCGGATGCGGATATCGACCGCCATGAGATCATTTTTTGACAGCAGGAAAAAGAGCAGCACGCCGATGAGTGCGGCCGCAAGCAGCGCTGCGAGAGCGATGATCTTCTTTTTTCTGTTATCCGTCCTCTGCTCCGTTTCCATATATGATCACCCGGATCTTTGCGCTCCCAAAAAATGACCGCAAAAATCCACCTTTTATCGTAACACGAAAAAAGGGACAGGACTATGTCCAAAAGTACAGGTTTTGGGAAAATTCGGAACGGTTTACCCGTTCTCTTTGAGATAATTGCTGAGAAGCCAGCGGATCTCCCCAAGATTTTCCGTGGTGCGCGCGACATCCAGCGCCTGCCGGATCACCTGCACGGCATCGGTCTGCATCTTCGTCGTCCGACGCAGGCGGTCCGAGGTCTGCTGCATGATCTGTACAACGCGCGAAGGACGGGTCTTAAAGTAGTTGCCAAGGATGGGCCACGTGATCCGTGCGACCTCGGTGCGCTCCTCCATGGCTACGGCACTCGCCGAGCGAGGAACACCTTCCACCATTCCCATCTCCCCGAACACATCTTCAGCGGCCAGCTCGGTGAGCAGCTCCTGTTCCTCGGTCCCGTAGTTCTTGTAGATCCCGACCCGGCCCTGCTTGACTTCATACATGCAGTCGCTCTCCGTTCCCTCTTTGAAGATCAGGTCGCCCTGTCTGTAGGTCCTCACCTCGATATAGCTTGCTTCGCCCATGGGATTCTCCTCTCCTGCACTGGTATTTGCCCGCATCTCGGTCTTTTCCGCCGCGTTGCCCTTGACCGCCCGGGACTGCTCCTCTCTCTCCTGCACGCCCCGAAGCAGCAGATAGGTGTTCCTGTAGTTGTTCTGCCGCCCTTGGTCGAGCATCCAGGCGAGATCCTCTCTGACCGTTTCGTCCTCAAACAGGTCGGCCATGAACGGCGCGTAGCGCGTGCCGCTTCCTTCCTTAAGCTCTTTGGCGAAATCCTCCAGCGATTTGCCCTTACTGTAACTCCTTCCGATGGTGTCCGTCGCCGCATCCAGGCAGTCCGCCACGGTCACGATATCGATGATCGTCTTCACGGGGCTCTTCGCCGTGTCAAAGCTCGCGGGATATCCGCCCTCGTTGTTGAACCACCGGTGATGGCCTTTCGCCACATCGGCATAGTTTTTCGTGGAAGCGTGCTTCTCCAGGAGCGCGGCGCCCAGCTCCGGATGCTGTCTGATGATGTTGAACTCGGAGTCCAGGAGTTTTCTGCCGTAAACAAAGATCGTGTCGATCAGCGGGATCTTGCCGAAATCATGGCACAGAGCCGCGTGATAGGTGTAAGTCAGGATGTCCTCCCTGCGCTCTGCGACCTCTTCCGGTGTTTTGCAGCCGCAGACTCCGACAAACAGCGCCGGATCCCTGTCCAGCAGATGGTTGCACAGCCGCCTGGAGATGTTGGCGACCGTCAGGGAGTGCACATAGGTCGGCGGATGCAGCGCCGCCAGCATCTGCAGCCCCATCTGTTCAAAGGTGATGTCCCCGGGCACTTCGATGAAATAGCGCAGGAGCGGTGTCAGATATTCCAGAAGCTCTCCCAGCGTCCCCGCGTTGGGCATGTGGAAGGCATAGGCGCACACACCGCGGTAGAAACGGTGCAGCTGCGCTTTGTCCGCCTCACTCATGTTTTCGGGATCAAAGGTCAGGATATAATTGAAAGGACTCTTGATGTTGACATAGACATTATCAAAGTCATAGGTCTGCCGGTTCCGGTTCTCATAGATCTCCAAAAGCTTCTCCCGGTATTCCTCCAGAGAGAGCTCCCCACCCAGGAACTGCGCCTGATAGTAGCTTAACAGGATGAAATCATGCGTCGTCTGTTTCGCCCAGCGGTTCGGCGCCTCATCCCACATCTTCAGCTGCTTCTCCAGACAGCGGATGATGGTCCTGATGTCCTCCTCATAGGGCTTTTCATAGTAAAGATAATCCAGGATCACACCGTAGTGATCCAGCAGCCGGAAGGTCGCGTAGTTCCAGTCAAAATGCGGTGCGTTCTCCCGATAGGACGGATCCTCATAAACGGCCATCGCCTCATCGAGCGCCTTGACCCAGCGGTGTGCCTCGTCCGCCGTGATCCCGGACACCGAACCGTACAGGAGAGTCCTGTCCCGCATGTTCTGCAGCACGATCTTCTTGGAGTCATCCGTCAGGCGGCAGAATCGCTCCCTGTCCATATACGTCATCAGCGCTTCGGCGTTTTTGCTGCCCTGCTCCCTGATCTGCTCGCTGATGGAAAGGTTGATAAAGATCCGTCCGGTCATATAGAGGAACTGGATCGCTTTCAAAAGCTGCGAATCCCTCTGCGCGATCAGATAATTCTCATCTCCCTTGCGCTCGGCATCTTCCAACAGCCGGTCGGACAGGAGCGCCATGATGGCCAGATCCAGATTCTCCTCCGAATGGCTGTTGACCAGCTCGTCGGCAAAGTTCTGCACCTGCTCCACGGTGGTTTCATCCAGCAGCTCATCGGATTCGGTCAGCGGAAAGACCATGGCATCCAGGATCTCGCGGTTCTTCCCCGCCAGCTCCCCGATCTTGCGGAAATTGCCGCGCAACCTGCTGCTGTAGGTCTCCGCCTGATCCGTCCAGATCAGCTGCGGGGAGGACAGTTTCCGGATGTCCTCCATCTGGCGGAGATATCTGTTGAATGCTGTCTGATTCATCCCTTAGTCCCTGCCTTTTTCCTGCATGTCCCGAAGCTGCAGCCAGGCATCCCGGTAGTTCATGTCACGCCCGTCCCGCAGCAGCCATTCAATATCCGCGCGCACCTCGGGCCGTGAGAGGATCTCCACCACCGCAGGCGCGTAGCGCGTCCCGGCACTGTCCCGAAGCTCTGCCGACAGTTCCTCCAATGTCCTGCTGCCGGAGGTCCGGTAGCTTCTCCCCACGGAATCCGTTGCCGCGTCCAGCGCATCGGCGACCGCCACGATATCGATGAAAGGTTTGGCGGGACTCGCGGACGTGTCAAAATCCGCGGGATAGCCCGCCGTGTTATCAAACCACCGCTGATGTCCGCGGGCGATATCGGCATAACGCCTTGTGGTGTTATAGGAAGCCAGCATCGCCGCCCCCATCACCGGGTGCAGCTCGATGATCTTCCGTTCCGGCTCCAGAAGGTGCCGTCCGTAGACAAAGATGGTGTCAATCATGCAGAGCTTGCCGAAATCATGGCACAGACCGCCGTAATAGGCGTCGGCAAGGATCTCTTTTCCTGCCGCTTTAACAGCCCGCTCGTCTCCGCAGCCGTTGACACCGATAAAGAATGCCGGCTGCAGGCGCAGCAGATGCCCGCACAGGCAGCGGGAGAGCCTGGCCGTCTGGATCGAATGGATCCAGGTCGGCGGATGCAGCGCCGAAAGGCTCTGCAGACAGGTGTCCAGAAAGCTCATCAGCCCGGGGATCTCGATGAATTCCTGCAGAAAGCCGGTCATATACTCCTGCAGATAATTGAAGGCGTCGGTGTTGACCGACCGCAGCACATAGTCGATCACGCGGTCGCAGGTCCTGCGGACCAGTGCCTCGGTAGCGGAGGAGATCTTCTGCCCCTTCAGCGACGCGAGGAACTCCGCCGGGATCAGCAGGTTCATCTGCACAGCGTACATATCATAGGCATTCCCGGCATATTTCTCATAAAGAGCGATCAGCTTGTCCTGATAGGTCTCCCGGGTGATCTGTCCCGCGAAAAAGGCATTCCGGTAACGGATCAGCTGCAGATGCCCCTCGGGCACATATTCCTCGACACGGCGCGGATCCGCTTCCCAGAGTGCCCAGAGTTCCTCCAGGCGCCCGCAGATCTCTCCGCACTGCTCCTCCGTAAAGCCCCAGCGGTTCCCCCGCTCCGTCAGCTGTCCCATATGCTCCAGACAGCGGATGTGATAGCGCTCCCAGTCATAGTCCGGCGCCTGCTCCCGATAGAACGGTTCCTCGAAAACATGAAGCGCATCCACCAGCGCCTGATACCGTTTCCGGTTGGTCTCCGGGGAGGCGAACCAGGTGTCCCAAAGCGCCGAATAGAACCGCCCGCCGTTTAATACATTGGCCTTTGCTCTGTCGGAAAGCCTGCCGAAGCGATCCCGGTCCGCACGGATCCGGCAGATCTCCTCCGCCGCTGCAAGACCCGCATCCCGGTACATGACCGGGAGTTCTCGGCTGACGGTGAGCCTGGATGTGCGGTTGACGTTGGCATAGCAGACGCTGATCTGCATATTGAGCTGCTGGACCAGACGGTCATCGTCACCCAGCGCCCGGAATTCCCTGATGAGCCTGTCCGATATCTCAAACAGCAGGATGGTGTCCAGTTCCTCGCCGGAAGGCGGATCCAGCAATTCTCCGCAGAAATCCTGCATCACGGCCAGCACCTCGGCGGACAGCGAAGCATCGGATGACAGGAGGGGCGAAACCGTCTCCTCCAGGATCTCCCGTCCTCTCGCGCCAAGCGTGCTGATCTGTTCATAGTCCATCCGGAGCCTGGCGGCATAGGCATCCGATCCCGTGCTTCCCTCCACACGGGCAGCCGTCAGCGCCCGGATCCTCTCGACCAGCGAGATGTATTCCTTCAGTTTTTTTCTGAGTTCCTCTGTTTCCATGTGTCCTTCCGTATCCATGTTCTCCTGCGCGATCCCGACCGTTCAGATCAGCCTGCGCCTGTCCCCCCTGCGTGCAAAGTGCACATCCGGCCGTCCGATCTGCCGCTCCCACGCATCCAGAAATTCGTCGTCATGTGTCGGATCATGGTGCACGAGAAGCAGCTCCTTTACCCCGGCTGCCTCCTTCCACGCGAACGCGACCGACGGTGTGCTGTGCCCATAGCCCTTTTTGACCGCGTATTCCGCATCGGTATACTGGCTGTCGCAGAGCATGAGATCCGCGCCGCGGATAAACGCGAGAAATCCGTCCGCGTCAAACGTGTCTGCCCCTTCATCCGGAGGCTGTCCCGCGGCATCCGACCGTCCCCCGGGGAACGGAAGCTCCGCGTCGGTTGCGATAACGATCGACCTGCCCGCGGACCGGATCCGGTAGGCAGTGCAACCGCCGGGATGCGGTACCTCAAAACCGTCGATCTCCATATGGCCAAGTCGCAGCATGGGTGTTTCCGCGCTCGCTTCCGACCTGTCACTATTAGATATCGTCTGATATCGTATCGTGTGATATTCAATATCCGACGGATAGGCCGAAAGTCCCAGCGGCCAGTACGGCGGACGGTACAGCGCGTCCACCTGCTCCCGCAGGCTGCTGCCTCCCCGCTGTGTCCCGTACACGGAGATCCGTCTCTCCTTTTCCGAAAGCGGGGCAAAAAACGGAAGACCCGCTAGATGGTCGATATGCGGATGGGTCAGCAGGATCGATATCTCCTTGCCCGCGACCATTTCCGCGTCCGCGGCGATGATCCCCGTACCGGCATCAACGAAAACCGCCTGCTCTCCCGCTTCGATCAAAAAGCAGGTCGTCGCGCCGCCATACTCATGGAAGCGCTCCCCATGCACGGGAACGGAACCCCGCGCGCCGAGAACGGTCAGGCAGATGCCCTTTCCGCTGTTCAGATCCCCATTGATCCTGTTTATGTCGTTTTCCTTCATCTCCGCTGTCCCTGTCGATGCTGTCATTTCTATTATGAAGGTACAGGCTTCGGAAAAAAGGAAGCCTCTCCCTGCGACAATTCCGCTCTGCCGTCCGTCAGCTGGCGGATGTCCGCGCAGAAGTTTTCAATATCGCTTGATATTATATAAACCTCGACGTGAACTGTTTCTTCGTATTTAATATCACTTGCTATTAAATCGTGTTCCCGCAGATATCTCTGGATCGGTGTGACCGACGGATATCCGATATCAATTGTTATTTTATTTCCGTAGACCATTTCGGCCTGCGATGCTGCCGACAGCCCCGCCTGCGCCGCCCGGGTGTAGGCGCGCACCAGTCCGCCGGTCCCCAAAAGCACGCCGCCGAAATAGCGCGTGACAATGATCAGTGTATCTGTCAGATCCGCCCCGGTCAGCACTTCGAGGATCGGCTTCCCCGCCGTGCCTGACGGCTCCCCGTCATCGCTGCACCGGGTGGTCTCCCTGCGGGCACCGAGTGCGTAGGCATAACAATGATGTCTGGCATCCCAGAAGTGTTTCCGCGTCTCCTGGATCCGCGCCTCCGCTTCCGCGGCGCTGTGCACCGGGAACACCCCCGCGATAAAGCGGGATTTCTTCTCCGTGATCTCGCCGTTTCCTTCTCCGGTGACGATATGATACGAAGCGCGCGCCGTGTTCTCTTCCATGGGGACTATTGTACCATACTTTTCGGTCCCGAAAATTCACATTTTTCCATAACATGCAGTTTTTTTTTCAATTTTCTGTTATAATATGAAAGATTTTATGCTTTTTTGAGTGAGGCAGACTATGAACTATTCAAAACAGGGGATCCGGGCGCAGCAGCGGCAGATCGCGGCAAGCGGCGGCAAGTGGGGAATGAAGCTCTGGGTGCTGATCCAGGGCGCGGTCCTGCTCGGCCTGATCGGCATTTTTCTCGTCTCCGTAAGCGGCGGCATGGGCGTGCTGACCGGTATCATCAACACATCTCCCGATATCGGCATGATCGATGTGACGCCCTCCGGCTTTTCCACCTTTGTCTATGATACGGAAGGCAATCAGACCGCGAAGCTCGTCTCCACGGATTCCAACCGCATCCCCGTGACGCTCGACATGGTTCCTCTGGATCTCCAGCACGCCTTTGTCGCGATCGAGGATTCCCGCTTTTATGACCACCGGGGCATTGATATCCAGGGCATCATCCGTGCGGCCGTCGTCGGCATCCGCAACGGTTTCCACTTTACGGAGGGTGCCTCGACGATCACCCAGCAGCTGTTAAAAAACAATGTCTTCACGAGCTGGACTTCCGAGGGCGAAACGGAGAGCCGCATCATGGGTCTCAACATCGCCAGTCTTCGACGCAAGATCCAGGAGCAGTATCTCGCGGTCCAGCTCGAGAAGAACATGTCCAAGGAGGACATCCTGATCAACTACCTGAACACGATCAACCTCGGACAGAACACACTGGGCGTGCAGGCAGCTTCCCTTCGTTACTTCAATAAGCCGGTGAGCAACTTAAACCTCTCGGAATGCGCCGTCATCGCTTCGATCACAAAGAACCCGAGCGCGCTGAATCCCATCACGCACCCGGAAAAGAACGCCGAGCGCCGCAAAAAGGTGCTGGGCGACATGTACGATCAGGGTTTCATCAGCAAAAACGAACGCGACGAGGCGCTCGCCGACGATGTCTATTCACGCATTCAGACGACCAACGAGACCTCGGTCGACGACACGATCAATTCCTATTTCGTCGACGCGCTGACCAATGACATCCTCGACGACCTGATGAATGCCGGCTACAACGAGACGCAGGCCTATTCCCTTCTCTACAGCGGCGGACTCAAGATCTATTCGACGCAGGATCCGCGGATCCAGGGCATCATGGACGAGGTGTTCCAGGACGAGAGCAACTATCCCGCCAACACGAAGTGGGATCTTGATTTTGCCCTGACGGTCACAAAGGCCAACGGCGAAAAAGTCAATCACAGCACGGAGATGATGAAATCCTGGTTCAAATCGACCGGCGCCAATTCCTCCATGCTCTACAGCTCGCAGGATGCCGCCTACGAAGCGGTGCGTGCCTATGAGGAAGCGATCCTCGAAGAGGGTGATGAGATCTTCAAGGAAAATGTGCGCCTGACGCCCGAACCGCAGGTTGCCATGGCGATCATCGATCAGCACACCGGTCAGGTGATGGCCATGGAAGGCGGCCGCGGCGCCAAGGATGCGAGCCGCACCTTCAACCGCGCGACCGATGCCTACCGCCAGCCCGGATCCACCTTTAAGGTCATCGCGGCCTACGCGCCCGCCCTTGACGGCGCCGGGCAGACGCTGGCAAGTGTCTACAACGACGGGCCCTTCTGCTATGACAACGGACGTCCCGTACGCAACTGGTACAAGGGCTACCGCGGGATCAATTCGTTCCGTTCCGGTATCGAGCAGTCCCTGAACATCATCGCCGTCAAAACGCTGACCGTCATCACGCCGCAGTTGGGCTTTGAATACTGTCAGGATTTCGGATTCACCACGCTGACCGAAGGTGTGGAGATCAACGGCGAGATCTTCAGCGACATCAACCAGACGCTGGCGCTGGGCGGCGTGACCTACGGCGTTTACCCCATCGAGCTGACCGCCGCCTACGCGACCATCGCCAACGGCGGAGAATACATCAAACCCAAGCTCTACACGCGTGTTGTTGACCACGACGGCAACATCATCCTGGACAACACCGCGCCCAATTCGCACCGCGTGCTCAAGGAGACGACCGCCTACCTGCTGACCAGCGCGATGAAGGACGTCGTCAGCGGAGCACAGGGCACCGGCGGGCGCGTCAATTTCGGCACCACACCCATCGCCGGCAAGACCGGTACCACCACCGCCAACAATGACGTGTGGTTTGCGGGCTACACGGACTACTACACCGCAGCGGCCTGGGCAGGCTATGACAACAACAACGCCAAGCTTTCCGGTGACGAATCCAATCTGGCCAAGACCCTGTGGCGCGCCGTGATGAGCCGCGTCCACGAGGGACTGGAATACCGCGACTTCACCATGCCGGAGGGCATCGTGCAGGCCACGGTCTGCTCGAAGTCGGGCAAGCTTCCCATCCCCGGTCTCTGCGACGCGACACTGAAGACCGAATACTTCGCGGAGGGCACCATTCCCTCCGACACCTGCAATGTCCACTATCAGGGCGTGATCTGCCGCTACGACGGAAAGCCCGCCTCCGACATGTGTCCGTTCAAGCAGGACGGTGTCTTCACGCTGCCCCTTTCGGAGCCCGCGGCTCTGGCAAGAGGAACGGCGCTGGCCTCCGGTCTGGATCCGGAAGCGATCAGGACCACCGAGAGCATGACGACCATGACCACGGACGAGGAAGGCAATCCCATCGCCGTAACGGCGCACTGTCAGCATGATGCGGCATTTTTCGCACAGGAGAATGCACCGGCGATCATCGCACAGCAGCAGGCGGAGTTGGATGCCGCAGCCGCCGCGGCACAGGCAGCGGCCGCGCAGGAACAGGCGGCGCCGGCGGAAGGAGGCTGAATGAGTTATTCCTTTTTTGCAACCGTTTCGCGGATGAAGTATATCGACCGGTGGGCACTGATGCGCAACGCCCGCGAGGAGAATCTGAGCGAGCACTCTCTCGAGGTCGCCATGATCGCGCACGCGCTCTGCGTTATCAGTAACACTCGTTATGGTAAAAAACTGAATGCCGAAAAGGCCGCTCTGATCGGCCTTTATCACGATGCTTCCGAAATAATAACAGGTGATATGCCAACGCCTGTCAAGTATTATACCAGTGACCTCCGCCGCGCCTACCGCGAGGTTGAGGCAGTCGCGGAGGACCAGCTGCTCCGGATGCTTCCCGAGGATCTCCGGGATTCCTATGCCGCGGTCTTCTCGGAGGAGGGCGATGAAAACGAACAGTATTTGCGCCGCCTCGTCAAGGCCGCCGACAAGTTCTCCGCGCTGATCAAATGCATGGAGGAACGGGAGGCTGGCAATCTTGAGTTTCGCACGGCGGAACTTTCCACACGCGAATCCATCGAGAAAATGAGCCGCGATCTGCCCGAAGTCAGGGATTTTATGATCGATTTCCTGCCGTCCTACGGCAACACACTGGACGAACTCATCGGCGCGCAGGGCCTTCGATAAAAAGGAGAACGCTATGAAGATCGGATTTATCGGCATGGGGAATATGGCGCAGGCTCTGTGCGAGGGATTTGTGCAGACCGGCGTCATCGAACGGGAGAACATCTTTGCCTATGCGCCGCATCAGGACAGGCTCAGGGAAAACGCCGGCCGGATCGGCTTCACAGCCGTGGATTCCCTGCATGCTCTCGCGGCTGCGGCAGACATGCTCTTCGTCGCCTGCAAGCCCTATCAGATCGAGGATGTCCTGACGGATCTGGGGGAGGACCTGCGCGGCAAGGCACTTGTCTCCGTCGCTGCCGGCTGGACCATGGAAAAATATGAGCTGGCACTTGCCAGACTCTCAGTTGCCGAAAACCGGAGCGAACAGGCAGCGGACAGCGATGTCGAGCCTCTGATCGACGCGGTCCGCATTCAGACGATCATGCCCAATACGCCTGCCATGGTGCGGGAGGGCGTCTTTCTCGTCGAAGCCGGGAATTCTCTTACGGAAGCGGAGCGCGATTATCTCTTCCGTCTCCTGAAGCCTCTGGGGCTGATCCACGAGCTGCCCGGTCATCTCCTTGCGATCGGCAGTGCCGTCACCGGCTGCTCGCCGGCATTTGTCGATCTTTTCATCGAAGCCTACGCTGACGCTGCCGTCAAATACGGCATCCCGCGTGCCGATGCCTACCGGCTGATCTCGCAGGCGGTCCTCGGGTCGGCAAAGCTTCAGCTGGTCACCGGCGAGCATCCGGGCGTCCTCAAGGACAAGGTCTGCTCTCCCGCAGGCACCACGATCCTGGGCGTTCAGGCACTGGAGGAATGCGGACTCCGTGCAGCCTGCATGGCCAGCGTGGATGCGGTCATGAACAAGTAAAGGCCAAACAAGATGTTGATGAAAAACGCTTGCATTTAACTAGGATTAGTGGTATATTGATCGTGTTGTTAATCCATATTTCCTGATAAGGAGGAGTACATCATGAACAAGACAGAACTTGTCGAAGCAATGGCGAAGGCTTCCGGCCTTTCCAAGAAGGATTCCGAGAAGGCTCTCAAGGCTTTCACGGACACGGTTTCCAAGGAACTCAAGAAGAAGGGCAAGGTTCAGCTCATCGGTTTCGGTACCTTTGAGACCTCCAAGAGAGCTGCCCGCACGGGCCGCAATCCGCAGACCGGCAAAGAGATCAAGATCCCGGCAGCGGTCGCTCCCAAGTTCAAGGCCGGCAAGGCTCTCAAGAACCTCGTCAACAAGAAGTAATTCTTTCGACAGGTAACGACAGGCGGCGCAGATGCGCCGCCTGTTTTTTTGCAATTATCCGCTCTCTGTCTGCGCAGCGATATTAGTGACTGATGCCGGATTATTAAATACCATATGTTATGTATTCGTGTTTAAACAACATCTGTTATCTTTAAAACTCATACGGCTCGCGGATCGCAGCCTTTCCAACAGAATAAACAAACAGTTTGTCTCCTTCCTGAAGAACCAGATTCCCCTTCGGAATGATGGTCTGCTTTCCCCGCTTGATCATCACGATAAAGGATTGTCTGGAAATATTCAGATTGGAAATGGTGGTCCCGTTCCAGGGATGATTTTCCTTCAGAATGATCTCTTTAATATTGACCGGCTTTTCTCCCTGCAGAGCCTCCGCTCCGATAATGACCGAATCGGTCAACTCAAGTACCAGATCTCCGCGGGGGATCAGGTTCTGTCCTCGCCGCTGCACGGTAACGATCAGAATCCCCTGCGGAAGATGCAGGTCACGAATGGCTTTACCACACCACGAATCGCCTTTCTTTAATTCTACTTTAATAAATCTGACATCCTCTTCTTCGGCGGTATCGCCGATCCGTTTCAGACGGGTATACTGTTCCACAAATCCGGCGGAAATGATACCCGTCGGGATCGCAACAACGCCAACCCCCATAAAAGTGATCAGGATCCCGATGCATTTTCCCGCCGACGTGATCGGATAGATGTCCCCGTAGCCGACGGTCAGCAGGGTGGACACCGACCACCAGATCCCGGAGAATGCGTTGGAGAACACCTCGGGCTGTGCGTCATGCTCCAGGGAATACATGCAGAGGCTGGAAGCCAGCATCAGCACGGTCAGGATAAAAACGGACGAAAGCAGCTGCTGCTTCTTGCCGATGATGACTTCCGTGATGACATTCAGCGAATCATAGTAGGCGTTGATGCGGAACAGCCGGAAGATCCTGGCGACGCGGAACATACGGAAGGCCACCGCGCCCGCGGGGAAGAAGAACGGCAGATAGTAAGGCAGGAAGGACAGCAGATCGATGATGCCCGCCAGCGAGAACAGATAGCGGACAACCGCCTTTTTCTCGTTGTACTCCGGATAGAGAAATCCCGCCGTGATGAGACGCAGCACCCAGTCCACGGCGAAGAAGAAGACAGTGAACGCCTCAATGGTGCGCAACGCGCCGCCAAGGAACGCCTCCGCGGAATCAAAGGTGAGCAGGACACTCACCACGAGATTGATCAGCAGGATCAGCGTGCTGGCAATATCATAGCCCTGATTCAGCCGGTTGTTGACAACACCGGTGGAAACCATCGTGAACAGACGCCCGCGGACCTCGATCCAGCGGGCTGCTCCGACTTCCTTTTTTGCCTTTTTTTCCATCGCCGTCCGCCCCGGTTCAGCGCCCCAGAATCGCGGAAAAACTGTCCAGGATACCGGCCGCGATCTCCGGTTTGTTCATCGAATACACGTGGATATGGTTCACGCCGTTGGCGATCAGATCGACGATCTGCTCCGCCGCATAGATGATGCCGGCCTGCTGCATCTGACGGGGATCATCTCCGAAGCGGTCCACCATCGTGCGGAAGCGCTGCGGGATCGTTGCCCCGGAAAGCGCAACGCTCCGCGACACCTGCTTCCTGTTGGTGATGGGCATGATACCCGGCAGCACGGGAACCTCGATCCCCGCCTCGCGGATGCGGTAGAGGAAATTGTAGAGCACGTTGTTGTCAAAAAACATCTGCGTCGTGAGGAAGGAGCAGCCGGCATCCACCTTGTCCTTAAGATGCCGGATATCCTCGGACTGGCGTTCACACTCGACATGGCCCTCCGGATAGCACGCGCCGCCGATGCAGAAGGAATCATCGATCGCACGGATATCCCGGATCAGATCGATCGCGTGCACATAGTCCTCACTTTTCCGTCCGTCCTTCGGGATGTCCCCGCGAAGCGCCATGATGTTCTCGATGCCCTTCGCGCGATAGGTCTGTACCATTTTCTTCACGTCATCCCGCGACGCCGCGACGCAGGTCAGATGCGCGAGCACTGTCACATCATGCTGCTTCTGCAGACGCTCCGCAAGCTCCGCCGTGTTGGATGCCGTGTTGCCGCCCGCGCCATAGGTCACGCTCATGAAGTGCGGCTTCAGCGCGGCGATGTCTCCCGCCGCCTTTTCTACACTGTCAAAGAGCGCATCCGTTTTCGGCGGAAAAACCTCAAACGAAAGTGTCACCTCATTATCTTTGAGAATGTCGGAAATCTTCATCTGATCCGCCTCCTTTATAACATGAAAACCCACGGCGTGATGCCGTGGGCATTCCTGATTGACCTGTTCTGCGTCAAAACCTTACTTGCTCGCCGGCTTCTTTGCAGCGGGTTTCTTCGCTGCCGGTTTCTTCGCTGCCGGTTTCTTTGCCGCAGGCTTCTTCGCAGGTGCCTTCTTCGCGGCCGGCTTTTTCGCGGTCGTCTTCTTTGCGGGCGCCTTCTTTGCTGCCGGCTTCGCAGCTGCCTTCTTCACGAGACCCGTGATGACTTCGGCCTTGGAAAGATCTCCCTCCGCATGGATCCTGCCGGTAAGGTTGGCATTGATGATATCGGTCTTGCCGTCAACGATCTCCATCAGCGCATCGGCATCCGCAACGATCTTGATATCGTGCTCATAGTATTCGTAGGGTTCCACCGCGATCTTGCCGTCGGCAATCTCAACATAGAACGCACCCTCGCCCTCACCGGTGACATCGATCTGGATGGCTGCGCGGTCATCCGCGCCGGCAGGCTTGTAGCTCTGGAAATGCTTCTTTACCTTTGCAACGATCTCTTCATAAGTCATGATGATAGTCCCCTTTCCTGAATAACCAACCTCCCGCAAGCGGTCGTTCCGTTCATCCATCGTCCTCGTTATTTTCGAAAAGCTGGCATCGGGAATCGGACCCGAGACCTCCGCACTACCAATGCGACGCACTACCGACTGTGCTATGCCAGCGTAGAGTGATACAAAATCAACGCGACTATTGTATCATTCCTTTTTTTACGTGTCAATCCGAACCGCACGATTTGTCCGTATTTTTCTACGACACTTTCTACTAGAACCGCATCATGCCCTTGAGGATCATGTTCACGAATTCCGGATTGGTGCGTGTCCGCGAGAACAGATTGATGATCTGGTCTACGGCATCATCGCCCTTCATGCCGTTGAAGCCCTTGCGCATGATCGAGACCGCATCCTGCTCCGGACGGGACAGCAGCAGATCCTCTCTTCTGGTACTGGATTTCGGAATATCGATGGCGGGGAAGACACGGCGCTCCTGCAGCTTCCTGTTCAGGATCATTTCCATGTTGCCGGTTCCCTTGAACTCTTCGTAGACAACATCATCCATTTTGGAGCCTGTCTCGATCAGCGCCGTGGCGAGGATCGTGAGACTCCCGCCCTCACGCATGTTGCGTGCCGCGCCGAAAAAGCGCTTGGGCATGTGCAGAGCTGCCGGATCCAGACCGCCCGAAAGTGTCCTGCCGGACGGCGTGACCACCAGATTGTAGGCACGGGTCAGACGTGTGATGCTGTCCAGCAGGATCATGACATCCCTGCCGTGCTCCACAAGACGCTTGGCCCTCTCGATCACCATCTCCGAAACCCGGCGATGATGCTCCGGTGTCTCGTCAAATGTAGAATAGATCACTTCGACATTGGGTCCCTCAATGGTCTCCTTGATATCCGTCACCTCCTCGGGCCGCTCATCGATCAACAGGATGATCATGTGGATGTCCGGATTGTTGGCCTTGACGGATTTGGCGACATCCTTGAGCAGTGTCGTCTTGCCGGCCTTCGGCGGCGACACGATCATGCCGCGCTGTCCCTTGCCCACCGGGCAGATCAGATCCATGATCCGCATGGCGATCGATGCGCCGGGGCGTTCCAGGCGAAGCTTCTCATCCGGGAAGATCGGTGTCATGTCCTCGAAATTGCGGCGTCTGGACGCCTCCTCCGGATGATACCCGTTGACGGATTTGACATAGAGCAGTGCGCTGAATTTCTCGCCCTGCGTCTTGACACGCGTGTTGCCGACCAGAATATCCCCGGTCTTCAGATTGAACCGGCGGATCTGGCTCGGCGCGACGTAGACATCGTTTTCACCCGGCAGGTAGTTGGCGCTGCGGATAAAACCATAGCCGTCCGGCATGACCTCCAGAATGCCGTGCGCCTCCATGCCGCTGTCCAGCTCACTCTTCTCCGCGGCGACCTCATTGGCGGAGGCCTGTTCCGTTCCCTCTGCGGAAGCACGTCCCTGTGCGGAAGCCTGTGCCGCCTGCTTTGCCGGCTCCGCCTGTCGCGGTGCTTCCTGCTGCGGCTGCGCTTCTCTCGTTCCGGCGGCCGGGTTCTCCTTCGCCTCCTGCGGCGCCGTCATCTGCGCATTGCCGCCCGCGGAGCCCTTCTTCTCCTCCTCGGCCAGAAGAAGTTCGATCACATCGGCCTTCTTCATCACGGAAACTCCCTTGATACCGCATGCCTTTGCCATCTCCTTGAGCTGCGGCAGCTGCAGGGACTCCAACTTCTCTTTCAGATTTGTCATAGAATTCCTCTCTTTTTCAACCTGCGATTCTTCCCTTGGGTAAAGGCTCGACCGGTGCAATCCGCACCGTTAGAATTCAGATGTGTGCATCATAGCATCGTTCCGCGAAAAAAGCAAGAAAAATTTACGGCCACCCGCTGATCCCGATGATCCCCAGCGCGAAGCTGATCACGTCGCCGCCGTCCACGCGGTCGACATGCTTGTAGACATTATAGGATTTCTTGTGTCCGCCGCCGGTATTGTTGATCCCCAGAGCGAGGTTCTGCGCGATCTCCACCGGATGATCGGTCTCGCGCGCGTAGATGAAGTAGTCGATATCGGGATTGGCAGCCGCGATCTTATAGGCATAAGCAATAGCCGCTGCCTGCAGATCCTGCCCCGCAGTCGAAGAGAAGCCCTGTTCGCTCAAAATCACGGAACGGACCTCGCCGTTTCTGTTCAGAAACCGATCCTGGTGCAGATAGTCTGTCACGATACCGATGTTCTTCATGGTGATGAACGAGGAATCCACCGAAGCGGTTACCTGCGAATTGGATTTCCAGAAAGCAGTCTGCGTCAGCGGGCAGGAGTAAGGATGGAACGCCAGTCCCCAGTCCATGTCTCCGTTCTCTTTGACATTGACGGCAAAAATATCCAGCACATCGCGCGCATCATAGTCGGGATTGTTGCTCTTGTTCCGGTCCCACTGCTGATCGAGACAGATATAGACACCCGCTCCGGAATTCACCGATCTGATCGCATTGTAGAAAACACGGAACGCTTTGGCATAGGCATCCGTATAGGCCTCTATCCCTGTTCCCGCCGGCATATAGTTCCACTCCTTGCGGGCATTGATCTCATTGGCGATGATCCAGTCATGCACAAGTCCGTGACCACCGCCGGAATAACGGCTGGCAAGGAAGGTTGCCACCGCTCCCAGTGCTTCCACGCCGTCCGCCGTCACGCCGTTGAACATGTAGTAGGGTGCCGTCGAGCCGGACCGGGCCGCGGGATGCGTAAAGGCCGGATAGGCCGAGGTCGAAGCATCATCGAGAATGATGCCCGTGATATCGATCCCCTTGCTCGTCAGGATGGAGAACAGATAGTCATACTGATGGATGTGCGCTCCGTTGAACTGCCAGTTCCTCCCGTGGTACTCATAGTTGATCGTGGGATAGGCACCGTTGGAGGTCGGTCCCAGAATGTGCGCGAGCGGGAAGTTGTAAGTGCAGTAGTGGATCCCCAGATCATCCCATTCATTCGTTGAAGACTGCAGCGGATCGATCATCAGCCCCTTCTTGGAACCGTGATTCTTGCCGCTGTAGTTATAGACCGCCAGCGCCTCCGGATTGTCCGGATATCTGGCTTTGCTGACGGCGTGATACGCGCCGTCCTTTTTTACCGCCACATAGAAACGGGAAAACAGCCGTGAGGAAGACGATCCGCGCAGCAGATCCGTCCGGAAATTCAACGCCACATCCTTATAGGCTCTGCTCAGCGGTTCCGCATCGGGAGAAAACTCCTCCTGCCAGATCTTCTCCTCAAAAAGATAATAGTATTTGTCA
Organism: Lachnospiraceae bacterium; assembly: GCA_024690605.1. Lineage (GTDB taxonomy): Bacteria > Bacillota > Clostridia > Lachnospirales > Lachnospiraceae > Butyrivibrio. Next base: position 33,128 of record JAILOV010000027.1, on the reverse strand, counting down.
TCGCTGGCCAGCAGTCCGGGGGAGGTGACGGAAATGCTGATCGTCCCGCCCGTCTCGATCTTCACCGCCTCCAGTGTCGCGAAATCTCCCGCGGATTCAACGGGAATGCTGACCTCCTCCGGCCGGGCCCGCAGCGCATCGCATACGCCCTGCCCCGCCAGCAGGATCCCGGAGAGCATATCCTCGTGAAGAAGTTCTCTGGCGCTCTCCTCCTGCTCCTGTTCCGTGATCCCCTCATCAAACACGACCGCCGTTTCATCCTGCGCCGCTGTATGCCGGACGAAAAGCCAGACGGATATGCCGGCCGCCACGAGGAGCACCCCCATGATACAGAACGAAATGATGCGAAGCCAGAGCAGATCCTTGCCCTTGAGCAGTCTGTTCTTACTTCGCACGATTTCGCGACGGATTCTCCTTTTCCCGTGTTTTTTATCCAAGACGTCAGATCGGATCAGATCTGTCCGGAACGGACATCCTCGAATTCCTTCAGGATCTCCTCACTCGGAGCCTTCGTGCACTGGCTCACGATCACGATCGTGACCAGGCTTAAGAAGAAACCGATCAGCAGCGAATAGATGCCCGTCACACTGCCTGCCGTCTGTCCGCCGATGAGCGGCAGATAGTCCCAGAAGATGACCGTGAGCGCGCCGACCGCGATGCCCGCGATCGCACCCGGCGTGTTGGTCCGTTTCCAGTAGAGAGAAAGCAGCACGGTCGGTCCGAAGGCCGCGCCGAGGCCCGCCCACGCGTCGGAGACCAGTCCCATGATCGAACTGTTGGGATCCAGCGCGATGAAATAGGCGATCACCGCGACCACCACAACAACAACGCGGCTGAACCAGACCATTTTCGCATCGGTCTGTTTCTTCCGGAAGAAGCCCTGATAGAGATCCTCCGTCACGCTCGATGCCGTGACAAGCAGCTGCGAATCCGCCGTCGACATGATGGCGGCCAGGATCCCGCAGAGGAAGATGCCCGCGATGATCGGGATCCGGATGTCCTCGGTGAACACCTTGATGATCATGTACATGAAAACGCGCTCGCTCTCTCCGGAGGCGGTCAGATCCTCTGCCAGATAGGCGCGTCCGATGATGCCGATGAAGCAGGCAAAGAACAGGGAGAGCGCGACCCAGACGATACCGACGGTCTTGGCCTTGTTCAGTTCCTTATCGCTCTTCACTGCCATGAAGCGCACGAGGATGTGCGGCATTCCGCAGTAGCCGAGGCCCCATGCGAGCTGGGATATTACAGAAACAAATGTTATTTTATTTCCGCCGTCATAGAGCGGATCCAGATAATGGGCGTCGATCGTCATCGAAGCGGACAGATCACCGGAAAGCAGTGCATACGCCGCGAGCGGCACCGCCAGGAGCGCGACGAGCATAACGGTTCCCTGGATGAAGTCCGTGTCACAGACCGCCGTGAATCCGCCAAGCAGGGTATAGGTCAGGATCACGATCATGCCGATCGTCAGCGAGATCCGGTAATCGATCCCGAAGACCGTCGTGAACAGCTGGCCGCCGGCTGCGAGTGCCGAAGCCGTATAAACAAGGAAGAAGATCATGATCGCCAGCGACGACACCAGGAGCAGGCCGCGCTTTTCATCGTGAAAACGGTTTTCAAAATACTGCGGGAGCGTCACCGCGTTGTTGGCGCGAATGGTGTAACGGCGAAGCCTCGTCGCGATGAACAGCCAGTTCAGGACCGTCCCGATAAAGAGGCCGACCGCGATCCAGATCTGACCGGTCCCCAGTGCATAGATCGAACCGGGAAGCCCCATCAGGAGCCAGCCGCTCATGTCGGAGGCCTGTGCGGAGAGCGCCGCAACGAACCCGTTTAAGCGCCTCCCGCCAAGGAAATAGTCCTCGGACGAATTGTTCTGTTTCAGACTGTACACACCCACAAGCACCATCACCGAAAGATAGATGGCAAAGGAAAGTACGATCCAGCCGGTAGCCATAAGTTTCTCCCCCTTTCTTTTACATCCTCTCGGGTGCTTCAAACCCGAGAAGATCGATCCCCGTTTCCAGAATGCGCATGGTCATGCCGATCAGCGCGATGTAACTCTGCTTTTTGCTCTCATCCGGCTCTGACAAGATCTTCGTCTCATGATAGAACGAATTGAAATCGTTGGCGAGTTCATAGATATAGGCACAGATCCTGTTCGGCGCAAGTTCCGCCGCAGCGCTCTCGACAGCATCCGCAAAGCGGGTAAGCTGCAGTGCGAGTGCCTTTTCCGATGCCGTCTGTGCAGCGGCAAGCAGTGCGTTCTTTGCGTCACCGCCCTCCGCTTCATATTTCTTCAGGATCGACTTGATCCGCACGATCGTGTACAGGATATAGGGACCTGTGTCGCCCTCGAACGAAGTGAATTTCTCCAGATCGAAGATATAGTCCTTGGCGGGTTGATTCGAAAGATCGCCGTACTTGATCGCCGCGAGGGCCACCTTGCGTGCCGTGTCCCGCGCCTCTTCATCCGGCATGTCCGGATTGCCCTGCCGGATGCGCTGCAGCATCTCCTCGCCGGTGTCATTCACCAGTTTTTCCAGCCGCAACGTCCCGCCGTCCCTTGTTTTGAAGGGATGTCCGTCCTGCCCGTTCATCGTGCCGTTGCCGATAAAACGAAGCTCCGTCTCCGGCAGCACGAGCCTGGACTTTCTGGCCGCCCGGAACACCTGCTCAAAATGCAGCGCCTGCCGCTTGTCCGTGAAATAATAGATCGCATCAGGTCGGAATTCCCGCATCCGCTCCTGGATCGTCGCCAGATCGGTCGTCGCGTAGAGCGCCGCGCCGTCGGATTTGAGCACGATGCAGGGCGGCAGTTCCTTGGCGTCATCGTCCCTTGTCACATCGATCACCAGCGCCCCCTGGCTCTCATGCGCATAACCGTTCTGCCGGAAATAGTCCACCATACCGGGGATCACATCATGCACATCGGACTCTCCGCGCCACAGTTCAAACGAAACATGCAGACTGTCATAGTTTTTCTTCAGATCGGCGACGGAGATGTTCATGATGTGGCGCCACAGCGCCCGATATCCCCTGTCACCGTCCTGCAGGCGTTTGGTGGCTTCCAGCGCGGCCGCTTTGTAGGCGGCGGCTTTCGCCTTTTCCTCATCGGAAGCGTCCTCCGATGCCTTGGATCTGCCGCTCGCCGTGGGATAGATCTCTTCCAGCTCGGCAAGCGTAAACGGCGCCTCCTTCGGATAGGGGCCGGTGTAGTCCGTATCAAAATAGGGAAGATCCGGCTGGCGCTCCTTAAGTTCCGTGATGACGAGCCCCATCTGCAGTCCCCAGTCTCCCATGTGGATATCGCCGGTCACATCGCTGCCGGCATAGCGCAGGATCCTCTTCACCGCCTCGCCGATGATCGCCGGACGCAGATGACCGACATGCAGGGGCTTCGCGACATTGGCCCCGCCGTAATCCAGAATGATCTTCGGCGCGTGCGCGGGGAGCTTGAGTCCGAATTTCTTTTCATGCAGCATCTTCACGAGATAGCTGCGGACAAACTCCGGTTTTACGGTCAGATTGAGAAATCCCGGTTTTACGGATTCCGCTTTCTCAAAGACCTCGCTGTCCTTAAGTTTTGCCGCCACCGCATCCGCGATCTCGAACGGCGGGCGGTGCAATGCCTTCGCGCCGGCCATCGCGCCGTTGCACTGGTATTCGCACAGATCCGGACGGTTGGACAGCACCACCTGCCCCAGCGACGGATCAAAACCCGCCGCGGCAAAGGCATTCTGCACTTCCGCCGAGATCATCTCCAACAGTTTTTCCATATCCGGCTTCCTCTCCCATGCCAAGGGGACCGTTTACCGGCCCGACTTCTTACGCCGCATATCCGTCATTTCACAGATCACGGCACATGTCCCGCTCCCGTCACAGGGAACAGAGCTTTTACAGTTTACCAAAAGATGGGGGACTGCGCAATAAATAACATGTGATATCTATTGATTATCCGCAGACTCCCGCTCCCTGCGGGAAAAACCGCATCCGCAGTAATCCTGCCGATACAGTCCGAAACGTTCCGAAAGCTCGATCGAGCGCTTAAAGCCCTCCCGCTTCTTAAAATCCGACGCGAGAAAACAAACACCTGCTTCCGCCCCCGCCTGCCGGCCGATGGCATTCAGCCGGTCGGCATCCTTGAGCGGACTGATCGTCAGCGTCGTCGTGAAATAATCAACCTGCAGTTTCGCCGCCACGGCCGCCGTCTCGCGAAGCCGCAGCCGAAAGCAGGCCGTACACCGCGCGCCCCCCTCCGGCTCTTTCTCAAGCCCCCGGACTGTCTGCAGAAAATCCCCCGGGCGGTAATCCCCTTCGATGAAAGCGATCTCCCGGAACGCGCATTCCTCCGGCCGAACGCCGTCATCAAAATGCATGCCGTCAAAATCCCGTGCCCGCACCAGCCGGTTCAGTTCACCGATCAGACGCTGTTCTTCAGCGGCGCGTTTGCGGTATTCCTCTTCCTCATCGATATTGGGATTGTAATAGAACACCGTGATCGCAAAATATGGCAACAGCCGTTCCAGACAGGCCGAGGAGCAGGGGGCGCAGCAGGCATGCAGAAGAAGGCGCGGAAGTTTTTCCTCTCCGCGCCGTTTCTCGATCTCCTGCCTCATTTCCCTGTCATGATTGATCCTGTTCATCTTACAGTTTCGCGATATCCACCAGGGTGAGATCCTCCTCGCGTTCTCCGTTCTCCAGACTGGTGACGAGCGCCCTGGCGGTATCCAGCGCCGTCAGCACATTGACGCCGGTTTCGATCGCCGTGCGGCGGATCAGGAAGCCGTCTCTGGTCTTGTCTCGCCCCTGCGTCGGCGTGTCGATCACGAGATCGATCCTGTGCCCGAGGATCAGATCGATGACCGTCGGGGATTCCTGATGGATCTTGTTGATCTTTCTGGCCTTCACGCCGTTCTCGTTCAGGATCTGCGCCGTCGAGCGAGTCGCATAGATGATGTAGCCGAGCTTCTCATAGCGTCTGGCGATCTCAATGACCTCGCCCTTATCGGCATCGCGCACCGTGATGATCATCTGCCGGTGCTTCGGCAGGTGGTAGCCGGCGCCGAGGAACGCCTTGTAAAGCGCTTCGTTAAAGGTCTCGCTGATCCCCAGACACTCGCCGGTCGACTTCATCTCCGGCCCCAGACTGATCTCCGCGCCGCGGATCTTTTCAAAGGAAAACACCGGCATCTTGATCGCGATATGCTTTGCCTCCGGCTGCAGTCCGGGGGTGTAGCCGAGATCCTTCAGTTTCTTCCCGAGCATGGCCTGCACCGCCAGATCCACGATCGGGATGCCCGTCACCTTGCTGATATAGGGAACCGTGCGGGAGGAACGCGGGTTGGCCTCAATGATGTAGATCTCGTTCTGCACAGCGATGAACTGTACATTGATGAGTCCCGTCACATGCAGGGCCTGCGCAAGCCGCTTCGTGTATTCGGCGATCGTTTCCTTGGCCTTTTCGGTCAGTGTCTGTGCCGGATAGACCGAGATGGAGTCGCCGGAATGAATGCCGGAGCGCTCAATATGCTCCATGATCCCGGGGATCACGATATCCTCGCCGTCACAGACCGCATCCACTTCGGTTTCCGTTCCCTGCAGGTACTTGTCGATAAGGATCGGGTGATCCTGCGCATAGCGGTTGATGATCGCCATGAATTCCCGGATCTCGTCGTCATTGATGGCGATCTGCATCCCCTGTCCGCCCAGCACATAGGACGGCCGGATCAGTACCGGGTAGCCCAGCCGGTTCGCCGTCTCCACCGCCTCCTCTGCCGTAAAGACCGTTGCCCCCTCCGCGCGGGGGATCCCCGTCTTCTGCAGGATCTCATCAAAGAGTTCCCGATCCTCCGCTGCGTCCACATCGGCGGCATCGGTTCCGAAGATCTTCACGCCCATCTTCATCAGATCCTGCGTCAGTTTGATCGCCGTCTGCCCGCCGAACTGTACCACCGCCCCGTCAGGCTTTTCCAGCCGCACGATGTTCTCCACATCCTCCGGTGTCAGCGGCTCAAAATAGAGTTTATCGGCGATATCGAAATCCGTGGAGACCGTCTCCGGATTGTTGTTGATGATGATCGTCTCATAACCTTCTCGGGCAAAAGCCCAGGTCGCGTGAACCGAGCAGTAGTCAAACTCGATCCCCTGACCGATGCGGATCGGACCGGAACCCAAAATCAGTATCTTTTTCTTATGTCCTGATTTAATATCATTCGTTTTTGAATTATTATTTTTAATATCACCTGATATCAAATCATGCCCCGCCGCTTCGTTTTCCTCGTCGGCATCGCCGTAAACCGAGTAGTAGTACGGCGTCTCGGCAGCGAACTCCGCGGCGCAGGTGTCCACCAGCTTATAGACAGCCGAGATCCCGTTGCCGTAGCGGAGCGCGCGGACACGATCCTCGTCGAGGCCCGTGAGCTTTGCGATCACAGTATCCGGAAACTCCAGTCGCTTGGCGGTGAGCAGCAGCTGCCCGTCCAGATTCCTGCCGGCTTCCTTGAGCTTCTGTTCCGTTTCCACGATATGGTGCAGTTTGTCGATGAACCACAGATCCACCATGGTGATCTCATGGATGCGCTGTTTTGTGAAGCCGCGGCGCAGCGCCTCCGCGATCACCCAGATCCGCTGATCGTCCACGCGGTGCAGCCGTTCCTTGAGCTCATCATCGGCCAGCTCACTGAAATCATAGGAAAGAAGAGAATCCACATGCTGCTCCAGGGAGCGGATCGCCTTCATCAGGGCTCCCTCAAAGTTCGTGCAGATGCTCATGACCTCACCCGTCGCCTTCATCTGCGTGGTGAGCGTGCGCTTCGCTGTCAGGAACTTGTCAAACGGCAGTCTGGGGAACTTCACGACACAGTAGTCCAGCGCCGGTTCGAAGCTCGCCTTCGTCTTTCCCGTGATCGCGTTCGGGATCTCGTCCAGCGTGTAACCCAGCGCGATCTTGGCCGCCACCTTGGCAATGGGATACCCGGTCGCCTTGGAGGCCAGTGCCGAGGATCTCGACACGCGGGGATTGACCTCGATCACGCAATACTCAAAGGTCGTCGGATGCAGTGCGAACTGGACATTGCATCCTCCGGTGATCTGCAGTTCATCGATGATGTTGAGCGCCGCGCTCCGGAGCATCTGATACTCCCGATCCCCCAGGGTCTGCGAGGGCGCGACCACGATGCTGTCACCGGTGTGCACACCGACCGGATCAAGATTCTCCATATTACAGACGGTGATGCAGTTGCCCGCGGAGTCGCGCATCACCTCATACTCGATCTCCTTCCAGCCGGCGATGCAGCGCTCGACCAGCACCTCGCCGACGCGGGAAAGCCTTAAACCGTTGGTCAGAATGTCATCCAGCTCGGCTTGATCATGCGCGATGCCGCCGCCGGAACCGCCCAGCGTGTAAGCGGGACGAAGGACGACCGGATAGCCGATGCTCTTCGCAAACTGTTCCCCGTCCTCCACATTGGTCACGACCAAAGAAGGGGCACAGGGTTCACCGATCTTCTCCATCGTGTCCTTGAAGCACTGGCGGTCCTCCGCCTTGCGGATCGTCTCCGCGGTCGTGCCCAGGAGCCGGACCTGATGCGCCTCCAGAAAACCGGATTCCGCGAGCTCCATCCCCAGATTCAGACCGGCCTGTCCGCCCAGTGTCGGCAGGATGCTGTCCGGATGCTCCTTTTCGATGATCTGCTCCAGAACCCGCACGGTCAGGGGTTCGATATATACCTCGTCCGCGATATCCCGGTCCGTCATGATCGTCGCCGGATTGGAGTTGACCAGGACCACCTCGATCCCTTCTTCCTTAAGCGAACGGCACGCCTGCGTTCCGGCATAGTCGAATTCGGCGGCCTGTCCGATGACGATCGGACCGGAGCCTATGACCAGGACCTTCTTTACATCCGCATTTTTAGGCATCTTTGGAACCTCTCATCATCTCGATAAACCGGTCGAAGAGCACGCCCGAATCATGCGGTCCGGGCGATGCCTCCGGATGGAACTGCACCGTGAAGATCTTCCGGCCGGTATATACCAGGCCCTCATTAGTGCCGTCATTGACGTTGACAAAAGCAGGACGCGCGATCTTCGCATCCACGGTAGACTCGTCCACCACATAACCGTGATTCTGCGAGGAGATGTAGACACGCCCGCTCTCCAGATCCCTGACCGGGTGATTCGCGCCGCGATGCCCGTATTTCATTTTGTGGGTATCCGCACCGGTTGCCAGCGCCATCAGCTGGTGACCCAGGCAGATCGCGAAAATGGGCCGGTCAGATGCATATAATTTTTTAATTTCAGATATAATTTCAACGTTTTCTTTTGGATCTCCGGGGCCGTTAGAAAGCATGATGCCGTCCGCGCCGGATGCGAGAAGCTCTTCCGCACTGGTATCGGACGGAAACACAGTAACCGCAATGCCTCGCGCCGCCAGAGAAGCGGCGATATTCCGCTTGACACCGAGGTCCAGAACTGCCACCTTCAGGCCCGCCCCGTTAAGCTCCTTAATTCGTTGACCGGGGCGGTCATCCGCGGATGGCAGCTTGCTCTTTGCCTTCACCTCATATTTCTCCCTGCAGGAGACGCGTTTCACCACCCCCTGCGGCGTGTAGGCCTTCAGACGGGGCAGGATCCTGTCAACCGCCCCGGGGACAGACGCATCGGTCGTGATCATCCCGTTCATCGTCCCCTTCTCACGCAGGAGACGCACCAGCTTTCTTGTATCGATCCCCTCGATCCCGGGCACATCGTATTTGAGCAGGAATTCCTGCAGCGTCATGTCACAGCGGAAATTGGAGGGCACTTTGGCAAGTTCCCGCACGATCACGCCGTCGAGCCACGGACGCTCGCTCTCCATATCGTCGATGCAGACACCGTAGTTGCCGATCAGCGGCCAGGTCATGCAGAGTGCCTGTCCTGCATAGGAGGGATCGGTAAATGCCTCCGTATAGCCTGTCATCCCCGTATTGAACACGATCTCGCTGATCACCTCGCGCTGCGCGCCGATCGACCGCCCGCGAAATACCGTTCCGTCCTCCAGGATCAGAAATGCGTCCATACCACTCCTTTTTTACCGGAAATACCGCACGCCGGCTTCGAAGATCTTCATATCCTGCTCGCCGACGATATTCTTTGCCACACCGGCGCCGATCCGCTCACTGTGACACATCTTGCCCAGGCATCTGCCGTCGGGCGACGTGATGCCCTCGATCGCGCAGTAGGAACCGTTGATATTCCACATATCATCCATGCTGACCGCACCCTCCGGATCGCAGTACTGTGTCGCCACCTGACCGTTGGCAAAAAGCTCCGCGATCACATCATCCGGCGCGACGAAACGACCTTCCCCGTGAGAGGCCGGATTGACATAGACACCGCCCGGTTCCGCCAGTGCGAGCCACGGCGACTTGTTCGATGCCACCCGGAGGCAGGCCATCCTGGAGATGTGCCGCCCGATCGTGTTAAAGGTCAGCGTCGGAGACGATGCTGTCTGCTCCGCGATGATCCGGCCCTCGGGGACCAGTCCCAGCTTGATGATCGCCTGGAAACCGTTGCAGATGCCGAGCACAAGACCGTCCCGCTCATCCAGCAGCTTCTGCATGGCCTCGCGGATCTTCTCATTGCGGAAGGCCGTCGCGAAAAACTTGGCGCTGCCGTCCGGCTCGTCGCCTGCGGAGAATCCGCCCGGGAACATCACGATCTGTGCCTGCGCGATCGCACGCTCAAAGGCCTCCACCGATTCGCGGATATCCGCGGCGTTCCGGTTCTTAAACACCAGCGTGCTGACCTGTGCGCCCGCCCGCTCGAAGGCTCTGGCGGTGTCATATTCGCAGTTCGTCCCGGGGAACACCGGGATAAAGACGGTCGGCTTCGCGACCCGATGACTGCAGACGCGGATCCCGTCCGCCCGGTAGATTTTCGCTTCCACCGGCGAGCGATCCTCTCCCGCGTGGGTCCGGAACACGGGCTCCAGTGTTCCGGTCCAGGCATTCAGTGCCTCATCCGCAGGAATCTCCGTCTGTCTGCCTTTTTCATCCAGAATAAATGTCGGTTCGGCAGTCACCTCGCCGATCCAGCCGCTTCCAGCGGCCGCGCGGGCGATCACCGCCTCGGCTTCAGATACCATATCACTTGTTATTTCAAGGAGCAGGTCGCCGGGCGTTGCCGAGAAAAGGTCTTTTATGGTATCGCTTGTTATTTTATATCCCAGTCCGTTTCCGAAGGCGCTGACACTCGCCGCCGGAATCGCGCCGAACCTGTCCAATGCGCTGCAGGACGCGACCGCTCCGCGCCGCATCAGTCCGATCACCTCGCCATAGATCTCCAGCACCCGGTCATACACGGGAAGATCGTCGCCGTCCGTTTCGATCCGGATGAGCGCCAGCCGGTTGCCTGCCTTCTTAAACTCCGGTGTCACGACCTCCTGCGCGTTGGCCATGTCGACCGCAAAGGAGACCAGCGTGGGCGGCACATGGATCTCGTTAAAGGAACCCGACATGCTGTCCTTGCCGCCGATCGAGGCGAGTCCGTATCGCAGTTGCGCTTCAAACGCCCCGAGAAGGGCGGTAAAAGGTTCGCTCCAGTCGGTATCCTGCACCATCCTGCGGAAATACTCCTGGAAGGTGAAGTGGATCCCCCGCGGGTCGCCGCCCGATGCCACGATCCCGGCGATGGACTGCGTCACCGCATAGACCGCGCCATGATAAGGGGAAAAGCTCGAAAGCACCGGATCAAAGCCGCAGGCCATCAGAGAGACCGCATCGGTTTCCCCGTGCAGCACCGGCAGCTTTGCCGCCATCGCCTGCGTCGGCGTCATCTGATATTTCCCGCCGAAGGGCATCGTCACGGAGGCCGCACCGATCGAAGAATCAAACATCTCGATCAGCCCCCGCTGCGAAGCGACATTGAGATCCGACAACGCGGCAAGGAGCGCTTTCTTTGCATCCCCGGCAAGGAGCGCATCCCGCACCGGCTCACTGCCGAAGCCGCTAAACGGACTGTCTCCGCGTTTCGGCAGCTTTACGCGCACATCGGTCTGCTGCGGCGCCCCGTTGGTATCCAGGAACGCGCGGGAAATATCCACGATCTTCCTGCCGCGCCAGAAGAGCACGAGCCGCGGATCCTCTGTCACGACCGCCACTTCGGTCGCTTCCAGATTCTCCTGGGCCGCGTAATCCAGGAACTCGTCTCTGTCCTGCGGATCGATGACGACCGCCATGCGCTCCTGGGATTCCGAGATCGCAAGCTCCGTTCCGTCCAGTCCGGCGTATTTCTTCGGCACAAGATCCAGGTTGACTTCCAGTCCCGGTGCCAGTTCCCCGATCGCCACGGACACGCCGCCCGCGCCGAAATCATTGCACTTCCGGATCAGATGCGCGACCTCGGGCCTGCGGAACAGGCGCTGGAGCTTCCGCTCCGTCGGCGCGTTGCCCTTCTGCACCTCCGCACCGCAGGTGGTGATGGATCCGGTATCATGAGCCTTGGAGGATCCGGTCGCACCGCCGATGCCGTCTCTTCCGGTCCGGCCGCCCAGCAGGATCACGATGTCGCCGGGACGGGGGGATTCCCGCCGCACGGCACTCTTCGGCGCAGCGCCCATCACGGCGCCGATCTCCATTCTCTTCGCGACATAGTCCGGATGGTAGATCTCACGGACAAAACCGGTGGCGAGACCGATCTGGTTGCCATAGGACGAATAGCCTGCTGCCGCGCCGCGCACAAGACGTTTCTGCGACAGCTTCCCGGGAAGCGTCTCCGACGCGGGCCTTGTCGGATCGGCCGCACCGGTCACACGCATCGCCTGATACACATAGCCCCTGCCCGAGAGCGGGTCGCGGATCGCACCGCCAAGGCAGGTCGCCGCGCCGCCGAAGGGCTCGATCTCCGTCGGGTGGTTGTGGGTCTCGTTTTTGAAGAACAACAGCCAGGTCTCCGTCTTCTCTTCGCCGTTGTCGCGGATCGTCACCGGCACCTCGATCGTGCAGGCGTTGTTTTCCTCGGATTCCTCCATGTCCGTGAGCTTTCCGTCCGCCTTGAGCTTCTTCATGCCCATGAGTGCGATGTCCATGAGGCAGACCGGCTTTTCCGCCTGCCGTTCCGGCGTGGGATAGCGCTCTTCCCGCGCAGACTGATAATGGCGGAAGCTCTCCTCGATCGGCGCACGATAGTCGCCCTCCGGCCATTCGATCTTCCGGAGTTCGGTGCCAAAGGTGGTGTGACGGCAGTGATCGGACCAGTAGGTGTCCAGCACGCGGATCTCGGTCATTGAGGGATCGCGGTGCTCTTCCTTCCGGAAATGATCGCGGATCCACAGAAAATCTGCCCAGGTCATGGCCAGAGAAAGGGATGTATAGAGTTTCTTGAGTTCTTCGTCGGATTCCGTGCAGAACCCCGTAAGGACCGGTACATCCGCGGGTTCCTCATACTCCATCGCGAGAGTCCCCGGCTTTGTCTCATCCGTTACACGCGAATCCACCGGATTGACCTCATAGGCCTTGATCTTCTCGAATTCCTCATCGGAAATATCACCTGTTATTATATAAGTGACCGCAGTCCGGATCACCGGCTCCTCGTCTTCCTTAATAAAACGGACGCACTGCTCCGCGGAATCGGCGCGCTGATCGAACTGGCCGGGCAGCGCCTCAACGGAAAAGATCCTGGCGCCGGCGGGGAGCTCCAACTGCTCCTTGTAAAGGTCGTCGACCGGCGGCTCCGAAAAGACCGTGACGCAGGCTCTCTCGAACACCTCGTCGCTCACGCCCTCCACATCATAGCGGATCAGCTTCCGGACATCCTGCACCCCGCCGATCCCCAGATAATGCCGCAGTTCATGCCGCACCTCGCGTGCAGCCCCGGCAAAATCGCTCTTCTTCTCCACATAGATCCGTCTGACGCCGCTCATTCTGACCTCCTCTGAATGAACCCCTTACATAAATACAAGGTGTTCGGTATCGCCCGAAGCACCTTTGCCTCATTGCTCACACTGCTGTTCGACTTCCTGCTGCCCGCTGCAGCACCGGCTCTCAGCGGACATCTTTTTTCTCTTTGCCCCAGAACTCGATGATCTCCTTCATCTTCGTCAGCGCGCTGTAGAACACCCGGTTGTGCACGCCCTCGGACCACACGGTGCCGCGGACATTGCCCTCGATCACATAGCGGGACAGGATCCCCGCCAGATCCGACATGTCCTTGATGTCCGCCCGCTCGATGAACTTCAGCTCATCCGCGCTGTTGCGGATCCGGTTGCGGGTGTATACATAGGCGTAGTTTTTGTCGACAAGACCGGTCTTCTTAAATTCCTTCACAAAGTTCAAAAGCGTGGAATCATAGACCGGAAAAGGGATCGTGTGCCCCATGTTCTCATTCTGATAGGTGTCCGCCACCTGTGCTCCCGCGTGGGATTCCAGCCAGGGCAGATAACGCGCCATCTGCATGACGTCGATCCGGTAGCGCGCCACGATCTCTTCTGTGCTGTTTTCCCTCATATCCGCCATAGCATTTCCTATTATACTGTCTGCCTCATCACTTTGCAATCACAAACAGATCTAACCCTTCAAAGTGCAGGCAAAGAAGATCCTTCCGTCTGACCAGGATGCCCGGATACTTCCTTTATACATCTTAACGATGCCTTCTGCGATCGATAAGCCGATCCCGTATCCGCCCTTGTCTGAATTGTGGGATTCGTCTTCCCTGTAAAACCGTTCGAAAAATTTTGAAAAATCCTTCCCCTCACCGTCTCGGTAGTCATCGGAAACACAAAGCAGTGCTGTCCGGCCTTTTTGCGATAACGCCACCGATATGCTGCCCCCGTCATCGCAATACTTGATCGCGTTATCTATTAAGAGCGAGGCGAGCTGGCGGATATGTGAATCCGCTATCTTCATGCTGATCCCCGGAGCAAGATCTCCGGTCAGCTTTTTGCCCTCATTTGCGGCAACCGGCACAAAATTGCGAATGGTATCAGACACTGCACCGGTGATGTCACAGGCTTCACAGACCTTTTCGGCTTCATGCTCTTCAGCTCTGGCGATCATCACGAGATTCTGGATCAATCCCGTCATTCTGTCGACCTGTCTTGTTGTTGACTGCGTCCATTCGTTCTGACCGCAGGTCATCTCGATCATCTCGGTATTTGCCCTGATAACAGCAAGCGGTGTCTTCAGTTCATGGCTGGCATTTGTTATGAATCCTTTCTGAGCTTCCATGTTCTTTATCTCGGAGGTGATCGCCCACTTTGAAAAATAGACGGTAAAGAACACGACGATGACCATTCCGAGCAGGATCATACCTATCGTCACATACAGCAGCCGGACATTGGATGATATGATATTCGAACTGTCCAGATAGACAACGATCGTTCCGCCGTCATCCAGATCCGCCACCTGATAATAGTAGTCGGAATACCGGCCGAACCGCAGTCTGTTGTCAAGGGCGGCCTGTCCGTATACGGCCGCCTCTTCTTCCGAAACGACCGAGGTATGGTTTGTTATGACATTTCTGATCTCGAAATCTTCATCATAAATGATAGCAAAGTACCGGTTATTGTAGAAAAACTCCGGATTTCTGTAGTCGCCCTCCAAGATCCGGGGATTAAAGATCTCATTCAGAAATCTGACAACGGAATAATTGTGCGCGGCACCCCTATCGGTGGTCTGAACATGTTCCCGCGCTCCCGGCAGATCCCCTTCGTTCTCAATGATATAATTGAGCACGTGCCGGATATTTCTCCGCGTGATCAGCTGGTTGCTCGCAAGGATCATTCCGGTGACGGCGATCATGGCAAGCGTCAGCGACAAGAAGGATATGAGCAGGAATTTTATCCTAAGATGATGGATCCGTCTCTCGTTCATGATCTGTTCCCTTTTACGAGCCTGTATCCGTCGTCAGCTTCCATGATCGAAACCAACGATGCGATCGCCGCCAGCTTGTCCCTGAGATACTGAATATAGAGTTCCACGACGCTTTCCGTAGCATCATCCGCATTGTCCCAGATATTGTCAAGGATAAAACGAGCTGACAGCGGCCTTGAACTGTTCAGAATGAGTGCCTGCAGAAGCTCAAATTCCTTGACAGACAGGCGGATGGAGTTCTCGCATTTAAGTTCAAAGGTCTCTCCGTTCAATGAAAGGTCTCCGAAATCGATAATCCCTGTATTGTATTCCTGTTTGCGTCTTGTCATGGCTCTTACTCTGGCCAGAAGTTCCTTCATCGCAAACGGCTTGGAGAGATAATCATCGGCTCCCGCATCCAGACCGATCACCCGATCCTCAATCTCCGTCTTTGCAGTAAGGAGCAGTACAGGCGTTACGATGTTTCTGGATCTGATCTCCTTTAACACCTCTATCCCGTCCTTCTTCGGCATCATGATATCCAGAACCAGCGCATCAAAGCTGTCGGCAAGCGCGTGTTCCAGCGCTTCCCCGCCGTCGAAGCAGGAACAGACATCATAGCCCATGTTCTCCAGAGCGGCCGTTATGACTCTGTTCATATCCTTTGTATCTTCCGCCAGTAGTATCTTCATCCAGCTTGCTCCTGTTCATTCCGGTTCTTTTCTATCATATCCCGGATCGTCTGCATCGAAAGATCCGTTGAGGCCAGTTCATCCGCGCATCGCTTCAGTTCAGCGCTGATCAGTTTATCCATGTCCGTTTTGTCTTTCTTATAATGGATATGATGCTCGAGCGCCGCCCACGTGTCCTGGGATATGGTCCGCAACTGGATCTCGACATAGATGCTGCCGTTCACCTTTACGATCATATGATAGCTTCTGTATCCGTTCTCCTTGGCATGCCGGATATAATCTTTCTCTTCTATCACCTCGCAGTTCTTCAGACTTAGGAGATGATCCCGCACAGCATAGATGTCATTGATAAAAGCGCATACAACACGGATGCCCACCGCGTCATGGATCGCTTCGAGCGCAGACTCCGTAGTAAGCGGCAATCCCTTTCGCTTGATCTTATCAAGCATGCTCTCTTCTGTTTTGATACGGTAACTGATATGCTCGATCGGGTCAAAGCCGGATCGGGAGAGGGCAATCTCCCGGATCGAACCGATCTCATCGACAATGGATCTCATTGTGTCTTCCAGTTCCGTATATTTCTGCCCGTATATACTTCCCATGCAAAACTCCGTTTTTGATTTTCTATCATATAACCGAATTGTGAAAATAATGTGATCTGTTTTTCCTGTTTTTGAAAAAATCGCAGATCCGGAACGAGGCGGATTTGCGATTCATAAAGCCATCGGGGTGACAGGACTCGAACCTGCGGTCTCATGCTCCCAAAGCACGCGCCCTACCAGCTGGGCCACACCCCGAACGGAAACGACTCATATTATAGAAAAAAACACATATCCGCGCAAGAGCGGGATGTGATATAATCATGTACTATGCAGATCGTATCGTTTTCATTTTTGATCTTTTTTGTCGTTACGGTGGGGGTATATTATCTGCTCCCGACGCGGATCCGCCACATCTGGCTCTTCGCGGCGAGCTTCTTCTTTTATTTTTCGCAGGGGGCGGCGCACACGGTGTTCCTTCTTTTCTCCATCCTCTCCACGTGGATCGGGGCGCTCCTGACGGAAAAGGCCGGCGAGCGGGCCGGCAGGAAAAGGTGTGTGCTGGCGGTGATCCTTGTCTGCAATCTGCTGATCCTCCTGTATTTCAAGTACATCGGTTTCTTCACCGGCGAAAGGCTCCGGAGTCCGATCCTGCCGATCGGGATCTCCTTTTATCTGTTCCAGTCGGTGGGGTATCTGATCGATGTGTACCGCGGGAAGGTCTCCGCGGAAAGAGATCCGATCCGCTACGCGCTGTTCGTCAGTTTCTTTCCGATCGTGCTCTCCGGGCCGATCGAGCGGGGGGCGCATCTTCTGCCGCAGCTGCAGACGGCGTTCTTTGAGACGGTGCGTTTTGACGCGGACCGCATCCGCGACGGTTTCGTGCGCATGCTCTGGGGATATTTCTGCAAAACGGTGCTGGCGGACCGCATCGCGATCGCGGTCGATTCGATCTTTGCCGCACCGGGATCCCACGGCGGGGCGGTGCTGTTTCTGACATCGATCCTCTATACCTTCCAGATCTATCTTGATTTCGCCGGCTATTCCTCGATCGCTGTCGGGGCGGCAAAGACACTGGGGATCGAAGTGGTGGAGAACTTCGACGCACCGTATCTGGCAAAGAGTGTCGGCGATTTCTGGCGCCGCTGGCACATTTCGCTGTCCACCTGGTTCCGGGATTATCTCTATATTCCGCTGGGCGGAAACCGCAAAGGGCAGACGCGAAAGCTCCTGAATCTGATGATCGTGTTCCTGGTGAGCGGCCTGTGGCACGGTGCGGGCTGGACTTTCCTCATCTGGGGATTCCTGCACGGACTGTATCAGGTGCTCGGCATCCTGCTCGCGCCGGTCCGGAAACGGATCGGCATGGGAATCTTCGGAGAAGATGCGGAAAACCGGGCATCTGTCCGCATCCTGCAGACAGTCTGGACCTTCCTTCTGGTGAACCTTGCGTGGATCTTCTTCCGGCTGGGAACCCTGAGCGAGGTGTTTACGGTCTTCGGAAGCTTTGCACATCCGCGGATCGGTGAGCTCTTTGACGGCGCGTTTCTCGCGGCCGGTGTCAATCAGGCGGAATGGCAGCTCATCCTGTGCGGGCTTGTTCTGGTCTTTGTGACGGATCTCCTGCATCTGCGCGGGGTGCGGATCGCGGAATGGATATCAAAACAGATGTTATTTATTCGTTGGCCGGTCTATCTCGCGGGAGTTGTTCTGGTGATCGTCTGCGGGGTCTGGGGACCCGGCTATGATGCCGCGAGCTTCATCTATTACCGGTTTTGAAAATACACATCCCTGTTTTCAACGACGTGATTCAACTAATCTCCATTTTAGGGAACACAGATATTCATTACATGAAGAAATGCCGGCGAAAGATCAAAGGGTGAAATCCCCTACACGATCTTCACAAGCAGCTCCACCACGAAGCCGTTGTCGTTGTAGAATTCCAATCCGCCCTCCTGCTTCTCCATGTAGGTCCTGGCCAGATACATGCCCAGACCGTAGCCCGTTCTGCCGGCGGAATTGCCGCCCCGATAGTATTTCTCCGCAAGGAGCGGCAGGTCCTCTTTGCTGACGCCGGGACCCTCGTCACGGATGGTGACGCGGACAAAGCGGATCGGCGAGCCGTCCGCCCGGTGCATGTCGCTGACCTCGGAGAAGCTGACATGGATATCAGTCCCCGCGTACTTGGCGGAGTTGGACACGATATTGTCAATGACCTGCTCCATGCGTTTCCGGTCCATATAGACCAGGCAGGGGTAGATGTGGTCATCCAGGATGATGTTGCCGTAGTCCTTGAGATTTTTGAAAAATTCCTCGATGAGCGTGGACTGTTCCTCACACGGCGCGATCTCGATCTTTTCGAGATCCTCCAGATTGGCGTGCATCACGTCGCTCATCAGCGTGCTGATGGTGTCCGCCTTGCCCGAGATCGTGCGGATCTTGTCGATCATGTCGCGGATCTCCGCGTCCGTCGCGTCCGCCGCACCGGCTGCAGCCGAAAGACATCTGGTCAGCTTC
This sequence comes from Lachnospiraceae bacterium, assembly GCA_024690605.1. Lineage (GTDB taxonomy): Bacteria > Bacillota > Clostridia > Lachnospirales > Lachnospiraceae > Butyrivibrio. Next base: position 14,549 of record JAILOV010000027.1, on the reverse strand, counting down.
ACCTCCATCACCTCGCAGGTGGCCCTGATCACGGCAAGCGGTGTCTTGATATCGTGCGAAAGTCCCTGGATCAGCTCCTTGCGTGCGATCTCAGCCTCTCTTTCCTTTCTGATCGAAGCTTTCAGCTGTTCTCTCATGATGTCGAAGCCCTCGACAAAGCGGCCGAACAGGTTGTCTTTGCGGAGCGGCAGCGGCTTGTCCAGCTCCCCTTTGGCGATATCTGCCGCAAAGGATTCCAGTTCCTCCACGGGTTTTAAAAAAGTAAGATAGAGATACAGAAGCAGGAGACACCCGCAGATCAGCACCGCCGCGCACAGGATCCCGGCGGCCCGCAGATAGGTGTCCTCCGTCCGGTTGAGATGCTCATCCAGATCGTTCCAGACGACCTTGCCGATGATCTCGCCGTCCTGTTCCAGATCGAGGACCAGCGCGCCCGACCGGTAATACGGAGCGAGCTCCGGCGGATTGGCCTGCCCGGACAGGATCAGGACACAGCCGTAACGTGCCTCGATCTCCTCGGGAGACAGCCCCGCTTGAAGATCCGCCTCCACCCGGTAGAGCCGGTCATTGAAATCGACGATGTCGCGCTCTTTATAGGCCGTCTTTTTGCTGATCACGGTAAAAACGGCCAGCGCGGACAGCATGAACACCATAAAGATATAGGCCAGTCGCCGGATCTGCTTCATTTCAATTCCAGGATATAGCCGGTTCCCCAGACAGTCTTGATATACGCCGGCTGGTTGGGATCGGTCTCGATCTTTTCCCTGAGTTTTCTGATGTGAACGTTGAGCGTGCTGTCACTGAAGAAGGTGTCCCCCCACACCTCGTCAAAGAGCACCTCCTTGGTCACGATGGCGTCGTGATGGGCATACAGACAGGCGAGCAGCGCGTATTCCTTGGGTTTGAGCGAGATCCTTTTCCCGTCGACCGTGACGGACATGGTCTGCGGATCCATGGCAAAGGTTTCCCCGGGCGCGCTCACCTGCGCCACCTGCTTCAGCTGTTCCATGCGCTTTAAGTTGACCTTGACCTTGGCCAGAAGAACGGAAAGACTGTAGGGCTTTTTAACGTAGTCATCCCCGCCGATGGAAAGCGCGATCAGCACATCGTCGTCGCTCTGCCTGGCACTGATGAAAAGGATCGGCAGCTGCAGATCCTCGCGCAGTTTCTTGCACACGTCAAAGCCCGAGCCATCGCCCAGATTGATGTCGAGCAGCACAAGGTCGGCCGTGTTCTCCTCAAAAAACCGGAAACAGGCCGCCCCGCTTTCTACATATTCCGTGGACACATCAAACATGCGGAAGTACTCCGCCGTCATCTGTGCCAGCTCGGTTTCGTCATCCACGATGAGACAATTGCAATGCATGCGTCTATCATATCACAGAATCATTCTTCTGTGATCATTTTCACCGGTTCGAGTTTTTTGATCCGGCGTCCCATGAAGGCCGCGGTCGCCAGGGCGACGCCGCAGATGATCAGCGTGGTCAGCAGATAAGAGAGCGGCCTGATCCCGAAGCTGATCTTCTTAAACCCGAAGATCGCCATGGTCGCTATCATCAGCTTTCCTCCGGCAAACGGCGAAATGCTCAGCCCGATCGCGATGCCGATCAGGATCGCCGGCAGATTGGACATCATCACCTGCCGGATGAGCTGCCCCGAGGTGAATCCGAGTGCCTTGCTGACGCCGAGATTTCGCCACTGCCTGTTGATACTGGTCCGGACGATGAGCGATTCCACAAACGCCACGATCAGGATCGTCAGCACGGTAATGAAATACGCAAAGAGCTTCATCCCGCCCGTGATCATGCCCACGGTCTGGTGCGCCGCCTCATTGTAGTCGGTGAGGGTCACATCCGGATAGAGTTCGTGGAATTCGCGTTCCAGATCCGCAAAGGTCGCACCGGGGCGCAGGTTCACGCAGACCTCCATCGAATCCGGGATCGGGCTGACCCTCGCCAGACCGTCCAGCGTCATGAAGGTCATCAGTCCCATATTGTTCATCGTCTGGTTCATCCCGCAGACGATATAGGATTCCGATCCGCCGTTCATCTCCACACTGACGGCGTCTCCGACACCGACACCGAGCTTTGCGGCCGCGTTGGTGGCGAGCATCACCTCGTTGGGATGCGACGGCCATCGCCCCTCGACCACGCTGCCGCCCCGTATCAGGGAGGTGTCGGAGATCGCGCGCACACTGAAGTTTTGTGTGGTCTTTTTCTTCCGGTATTTGACGGACATCCACATCTCACGGCGCGCGTCCTTCACGCAGTCGAAAGCCGCCACCGTCTCGCACATGGCTTCACTCCCGGCAAAGTAAGCATCGTAGACATCCAATCCACTCATCTCCAGCACACCGTCATCGGTGCCATAGGTATCGGCCATGCCGAGCGCGATGATCGTCGATACCGTCAGGATCATCATGATAAAGATGACACCCAGCTGCGAACGGAATTTTCCGAAGGTCTCCTTGAGTGCCAGGGTCACGGCGATCGGCAGCGCCGTCCGGTCAAAGGCAAACAGGTTTTTCTTGTAGTTGTGCGTGTTGACACCGCCGCGCAGCGCATCCAGCACGCTGGTCCTGCTGTACTCCCTGCCGAGGATCAGGGTCAGCGCGCCCACCAGCAGGCAGATCCCAAGCAGAACACCGAGTGCGACAGACACGGAAAACGGCTGGTTCCACTTCAGCCCCAGCGTGATGAGGATGATGATACCGGCCTTATCGATCAGCGCCGCGCCGGCCGCGATACCGATCGCCGCACCCGCGCCGGCCACGATGAGCAGCTGCGTGAGCAGGATCACGACCAGTTCCCGGACCGTGTACCCCGCCGCTTCCATGATGGCAGTGTTGCGCATATTGACCATGATGAAATTCTTCACGCTGAAATTGATGATGACGATGGCAATCACCAGCATGATGAGCGCAAAAAGCAGCACCAGTGCGATAAAAACGAACGGCAGGATCATCGAGCCCGTCTTCATCATGTCCACCGGCAGGATGTTACAGGAGAGTTCATCCGCCGTGTTTCCCTTCATATACTCGCTGTACCAGCTGTGCAGTTCGTCAGCGACCTGATCACTCAGCTTGTCGGTGCCCATATGCTTCTTCCGGGCCGTGTCCGAAAGCTGCGTCTTGACATACCGGCTGTCCCTGACTCCGTTCGGATTGTCAAAAAGGATGTCCCTGTATAGGCGGTCGGACACATAAACCTTGTAGGTTCCCAGGTTCATGGGCGAGCAATAGAGATTGTCCTCATTAAAGCCGGCCACCTTGAGATCATAGACATTCTCCTCGATCTTTAACTGCAGGACATCCCCGATGGCATAGGAGGTGCTCAGGGAGACCGGAATGACGGCCTCATTGCCGTCAAGTCCCGAGGCATCCATACTCATGGTCTGGATCGTGCATGGTTCCGCATATCTGGAGATGTTGAACGGATACTCGACCCAGTTCTTCTCGCCCTTATGCCGGTACTTGGAGCTGCAGGCCAGATATTCCTGCGTCTCGTAATTCTTTAACCACACATTGCCCCGGATGATCTCCTCCAGTTTGTCGATCGCCGCCTCATTATTGTTGATGCAGACAAACAGATCCGCGGCGTTGATCTTCTCCCGGTTGGTGTCGATGACACGCCCCGTTCCCACGAGGAAGGAGACGCTGATGAAGATAAGGAGCGACGCCAGTGCGGACAGGATGAAGAAGGTGATCATGTCACCCTTCTGCTTGCGGATGTTCTTTTGTGCAAGGAAGAAAAACCGGTACATAGGCTTTACCACCCCATATCCTGGAGGAAGTTCTTGAGCTTCGCATGGCGCTCTCTCGCTTCCTCCAGCTTCGGATTGTGCTCATCCTTATAGTCACCCGCATAGGGTCCGAGCTCCACCTCGTCACTGATCACACCGTCCGCGAGATAGATGATCCGGTTGCCCCGCTCGGCCGCCTTGATCGTGTGCGTGACCATAACGATGCTCTGCCCCTCATTGTTGAGATCCGAAAGGATATCGAGCACATTTTCCGTGTTCTGTGAATTCAGCGCACCGGTCGGTTCATCCGCGTAGAGGACCTCGGGGCTGTTGATGACCCCGCGCACCACCGCCACGCGCTGCTGCTGTCCGCCCGAGAGCTGGGCGGGAAACTTGCGGTAATCCGCCTCATCGATCTCCACATGGTGCAGCAGATCCTTGGCCTTCTGCGCCAGCGCCTTCCGGTCACTGTTCTTCAGAAGCCCGCAGACCATGACATTATCCAGCGCGCTCATGCTGTCGTTCAGATAGTTCTGCTGGAAGACAAAACCCACATGGTCCCTGCGGAAGACCGCGAGCCTGTCGTTACTGAAGGCAGAGATATCCGTCTCTTTGCCCTCATCCGCGTCCGTATAATAGGTGATGGTCCCCATGCTCGGGCGGTCCATGCCGGAGAGCGCGTAGAGCAGCGTGCTCTTCCCCGAGCCGGAATTGCCCATGATCACCGTGAAATCCCCCTTGTAGATGGACAGATTCAGGTTCTTCAACACATGCTGCTGTACGGATCCGTTGGAAAAGGTCTTGGACAGATCCCTCGCCGTCAGGATGATCTTCTTTTCGTTCATTTGCTGCTCACCTTGATCGCCATGCCGTCTGCCAGTTCCTGCGCGTCATTCCAGACCACCTGGTCGCCCGCCGAGAGCCCGGCGCTGATCTCCACCATCGCATCATTGCGGATGCCGCATTCCACGGGCACCCGGATTGCCTTGTCATCCTTGCGGACGAACACATAGTTTCCGTCCTCCTCCTCGGACAGCGCGCTGAGCGGGATGCAGAGCACGCCGGTGAGGTTGGCCGTCTGCACCTTGGACTTGGCCTCGATGCCCAGAATGATCGCATCATCCGGCTTATCCAGCGTGATCTCAACGCCCACGCCGACACCCGAGCCGGACTCTCTCGTCATCTTCTCGATCCGCGTCACCTTGCCTTCATAAGCGGTGTTCTTGATGTTCACGACCGCCTTCTGTCCCTCCTCGATATTGACGATATCATAGCGGTTCACGTTTGAGCGGACCACCACATCCTCCATGGATGCGAGCGTCAGGAGTTTGCTCCCGGTGCTCACATCGCTCCCCTTCGGGGTGTCGATCTCAGTCACGACACCGTCAAAATCCGCGCGGACACCTTTCTTTGCCGCCTCCAGTTTGCTGATCTTCTCTTCGCTTCTTAATTCATTGGCTTCCTTGACCGCATCAAGCTGCTCCTTTGCACCCTTCGTCATGACGCCCTGCACCGTGGCGGCCTTCTGGCTCGTCATCTCCGCTTTGTACTCCTTATAGGTCGTCAGCTGTTCGTTCAGCGTGTTCAGTTCCTTCTGCATGCGGACGATGTCGGGGTCATACTGCTGGTTATAGGTGTTGGTCTGGATCAGCTTCAGGAGATTCTCATATTCACCCGAATCCGGTTTGTCCGACCAGTCGATGAGAGAGATCTGGAGCTTTGCCCCTTCGTCGGCCACCGCCGCCTTTTTCTCCAGAAGGCTGTTCTGTGTTCTGGTGATCGCCTCCTGCGTGTCCGCGATCTGCTGGTCGAGGACCTTCAGATTCTTTTTCGCCTCCCCCAGAAGTCCCGCGGTCCGGTTGCCGCTCTGGATCGAACTGTCATAGCCCGCCTGATCCGCTTCCGCGGCGAGCTCCGCGAGCCGGATCTGCCGATCCAGTTCTTCCGTATCATAAGAAAGGATGAGATCGCCCTTTTTGACGAAATCGCCTTCCTTCACATGAACGTCCGCGATCTTCGCTTCCACATCGGCAAAATACTCTTTGTCCTTATCCGTCTCCACATTGCCGTTGATCTCCAGAATGCTGGACAACTCACCTTCCTGCGCCGTGTAGACATTAACGGTCGTTGAAGCCGCCGCGTCCAGTGAGATCCTGCCGACTGCGATCAACACTGCCAGCATCGCGCCCGTTACGGCAATTTTCTTTTTGCTCGAGAAAAATCCTTTCATCGCTGTTCCCCTCTCCCGGTGAATCCTCATTTTCGCATCCGCCTGTTGCCATGATCCAATGTAACGCATGCATGAGCAAAAGTCTTGAACTGACCCTTGCAAAATCCTTAACCGTTTCTTAACGGGCAGGTCTCCCAATCTTGACAACCCCCTCGGATCATCAGTATCATTATGACTGTATGTTTATTCTGCGCAGATCCTCCGTGGGGAAAGGATGAAACATGGGCGATTTCATGAACACCGTGGCAACCGTCAACGACAGCATCAACACCTTTGTGTGGGTTCGGATCGGACTGATCCTGCTGATCGGTACAGGCATCCTCACCACGATCCTGACCGGTTTCTTCCAGATCCGGTTTTTCCGGCACTGGATGGCCAAGACCATCGGCGGGGTTTTCCGCCCGGATGCGCATGTCAAACATGAGGCCGGGAGTGTGTCACAGTTTCAGGCCCTCTGCACGGCACTCGCCGCGACCATCGGCACGGGAAACATCGCCGGCGTCGCTGCTGCCATCTGCATGGGCGGTCCGGGTGCGGTCTTCTGGATGTGGGTCGCCGCGTTTCTCGGCATGATGACCAACTATTCCGAAAATGTGCTGGGCATCTACTATCGCCGCAAGAACAAAGAGGGCGAATGGTCCGGCGGTGCGATGTATTATCTCCGGGACGGTCTCGGCAACATTGTGGGCTATGAGAAGATCGGCCGTTTTCTGGCGGCGCTCTTTGCGGCCTTTGCCGTTCTCGCCTCCTTCGGGATCGGGAACATGGGGCAGGTCAACAAGATCACGCTCAACCTGGAAAGTGCCTTCTTTTCCGGGATCTCCTCGCCGGTGATCTTCGGCGGCATCTCACTGGTCAATCTGATCATCGGGATCGTGCTCATGGTGATCGGCGGAACGATCATCATCGGCGGTCTCAAGCGCATCGCCGCGGTCGCCGAGAAAGTAGTGCCCTTCATGGCGCTGATCTACATCGTCGGCGCACTCATCATCATCCTGTTCCATATCTCCTCCATCGGTCCGATGATCCTGTCGATCTTCCGTTTCGCGTTCGGCACCAGAGCCGTCGCCGGCGGTGCCGCCGGTGTCGCGGTTTCCACGGTGATCCAGCAGGGCTGCAAGCGCGGTGTCTTCTCCAATGAGGCCGGTCTCGGCAGCTCCGTCATGGTGCACAGCAATTCCAATGTAAAGGAACCGGTCAAACAGGGTCTGTGGGGGATCTTTGAAGTCTTCGCGGACACCTTTGTCGTCTGCACCATGACGGCACTGGTCATCCTGTCTTCCGGTTATATCGACCTTTCCACGGGGCAGGTGAAGGAAGGCGTTTCCGATGCCACATTGGTGGCGCAGGCCTTCGGCAATGTCTTCGGCAGACCGGGACAGTGGTTCGTGGCAATGGCTGTGCTGCTCTTCGCCTTTACCACGGTCCTCGGCTGGTCACACTACGGGAGCAAGGCCGTGGAATATCTCTTCGGGATCACCGGTGTCAGAATCTACCGCGTGGCCTTTGTGCTGATGATGATCACCGGTGCGGTCATGACCTCTTCCCTGGCATGGGATATCTCGGACACCTTTAACGGACTGATGATGGTGCCCAACCTGATCGGCGTGGTGGCCCTGACACCGGTGGTCGTCCGGATCACCCGTAACTACGTGAACCGGAAGATCCGGGGCAAAGAAGAGGAGCCGGTGCTTTCCTTCCTGCCGGAGATCCAGGCGGAAGCCGCGGAGGCTGTCGCCAGGGGCGAGGAATAAACCGGACATACAGAGATGAAGATTCCGTTCTACTTTGACGCCGCGAGGATCTGTATCGGCGATTTCTGCATAGCGAGAAACACGGGGCTCAAGGCCTTCGTGTACCTGCTCCAGGCGGTGGGGCTGCCCTGCACTACGCCCGAGGAGGGTACGGTCTGTGTAGACAACGCCACGCTGTTTCACAATCTGCACGGCAAATGCCATTTCCGCTTTTCGGAAACAGAGAGCGGAAACCGCGTCTTTTCCAAAGTCAAATTCGTCATCGATCCGGATCTCTATCCCGGACTGAAGGATGCGCCCCGCGCAAAACGGATGCAGGCTCTCCGGGATTTTGTCGCCGTCGCACTCGGCGACAGGCTGGACGCGCTCGCCGCGGGAGACGGTGCACAGGAGGCACGTTTCCGGCGCGTCGACGATCAGATCTACGAGAGCGCACTCGTGCGCGTCAAGCAGGAGCTCGACCACTACCACGCGGTGATCACGGTCTCCTATCGCGAGCGGAAAAACGAAGAAAACGGGACGATGCCCGTACCGGAAACCGGTCTGCTTCTGAAACGGATCGATGAACTGGAAGCGAGGGTTGCTGCTGTAGAAAAAGAAAACCGCGAGCTGCGCAAGGTCAATGATGTGGTGCTGGAACTCTTCGGCGGATTGAAGCCCGCTCACGATCTGCGCACGGCGCTGATCCCGGAGAATGAACCGAAGGAAGAGGACCACCCCGACGGGATGAGTCCGGCAAGAAGAAGTGCTCTGATCAACCGGTACGCCAAATAAGTCTTTAAGGTTCCTCTACTTTGACGCAAGCTTGCAGATGATATCCACGCACGCGTCGATCCCCAGAGAAGAACTCTTCAGACACAGATCATAATGCGCCGCGTTTCCGAACTCCGTATGGGTATAGTAGCTGCAGTATTTCCGGCGTGTTTTATCTACATCGCGCATCCGTTCGAGGATCTTGTCGTCCGCGACGTCGGGCATCTTGCCTCGCAGATTGTTCAGTTTGAAATACTGTGACGCGGCAACGAACACATGCAGGGTATAGTCGAATTCCTTGAGGATGATGTTGGCGTTGCGTCCGACGATCACACAGTTCCCCGCCTCAGCGGCCTTGATGATCGCCGTGCGCTGCGCTTCGAACAGGCGCACATCCAGCGGCTTGTTGTAGAAATTGAAAAGGCTCTGTCCAAAGCCGAAGTTGGCGGGCACCTTTTCATCGTAGATGCGGAAATCCTGCGGTGTCAGATCAGAGGATTCCACGGCCGAGCGGATGATGAAATCCTTGTCCATGTAATAGTAGCCAAGGCGCTTCGCGACCGCCGTACCGATCTGGCTTCCGCCGGCGCCGAATTCACGGCTGATCGTGATGATCTTCTTCATAGTGTCCGTCCCCTCACAGCACCTTGTTCAGGAAATCAATGGTTCTCTGTTCTTTGGGATGCAGCAGCACCTCTTCCGGCGTGCCCTCCTCGATGATATAGCCGCCGTCCATGAAGACCACGCGGTCCGCCACTTCCCTGGCGAATCCCATCTCGTGCGTGACCACGACCATGGTCATGCCGTCGGCCGCCAGATCCTTCATGACCTGCAGGACCTCACCGACCATTTCCGGATCCAGCGCCGAGGTCGGCTCATCAAACAGCATGATCCTGGGCTGCATGCACAGCGCTCTGGCGATCGCAACGCGCTGCTTCTGTCCGCCGGAAAGCTGGTGCGGATAACTCTCCGCCTTGTCCGCGAGTCCCACGCGCTCCAGCAGTTTCATCGCCCGCTCCGTCGCCTCTGCCGGCGAGCACTTCGACAGCTGCACCGGAGCCAGCGTCATGTTCCGGATCACATTCAGATTGTTGAAAAGATTGAAATGCTGGAAGACCATGCCGATGTTCTCGCGCACCTTGTTCAGATTGACCTTGCGCCCGTTCACATCGACACCGTCGATCTCGATCACGCCGGAGGTTGCGTCCTCCAGGCGGTTTAAGCATCGTAAAAAGGTCGACTTGCCGGAACCCGAGGGACCGATCACCACCACGACCTCCCCCTGGTGCACATCCAGAGAAATGCTCTTGAGCACCTCCAGGTCGCCAAAAGTCTTCCGGAGATCGCGCACGCGGATCCGGACGGTATCCTCATCCACCCGGGCTTTTGTCCCGTTCATCCCATCGTTCTCAGCGACCGACATTGAGTCTCCTTTCCATCATCTTGGCGCTCCTTGACAGGATCGTGATGACGATCAGATACATCACCCCGACGATCGCCCATGTCTGGAAGGACATAAAGGTGTTGGCCTGCACGTTTTTCGCCGTGTTGACCAGCTCCGGGAAACCGATGACCGACAGGATGGAGGTGTCCTTGAGCGTGATGATGAACTGGTTGATGATGCTGGGGATCATCGTCCGGATCGCCTGCGGCAGGATCACGCGCCGCATGGCCATGGCATAGGTAAGCCCCAGAGACCGCGCCGCTTCCATCTGCCCGATATCCACCGACTGGATGCCGGCACGGATGATCTCGGACATGTAGGCGCCGCAGTTCAGCGCAAGACAGATCGTCCCCGCCTGCAGCGCCGTCAGCGTCACGGAGAAGCCTCCGATGATCGTGTTGAACAGATAGGGTACACCGAAATAGACGAAGAACGCCAGCACGATCATCGGCACGCCGCGGATCACATCCACAAAGATCTGGGAAATGACGTTGCAGGGCCGATTATGTACCACGCTCATGATCCCGAAGAACAGACCGATGATACACGCAAAGAACAGGCCCAGCAGTGCCAGAAGCAGGGTCCGCCCCATCGCAAACAGGAGCAGTCCGCCATAATCCGTGATGATCCGCAGCATCTTTCCGATCCCTCTCTCAGCCGAGATACTTCTTCAGGATCTCGTCATACTTGCCGTTTGCCTTGATGTTGGAAAGACCCTTGTTGAACATGTCGAGCAGTTCCTTGCTGTTGTCGCTGAAGATCGCAAAGCCGTAGGCCGCGGGTTCGTTGCCGGTGCCGTCCACCAGTTTCATCGCAAGGCCGCCGTCCTTGATGTTCGCCGCCATGATCGGCGTGTCGTCAAAGCACGCAGCCACCTGACCGCCCACAACCGCCTGGTACATCGTCGGGGAATCCTCGAAATAGGTCACCGTGAACCCGTACTGTCCGGCAAGCTCCTCGGCATACGTCGCGCTCATCGTGCCCGTTTTGACCGCCACCGACTGACCGGCAAGCTGATCGAAGCCTGTGATGGAGGAACTCTCCGCGACCGCCATGCACTGGTTCGCGTCATAGTAGCCATCCGAGAACTGCCAGCCCGACTGCTTGCGCTCCTCGGTGATCGAAGCGCCCGCGATCATGCCGTCCGCCTGACCTGCCTGGCAGGCAGCGATCGACGCGTCCCAGCCGAGAGACTGCAGATCATAATCAAAGCCCTGATCCGCCGCCACAGCCGCCAGGATGTCCACATCGATGCCGACGAAATTGCCGCTGGCATCCGTGTATTCAAAGGGCTTGAACGACGTGTCCGTCGCAATGACCCACTTCTTGCCTGATTTTGCGCCGCCCGCCGCGCCGCAGCCCGCAAGCCCCATCACCATGGCCAGAGCAAGAACCACTGCCAAAATTCTCTTCTTCATAACATCCTCCTCTCGAGAATCATTTCCAAAACGCCTTACATTATATCAAGAATCATTGAGGATTCCAAGCAGAACTTCCAAAAAGAGAAGAAAAGGGAGGATTGAAAAACGATTTGACAAAAGTGTCCGTCGCGGGTATACTTGCTTCGTTGGTCTGCACGTGTAGTTCAATGGTAGAACACCAGCCTTCCAAGCTGGATACGTGGGTTCGATTCCCATCACGTGCTCTTTTCTATGTCCAGAACTCTGGCGATCCCCTCATAGTCAACGTTCAGCAGACGCTCCGCGATCAGGGTAAAGATCTCCTGATCCTTGGGCGGGAGCTCATAGCCGTTCAGATCGGCCAGCACCGCATCGATGGTATCATAGTCCATCTCATCCGCCGCCTCACGGATCGCATCCCGGGCGCTCTCCAGAATGGCCTCATTGGCTTCCGGCTTTCCGCCGGCCTTCGGCTCGTCAGCAGGTTCCGCCTCGCAGACCGGCCGGAGCGTCTCCTTAAAGGCGCGGTAATCCGCGACAAACTGCTCGTGGCGCTCACGGATGAAGTCGATATCTCCCGCTTTCCCCGCATTTTCCAGTTCCTGTGCCCGCTCACCGAATTCGGCCGCGCCGATGATCCGGCTGGTGCTCTTGACGGCATGCACTTCGATCGTGTAGTTCGGCCAGTCCTGCGCCTCATAGAGCGCATCGATCTGGTCGGCCTTCCTGTCGATGGCTTCATAGTAAATGCCGAGCGTCTCACGATACAGTTCCTCGGAGCCGCAGTTCTTGACACCGACAGCTCCGTTGATGCCGTCGAAGCCGGTATACCATGCGGAGTCCGAGATCGGATCCCCGGCATCCTCCTCATCCTCCTCCACGGTAGTGGTGATCACCTTGTCCGTCGGAAGAAATCGCAGGAGCAGAAGCTCCAGCGCTTTGCCGTTGATGGGCTTGGCCATGTGCTCATCAAAGCCCTCCGCCAGATATTCCTCCCGGGCACCCGCGATCGCGTTGGCCGTCAGCACGATGCAGGGCTTTTTGCTGTTCGGGTTGTCCGTCATCTCCTTCAGACGGTGCAGCAGTTCAATGCCGCTCATTTCCGGCATCATGTGGTCAAAGAAGAGAACATCGTAAACCTTGTTCTGCAGGAGTTCCAGCGCCTCCCGCCCGCTGAGTGCCGTGTCGATCCGGATCTGCGTCCTCTGCAGCAGCCCCTTGGCCACGGCAAGGTTCATCTCGGTGTCATCCACAATGAGGATCTCCGCATCCGGCGCCGTAAAGGTCTCCCTGTACCGGGACTGTTTTCTGGCAAGCTCCCGTACAGCCTCCTCATAATCGCCGATCGTTTCGTCACGGACCGGATCAAGTCTTATGGTAAAGGCAAAGGTCGAGCCGACGCCGTATTCGCTCTCCACCTCCAGCCTGCTCCCCATCATGGCCAGCAGGCGCTGGACGATGTTCATGCCCAGTCCCGAGCCGTCCGTCGTCTGATTGCGGTCCTTGTCAAGGCGCTCGAACGCGATGAACAGCCGCTCAATATCCTCTTTGCGGATCCCGATCCCGGTATCCTGCACGCGCACCTTGAGAAACGCGCCGTCCTCGCCTTCCTTTTCCACCGCGGAAAGCGAAAAACGGACCTCTCCCTTTTCGGTATATTTCATGGCGTTGGTCAGGAGGTTCGTGATACACTGCTTCAGACGGACCGGGTCACCGTGCAGATAACGCGGGATCCCGCCATCCACATCCACAGAGAATTCCAGCGCCTTCTCCTGCATGTGCGGTCGGATCATCTCATTGATGTCGGCCAGCAGCATCACCAGATCATAGTCGACAGGCACCAGTTCCATCTTGCCCGCCTCGATCCTGGAGAAATCCAGGATGTCGTTGATCAGCGCCAGCAGCATCTGCCCGGATCGCTGGATGTAGGCGGCATACTCTCTCGTATTCTCTTCGCCCGTCTCCCTGAGGATCAGCTCATCCATGCCCAACACCGTGTTGATCGGTGTCCGGATCTCATGCGACATGTTGGCGAGAAACACGCTCTTGGCACGGGTGGCCTCCAGGGCGATCTCCTTTTCCACCTCGAGTTCCCGGATCATGGTCTTCTCGTAGTAGATGCAGTTGTCCCTGTGGTTGAAGCCGTTATAGATCGCCGTCGTCATCTGCTCACAGCTCTCGTAGCCGCAGCAGGTGCAGTTGATCCTGCGGGACTCGGGCGTCGTCTTGTTCATGCTGAGGAAGATCTGCTCCCGCTCCTCGTCGGAAGGGATCCGGTAGGTGCATTCCGAGGAACGGTCGGTATAGCCGCGCAGATAATCCTCGAGGTTCAGATGCGCAAACTGCCGGTTGTAGTTCTCCAGACGCTTCTCCGGCGGATCCGGGCGCGACCATGCGTCGCCCGCTTTTTCCTTTTTGGATTCCTCACGGATCTTCAGAAGAGAATAGAGCGCATCGTCGGTCCTGGATTTTTCCTGATCGACCGCCGTTCCGCAGATACAGCCCTTGCTGCAGTTGAGCGCGTCGATGAACAGAAACGGCGTCTCATCGTTCCGGATCCTGTCCCGGTTCTGATGCATCCACTGATACAGATGTCGCTCGCCCTCGATCTGCCGGATGAAGACCTGATCCCCGAGAAACCACCGGACGTTTTCCGCCAGTCCGCCCGGTGTCGGATAAAAGGAACCGAGGCCATACTCGATCTCGCTGTGTGCGGACGGACCGGAGATCCCGTGCTCTCTGACATAGCGCATCAGATGTTCAAAGGTGACATTGTACTGGACAAGACCCTTGTTGTGCGGGTCTTCGATCTCCATCTTCTTGGCGATGCACGGGCTGATAAAGGCAAACCGGTCCGTGATGCCCATTTCCTTGCGCGCATAGATGGCCGCGCACATGAGCGGACTCTGCACCGGGAAAAGCTTGGGCAGAAGCTCCGGCAGGTAGCGTTCGATATAGGAGACGACCGCGGGACAGGGCTGGGAAATGCCGCCGAGAAAATCATAGTTCCTGATGTAGTTCAGATATCCCCAGGTGGTGATGTCGGCCCCGAAGGAGACACTGATGATCCTGTTGACCCCGCATTTCTTCAGACCGCCCAGCACGCTGTCATACTGCTCGGGATAATTGGCCTTGAAAGCAGGCGCGAGAAGAAGGGAGATCCGCTCCCCCTTTTCCAGATCCCGGAAGAATCTCTCCGTATCGTCCTCAAATTCACGCGCATCGTG
>JAILOV010000007.1 GCA_024690605.1 Lachnospiraceae bacterium | reverse complement strand
ATACAGTAGGAATCTGTGTACTTTTGCGGCCACAAAAACAATCCTGTCAGATGTTAAAGCGAATAATACGGTTTCAGACCCGACCTTGTATGACTATATAAATGCGCTTACCGAATTGTATATTATCGACGATATAGACGCCTGGTGTCCTTCTATACGTTCAAAGACGGTCATAAGATCCGGTAAGAAACGAAACTTCATAGATCCGTCCATTGCTGTTGCAGCACTGGGGTTGTCTCCGGATTACTTTAATAAAGATTTTAAAACACTCGGCTTCCTGTTTGAATCATTGTGCATTCGTGACCTGAAAGTTTATTCGTCTGTATATGATGGGTATATGTCTTACTATCATGACAGATATGGTCTTGAGGCTGATGGCGTACTTCATCTTAATGATGGCAGATATGCTTTAATAGAGTTTAAGCTTGGACAAACAGAGGTTGATGAGGGAGCGAAGCATTTGTGTGAGATAGAGAATCTTGTTGCTAAACACAATGAAAACGAACCGCAATGTCCATTAAGATTGCCGGATCTGAAACTGGTGATCACCGGTACACAGTATGGTTACAGAAGAGATGACGGTGTTTTTGTTATTCCTATCGGATGCTTGAAAAATTAGTAAATATGGGATTGATGCATCGGATATTGGGAGGTGTTACTGATCCGGATTATTGTGTACTTAAGTTTACTGCTGACAGTGGAAGATACTATTGTGATCTGAAAACCGAAAGCTTTATGATCAAGTAGGGTGGGGAGTCTTGAGTTGATATGGGTTTGGAATTATTACAGGCATCCACATCCGATGCCTTAACAATAACAGGCATCTCGAGACGGGCCTTTCATAGTGACGTTGAAGTTGGTTCCAGGGAAAAAAAGGGACCACCGGGATATATGTCAGTTCCGTTTTATACGAAAATGGCCAGATTAAATCATCTGTACAAACTGGTGGATGACGGCCTGATCATCGGAGGAGCGGTACTCTATTTGGATAATGAAAAACTAAATATCAGCAGAATCTTTATCAGTCCGGAGAATCATCGAAAAGGCTATGGGGTTTTCATGATGCAGGAAATAGAAGCCTTATATCCGTCGGTAAAGGAATTTACACTTGATACACCGATTTGGAACATCAGAACCAACTCGTTTTATAAGAAACTGGGATATACGGAAGTAAAACGTGATAGTGATTTCGTATATTTCTCCAAACAACGATGATATACTAAAACTTTGAAGGATTATAATAAAAATGAACTTCGAATTGCACTCCGATTACAAGCCTACAGGCGACCAGCCGAGGGCAATAAAAGAATTAGTTGATGGTTTCAAAGCGGGCAACCAGTTTGAGACCCTGCTTGGTGTGACCGGATCGGGTAAGACCTTTACAATGGCGAATGTCATTGCGGCCCTGAATAAACCGACTCTGATCATCAGCCATAATAAAACTCTTGCAGGCCAGCTCTACGGTGAGATGAAGGAATTCTTCCCCAATAACGCAGTAGAGTATTTTGTGTCCTACTACGACTACTATCAGCCCGAGGCCTATGTCCCGCAGACGGACACCTATATCGAAAAAGATTCGGCGATCAATGACGAGATCGATAAGCTGCGGCTCTCGGCGACGGCATCTCTCGCGGAGCGGCGGGATGTGATCGTGGTCGCGAGTGTTTCCTGCATCTACGGACTGGGCAGTCCCGACGAATTCAAGGGGATGTCCGTTTCTCTGCGTCCCGGGCAGACGATAGAGCGTGATGACCTGATCCGGGATCTGATCGCGATCCAGTACACACGTAACGATATGGCACTGGAACGAACGAATTTCCGCGTGCGGGGGGACACAGTAGAAATTTTTCCGGCACAGGGGAGTGACTATCTCCTGCGTGTAGAATTTTTCGGTGACGAAATCGACCGCATCTGTGAAGTGGAGCCGTTGACGGAGCGCGTGCACGCGGAACTGGCGCACGCGATGATCTACCCCGCATCTCACTACGTTGTGCCGCAGGAAAAGATCAATCTCGCCTGTGAGAATATTGAAAAAGAACTGGAAGAACGCGTGAAGTTTTTCAAGCAGAACGACAAACTGATCGAGGCGCAGCGTGTCGCGGAGCGCACGAATTTCGATGTGGAGATGATGCGCGAGACAGGGTTCTGTTCCGGGATCGAAAACTATTCACGGCATCTGAATTTCATGGCTCCCGGTGAACCGCCGTTAACGCTGCTGGATTTCTTTACGGATGGTTTTCTGATCATTGTGGATGAGAGCCACATCACCATCCCGCAGATCGGCGGGATGTATCACGGTGACCGGTCGCGCAAGGAAACGCTGGTCAACTACGGCTTCCGGCTGCCGTCGGCACTGGACAACCGGCCGCTGAATTTTTCGGAATTCGAGACACATATCGATCAGATGCTCTTCTGTTCGGCGACGCCGTCAAAATACGAAGAGGAACATGAACTGCTGCGCACGGAGCAGGTGATCCGGCCGACGGGATTGCTTGATCCCGAGATCGACGTGCGGCCGGTCGATGGCCAGATCGATGATCTGATCGCTGAGATCAGGAGGGTGACGGGCAATAAGGGTAAAGTGCTGGTCACGACACTCACCAAGCGCATGGCGGAGGATCTGACGGATTATCTGAACGATGCGGGCATCCGCGTGAAATATCTGCACAGTGACATCGACACGCTGGAGCGGGCGCAGATCATCCGGGATATGCGGCTCGACGTGTTTGATGTGCTGGTCGGCATCAATCTGCTCCGCGAGGGTCTGGACATTCCGGAGATCCAGCTGGTGGCGATCCTGGACGCGGACAAGGAGGGCTTCCTGCGGTCCGAGACCTCGCTCATTCAGACGATTGGCCGTGCGGCGCGCAATGCCGAGGGACATGTGGTGATGTATGCCGACAACATGACAGAGTCCATGGACCGGGCGATCCGGGAGACAAAAAGGCGTCGCGCGATCCAGATGAAATACAATGAAGAGCACGGGATCACGCCCGCCACGATCAAAAAGGCTGTGCGGGATCTGATCAGCATTTCGAAAGCGGTATCCAGAGAAGAGGCGAAATTCGAGAAGGATCCGGAATCGATGAACAGAGGGGAACTGGAGAAGCTGATCGAGAAGGTCGAGAAGCAGATGCGCCGTGCGGCGGCGGATCTCAATTTCGAAGCCGCTGCCGAGCTGCGTGATCAGATGACGGAACTGAAGAAACACCTGCTGGAAGTGACAAAGGGGAAGTAGGGAGATTTTTATGCGTAAAGATACGGTAAAGAAGGATATGAGCGAAACGAAACCCGGCGGCGGCACGACGGCACGCCGCATGCTGCCCAAAGACAGGAACGACTGGATCCGGATCCGCGGGGCCAACGAACACAATCTGAAGCGTCTTGATGTCGATATCCCGCGCGGTGCACTGACGGTGCTCACGGGGCTTTCCGGCTCCGGAAAATCCTCGCTCGCGTTTGATACGATCTTTGCCGAGGGGCAGAGGCGTTATATGGAATCACTGTCCTCCTATGCGCGGATGTTCCTCGGTCAGATGGACAAGCCGGATGTAGAGAAGATCGAGGGCCTCTCTCCCACGATCTCGATCGACCAGAAATCCACAAACCGCAATCCGCGTTCCACGGTCGGGACGGTGACGGAGATCTATGATCATTTCCGTCTGCTTTATGCCCGCATCGGCATCCCGCACTGTCCCGCGTGCGGAAGGGAGATCCGCAGACAGTCGGTGGATGAGATGGCGGATCAGGTTTTTGCCCTGCCGGAGGGGACGAAACTGCAGATCCTGGCGCCTGTCGTCCGGGGACGCAAGGGCATGCACGAAAAGGTGCTCGACCGCGCACGGCGCGCGGGCTATGTGCGCGTCCGCATCGACGGCAGCCAGTATGATCTCTCCGAAGACATCTCTCTGGACAAGAACATCAAGCACAGTATCGAGGTGGTGATCGACCGTCTGGTGGTAAAGGAGCCGGAGAAGCAGAGAAAACGTCTGGTGGATTCCCTCGAAAACGCGCTGAACCTGGCGGAAGGATTGATCACGGTCGATGTCATCGACGGCGAGCCGATGAACTTTTCCCAGAGCTTTGCCTGCCCGGATTGCGGCATCTCCATTCCGGAGATCGAGCCGCGCAGCTTTTCCTTCAACAATCCCTTCGGTGCCTGTCCGGAATGCACAGGTCTCGGGTATCGGATGGAATTCGATGAACGGCTGATGATCCCGGACATGTCGCGTTCCTTTAACGATGGCTGCGTGGCCGTGACGGGATGGCAGTCGGCATCCAAAGACGGGAGCTTTACGCACGCGATCCTCGAGGCGCTTGCAAAGTCGTACCGTTTCAGCCTGGATACACCCTACGAGGAGCTTCCCGCAAGGATCCGGGAGATGTTCATCCATGGCTTCGACAGAACAGTCACCGTGCACTACAAGGGTCAGCGCGGCGAAGGAGATTATCCGATCCTGTTTGAAGGGCTGATCCGCAACATGGAACAGCGCTATCGGGAGACCTTTTCCGAAACACAGAAGGCGGAATATGAATCCTATATGCGCATCACGCCCTGCAAGCTCTGCGGCGGACAACGTCTGAAAAAGGAGTCCCTGGCGGTCACGATCGCGGACAGGAACATCTTTGAGGTTACTTCGATGTCGGTCGCCGAGCTGCATCGATATCTGGAGGAGATGAAGCTTTCAAAGAGGCAGGAGACGATCGGCGCGCAGGTATTAAAGGAGATCCGCGCGCGTGTGGGATTCCTGATCGATGTGGGGCTGGATTATCTGACTCTCTCCCGGGCGACATCAACGCTTTCCGGCGGTGAGGCGCAGCGGATCCGTCTTGCGACACAGATCGGCTCCGGTCTGTGCGGCGTGGTCTACATTCTGGATGAGCCGTCCATCGGTCTGCACCAGCGGGACAATGACAAGCTGCTGAACACGCTGAAAAACCTGCGTGATCTGGGCAACACGCTGATCGTCGTCGAGCACGACGAGGACACGATGCGCGCCGCGGATTATATCGTGGATATCGGACCCGGTGCGGGTGCCCACGGCGGCGAGGTGGTCGCCTGCGGGACGGCGGAGGAGATCGCGCGGAACGGGGATTCCGTCACGGGGCAGTATCTGGCGGGGAAGCTGTCGATCGAAGTGCCGGAAAAGCGGCGTAAACCCAACGGATGGATCACGGTAAAGGGTGCGCGGGAGAACAATCTGAAGAACATTCAGGTGAAGTTCCCGCTCGGTGTCTTCACGGTGGTGACCGGCGTTTCGGGATCGGGCAAATCCTCTCTGGTCAACGAGATCCTCTACAAGCATCTGGCCCGGGATCTCAACCGTGCGCGCATCATCGCGGGAGATCATGATGAGATCCTCGGTCTGGAGCAGCTGGACAAGGTGATCGCCATCGATCAGAGTCCGATCGGCCGGACACCGCGGTCCAATCCGGCCACCTATACGGGCGCGTTCGATCTGATCAGGGACCTTTTTGCGGCGACGCCGGAGGCCAAGGCAAGAGGCTATGCAAAAGGGCGGTTTTCCTTTAACGTCAAGGGCGGGCGATGCGAAGCCTGCGGAGGGGACGGGATCGTGAAGATCGAGATGCATTTCCTTCCCGATGTCTATGTGCCCTGCGAGGTCTGCGGCGGCAAGCGCTACAACCGCGAGACGCTGGATGTGACCTATAAAGGGAAGAACATCTATGAAGTGCTGGACATGACGGTCGAGGAGGCACTCGCCTTTTTTGCCAATGTAAAAACGATCCGTCGCAAGATACAGACGCTTTATGATGTGGGTCTTGGCTATGTCAAGCTCGGGCAGCCGTCCACGGAGCTCTCGGGCGGCGAGGCGCAGCGCATCAAACTGGCAACGGAACTGTCGCGCGTTTCCACCGGCAGGACGATCTATATCCTCGATGAACCCACGACGGGACTCCATTTCGCGGATGTGAAAAAACTGGTGGATATCCTGCAGCAGCTGGTGGCGGGCGGCAACACGGTCATTGTGATCGAGCACAATCTCGATGTCATCAAGACGGCGGACTATATCGTGGATATGGGTCCCGAGGGCGGCGACCGCGGCGGCACGGTGGTCGTGCAGGGGACGCCGGAGCAGGTGGCAAAGGAGAAGAAGAGCTACACGGGACAATACATCAAAAAAATGCTGGAGCGCTCTTAATTATTTCCGGCGTATGCCGATATAGTAAATGCAAGGATGCACAGAGGCGGACGGAACCGACGGGTTTCGATCCGCCTTTTGATTTTCCCCGACCGGCAGGGCGGGAGGCGATGTACCTTGGCAGTCATAAAAAATTTAGAATTAGCACCTTTTCGCGGGGACTTTTTCGCGTTATAATAGAATCCCACATTTTCACGCAAGGGATGCGGCAGGTCCGCAGGAACTCTATTATATATGTTGAAAAAGGAAGGTTCTCATGCAGTACACAGATATCGGTATCGATCTCGGAACCGCGAGCATACTGGTCTATATCCGCGGAAAGGGCGTTGTTCTTAAAGAGCCGTCGGTCGTGGCCTATGACAAGGATACGGAGCGCGTGATGGCGATCGGCGAGGACGCGCGGCTGATGCTCGGGCGCACACCCGGAAACATCGTGGCGATCCGGCCCCTTCGTCAGGGGGTCATCTCCAATTACAAGGTGACCGAGCAGATGATGAAGTATTTCATCACGAAGGCTCTCGGCAAGAAGACCTTCCGCAAGCCGCTGATCGCGGTATGTGTGCCCTCGGGTGTCACCGAGGTGGAGCGCAAGGCTGCGGAGGACGCCACGCTGATGGCGGGGGCACGCGATGTCAGGATCATCGAGGAGCCCATCGCGGCAGCGATCGGGGCGGGGATCGACATCACCAAGCCCTGCGGCAACATGATCGTCGACATCGGCGGCGGCACATCGGACATTGCCGTGATCTCACTCGGCGGAACCGTGGTATCCACTTCCGTCAAGGTCGCGGGAGATGATTTCGACGAAGCGATCGTCCGGTACATGCGCAAAAAGCACAATCTGCTGATCGGCGACCGGACGGCAGAGGATATCAAGATCAAGATCGGATCGGCCTATCCCCGTGCGGAAGCGGACTACATGGATGTCCGGGGCAGAAACCTCGTGACGGGACTTCCGAAAACGGTGCGCGTGTCCTCCGAGGAGACCGAGGAGGCGCTCAGGGAGCCGACGACACAGATCGTGGATGCGATCCACGGCGTTCTTGAAAAGACACCGCCGGAACTTGCGGCGGATATCGCGGACAGAGGCGTGGTGCTCACCGGCGGCGGGGCGCTGCTCAGGGGTCTGGAGGATCTGATCACCGCGAAGACGGGGATCAACGCGATGACCGCGGAGGATCCGATGACCGCGGTGGCGATCGGGACCGGACGCTATGTGGAGTTCCTGGCGGGACACCGGTCAGACAGTTAAGAGATTCAAAAGAAAAGAGAGGTTGTCAAATGGTTAAGGGCTTATACACAGCATATACCGGCATGGTCAACGAGCAGACGCGCATGGATGTGCTCACCAACAACCTCGCAAACTTCAACACGACGGGCTTCAAAAAAGAAGGGACCGTATCCACGGCGTTTTCCGACAAGCTGGCGTTGCGCATCAAGGATCAGTCGGACGGCAAGATCCGTGACAAGCTGGGGATCGTGAATCTCGGCGTCAAGGTGGACGGGACCTATGTCGATTTTTCCCAGGGCGGTCTCAAGAATACCGATCTGCAGACGGATCTGGCCATTCAGGGCAAGGGCTTTTTCAACATCGAACACACGGATCATGACGGCAACACGACGGTCATGTATTCACGGGACGGCAATTTCGCCGTTACGGCAGCCGGAGAACTGACGACGCAGGACGGTGATTTTGTGCTCGATCAGAACGGCGGTCATGTGATCGTTGATCCGACACAGAAGTTCTCGGTGACACTCGACGGGGGCATCTATCAGAACGGACAGCTGGTGGACACCATCGGCTTCACGGATTTTCAGCAGGATGCCGAGGATCTGGAAGGGCAGTCCGTCACCGATCACTACTACAATTCCCTCAGACACTACGGAGAAAACCTGTTTGTCCGCACGGACAACGCGGTGGAGATCCCGCCGCAGCTGACGGTCGTGCAGGGCTATCTGGAGCAGTCCAATGTATCGACCGTCGATGAGATGGTGCAGATGATCGCGACGCAGCGGCAGTATGACGCCAACCAAAAGGTCATCACGACCATCGACGAGACACTGGATATCGCGGTTTCGCAGCTGGGACGCCTGAACGGATAATGAGCACGGGACCGTCTCTTCCCTAAAGTAACGGATGGACGGTGTCGATAGATATACAGAAGGAGGACAGGAGTATGGTCAGAAGTCTTTGGTCGGCGGCAACCGGCATGAACGCACAGCAGACAAATGTGGACACGATCGCCAACAACCTGGCGAACGTCAACTCCATGGGTTACAAGGCGCAGGTCGCGGAATTCAAATCGTTGCTCTATCAGACCCTCCAGACCAAGTCCACGACCGAGAACGGCGGCAATCCGCCCGTCGATTCCGAGGTCGGTCTCGGTGTCCGCGTGGCATCGATCAATTCCTCGTTCTCGCAGGGCGCCTTTCTTGACGCGGCGAGCGATACCGCGTTCGCGATCGGCGGCGACGGCTTCTTCTCCTATCGCAATGAGAACAACGAGCAGATCTTCACGAGAAACGGTGACTTCACGTGGGCGATCGCGCAGAACAACACCAACAACATCACGCTGACGACCTCCGAGGGCTATCATGTGCTGGACACACAGGGACGCCCGATCACACTGAACGGCTACAACGCCAACCGCGTGACGGTCGCGGCGGACGGCAACATCCAGTATCCCGATGCCAACAATGTGCCGCAGAACATCGGTTTCCAGATCGGGCTGTGGCAGTTCAACAATCCGACCGGTCTGGAGCGTGTGGGTGACACTTCGTTCCGTGCGACGCCGGCCAGCGGGCAGGCGATGAACGAGGCGACGACAGCGAATCTTTCTCGGAGCAAGATCGTGCAGGGCTATCTGGAAGGCTCCAATGTCAACGTGGCAACGGAGATGGTCAATCTGATCGTCGCACAGCGCGCCTACGAAATGAACTCCAAGGCCATCACCACCACCGACGAAATGATGCAGACCGCTAATAATCTGAAGCGCTGATCAGTGAGTCAAAGCCATGATGACGCCGTGCTTGCACGGACGGCAGCATGACCTTGACGAGCCGACGGATTAGTGCGAAAGGAAAAAACAGAAACAGGAGGTTTTTATGTCCTTTGATTTAAACGGCATCAACGCATCCGCCTATAATGACTACATGCAGCAGCAGACGCAGAATGTGGTCGGAGATAAGTTAAAGACCACCCTGGCGAATGCCGCGGAGAACGCAAAAAACGCGCGGAAGACCGGCGAGGACGGCGAAGAGATCAATCAGGAGCTGATGGGCGCCTGCAAACAGTTCGAGGCCTATTTCCTGGAGCAGGTCTTCAAGGAGATGCAGAAGAGCGTCGATGCGCTCAAGACCGACGAGTCCGGCAGCAACAAGCAGCTGGTTGACTATTTCAAGGGGCAGACGCTGCAGGATTTTACCAAGATGTCCACGGAGACACAGGGACTTGGTTTCGCGCAGATGCTTTATGAGAACATGAAGCATACGGCCGGATTGAGTGCGGCCGACATGAAGGCGCAGGCCGAGGAGATCGCCAACAGAGTCGCCGAGGAACAGGCAGCGAAGCTTGCGCAGGATGTTGCGGGAGAGGACGCCGCGGAGGCGGCGGGAGCGGCAGCCGGCTGACGAGTGAGCGCTTCCTTAAAGATCACCGCCTATATCGATCATTTCATCTACCGCAACGCCGAGAACGGATACGGCGTTGCGGATCTGATTTTTACCGGGAACGGCGATCGGCCGGAGGATCCGGTATGTTCCGACCTTCTTCAGGATGATTCCTTTACCGCTGTGGGAACGCTCAGGGGCTGTGACGAGGGCGACACGATCGAGGCCGTGGGGGACATTGTCGTTCACGCGGTCTACGGGCCGCAGTTTCGTATTGAGAGCTTTCGTGTGCTGACACCCGCGGACGCGGTTGCTATGGAACGCTATCTGGCCTCCGGTGCCATCAAGGGGATCGGCGAAAAAATGGCACACAGGATCGTCCGGGCTTTCGGGGATGACACCTTTCGCATCATGGAGGAGGAACCGGAGCGGCTGGCGGAACTGAAGGGGATCAGCGAGCGCATGGCGCGGGAGATCGGCGCCAGAATGAAGGAAAAGCACGACCAGCGCGAGCTCTCCCTCTTCCTGCAGCAATACGGCATCGGCGGTCAGCTGGCGGTCCGGGTGGTGAAACGATACGGGGAGAGCACCAGACGGATCCTGCAGGAGAATCCTTATCGTCTGGCGGAAGAGATTGAGGGGGTCGGCTTCCGTACGGCGGATGAGATCGCGCAGAGGATGGGGATCCACCCGGATGCGGAATTTCGCGTTTCCAGCGGCATTCTGTATGCGTTGACACAGGGAGCGGCGGAGGGACACAGCTATCTGCCGTTTGAGACTCTGTTTGACAGGACGGCGGAGCTGCTCAGGCTTCCCGGAGACCCGGAGACGCGGGAACTGATGGATTCCCGGCTGAGGAATCTGACGGTCAGACACAAGACCGTGATCAAGGGCAATTGTGTCTATGCGGAGCGCTTCTTCTATGAGGAGCAGGCGATCGCCGGGATGCTGCGGGAACTGGATTTCCGCGAAGAGAAGCCGATCGTCAGCGAGGCGGATATCGACGAGGTGGAGCGCGAACTGGAGGTCTCGCTGGATGAAAAGCAGCGCGAGGCGGTAAAGGAGAGCCTTTCCGGGGGAGTCATGATCCTGACCGGCGGACCGGGCACCGGGAAGACGACGACCATGGGGGCGATCCTCCGGCTCCTGGAAAAAAAGCGCAGATCCTTTGTCCTTGCAGCGCCGACGGGCAGAGCGGCCAAACGGATGACGGAGGCCACAGGCTTCGAGGCGCGGACGATCCATCGTCTTCTTGAGGTGGCGAGCGCCGGCAAGGATGAGACGGACGGTGACGGAACGGGCATGAGGCGCGCCTGGTTCAACCGCAACGAGGACAATCCGCTCGAAGCGGACGCCGTGATCATTGATGAGATGAGCATGGTGGACATGCATCTGTTCCACGCACTTCTTAAGGCGTGTGTGCGGGGGGTGCATCTGATCCTCATCGGGGATGCCGCCCAGCTTCCCTCGGTCGGTGCGGGGCAGATCCTCCGGGATCTGATAGACAGCGGCCGTTTCCCGGTGATCGCGCTCACGCAGATCTTCCGGCAGGCGGCGCAGAGTGATATCGTGACGGGGGCGCATCAGATCCACGCCGGCATAGTTCCCGCCATGGACAACAAGAGCCGGGATTTCTTCTTTCTGCCCAGAGACCGGGCGGACACCATTATCGCGCATCTGATCCTGCTCATCAGAGACAAGCTTCCCGGTTATGTGAACGCGTCCCCGGGCGACATACAGGTGCTGGTCCCGATGCGGCGAGGTCCGCTGGGGGCCGAGACGCTCAATCGTGTGCTGCAGCAGGCGCTCAATCCGCCGGACGGATCCAGAGCGGAGTGGGAGCAGGGAGACCGGATCTGGCGCGTGGGGGACAAGGTGATGCAGACCCGCAATGACTACAGTGCGGTCTGGGAGATCAGAGGGAAAAACGGGATCGTGATCGATCACGGCGAGGGGATCTTTAACGGCGATCTGGGGACGATCGTGTCGATCGACCGGGTGTCGCAGGAGATCGTTGTGCAGTTTGACGAGAACCGGCTGGTGTGCGTGCCGTTTTCGGGAATGGAGGATATGGATCTGGCTTACGCGATGACGATCCATAAATCGCAGGGCAGCGAATATCCGGCGGTTCTCCTGCCGTTATTGGGCGGTCCGAGGCTTCTGCTGAACAGAAACCTGCTCTATACGGCGGTCACCAGAGCCCGGTCCTGCGTGGTCGTGCTCGGGAGCAGGGAGACGGTGGAGGAGATGGTCGCCAACGAGGATGAGATGAAACGCTATACGGGACTGAAGGAGAGGATACTTGAATGTCCGTGATCTGAAAAAACTTGCGGATGTCGCGGCGGCCCTGATCTACCCGCCGCGATGTCCACTCTGCGACCGGATCCTGCCGTTTGGTGAACAGATCTGTCCCTGCTGCCGTGAAGACATTGTCTATGAGAGGGAACCGCGTTGCATGAAATGCGGCCGGTCCATCCGACGGGAGGAAGGCGGCGCAGACCGTGTTTACTGCCGGGATTGCGAGAAACACCCCCATGTCTATGATTTCGGATACTGTCTGGCGGATTATCACAGCGTAGCAAGAGCCATCTACAGGATCAAGTACAGGAATCGGCGGGAAAGTGCCCGCTGGTTTGGCAGAGAGATCGCCGGATGTCTGGGGAAAGAGATCACGGATCTTCGGCCCGAGGTGCTTGTCCCGGTACCGCTGCACAGATCCCGGATGAGGAAGCGGGGCTACAATCAGGCGGCCGATATCGCCCTTGGCATATCGGATCGTCTGGGGATCCCCGTGCGTCAGGATCTAGTCATCCGGCAGAAGAACACGATCCCGATGAAGCAGTCTGACAACGCACAAAAGCGCAGGAATAATGTGAAAAACGCTTTTCAATTATGCACAGATGATGTAAAATACAAAAGGATTATCATCGTTGACGATATCTATACATCGGGATCAACGATCGATGCGGTCGCGGCTGCGTTTCGTGGAGCGGGAGTTGCCGGGATCTGGTTTGTTGCGATCGCAGGCACACATTTATAGGCATGCGGGAGGTGTATCATGCAGATAAAGAACTGTTCGAAGTGCGGGAAGATGTTCCAGTGGGTCGCCGGCGATACGGTCTGCGAGGACTGCAAGAAAAAGGAAGAGGATGAGTTTCAGAAGGTAAAGAAATACATCGAGGACAATCCGTCGGCGCCGATGAGCCAGATCGCCAAGGACTGCGAGGTCAAGATGACCAAGATCCAGCAGTGGGTGCGTGAGGAGCGTCTGGTCTTTGCCAAGGGATCACCGGTCCAGCTGACCTGTGAGAACTGCGGAGAGCCGATCCAGACCGGCCGCTATTGCCTCAAGTGTAAGACGCAGCTGGCGGCGGGCCTCGGCAATGCGATCGCAAAACCCGTAGCGGCAGCACCGGAAAGAAAGAAACTCAACACGGGACATGCGGCGATGCAGTTCCTGAAGAAATAGAGGATTTCCTTGTTAGCGGAGAAAAAGGTCATCCTGATGACCCGCATGGCGCTGTTCCGGCAGCAGGAGGGGCACCGTGACGAAGATGCGGGCCGGTATTTTCAGGTGGATTATATTGCGCATCACATCATTGGATCGGTGGTCTGTGCGACGATCGTTTTTCTTGTTATCTGTGCATTGTATATCCTGAGTCACTTTGACCTGATCATGCAGGATATTTACAGCGCGGATCTGGTCGAGTTTCTGCTGAAGGCGATCAAGATCTATGTTGTGTCTTCGGCGGCCTATTGTGTTTTTTCCGGCATTATCTATGCGGTACGCTATCACAGGATGCAGAGCCGGATCCGGAAATATGCGCTCGGTCTTCGCCGCCTGACGCAGTTAAACGAAATGGAGGCAGCCGCTCCCGCATGGGAAGGTGCGGATGAAGGAACAGAGGAATGACGTCACTGGTTGAGATCAAACAGTTTATCAAAAGCTTCTATATCCGGTATGAGATGTGGATCACGCCGCTGTGGAAGTTTCTTTTATGTTTCACGGCACTGATCGCGATCAACCGGCATATCGGCTATCTTTCCGTGATCAAGCCCCTGCCGATCGCTCTGATGTGCGCACTTCTGTGCTCCTTTATGCCTGCCGGCTTCATGGTATTTGTCACCAGCTTCTTTATCTTCGGACATCTCTATGCGGTTTCCATCGAGACACTGGGTGTGACACTGGTGCTGTTCCTGCTCATGTTCCTGCTCTATTTTCGCTTTGGCCCCGGGGACACCATTGTGCTGGTCCTTACGCCGTTACTGTTCCTGTTCCGGGTGCCTTATCTGATGCCGATCGCGCTGGGACTGCTCGCGAGTCCGCTGTCGGTCGCGGCGATGACCTGCGGGATCGTGATCTATCATCTCCTGAAATATGTGCAGGAGAATGCGACGACCATGGGGGCGAGTTCCCTTGCGGTCGGAGAGGACACGGAGATCGTGGTGCAGCTGCGCACCTTTCTGACAGGGTTCATGACCAACCGGGCCATGTGGGTCTATGTGATCGCTTTTGCGGCGGTGCTCGTCATCGTGTGGCTTTTGCGAAGACTGCCGGTGGATCATGCCTGGAAGGTCGCGATCCTGACCGGTTC
Organism: Lachnospiraceae bacterium; assembly: GCA_024690605.1. Classification (GTDB taxonomy): domain Bacteria; phylum Bacillota; class Clostridia; order Lachnospirales; family Lachnospiraceae; genus Butyrivibrio. Next base: position 33,619 of record JAILOV010000007.1, on the reverse strand, counting down.
CGTCCTGAATCTGATCACGCTGATGATCGGTGATTTCCTTTATGACACGCAGATCTCTTTTGCCAATGTGGTGATCGGGACGGTCCTGTCGGCTTTTCTGTGTTTTGTCCTGGAATTCTTCTTCTTCCAGCTGGATTACACCAGAACGGAAAGAGTGCAGTTCGAGGATGATGACTATTATTATTATGTCAAAGCGGTTCCCAAGGTGACACTGGCGGAACCGGAGAGAAGAGTGAAGAAGATCAACCGCACGCATAACGCGGCGCACAGACCGCCTCACAAGGCATCGTCCTCCCAGAGGAGTGCGGACAGAGAGGACAGAGAGGAAGAGGAAGAAGTTCTCCGTGAGCGGACTCCCTCATCGCGGAGCACAAACCGTGCGGCAAGACCGGTACCGGGGTCATCCGGCAGAGCACCGGTCAGAAGAATGCCCGGATCGGCGGGAAGGACGGGCTCCGCAGGAGCGCCGTCGAGGGGAAGAGGCCCCGCACGGCCTGCACCGGCTGCTTCCACAAGGAACCTTGCTTCCGCGCGGCCGGCCGTTTCCGATGATGACATGAGAGACCGGGTTCTGCGTGTGGGCAGAGACGAAGGTTCAAACCAGACAAAGTAGAAAGAGATCATGCAGTTTTTTCAGAACCCCTTGAATTTTAACTGGGCAAGTCTCCATATGCCGACTCCGCGATGGACCGATGTCGTGGAGATCCTCATCATCACGTTTTTGATCTATGAGATCCTGGTGTGGGCAAAGGCCACGCGGCTCTGGTCCATGCTGAAGGGTATCGTGGTCATCGTCATCTTCATCGTTATCGCCGTTTTCTTCAATATGACCACGATCCTGTGGATCGTCCGCAATGTGCTCTATGTCGCGGTGATCGCCGTGGTGGTCATCATGCAGCCGGAACTGAGAAAGGCGCTGGAGGGTCTGGGTCGGCGCAGATTCATTGCCTCCGTTCTGCCTTTTGATCTGCACGCCAATGAGGAGCGATTCTCTGACCGCACGATCGATGAGATCGCCCGCGCCTGTGTGGAAATGGCCGCGGTGCGTACCGGTGCGCTCATCGTGATCGAGCAGGAAATCTCGCTCGCCGATGTGGAACGCACGGGGATCGAGGTGGACGGTGTCGTGACCAGCGAGCTGCTGATCAACATCTTTGAGCACAACACGCCGCTTCATGACGGAGCGGTCGTGATCCGGGGGAACCGTGTGGCGGCTGCGACCTGCTATCTTCCCCTTTCCGAGAGAACGGACATAGCCAAGGAACTGGGAACCAGACACCGCGCGGGATGCGGCATATCGGAAGCAACGGATGCGCTCACGCTGATCGTGTCGGAGGAGACCGGCGGCATCAGTGTCGCGTACGGCGGGAATATCGAGCGCGGTCTGAACGGCGAGCGGCTCAAGGAATTCATGCACCGGATCCAGAACAAGCCGGAGCAGGAACAGAGACAGAAGACCAGAGGGATCTTCGGCAAGACCGGTAAGGGAAGGAAGAGCGGAACGACAGGGGCGTCCCTGACCGATCGAAGAGGTGGAAACGCATGACCGCGCTGAAGAGATTCTTTACCAATAATATCGGCCTGAAGCTCCTGTCGCTGCTGTTTACGCTGATCCTCTGGTTTCTGGTGACCAATCTGGATGACCCGACGGTGACGGTCCGGTTCTATAACATTCCGGTGACGATCCGCAACACGAGCCTGATCACGGGACAGGGCAAGGTCTATGAAGTTCTTGACGGCACCGATGTGATCTCTTCGGTGGCGATCGTTGCGCCGCGGTCGGTCGCGGACACCTTTACCCGCGACAACGTGATCGCCACGGCTGACATGAGCAATCTGTCCAGTCTGGACACGCTGACGATCAGTGTATCGACGAACAAGTACTTCAATCAGGTGGAATCGATCACGCCTTCCATCGACACCGTGCGTCTTTCCATCGAGGAGAGCAAGACCAGAACGCTGGCTCTTTCCGCAAAGACGACGGGAACGCTCGAGGAAGACTATGTGATCGGCACGATATCCACGGAACAGAATGTGCTGCGTATCTCGGGTCCCGAGTCCGTGGTCGATCAGGTGGCGGTTGCCTCTGTCACCGTCGACGTGACAGGCTTCACATCGGACATCAACACGGATGCGGAGATCGACCTTTATGACGCCGACGGCAATGAGATCACCGACAATTCGCTGATGAAGAACATCGACGCGGTGCGCGTGACGGTCTCGATCCTGCAGACGAAGCGTGTTCCGATCACGGTCAGACTCACCGGGGAGCCGGCAGAGGGATATCTGCTCACCGGCAATGTGGAGGTGACACCGGATTCGGTACTCCTTGCCGGAAAGGGCGCCAATCTGCAGAACCTGGAAGAGCTGACACTCTCCGACAGCAATCTGTTTGATGTGGGCGGTCTCACGACGGATCTGGCGACCAGCGTGAACATCCGCTCGATGCTGCCGAGCGGCGTGAGCCTCGGAGACAGCGATTTCAGCGGCCAGGTGAGCGTGAAGGCGGAGATTGCCAAAGCAGTCACACGTGAGATCGAAGTGCCGGTCTCGCAGATCCATAAGGTCAATGTGCCGGACGGCATACAGGCGACGATCCAGACGCCCGATACCGACGGGGACGGCACGGGAGACGGGGTCATCGCCGTCAGCGTGCAGGGGCTCTCCAATCAGGTGAATGCGCTGAACGCACGTGATATCACGGGAACAGTGGATATCGGAGCCCTGGCGGAGCGCCTCGGGGTTGAAAAACCCGATAAGGGGGCTTATACTGTTGCGGTGGATCTTGCGCTCCCGCAGGGAATCTATGAGAGCGAGAGCACAAGAGTATTGGTATATCTCGAAAAGGAATAACGGATTATGGCGAGATTATTCGGGACAGACGGCGTCAGAGGTGTCGCCAATGATGAACTGACACCGCTTCTTGCGATGCAGCTCGGGCAGGCGGGCGCCTATGTCCTGTCCAGAGAGACCAGACATCAGCCGACGATCATGGTGGGATGCGACACGAGACAGTCCGGCGATATGCTTGCCAACGCACTGATGGCGGGTGCCTGCAGTGTGGGTGCTAACGCGGTTTTTGTCGGCGTGGTGCCGACGCCCGCGATCGCTTATCTGGCGCGCCGTTACAAGGTGGATGCGGGTGTTGTGATCTCGGCGTCACACAATCCGATGGAATTTAACGGGATCAAGTTTTTTGACGGTCAGGGCTACAAGCTTTCGGATGCGCTGGAGGACGAGATCGAAGCGCTGATCCGGAGCGAGCTGAAGGGAGTCCGCATGCCGATCGGACAGGGGATCGGCCGCGTGCGCTATCGCACGGACGCCCGCGAGGAATATATCATTCATGACAGGAACGCTGTCGATGTTGATCTGACGGGCATGCGTCTGGTGGTCGACTGCGCGGAGGGAGCGTCCTTCTACACTTCCGTGGAATGCCTGAAACAGCTCGGCGCCGAGGTGATCCCGATCCATGTGCATCCGGACGGGACGAATATCAATGCCAACTGCGGCTCCACGCATATGGAGGAATTGCAGGCGCGCGTGGTCTATGAAAAGGCAAACGCGGGTCTTGCTTTTGACGGCGACGCGGACCGGCTTCTCGCTGTGGATGAGAACGGCCGCGTCATTGACGGCGACCAGTATATGGCGATCGTCGGACACTATCTCAAGGAGCATGGACGTCTGGCCAATGACACGATCGTGGCCACGGTCATGAGCAATCTCGGATTTTTCCAGATGGGAGAGAGAGAGGGGATCCGCATCGAGCAGACCAAAGTGGGCGACCGTTACGTGCTGGAGCGCATGAAAGAGATCGGCGCCAGTCTCGGCGGAGAGCAGTCGGGACACATTATCTTCCTTGAGGAGAACACGACCGGTGACGGTCTGCTCTCGGCACTGCACCTGCTGCAGGTCATGGTGGATACGGGCAAACCGCTCTCGGAACTGGCAAAGATCATGGAGGTCATGCCGCAGGCACTGAAGAATGCCAAGGTGCCGACGCACAAAAAGGATGCCTATATGGATTATCCCGAGGTGCAGGCGGCGATCGATGCGCTGGAAAAGAAATTTGCCGGGGAGGGACGCGTGCTCATCAGACCTTCCGGAACAGAACCGCTGGTGCGCGTGATGATTGAAGGAAGGGATCAGAAGGAGATCTCCGAAGAAGCGGAAAAGCTTGCCCGCCTGATCGAAGAAGCAGTGATCTGATGGTTGAGAAGAAGGTTACGATCAAAAACATGACCGGCCTGGATCTGGGACCTGCCGGCAATCTCTGTAATGTTGCCATGCAGTTCCGGTCCAGCATCACATTTGCGTTTGATGGCGGAAGCGCCAATGCCAAGAGCATCCTGAGCATTCTGGGGTCCACGATCGCCTGCGGTGACGAGATCACCCTGCACTGCGAGGGTCCGGATGAGGTGCAGGCGTTGGAGACCGTGGCAAAAGCCATCGAAGACGGACTGGGAGAATGATCCACAGAGAAGACGTTATATAAAGGAAGAGCATCGAAGGGGAGGAAGAAATGAAGAAATTACGCGTTGCGGGACTGGGAATACTGATGGCGGCGGTGATCGCCGGCTGCGGCGGGGAGAGCGCCACGGAGACGGCGCATACCGGCGTGCAGTTTGAAACGGTCGAGAAGCCGGTGGCGGCACCGACGGAAGCCAGCACGGAAGAGGTGGTCGAGGAACCCGAGGAGGTTGATCCCGACCAGCCGCCCGAAGAAGGCATGGTCCGCGATTTCTTCACCAATGAGTGGGTGGCAGGCGATCAGAACACGAAGCGCCCGCTGGCGGTGATGTATCCGGTCAACAAGCAGGCACAGCCGCAGTACGGACTGGACAAGGTCCGCGTCTTTTATGAGATCATGGAGGAGGGCGACATGAGCCGCCAGATGGGCATTCTCGAGGATTGGGAAGGCCTGGAACGGATCGGCAACATCCGTTCGATCCGTGACTATTTCATCTACGCGGCGCTGGAATATGATCCGATCATCATCCACTACGGCGGCCCGGAACTCTATCTCTATGAGAACGGCGGTCTGCTGAACCGCAACACGCGCAACGACATTGACAATATCAACGGTGTCGGCGGCAAGATGGGTTCCGACGGCGGTGCTTTCTTCCGCGTGCCGGCCGGTTCCACCAGTGAGCATACGGCCTTTACCGACGGTGCGCATGTGACGGCGGCCATGGAGAAGCTCAAGTATCAGGCGACCCACAAGGACAGCTACATCGGGGAGAAGCATTTCCAGTTCGCGCCGATCGCGGAGCCCAACACGCTGGAGAAATACGGCAGCGAAGCAAAGGATGCCAAAGAGATCGATATGGCCGGCAGTTATCCGGCGACCAAGTCCGCGCTTTCCTATAATGATGAAGACGGTCTCTATTACAAGACACTCTACGGCAACAAGCAGGTGGATGCCGAGACGCAGGAGCAGCTGTCCTTTAAAAATATCGTGATCCAGAATACCTATTATGAGAAGCGCGATGCCAAGGGCTATCTCGCGTTCCGGATGCACGACACGACGCGTGACGGCTATTTCATAACCGGCGGCAAGATGATCCACATCAACTGGAAGAAGACGGGTGACTATGAGCCCACGCACTACTATGACGACAACGGGGAAGAGGTACTGTTCAATACCGGCAGGACCATGATCTTTGTTGTGAAGGCGGGCGGCACCTTTGAGGTCGACGGCGAGACGATCAATCTGAAGAAGTAAAGAGATGAGCGAAACAGGGAAAAAACTGATCGTAACAGGCTCCGGCGGCCAGCTCGGACGCGCGGTGAAGAAGCGGATGGAAGACCGCTATGAGCTCGTGCAGACCGATGTGTTTGAGGGAGAGGCGATCAGAAAACTGGATATCACCGATGTGGATGCGGTTACCGCTCTGGTACGCGAAGTCAGACCTTTCGCGGTCATCAACTGCGCGGCCTACACGGCGGTTGACGCGCAGGAACAGGATGTCGACAACAGCTACCGGATCAATGCCATCGGACCGCGAAATCTTGCGATCGCCGCGGAGGAGGCAGGCATCCCGCTGGTGCACATATCGACCGACTATGTGTTTGCGGGCGACAAGGAGACACCCTACACGGAATTTGACAAAACGGGACCGATCTCCGTCTATGGCAAAACCAAGCTTGCCGGCGAGGAATTCGTCAAGGAGTTTTCACGGAGACATTTTATTCTTCGCACGGCCTGGCTTTACGGCGATGGGAAGAATTTTGTCAAGACCATGCTGAAGCTGGCGGAAACAAGAGACTGTCTGAGTGTCGTCGATGATCAGATCGGCAACCCCACCAGTGCGGATGAACTGGCACGGGCGATCGATCATCTTCTTCCGACCGGTAGTTTCGGCACCTATCACGCCACTTGCGAGGGCGTCTGCTCCTGGGCGGATTTTGCGGAGGAGATCTTCCGTCTCGCGGGCAAAAAGGTGGCGGTGGAGCACATAGACAGCGAGGAATACGCGAGACGCAATCCGCAGGCGGCCCGCCGACCGCTCTTTTCGCATCTCGAAAAGATGATGTTCCGGCTGACCGGCGATTTCCGGATGTGTGACTGGCACGAGGCGATCGAAAGGTATCTGGCTTGAGCTATTTTTTTGATTTTCTTCATAATGAGATCATCATCGCCGCGTTCTTTTCCTGGATAACGGCCCAGGTTCTGAAGACGGCGATTTTTTTTGCCGTACATCGCGATTTCCGTTTTGAGCGCCTTTTGGGTGACGGAGGGATGCCGAGCTCCCATTCGGCGACGGTCGTGGGAATGGCCGTGGCGGTTGCGCTGACGTGCGGTGTGGGCGATCCGCTGTTTGCGGTTTCTCTGATCCTGGCACTGATCGTTATGCATGATGCGATGGGCGTGCGGCTGGAGACCGGCAAGCAGGCGGTGGTCCTGAATGATATGATCCGGCTCTTCATGGACATGGGGCGCCCGATCTCCGCGGAGGAGAAGCTCAAGGAATTTGTCGGACACACACCGCTGCAGGTTTTCTTCGGGGCCGTTACGGGCTTTCTTGTGGCACTGATCGTTCATTATATCCGCGGCTCCTTCGGATAACGGCTTCGTCCCATGCTTCAGGTATTGCTTCTTTTTTTGTATATGGGCGCGACCTGCGGGATCCTTGGCTACGGCGCGCTCTCTTTTTTGACCGGACTTCCTCTTTTCCGGACCGGAAGCGGGAATTACCGCATCCGCCATGGCGTCTCCCCGCTGCTGGCGGGTGTTCTCTGTGCCGCGGTCTATGCGCAGATCTTCAGTCTCTTCGCGCCGGTGGGACTTGCGGCGAACCTTCTTCTGATCATCCTGTGTTTCATCATTGCATGGCATTACCGCGGACCGCTGACGGATGAGGTGCGGGCCAGTTTGGGGTGCTGCGGACAACCGGGAAAACTGCTGCTTTTCGTGTTTCTTGTCCTGCTCATGGCTTACGGAACTTCGCACGGCATCATGCACTATGATACCGGCCTCTATCACGCACAGAGTATCCGCTGGATCGAGGAGTACGGCGTTGTGAAGGGGATCGCCAACCTGCATTCCCGGTTGGGATACAACAGCGCGGCATTTGCCTTTTCGGCCCTTTACAGCTTTGCGTTTACCGGAAACGGGTCCCTGCATGCGGGTGCCGGTTTTTTTGCCCTGCTGCTCGCTTTTTCCTGCCTGGATATCCGGCACATCCCCGGACGGGGTCGTCCGGTGCTCACGGATTTCGTGCGCCTTGCGGGAATCTATTATCTGTTTAACATCTACAAGGAGATCGTGAGTCCGGCACCGGACTATTTCCTGAACTGCTACCTGTTCTGCCTGCTCATCCTCTGGCTCGATCTGGATGAGCGGCGGGAGCGTCATTATCTGCCCTATGCGCTGATCGTTGCGGGGATCAGCTTCGCCGTGACCATCAAGCTTTCGGCGGCGCTGCTGCTCCTCCTCTGTGTTAAGCCGATCGCGATGATCCTTAGGGAGAGGAAAAGGGAAGATAAGAACGATGCGTTGTACAGGATCGCCTTCTTTTCGGTGCTGACATTTGCCGTTGCTCTGCCTTGGATGCTCCGCAATCTCCTGGTCTCCGGCTGGGTGCTCTACCCTTCGGCGTTTCCCGATCTGCTGCATGTGCTCTGGAAGGTACCGCATGATCTCGCAGAGGGAGACGCGGCGGGGATCCGCGCTTATGCGCGCGGCGGGATCTCTGCCGATGCTCCGTTTCACGAGTGGTTTCTGCCGTGGTTTTCTTCCCAGACATTGGTATCCCGGGTGCTGCTGGCCGCGGATCTGTGCACGATCGTCGGGGTCCTCATCTGTCTGCCGGTTTCCCTGGCGCGACGGGTCCGCACGGGCCGGAAGATGATCACCGGCGAAAACGGCGATACGAATGTCCGGCAGACTTCGGTGCCGGATCTGCATCATGCGTCGTCGATGTGGGATCGGGGTTTTCTCGTGCTGGAGGGGACGCTTCTGATCTCTTTTCTCTTCTGGTTCCTGCAGTCACCGCTCATCCGGTACGGATTTTTCTTTGTCTGGACACCGCCGGTGCTGTTCGCCGGTCAACTGGTTCTCGTTCTGACGCAACGACAGTCGGAACAGGGGAAACTGCGATTCTCGCGCGTGCTCATGGTTTTTCTCGCCGTATTTCTTTTATACAAGGGGATCCGGCTGATACAGACGGACATCACCCTGATGCATCCCGAAAACCTGCTTGTGCAGCAGGATTATGAAAGATTCGAGCTGATCCCCTATGAGGTGGACGGGGAGACGTTCTATTACGCAGCGGAGGGGGATCGGACCGGCTACGATGGTTTTCCGGGCGGGGATCACCGGGCATCCTTCCGGCTGCTCGGAAACAGCCTGCGCGACGGGCTGAGGGCAGAGAGATAAAAACACCCGCCGGATCGATCCCGGCGGGTTTCAGAATCCCATCATTCCCAGATAACACGCTTCAAAATCCTGTCGACCGGCCAGCGGGATCTCCTGTGTGCAGGAGATGATCCGGTCCAGCAGGTCATATGCCGCTTTTTCCCGATCGGGGCCGGCGAGTAACGCTTTGGCGACTCCGGCAGCGCCCGCGAGCGAGGTGTTGCCGACTGCTCGGCACCGTGACAGTAACGTGGGAGTAAAGAGCCCCAATGGAGAAAGCCGGGAGAAGGGTAACGCCTTTCCGAAGGCACCGGCAACAAGGACGGTATCGATCTGTTTCGCCGGAATGCCGCAGGCGAGCGGCAGCGTTTCCATTCCTGCGCGGATCGCCGCCTTGGCAAGCTGCACGGCACGGATATCTTCCTGATAGAGCCTGATCTCGGTGTCATCGGTGCGGCGTGCCAGCGGAAACCCGTCGGAAAACCAGGGCTCCGCGAGCAGGCCGTTTTGATCGATCAGATGCAGGCGTGCCAGCTCCGACACCGCCTCCAGCACACCGCTCCCGCAGATACCGGCAGCAGAAGCGTTATCGATCGTCCGGCAGCGGGATGTGACGGAATGATCGCCCGTGTCTCCGGGAGACGCCGGGATCAGCACAACCTCTTCGATCGCGCCCTTTTCGCCGCGCATGCCTTCCCGGATCCCCGCACCCTCAAACACCGGTCCTGCCGCGGTTGCGCACACAGAGATCCTCTTTGCGCCGGATGCATCCGGATCGGACCGGATCAGTGCCATCTCCCCGTTTGTTCCCAGATCCAGGAACAGCGTCGTCTGCGTTTCCGGAATCCGCAGAGCATCTGTCGCAAAGAGTCCTGCCACGATGTCGGCGCCGACGAACGCAGAGATCCCCGGCAGTTCGATCACACGCGCATCTCCGATAGAGGACGGAATCCCGGGGAAAAGCTCCGATGCCCGCCGCTCTTCCCTCGCAAGGGATACCGGCGTGTAAGGATACTGCCCGAGGCCGGTGCAGTCATAGCCGTTGAGCAGATGCAGCATCGTTGTGTTGCCGGCCAGAACGATGGGCAGTTCCCGGAAGAGATCCGCGCTTTCCCCCGGGATCGGCTGATCTGCGATCAGCGCGGTGATCAATCCGGTGATGTCCCGGCACATGCATGCACGGATCCTTTGTGCGCCGCCTTCCGAGGCGGCCTTGATGCGGCTCATGACATCCGCGCCGAAAGCGGATCCGCTGTTGGCGCACGCCGCTTCCCTGAGGATCTCTCCCTTTTCCGTCACGGTCGCCGCGGCGACGGTGGTGGTTCCGATATCGATTGCAATTCCGATTTTTCTGTTCATCATTCTCCCAATAGTATGCTATAATAAGCATGTTTATTTTATACCTATTCCCGGATTTAGGAAACAGCCGGGTACAAAAGGCGAAAGGAGACATTATGGGACTTATTGCAGCAGCGGTAGCATCAGGTGCGGGCGTGCTCGCCGATCAGTGGAAGGAGTATTTCTATTGTCCCTCCATTCCCGCGGACACGCTTGTTGTAAAGGCGTCCAAGAAGACAAAGGGCAACACCAACCGCGGAAATGACAATGTTATCTCCAACGGCTCCGTTGTTGCTGTCAACGAGGGACAGTGCATGATCATCGTCGAGCAGGGCGCGATCGTCGAGTTCTGTGCGCAGGCCGGTGAGTTTGTCTTTGATTCCACGACTTCGCCCACCATTTTCGAAGGCGGTCTGCTGCAGGGTATCAAAGACAGCTTTGAGACCTTTAAGAAGCGCTTTGCCATGGGTGGAGACACCGGCACGGATCAGCGCGTTTACTATTTCAATCTTAAGGAGATCATCGGCAACAAATACGGAACGGCCAGCCCGGTGCCCTTCCGTGTCGTCGACAACAACATCGGTCTCGATGTCGACATCTCCATTCGCTGCCATGGTGAGTATTCCTACAAGCTTTCCGATCCGATCCTGTTCTACAAGAATGTCTGCGGCAATGTTTCTGATGCTTACACGCGCGATGAGCTGGAGTCTCAGTTAAAGAGTGAGTTCCTGACCGCACTGCAGCCCGCATTTGCCGAAATCTCCGAAAAGGGCATCCGGTACAGCGCGCTTCCGGGGCATGCCGATGACCTCGCCGACGCGATGAACCATGTGCTTTCCGAGAAATGGGGCGGACATTACGGCATCACGATCACCTCGGTCGGTGTCAGCTCTGTCACCGCTTCGGAAGAAGATGAGAAGATGATCAAGGAGCTGCAGAAGAACGCAGTCTTCCGCAACGCCAATATGGCCGGCGCACAGATGGTCGCCGCACAGTCCGAGGCTATGGTCGCCGCGGCCAACAACCAGAACGCGGGCCCGATGATGGCCTTCGCCGGCATGAACATGGCCCAGCAGGCAGGCGGCGTCAATGCCGGCCAGCTCTTCCAGATGGGTGCTCAGCAGGCGGCTGCCCAGCCCGCCCCTGCTCCCGCAGCAGCTCCTGCGGCAGGCTCCTGGACCTGCTCCTGTGGCACGGTCAACACCGGCAAGTTCTGCTCCAACTGCGGAACCCCCAAGCCGGCGGATGCCTCCTGGACCTGCGCCTGCGGCACGGTCAACACCGGCAAATTCTGCTCCAACTGCGGACAGCCGAGACCGTAAGCAATCGCAGCAGAGATCACAGAAAACCCGCCGGGTCGATCCCGGCGGGTTTTTTATTCAAAAAGGGAGGGAACCTTCCGACTGCGGGGGGAGAACTTGCCGAGCCCGCCGGACGGGCGTATAATGCTGTCTGTCGGAGGGATATGATGAAAAAATCGGAAAAACTCATTTCCTGGCTCCTGATCCTTGCGAGCCTTGCGGTGGCGGTGCCGGTGGTGATCGGATCGGCCTATACCTATTTATCCGCGGATGATTTCAGTTTTGAGGGCGCCATGGTTGGCCTGACGGAGTTGTACGGCTCACCGCTGAAAGCGGCGCTGATCCGGACCTGGGAATACTGTCTGTGGCGGGAGGGCTGTTACCTGGGAAATTTCCTGGTGCATTATGTCAGGCCCTATACCAACGGAGGCCTCATGGGCCATCCGGTCGTGCTGGTGATCAATTCCCTGTTTTTCCTGTGGTCGCTGCATTTTATGATCACAACCTTCTTTAAGAAGCGCAGTCTTACTTCCTGCGTGCTCATCTTTGCAGTGCTGGTATCGACGTTTCAGCTTTCCGGAACCCTGAATGATCAGGAGCTTTTCTTCTGGTTTACGGGAGCCATGGACTACAGTCTGGAGATGTCGCTCCTTTTTCTCGCGCTGGCCTTTTACCGCAGGGGAGCGGATGAGGAACGGATCGGCCGGAAGCGGCTGCTTTATATCCTGAGTGCGGTTTTCGGCTTCCTTGCCTGCGGCGGCAGCCTGGAGATCGTTTCGCCGGCCTGTTCCTGCATGCTGTTGATGCTGATGCTCCGTTTCCGGCAGGACAGAGGACGGAAGATCTCGTATGTTCCGTTTCTTGGCACCTTTGCGGGCGGGCTGTGCAACGCGGTCATGCCCGGGAATTTTGTGCGCTCGGAGGAGACCTTTGTCGAGGGACATATCACGATATGGGACGCGTTCCGGGATGCGGTTGTTTGCTACGGAAGCGAGACGAAGACGATCCTCGGGAGCCCGGTATTCCTGCTGTTGCTGGCGGGCACCTTTGCGGTCTGTTATGTGTACCGCACGGAACTGAAGCGGGACGGGATGTCCACCGGTTGGATCCTGGCGCTGATCCCGGGCGTTTTTCTGATGCAGTATTTCATGATGTTTCCGGTGATCTACGGCAGTCACACCGTGGTGCTGAATTCGGGCAGGACGATGGTGGCCTATGAGATCGTCGCGCGATACCTGTACCTGTTCTATGTGATCTGCCTCGCACAGTGGGTGCGGGAGCATGTGGACGCGGTAAAGAAGATCCGTGTCGGGATCGCCGTCGCCTTTGCCGCGGTGGTCCTGTTTGCGGTTATTGCGCATGGCCGGGTCGTGACGGACATCAAAGAGGGTTTTTCTTATCGCATCGCGGCGGATCTTCGCAGCGGGGCGATGCAGGAGACCTGGGCACTGCGGGCCTACACCCTCTCTTCTCTCGAGAATGCGGAGGAGGGGACGGACGGCATCGTGTGGGCACCGTACCGGGCAAAGGCGCGCTCCATGTACAGCATGGGATTGAGCGCTGACTGCAGCGAGTTTAACAACGTCTCCGGTGCGAGCCTTTTCCGGCTGAAATCGGCGACGGTCGTCTATCCCGACGAGTGAGGAGACGGGGCCGCGGAGGTTTGCATTTTACGGGATTCTTCTGTATAGTGAAGAGCAGTGAGTTTACGGGATCGGGGACCGATCCTCTGGTTTACGGGGAAGAGATATGAACATGGATAACAACCCGCTGGGTAACGGGAACAACAACGGAAACGGGCAGGGGAACGGCGGCTTCGGAGGAGGAAATCCCAGACGCCAGAGCTTCCTGCTGCTTGTGATCGCGGCACTGGTGACGATGCTCTGCATGAGTTATTTCCTGCGCGTGATGAGCGGAAGCGAGACGCAGGAGATCACCTATTCCGAATTCATGCAGATGCTGGCGGAGGACAAGGTGCAGTCGGTGAAGATCGAGTCCGATCGGATCATGATCTATCCGGCGATCCCCGGTGCGGGTGAACAGTCGCTGAGCAGCAGTCTGTACGGCTTCCGGACGGGCGGAGGGATTACCTATTACACCGGCAAAGTGGAAGATGATGACACACTGACGGCACGTCTGCTGAAAGCCGGCGTCGCATTTTCCGGTGATGTGCCCGACAATTCCGGGATGATCCTGTCGTTCCTTCTGACCTATGTGGTACCGATCCTGCTCATGTGGGTGCTCCTGTCTTTCCTGTTCCGGCGGATGTCAAGGAGCGGCGGGCCCTTCTCCATGGGACGGTCCAACGCCAAGGTCTATGTACAAAAGGAGACCGGCGTGACCTTTGCCGATGTGGCGGGTGAGGACGAGGCCAAGGAATCTCTGGTCGAGGTGGTGGATTTCCTGCACAATCCGGGGAGATATACCGGGATCGGTGCGCGGCTGCCGAAGGGGGCGCTGCTGGTCGGCCCTCCCGGAACCGGCAAGACCCTGCTTGCCAAGGCGGTCGCCGGTGAGGCGCATGTACCGTTCTATTCGCTGGCCGGCTCTGATTTCATCGAGCTTTATGTCGGCGTGGGTGCGAGCCGTGTCCGGGACCTGTTTTCGGAGGCGTCCAAAAACGCGCCGTGTATCGTGTTCATCGACGAGATCGACGCGATCGGACGGAGCCGCGATTCCAAATACGGCGGCGGCAACGAGGAGCGTGAGCAGACGCTGAACCAGCTGCTCTCCGAGATGGATGGCTTTGATTCGAGCAAAGGTGTCCTGATCCTCGGTGCGACCAACCGGCCGGAGATCCTGGACAAGGCACTGCTCAGACCGGGTCGTTTTGACCGGCGTATCATCGTGGACAAACCCGATCTGAAGGGGCGCGTTGAGATCCTCAAGGTACATGCCAAGGATGTCAAGATGGATGAGACCGTGGATCTGGAGGCAGTCGCACTGGCAACCAGCGGCGCGGTGGGTTCGGATCTCGCGAACATGATCAACGAGGCTGCGATCAACGCGGTCAAATCCGGAAGGGAACTGGTCTGTCAGAAGGATCTGATGGATGCCGTCGAAGTGGTGCTGGTCGGCAAGGAAAAGAAGGACCGCATCCTCTCCAAGGAAGAGCGCAAGATCGTCTCCTATCACGAGGTCGGACACGCACTGGTCGGTGCGGTGCAGCGCAACACGGAGCCGGTGCAGAAGATCACGATCGTGCCGCGCACCATGGGAGCGCTGGGCTATGTGATGCAGGTTCCGGAGGACGAGAAGTTCTTAAAGACCCGCGACGAGCTGCATGATGAGATCGTGGTCGCGCTCGGCGGGCGTGCGGCGGAAGAGGTGATCTTCAATACCGTGACGACCGGTGCGGAGAATGATATCGAAAAGGCGACCGGTATCGTGCGCGACATGATCACACTCTACGGCATGAGTGAGCGTTTCGGTCTGATGCAGCTGGAGACGATCCAGAGCCGTTACCTGGACGGCAGACGTGAGATGATCTGCAGCGAGGATACGGCTGCGCAGGTGGACGAAGAGGTCAAGCTCTATCTGAACCGGTGCTATGAAGAGGCCAAGTCGATCATCCGGAACCATCTGGACACCATGGACAAGCTTGCCCAGTTCCTGATCGAGAAGGAAACGATCACCGGCAAGGAGTTCATGCGGATCTACCGTGAGACGGAGGGCATCCCGGAGCCCACGGAGGAGGAGAAGAAGAATCCGAAGCGCATCTGGGCGACCCGGCCGGAATCTGCCGCCGTCGGGGAGAATGTTCCCGTGCGCGAGAAAAATCCGCCCAAGCCGCAGTTTGAGGCCAGTGTCGGCGGACCCGAGGGGGCAAATAACGAGGGCGGCATCCATTACGAGGATCCCGGCCGCGAGTTCCGCTCGATCTTTGATGTGACTGCCGGAGCAGCGCAGCAGCCGGCACAGGGAGAGGCGTCCGGCGTGACAGGACAGACGCCTGCGGGAGACGGCTCCGTTGAACAGGCAGAGCCTCTCACGGAGGGGACGATCTCCAGTACGGCGAACACGGAGATGACCGGATCGTCACCGGCAGCACCTGATGCGCAGGGATCCGTATCGGCGGCACCCGGTACTGCGGCGGGGCAGACACCGACGCCCGCGGCGCCTTCCGGGAAGCCTGCTTCTACGGAGCCCGGACGGTTCTCCGGTGCGACGGATCTTTTTGATGACTGATCCCGTGAACAACGATGTGAAAGAGGAAGCGGCTTTTTCCGGATCTGCGGATGAAGCCGCTCCTTTCGATATTCAGCAGGAATTAAAGAAGCTCCCGCATCGTCCGGGCGTTTACATCATGCGTGACAAGCGTGACGCGATCCTGTATGTCGGCAAGGCGGTCGATCTGAACAACCGCGTGCACTCCTATTTTCGCAGGATCGTGGGCCGGGGACCGCAGATCGAACGCATGGTGGAGCAGATCGATCGTTTCGAGGTCATCGTGACGGACTCCGAGCTGGAGGCGCTCGTCCTCGAGAACAACCTGATCAAGGAACATCGTCCCCGTTACAATACACTTCTCAAGGATGACAAGACCTATCCCTATATCAAGGTCACCGCGGAGACCTTTCCGCGCATCCGGTTCACACGCAAAGTCAATAAAGACGGCGCCCGGTATTTCGGCCCCTTCACGAGCGCACAGGCCGTGCGTGACACGATCGATCTGATCAACAAGCTTTTCGGTCTGCGCAGCTGCTCGCGGGAGGTGCCTTTCGCCAAGGGGGCGTCCGCCGGGTCAGGCCCGGTCCGCGCCTGTCTGAATTATCACATGAAGCAGTGCACGGCGCCCTGTATCGGCAGGATCACCAGGGAGGACTACGCGGAGCGCGTGGCGCAGGCGGTCGCCTTCCTGAACGGCGATATCGGCGGACTGTTGGAGGACCTGGAAGCGAAGATGCAGGAGGCATCGGAAAAGCTTGCCTTTGAGGAGGCGGCGAGATTCCGCGACCTCAGAGAGAGCATCCTGGCGGTCACGAAGAAGCAGAAGATGGATGACGCGAACGGTGTGGACCGCGATATCATCGGTCTCTTCGCCGAGGGGCAGGATGCGGTGGCACAGGTCTTTTTTGTGCGTGACGGACGGCTGATCGGAAGGGAACACTTTTACCTGACACAGGCGGAAAGCGACGACAGGGCGGGGCTGCTCGGTGACTTTGTCAAGCAGTTCTACGCGGGAACACCTTTTATCCCCAAGGAACTCTTCGTGCAGGAGCAGATCGCGGACAGTGAGGTGGTGGAGGAATGGCTCTCCGCGCGCAAGGGAGAGCGCGTGCATCTGGTCGTGCCGAAACGGGGACAGAAGAACAAACTGCTGCAGCTGGCGGAGGAGAACGCCCGGCTGATCCTCACCAGGGACAGGGAACGGATCCGGCGGGAGGAGGGCCGCACCATCGGCGCGGTCAGGGAGATCGCGGACATTCTCGGACTGCCGCACCTTTCCCGCATGGAGGCCTATGACATTTCCAACACCTCGGGTTTTGCCAATGTCGGCTCGATGATCGTTTTTGAAAAAGGAAAACCGAAGCGCAGCGATTACCGCAAGTTCCGGATCAAGACTGTGGCGGGACCCGATGATTATGCCTGCATGCGTGAGGTTCTGACCAGACGCCTGAAGCACGGCATGGAGGAGGCGCAGGAGCTGTCGGTCCGGGAGATCGATGAGAAGTTCGGAAGCTTTACGAGATTTCCGGATCTGATCCTGATGGACGGCGGAAAGGGACAGGTCAACATCGCGCTGGAGGTTCTGGATGAGCTGGGGATTGACATCCCCGTCGCAGGCATGGTGAAAGATGATCACCACAATACGCGCGGATTGTATTATAATGATGTGGAACTGCCGATCGAAAAGGACAGCGAAGGGTTCAAGCTGATCACCAGGATGCAGGATGAGGCGCACCGGTTCGCGATCGAGTATCACCGCTCTCTGCGCTCCAAAGCACAGGTGCACTCGGTGCTCGATGAGATTCCGGGGATCGGCGAGAAACGCCGCAAGGCGCTGATGCGCCATTTCGATTCGATCGAAGAAGTGAAGAACGCGGACAGGGAGACGCTGATGCAGGTGCCCGAGATCAGGGAACGGGAAGCGGATGCGATCATCCGGTACTTCCGCGGTACGGAGGAAACCTGAATGGAAATTTCCGTAGTCATACCGGTCTACGGCTGCCCCGCTGCCATACCGGAGCTGCACCGAAGGCTGACGGAAACGCTCACGGGCATGGGTGTCGAATATGAGATCGTGATGGTGGACGACTGCGACGCCATGGGCTCCTGGGACGAGGTCAGAAAGGTCGCGGAGGCGGATCCCCGCGTGAAGGCGATCCGGTTCACAAAGAACTGCGGCCAGGACAAGGCGATCACCGCGGGTGTGCGGGCGGCGACAGGCAACTGGATCGTCACCATGGACTGTGATCTGCAGGACGCGCCGGAAAACATCCCGCTACTTTACCGGACTGTCCGGGAGAAGGGCTGTGATGTCGTGTTCGTGCGGAGACATCAGCGCAAGGATCCGCTGGTGGTACAGTGGCTGTCGAAACTGTTTCACCGGATCTTCAGTTATTTCTCGGAGCTTTCGTTTGACTATGAACTGGGAACCTTTCTGATCGCCAGCAAACGGGCGGCGGATCAGTACCGCAGATCCAGAGATCGCGGCAGGGATTTCACGATGTATCTCATGTGGCTCGGCTACGCCTGTGATTATGTGGATCTTGAGCATGAGTGGCGGTTTGAGGGCAAATCCTCCTACACCTTTATGAAGAAGTGGCGCTATGCCGTCAGCGCGATGACGACCTTTTCCAACAGGATCCTCTACATTCCCGTCTGGGTCGGCATGGTGGCGGCGCTGGGTTCGGTCGCCTACATTCTCTTTGTCCTGATCTCCTATTTTGCCTTCCACAACAATCCGGAGGGCTGGTCAACGCTGGCTGCCGCCGTGTTCTTTTTCGGCGGTGCGATCCTGAGCACGCTGGGGATCATCGGGCTGTATCTCGGCAATGTCTTTGATATCAGCAAGGACCGGCCGCTCTATGTCATCCAGGAGAGCATCAACTGTGACGGAGAAAGGTGACATGACCGAAAAACCGGAGATCCTCGAAGTAAAGGAACGCATTCTCGCGGAGCAGAACGCAGACGCGGAAGAGCTGCGTGGAAAGCTCACGGCAAAGGGCCTCTTTTTTGTCAATCTCATGGCTTCCCCGGGAGCCGGGAAGACGACGCTTCTGACGCGAACCGTCCGGAAGCTGGAGGAAAGGGGCTTTCGTGTCGGCGTGATGGAAGCCGATGTGGACAGCGATGTGGACGCGCTGCGGATCCGTGAGGAGACCGGCGCCCGGGTGATCCAGCTTCATACCGGCGGGAGCTGCCACATGGATGCCGACATGACCGCGCGGGGGATCGAGCGGTTCGGGACGGACGGTCTGGACATCCTGTTTCTGGAGAATATCGGCAATCTCGTGTGCCCCGCGGAATTCGATGTCGGCGCACATTTAAAAGTCATGATCCTCTCGGTCCCCGAAGGGGATGATAAACCGCTGAAATATCCGCTCATGTTCGAGGTGAGCGATATGCTGCTGATCAACAAGATCGACGCGGCACCGATCTTCGATTTCGATTTTGAAGCATGCGCGGCGCGGGCGCGGGAGAGAAACCCGCGGATCGAGATCCATCGGCTTTCGGCACTGACCGGAGAGGGGATCGACGCATGGGTGGAAGCTCTGGCCGGACGCGTGGCGGAATTTCGGAAAAACCGATAAGACGGATGAAAGGTTTGTCATGAAGATCATTGAACTCCACAAATCTCTGACGGAATCCAACGACCGTGATGCCGACGCCCTGCGCGCGCGCATGAAGGCGGCAGGCACGCTGATGATCAATGTGATGTCTTCGCCGGGCTCCGGCAAGACGACGCTCCTGTCACGGATCATCGGGGATATCGGCAAAGAGGTGCGCATCGGCGTGCTGGAGGCGGATATCGACGCTTCGGTGGACGCGGAGCGGATTGAGGCGCTGGGCGCCCGTTCCATCCAGGCGCACACGGACGGCATGTGTCACATGGATGCCGGCATGACAGCCGCTGCGCTCGATGAGATGGGAACGGGAGATCTGGATCTTGTCTTTCTGGAAAATGTCGGCAATCTGATCTGTCCCGCGGAATTTGACACGGGAGCGGGTTGCAATGTCATGCTCCTGTCGGTCACGGAGGGGGATGACAAACCGCTCAAGTATCCGCTCATGTTCTCGGAGAGCGACGCGCTCATCGTCACCAAGACCGACGCGCTTTCCTTTTTTGATTTTGATCTGAAGAAGTGTGAGGAGCGCGCAAAGCGGCTCAATCCCGCCATCCGGATCTTTCCCGTCTCGGCAAAGACGGGCGAAGGCATGGCGGCGCTGGAAGAGTGGATCCGCAAGCGAATGGCGGAATGGAAAGACACAAAGACATGACCGTCATCGTCTACCGCTACAACAGCATCTGCGAGCCCGGCTACATTGATGCTTTCCGTGCACTGGGTCTGACCGTGGTCGAATGCCGGCAGGACAGGGAGCTGCGGGATGCCACACTGGAGCGGAAGATGACGGCGCTCGCGGAGCTGATCGCCGTTCACCGTCCGCTGTTTGTTTTTTCCATCAATTATTTTCCGTTCATCTCCATGGTCTGCGACCGTTTTCATGCGATCTACACATCGGTCAGCGTAGACTGTCCCGTGTTTGAGATCTATGATGTGACGATCCGCAATGCCTGCAACCGCGTTTTCCTGTTTGACCGGGCGCAGTACCTGTCGATCCGCGATGAGAATCCTGCGGGGATCTTTCATCTCTCTCTCGGCGCCGATGTGGACCGGATCGAGGCGGCGATCGGTCCGTTCGCGGAATTCGAGAACAATGAGACCTATGACCGCGACGTAGCCTTTGTCGGATCGCTCTACAACGAAAAGGACGCCTGGGCCGGACTTACGATGGCGCCTGACAGACGGGCGCGCATGGAGGAACTGCTCGATGAGCAGCAGCCGATCCCGGGGCTGGATCTTTTGGAGAAGAAACTGACGGATGCGGATGTCACGGCCTTCCGCGGGGCGGATCCGGCCTTCCGGCCTTCCGAACGCAGCGTGCGTGACATCTCGCGGTGCTTCACGGTCGATCACTATCTGAGCGATCATCTCACGAGCAGGGACCGCGTGGACCTGCTGAACACACTGTCTTCTCATCTCGACGCGGGGCAGGTGCATCTGTTCACGCAGAGCGAAACGGGAGAGCTGAACGGCGTGGTCTGCCACGGGGGCGTGAATTCCACGACCGAGATGCCGCTCATCTTCCGCAGGAGCAGGATCAATCTGAATCCCACGATGCGGGCGATCCGCACGGGTCTCCCCCAGCGGATCTGGGATGTGCTGGGGAGCGGCGGATTCCTGCTCTCAAACGCGCAGGCGGAGATCCCGGAGCAGCTGCAGATCGGCAGACATCTGGATGTCTACGAGGATCCGGCGGAGCTGGTCGAAAAGGTGCGCTACTGGCTGTCGCATGAGGACGAGAGAAAAGAGGTCGCCCGCGCGGGTTATCACGAGGTGAGAGAGAAGCACCTCATCCTGCACCGGGTGGCGGAGATGATCGGGAGAATGACGGATACAGGATCAAAGAAAGAATGAGGAAAAAAGATGATATCAGTGGTGTTGTTTGCCGGACATGAAAAAGAAGCCAGGGATCGGATCAGTGAGATCCGGGAGAATCCCCTGTGCAGAGACGGGGGACTGATCCTCGTGGACTTCACGCCGGGGTTCGCCCTGACCCCGTGGGCGGAGGCCGAGCATGTGATCGCATTCCGGCCCAAAGACGAAAAAACGCCGTTTTCTTATGGGGAACTGCTGACAAAGGTGCAGGAGACAGCGCCGAAAGGGGACGATCTGTATCTGACGACGGATCGCTTTCCGGTAACGGAATCCTGTCTGACTGCTCTGACGGAGGTTTTCTCCGTGGAACCGGATCTGGCGGCTGTCGGCGGCATCTTCCCGGATTTCAATTATTTTGTGCAGGGGGCCGTCACCGACGCGTCGGAGAACGGGATCCAGCACACACTCTATCTGGAATCGGAGGTTTTGTGCATCCGACGTGCCGCACTGGAGGAACTTGGCGGAGTTGACCGCGCATTGTACGGAAAGAGAGAGGTGCTCAAGGACTGGTTTCTGCAGGTCATGCGGTCACGCAAGTGGAAGATGGGTATATGCGAAAGGGCAGAACATCGCGTGGTACCCGGATGTGCGGGCCGGGAAGATGATGTGTATGATGCGGACATCCGACATTTTGAATCCAAATGGGGTGTCCACTATGTTAATCTGGTCGCAAACACGAACCTGATCGATTACATGCTCCCCTGCGACAAGCCGGTCATGCGTGTGCTGGAGATCGGGTGCAGCTGCGGAGCAACCCTGTACAGTGTCAAAGAACGGTATCCAAACGCCGAGATCTTTGGCTGCGATATCAACGCTGCCGCTGTGGGGATCGCGTCCTTCTTTTCCGATGCCCGTGTGATCGATCTGGAAAATGAAGAACTGCCGTGGCCGAAGTATTCCTTTGACTGCATCCTGTGCGGGGACATTCTCGAGCACCTGCTGGATCCTCAGGGAATCCTGCGAAAAATGCGGCAGTATCTTGTACCGGGTGGCTATGTGGTTGCCAGCATTCCCAACCTCATGCACATTACCGTGATGGAAAACCTGCTGAAGGGAAATTTTACCTACACGGAATATGGGTTGCTGGACAGAACGCACATCCATTTCTTTACGTTTGACGAGATCGCGCGCATGTTCACGATCGCGGGGTACCGGATCGACGAGATCTTCTACACCATGCCGCCCATAACAAAGGCGCAGGAGGATCTGATCGGACGCCTGCTGGCGCTCAATATGGGGGCCGAGGAATTCATGTACCGGGCATTCCAGTATCTGCTGCGCGCTGCGGCGATCTGATCACGGGAATCAGACGGAGAACGGGGAAGAAAAAGATGGATATGGAGGTCAAACTGAAGGGATTCCGGGAACATCGTGAGAATGTTCGAAGAAGTCAGGAACAGTATACGGGCGGATGTATCACGGCCGGTGATTTCAGTTACGGCGTCCCTTATGTGATGAAATGGGATGAGAAATCCCGACTGGAGATCGGCAAATTCTGTTCCATCGCCATGGGGGTCACCATTGTACTGGGAGGGGAGCATCGGGTAGACTGGATCACCACGTATCCGTTTAATGCTGTTCTGCCGTTTTTTCCGGAGATCACCGGACATCCCGCCAGTAAAGGCGATATCATCATCGGAAACGATGTGTGGATCGGATCGGGCGCGAAGATCCTGTCCGGCGTGAAGATCGGGGATGGAGCGGTCATTGCCGCGAACGCGCTGGTGACATCGGATGTCGCTCCTTACAGCATCGCGGGCGGCGTGCCGGCAAAGCACATCCGCTATCGCTTTCCGGAGGAACAGATCGAAAAGCTCTGTGAGATCCGGTGGTGGGACTGGCCGGACGAAGCGATCCTGGTTGCGATCCCGCTTCTGCAGAGCGAGCGGATCGACGAACTGTGGGAACTGTATCTGGGGTTAAAGGAAGACGGAGTGGTCGGTGGTGACTGAGAAACAAAAAGAGTATCAGGGAGGCCGGGTCCTTTCGTGATCGACAGAGAACTGGAAAAGAAATATCTGCAATATCTTCCGGAGGATCGTGCGACGGTCCGGGATCTTTGCGTTCTGGGAGCGGACGGCCGCCGTCTTGCTGAAGAGATCACAGAGAAATACCCGGATTCGACGATCTGGTGGATGGAAGATCCGGATTACTTCGTCGCGGATTATGAGAACAGGGTGGACGTGCTTCTGTTTTCGGCAGACGTCTGCGCATCTGCCGGACTGCCGGAGATCATGCGGAGATGGTGCGCTGCGCTGAAGCAGGAAGGAACAGCCCTGTGTATCTGTGATCATGAACGGTACACGGTCCTATCCTTTCTGAATACCTGTCAGATGTGCGGATTTGCCGAAGTGACGCCGCTGGACGTGCCGCTGTACCGGATGGCGCGGCCGGCGGAGGATCCGGATTTCCTTCCTGTATCGGGACAGGATCTGCGACCGCGTTTTGACAGAGTCTATGTTCTTTGTCCTGCTCTGTATCGTTCCGGCGGTCCCGAGGTGCTTCATCAGCTGGTCCACTGCATCAATGTGCTGGGTGGTCATGCGGACATCGCCTATGTCTGGACAGAGGATAAGGAAATATATGGCAATCCGGATCTGATCCCCTATGTGGCCGGTCATATCGTCAGGGCAGAGGACATCGTGGACGCGGAAGGCACAGCCGTTGTCGCTCCCGAGATCTTCGTGGAGTATCTGGCGCCGCTTGTCCGATCGGAAGTCTTTCTCTGGTGGCTGTCCGCCGACAATTTCGCACCGACATATCCGCCGGAATCGCTGGATATGCTTTGGAAGTTCATCCGTCAGTGCGTTCCGCACAATCTCTATCAGTCCGTCCATGCGCGGGAATTCTGTATCTGCAACGGTGTTTTGCCGAGGACACTGTCACCGCTGTCGGATTACATCAGCGCGCGCTATTTCGAAGAGGACTATCTGCGGATCACGGATCGGGAAGATCGTGTCCTGTATAGTCCGAAGCGGGGGATCGCGTTTACGGAGAAATTGATGAAAGCGGCGCCGGAGCTTCAGTGGGTGCCGCTGCAGAACATGTCCGCCGCGCAGGTGCAGGACCTGATGTGTCACTCTAAAGTCTATATCGATTTTGGTACGCATCCCGGCAAGGACAGGATGCCCAGAGAAGCGGCCATGTGCGGCTGCTGTGTGATCACCGGTCGACAGGGATCGGCGGCATACAGTCAGGATGTCGGCATTCCGGAAGAGTACCGCTTCTTCGAAGAGGAAACTGAAACGGAAGAGATCCTGCGGGCGATCCGCGGATGTCTTTCGGATTATGACAGGGAAAAGCACCGATACGACGCCTATCGGGAAGCGATCCGCGCGGAGAAACAGATTTTCAGGAAGAATGTGGAACGATTGTTTTTCACGGACTGTGAGGAGGAACGATGAAGAAGGATCTTGCCGATCACGTGATGGAGATCATTGACGCGGAACAGCGCTGTGGTCATCATATGCTTTATGACGGTACCGAAGATATCGCGGACAGATATTCGGCAATCCTGAATATGCTGATCCAGATCATGGAAGGCAGAGAGGAAGGTGTGGTCAGCTTTCATAATATGAGAGAGACCAAAAAACTGTCACCGGAGGCGCTGGCGCTCATTCTGGAATATCAGGATCTGGATGAACACGATCTGAGATGGTGGATCGAAGATGAACTTGAGAAGTCAAACTATATGGATGCGCTGATATTCAGGGGCATGCTCGGAAAGACGACCAGTGCAAAGCGGGCGGCTAACAGGGAACATATCCGACGGGTTGTCAGAGCGCAGCAGAGCAGGAACAGAAATGCGGAGCATGCATTTACCGGAAAAGGGTGTCTACACCGTGATCACCGGCGGTTATGATCGATTACTGGATCCGCTGGTTCTCAATAAGGAGTGGGATTATTTCTGTATTACGGACAATGAAGCAATGGAATCAAAGGTATGGAAGGTGATCCCTTATCCTGATGACGACAGTCTGGATGCGGCCAGAAAGAATCGAAAAGCAAAACTGTTGCCGTGGGAATTTCTGGATGGTTATGACTATTCTCTGTATATTGACGGAAACATTCAGATCACGGGCGATCTGACGGAATGGATCAACTGGTATGCCGGGAAAAGCGGAATGCTCTGCTTTCCTCACGGTGTGAGTAACGGCCTTTCGGATGAATTGGAACTCATACAGCAGCACCGGGAGAAGTATTATGATGATGCAAGAAGACAGGCGGAGAACTACCTGTCAGAGGGCTATCCGGACAACTACCCGATGGTGGTGGCAAGCATTCTTCTTCGGGATCATCACGATCCGTTGCTGAAAAAGACCATGGAGGACTGGTGGAACGAGGTACTGACCAAAAGCGGCAGGGATCAGATCAGCTTTGGCTATGCAAACTGGAAGAACGGGTTTGTCTACGATCTGTGTGAGCTGGATATCTATGATAATCCGTATTTTTCCGTAAAAAGTCATCGGTAGTATCGTTCCTGAAAGGATCCTTATTGCGGAGGTTACATGTTGTGAAAGCAGACCGGCTTCGCTATCTGACACAGGAAACCTATCTGACCTATGAGAGACTGGGAGATGACCTTATCGCGGTCAATCCGGATCAGGCGTATCTGTGCTTTGAAAATGCGGCTTTTCTGGCCCCGGACGATGGGGAAAGAGAACGTCTGTCAGAAAAGAACCGTGTTCTGAAAAGCATGAGACCGGTCGGCGTGCGAAAGGTATGCATCCTGATCCTGTCCTACAACCAAAAGGGACTGACAGAGAACTGTCTTGGGAGTATAGCTGCCAATTGTGATCCGCAGACGGTTTCGCTGATCGTTCTCGACAACGCATCCACCGATGGTTCGGCGGAATGGCTTGGCGACTATGTTGCCGCACACGCCGCAGACCGGGATAACTGTGAGATGGTGCTGCTGTGCAGTGACGAAAATCTCGGATTTCCTGCGGGTTGCAACGCGGCAGCCGCGTATGCTTCGCCGGAGGAGGATATCTTCCTGCTGAATAACGACACACAGCTGCCGGCCAATGCGCTTTTCTGGCTTCGGATGGGACTCTATGAGAGCGATGATATCGGTGCGGTCAGCGGGTTTCAGGATATCGGATCGATCGAGCAGACAGAGAAGATGACGCTGGATCGGCCGGAGGAATTCATGGAATACGGCGCGCGTCATAATGTTTTTTCGGAGCATCCCTATGAAGAACGCACAAAGATCAGCGGTTTTGCCATGCTGATCCGGCATGGCCTGTTTGGGGAACTGGGAGGCTTTGATGAACAGTTCTCACCGGGCTATTTTGAAGACGATGATCTCTGCTACCGGATCCGGGAAGCCGGATATCGTCTGATGGTCTGCCGCAACAGTCTGATCTACCACGCGGGCGGTCAGAGTTTTTCGAAAAGACCGGATGTGCGGGAACTGTTTGAGCGGAACCGGCGCAAATTTATCGAAAAATGGGGAAACGACAGCATTGATATGATCGAGCTGTCGGATTTTCAGATGATCATCTGGTCTTTGGACAATGCCTTCTGGAGCGGAACGCTTGATGAGGACGACGTGACGCCGATCCCGAGAAACATCGATCTGGTCCGCGTCGCGGCCGACAGGGGGATCCTGAACGCTGTCTGTTCTGTCAACGACCGTGACGCTGTGGAGCGGGAATTGCAGTCCGAACGATTTGAAAACCTGTGGGATCTCTTTGTCATGTCTTCGGCAGATCGGACACCGAAGGGCGGCAGGATCAGAAAAATGCTGGAAATCATGGCGATGCGTCCGGAGAACGCGTTATATGTGGATGGGGATGCATTTGAGCGGCAGGAAGCGAAGCGGATGCTTCCCGGTCTGCAGGTTGCACCGCCTTCGATCCTCCGGGAACTGTATATGCAGCTGAAGAAATACGAACCGACAGATCCGGAGCACAAGCGACTGGCGCAATACAGAAAGATGACAGAAGGGTGATCCTTACAGAGAAAACTCCCCAGCCAGCAGGCAGCTCAGTTTCTGAGCCCCGATCTGATTCAGGTGATCGGGATCCTTGAAATCCGATTCCTCAAACAGACCACGCAGATCCGATTGATTGCAGTCGACCACGTGGACATCTTCCTGTGCGGATCCCAGAAGTTCATAGAAGCAATCGATCATTTCCGGGTTGAGATGGTTAAGATACGCGGCGGTAAAGGGCGTCACGAGAACGACCGGGAGAATGTTCCTGAGAGACAGATAGTGGATATAATCACGGAAGATCTCCTTATTCTCCGAAAAGGTGTCCTTCCATTTGAACAGACGCCCGTGCGCCTCTCCGCGAACGGCACCGAGATGGTCCTTTTCCTCTTCACTCAGTTTCCACCAGTCACCTTCCGGTAAAACGGGGCTGTTCCGGACCATTCCGTTCTCATAATAGTTTCTTCTTTGTTTCATCTTCAGGTATGCCATGGATTCACAGATCTTTTTGACCTCTTCGGAGATATCCATGCCCCAGAAATCCCAGATCGTCGGATTTTCCCAGTGGTGTGCGTCGTGCAGTAGGGGATAGTACACGGGGGAGATGAGAAAATCCCGATTCATCTTTGCCATGGAGAGATCGTGAAAGGCGATGTAATAACCCATCCCGATAAAAAGCGCAGTGGTTTTGACTGTTTCCCGCTCGAGAACTGCGCGCGAGAGCGCGAAATCGTAGTAGAGATCCTGCGAATCTATGGACAGGTTGGTGGTGTTTACAAAGGGATCTTCCAGGATGCCGCATTTTGTGTGCGAGGATCCGATGACCAGCGCCTTGTTGGAAGGGGAGACCGATTGGATCGCTTGTTCCAGCTTGCATTTCAGAAACAGATAATCGTAGTTGCGCTCCTCGTAGTAAAGGGCACCTGAGTTTAACGCGGCCTCGATCTCCGCATCTCTGTTTTCCTGCATGCCTGAACACCTCCAATGGAACGCACGCCTGCTTGCGCGCAAATCCGCCTTTTATTATAATATGGACAGCATGGAGACGCAAGTTTCGGGCCTTATCATGAGGGGACGGTTATTGCAGAAATGAACAGACTGACGATGGTCATGATCACAAATAATTCCGCGGATGTCATTGTCGGTGCCATTTCCCATGCCTTGCGTCTGATGGCGGGGATCAACGGGATCGTCGCGGTATATGATGACGGTTCCGCCGACAAAACCGTCAGTATCGTATCTGAATTTGTGCGGAATTTCCCGGAGAAGATCGTGCTCATTCCGGGAGAAACGCATTATGGAAGCAGTCGATCGGCCCTGCTGGTCACCCGTGTGATCGAAACGGAATACCAGACCGTGTTGAGTCCGGAGGATGTGCGTCTGATCGGATCATCCGAGGAACTGATCCGGGGGATCGAATATCTGGATGCAAACGCGGAACAGATGATGTGGCAGTCACCCGCCTGTCCCGAACTGGTGCTGTTCCGAACCGTTTCCCAGGGGATCAGAAGTGCGCGGATCAATCTGCCGTCACTGGTGATCTGCGTGGGACAGGCGTGTAATCTGAAATGTAAGAACTGCGGCAATTTCGCCCCGTACAGTCCCAAAGAGAGCATGCGATACGATGTGGGATCGATCATTGCCGACGCGGCGTCCGTGTTGAAGTATTTTCGTTTTGAAACGGTCGGCATACAGGGAGGAGAGCCGTTCCTGTACTCGGATCTGGACAGACTGCTCGTCTACCTCGGTGATCATGAAAGTCTCAGTTCTGTCACGATAGCGACCAACGGGCTGATCCACCCCAAAGAGAGCACGCTGAGGCTTCTGAAGCAATACGATGTAATGGTCAGGATCAGCAATTATCCCGCGTATGGTCAGACCGCCCTGGAAGAGAAAAACAGACTGGAAGAGATGGGGATCCGCGTGGCCTTCTATCAGTTTGCCGGGGGCGAGAATGCCTGGAAGTATATGGGGCGGACAGAGGTGGAAAGAGAGAATGACGATGCCGCGGTTCAGAAACGATTTCGCAACTGTGATTTCAATATCTGCACAACACTGGAGGACGGGAAGATCGTGCACTGCAGCAGAGCACTGAACGCCGCACGGGTGCAGGGATTTAGTCTGTCTCCGGAGGATGCGGTATCGGTCAGGGGAAATGAAACGCTGCGTTCGGATATGATCGATTACTATCGGAGATTCCGTTTTATGGAGTCCTGCAGATACTGTTACGGGACATCGGGCTCGGAAAGGATCGTGCCCGCGGAACAGATACCGGCGTCCGGTCCCGATGACACCTAATCTGCGGGATCCTGCCGGTCATTTTTCCACGGAGACAGGTGAATGAACCGGTTGAGTTCCTCCTGTGTCTCGAATCGGTGTTCCATTGTGGCGAGGAGATTTCTGGTTTCCCGGTCCACGAGTCTGATCTGCGGATTGTCGCGCCATTGCGGATACAGGGTCAGGCATACTCTCTGCATTTCGTTCAGCACGTCGAGAGGGATCACGGCATCCGTTTGTTCACCGGCAAAAAGAATGGTTTCGCAGTAATAGGTCCAGAGGAAGTAACAGGCAATAACATCAGAGTATTCCGCATACAGATCCGTTCTCTTCATGCAGTCATAAAGGAGCATGAGCTGCACGCGGGGGTGATCCATCAACTGCCGGCCGAGGCGGGATGTCACGACCGATCCTTCGTGCAGATGATAGATATACAGTCCCTCTTTGTACAAATAGACGCGGTTGGCATACAGAAACAGCGGGTAGACGAACAGAGGCTCTTCGTAGACCATATGCTCGGCAAATCTTACACCTGCGTCCTTTACAAGTTTTGTCCTGTAGAATTTGTTTGTGCACCCATAGGTGACGATGGTGGAATTCAAAAAAGGACGGCGATCCGCCGGTGTCCTGATCTCATAAAGACGATTCTCCGCGGACTGATTATTGATCTGCTGCTGATCTCCCAGAGTGAGAATATGGAAAAACTGAATGATATCCGTGCGATGTTCGGAGGCAATGGCATAGAGCCGCTCGAGTGCATCCGGAACAAATTCGTCATCGGAATTCATGAGCTGCAGGTATTCGCCGGATGCCTGTGCGATCCCGATGTTCATGGCTCCGCCGGGCCCGCCGTTCGTCTCGGAGCGGATGATCCGGACGGAATCGGGAGCTTCCTCCTTTATGGACTGCAATGCCGCCAAGGTTCTGCCGTCGTCCGTGGAGGCGTCATCCACAAAAATGCATTCCATGTGTTCGAGGCCGATGGTCTGTGATCTCAGTGATGCCCAGCATCGGTGGATGACATCGGCGACATTATAACAGTTTGTGACTACGGATACCTTTTTCATTGCGATCCTCCTGACACCGGATACAGTATAACATACCGATGCGAAATATGATAAAATATTCCGTGTCATGATCCACAGCATTTCAATGAGGGATTACGCAGAAACATGGTGTACAATGATCTGATCGATCTGCTGGAAACAGTTGACGATGCGGAACTTCTGAATGAGGCGGAACAGAGTCTGACCGGGTATGAGGAAGAGCATCCGGAACTGCTTCGGTCAGTCACGCCCTATCTGATCTATCTGCCGGAGGATCGCTCGGCAGTCTTCGATGTCTGTGTGGCGGGAAGTGACGGACATGTGATCGCGCACATGATCGACAGACTCTATGCCAACGCCACCGTCTGGTGGATCGCCAATACCGGTCTGTATGATGAGACTTATGACGGACGGATGGACGTTGTTGTCTTTTCCGAAAAGACCGCGCGGAGGGCGATGACGGAGACTTCTCTGATCGAAAAGTGGGGGAGAGGAACGCTGAAGCCCGGCGGCAGGCTCCTGATGATGATCTCAGGCGAACAGTCGACAGTCGGGGCGTTCTATAATGCCTGCAATTGCCACGGTTTCGCGGTAGACTCCATCGACAGCAATCATATGGCGGTCGCACGGAAAACCGTTCCGGTGATCCTGGATAACGATCGCAGACAGCGATATGATCATATCTATGTGCTCTGTCCGGTATCCTGCAAGAGCGGCGGCGCCGAACTGCTGCATCAGCTGGTCTACTGGATCAATGCCCAGTCGGGGAATGCCGAGATTGCCTATATGCAATGGGGGGACCGGCAGGTGGCCTGCCATCCGGAATACGCGGATTATGTGGCGGGACATATCATCCGGAAGGAGGATATCGTCGATTCGGAGAACAACGCGGTGATCGTCCCGGAGGGATGGACAAACGAATCACTGAACTTCCGTCACACCGTGCAGTATCTTTGGTGGCTCTCTGTCGACAATTATCTGGTCACGCGAAACAATGATCCGGAGGATGCGCGGCGCTTTCTTGCAACGATCGATCGGAAGGCCCACCGGCATCTTGTACAGTCCGCGTATGCAAGGGATTATCTGATCAAAAACGGAGTGGATAACGGTAAGATCGGATATCTCAGCGACTATATCAATCAGACCTATCTGGATCACGAAAAAGATGCTCTGCGAAAGGAAAAGAAAGATCTGATCCTCTACAATCCCAAGAAGGGAGCGGAGTATGTGCAGGCATTGGTGGATCGTGCACCGGATCTTCCCTGGCGGCCCATACAGGGGCTGACGACGATCGAGGCCGGTGAGCTGATGCGGAGCGCCAAGGTATATATTGATTTCGGCAATCATCCGGGGAAGGACAGGATCCCGCGGGAGGCGGCCATGAGCGGCTGTGTCGTGATCACCGGAAGACGGGGCGCTGCGGCATTCCGTGAGGATGTACCGATCCCCGAGAAGTATAAATTGTCGGAAGAGGAGAACACCTGTGAGGATGTCCTCCGGATGATCAGACAGAGTCTTGCCGACTATGAGACGGCGGTCTCGGACTTCGCGGATTACCGGAAGCGGATCGCCGCGGAGAAAGAGCAGTTTATCCGGGATGTGCGGGATCTGTTTTTTGTGTAGAACAGGGATCAGGATAACGGGTAGATCATCGTGAAAGTGGATTTTCTCATTCCCGTCGGCGAGCGGGGAGGAGTGGAAAAAGTGGTAAACCGCACGGCGGTCTATCTGCAGCGGAACGGCTGGTCGGTCCGGGTTGTCCAGTTCGTCTGGGAAGGCGCTTCATGGCTGGATGAGGAGATCGCGTTTTATCCTCTGATACGCGGCAGGGAAGGGCATGATCTGCAGGAACTGGCCGGCGCTTGTGCGGATTTCTGGGATGAGCAGGAACTGCCGGATGTCATTCTGGCTGTGGCCTGGCCGTATGTGTCCTATATTGCAAAGCAGGCGCTGTGGCTGTACGGAAGCAGGCGGCAGCAGGAAGTTTTCCGGCCGGTGGTTTCCCGATTGGGAGCTGAGGTCGGGGAATATGAGCGCGCCGGCTTTGGGGGAATGGAGGCCCTGGGATTTGCCGATGCGCATTTCTGCATCAGCGACCGGATCGCCGACGATGTCAGAAAAGGTACCGGCTGTCCGCGTGTATTCCGCGTATACAACCCGGTCGTCATGCAGGACGGGGAAGCGTCGGACACGGCCTTTTATGACAGCGGAAGCCTGCGGCTTCTCTATCTCGGGCGTCTGAGCGCGGAGAAGCACCCGGAAACGATCCTCGAAGCGCTTGCCGGTGAAGGGTGTGCATCGTGGTCTCTGGATGTCGTGGGGGACGGCGAGGAAGGTTTTAAGCAGGAACTGAAAAAGAAGGCGAAGCAGCTGGATCTTTTTGACAGGATCCGCTGGCATGGATGGAAGGATCAGCCCTGGACAGCGGTGGATCATATCTCCGCGCTGGTGCTCGCTTCCGAGTATGAGGGCTTTCCGTCGGTGGCTGTGGAGGCGCTGGCGCGGGGAATTCCGGTCATCGCGCCGCCGCTGAGCGGGATCACGGATATCGTCGTGCCGGGAACCACGGGCTATCTGTTCCGTGTCGGTCATGCGGAGGAGCTGGCGAAGATCCTTTCCTTCTGGTCTTCCGGCCTTCTTCCGGCGATCGGCGAAGATGCCTGTAAAGAAGCCGCCGCACCGTATCGTTATGAGGTTGCGCTGGGAGATTTCGCGAAGAAACTGGCTGCCTGCGCGGAGCTTGGATAGAGAAAAGATCAAAGAAAGGTATTCACGGGAGAATCAGATCATGAGCGATCGGACGGATGCGGATGTGCGGTTGGTCCGGATAATAAAACAGTTTTATGAGGTTGGAAAGCAGACGGAACAGCTGCTTTCGGGGGGAGAGGATCGAGAGACGGTTCTTGACGGATTACTGCGGGTGTTTCAGGATGTTCAGCATATTCATGATCGTTTGACCGCATGCACGCCGCAGGATGTTTTTTCCCATGTCATTATCCGGTATCTGGAGATGCTGGAGAAGCTTGTGGAAGAAATCGAGAGCGATAAGGGTGTAAGCGCCCGGACGAAAGAAAGCCTGATACAACTGCATATCCGCATCGTTATGAAGATGAAGCGCATGCTGATCGATCATCATGCGGATGATCTGCTGCACGATCAGGGATTCCTGGAATTTTCTGCTCAGTATATGGATG
>JAILOV010000006.1 GCA_024690605.1 Lachnospiraceae bacterium | reverse complement strand
AAACATACCAATTCAAATACCCCGCTGCATACCACAAAGCAGCGGGGTATTCTTAGTGTATCCTTCGGACAGGTAACTCTTACCTGCCGCCCGTGTAGCCGAAGGCCCACGGAATGCAGAGGCTGATCTCCGGGATGAAGGTGATGAGCAAAAGCGCGACGATCATGCACAGGTAGAACGGAAGCGTCGCCTTGACGACCTTTTCCATCTTGACCTTGCCGACCGCGGAGCCGATGAAGAGCACCGCACCGACCGGCGGGGTCAGCAGGCCGATACCGCAGTTCAACACCATCATGATACCGAACTGGATCGGATCGATGCCGATGGAGGTCGCAAGCGGTAAAAGGATCGGCGTCGCGATCAGGATGATCGGCGCCATGTCCATGATCATGCCCAGGATCAGCAGGATCAGGTTCAGAAGCAGCGCGATCACATAAGGGTTGCTGGAAACGGAACGCACCGCGTTGGCCGCCAGATCCGGCACATGCAGGGTCGTCAGGCAGTAGCCGAAGATGCTGGAGGTCGAGATCAGGATCAGCACGATCGCCAGCGTATCCACGCAGCTCTCCAGCGCTTTCCACACGCCTTTCCAGTTCAGTCCCTTGTAGATATAGACACTGACAAGCAGCGAATAGATGACTGCGATCGCGGAAGATTCCGTTGCCGTGAACCATCCGCCGACCACACCGACCACCACGATGATGACCGCAGCCAGCGCCCAGAAGGAACTTCCCAGCTGCTTGATGAAGCCGATAAAGGAGAACTTCTCTCCCTTGGGATAGTTGCGTCTCTTGGAGATGATGTAGGAACCGACCATCAGCGAGGTCGCAAGCAGCGCACCCGGCAGATATCCGGCCAGGAACAGGCTTCCGACCGAGATGCCGCCCGCGCTCATGGCGTAGATGACCATATTGTGGCTGGGCGGGACCAGCAGGCCCTCGCAGGACGAGGTGATCGTAACCGCCGTGGAAAAGTCGTCATCATATCCCTGATCGACCATCATGGGGATCAGGATGCTTCCCAGGGAAGCTGTATCCGCTGCCGCGGAGCCGGAGATGCCGCCGAAGAAATAGGAGGCGACGATGTTGACCATGGCCATGCCGCCGGTCATCCAGCCGACCAGGGAATTGGCCAGCGCGATCAGTTTGTCCGAGATGCCGCCCGTTCCCATAAGCACACCCATGGTGATGAAGAACGGAACTGCCATCAGGGAGAAGGAACTGATGCCCTTGATCATCTGCTGGGAAACCGTTGTGAGCGGCAGTCCCTGATAGAGAAGGCAGAGGATCGATGCGATCGCTACCGCGTAGGCGATCTGAAAACGCAGCAGGATCATTACGAGGAAACTGATAAGCAAAACGGCGATCGCCGCACCATTGACTGTCATTTCGTTTCCTCCTTTCCCTCTTCCTTTATGAAGATCCCTTTGATATGCCCGTAAAGCGCCTCGATCTCAAACAGGAGCATCGCGACGCCCGCGACGGGAATGGGGAAATATTTCCAGAATCTTGATAATGTGGGGATACTCACATAGGTACCGCGTCCGCCGATCGTTGAAGCAAACTGCCAGCCGGTCACGATCATGATGACCGAAAGGATCAGCACCGCGAGATCCGCAACGATATCCAGCGCTTTGATCGCGCCGTCCGGCAGATACTTGTCAAATGCCGTCATGCGGATGTGGGATTTCTTGCGAATGGCAAGTGCTGCGGAGAGCACGGCCATATAGGACATGAAGGTCAGTACGATCTCCTCCGTCCATGCGGGATCGGGGATAAAGGGAACATATCTGCCCAGCACGCTGTAGCTCGTGATCACGATGTCCCCGATCAGCAGTATTTTGCAGATAAACAGCACGATCTTGTAGGTGATATCATAGACCGGGCGCAGCTTATCGACTTTTTCAAAAAAACTCGTCATACTCCCTCTCCTGTTTTTGAATAAAGAGCCGCCGCATCCGGTCGGACACGGCGGCTCCTGTCGTTACTGCTTACTTGTTGAGGTCAAGAAGCTTCTGGTACAGCTCTTCCTGTCCCTTCGTGTTCTCCTCGATCACCTTCTTGGTCGCTTCCTGCCATGCGCTCTTATCCGGAACATCAACGATGTTGATGCCGGCAGCCTTCAGACCGTCGAGAACTTCGTTCTCCTTGGACTCGGAGATCTCCTTGTCATAAGCACCGGCAGCCTTGCCCGCTTCCTTCAGGATGTTCTGCTGCTCGGGGGTGAGCTTGTTCCATGCCGCATCGGCAACGACAACCTGGATCGCACCGAGGGTGTGGCCGTCAAGGATCATGTTCGGCGCAACTTCGTCAAACGCGTTGGACTTGTAGTTCGCGATCGGCTGCTCCGCACCGTCACAGACGCCGGTCTGCAGCGCGGAATAGAGCTCCGTGAAAGCAACCTCGGTCGCGCTCGCACCAAGACCCTGCACCAGACCGACCATGACCGGGTCATTGGAGACACGGATCTTCATGCCCTTGAAGCCGTTGATATCAGCAACGGGCTCCTTGGTGAAGAAGTGACGGAAGCCCTCTTCGCCGTAGAACAGACCGATGAGCGGGTAGCCGTTGTCGTGGGGCTCGTTCAGGAACTCCTGCGCAAGATCGGACTCCGCGAACTTCCAGTAGTGCTCTCTGCTCACAAAGGTGTAGGGCAGGGAAAGGAGCTTGGACTTCTCGCCGCCGTAGCTCGTCAGCGCGAAAGCGGAGATACGGGAGATGTCAACCGTTCCGGTCTCGGCAAGCATGCCGTCCAGAACCTCGTTCTCGGTACCGAGAACACCGGAAGCCTGCACATCGATGATGATGGAGCCGTTGGAACGGGACTCGACCTCTTCCTTGAACTTCGCAGCCATCTGGCCGACGATCGTGCCCTCGAGCGGGTTGACCTCCGCATAGGTCAGGGTGATCGCGTCCGCAGCGGGCTCAGCCGCAGGAGCCTCTTCGGCCTTCTCTTCGACCTTCTCCTCGGTCTTCTCCTCAGCCGCAGGCTGCTCCGCTGCCGGCTGCTCTGCCGCCGGTGCCGCGGTCTCGCCGCCGCTCAGGCCGCATCCCGCAAGTGCTGCCATGACCATCGTCGCCGACAGCATGACACTCAGAATCCTTTTCTTCATTTGCTACCTCCTCTTTATGTTGAGTGAAACAAAACTACAATGCACATTATACTTGCAATTTTTGCGTATGTAAAGGGCAAAACCATGCACTAATTGCCTCTTTTCGTTCACCGATTGCTCATGTGATGATAACGGAAAAAGCCTATTCCACCTGATTCTTCCCGTTTTCCTTGGCGCGATAGAGCATCTGGTCCGCTTCGATCACGATGGCATCGATGTCCTCGGGGTCCGGCACCTGCGAAATGTCCACCACACCTGCGCTGACCGTCATGTGGAACTGCCCGTTGATCTTGTTTTCGCCGATCCGCGCCCCCATCTCCTGCAACAGGCGTTTTGCCTCCGCGTGCGGCGCCGTCACCACGCCCACGAACTCATCACCGCCCCAGCGGCACACGAAGCCCTCGCTGCCAACGACCAGCAGAAGCTCTTCCGTGAGGATCTTCAGTGCGTCATCTCCCGCCGCATGACCGTAAACATCATTGATGCGTTTGAAGAAATCGATGTCCATGATAAAGAGACAGCCCGGGTGATCGTCCCATTTCCGGTACTTCTGCAGATACCAGGTGCGGAACGCGTTGCGCCCGGACAGCCCCGTCAGCGCGTCTCTCGAAGCCAGCCGCATGTCCCGCCAGATCTTGATCCGGTTCTCCACGATCGCGCACACGAGCAGGATATCGACGCCGTTATCGTTGTCCGCGACCGGGACGATCAGCTCGTCGCCGTCCCACAGTTCCACGGTTTCCCCCGGCTGCAGCTTCCTGCGCCTGAAGATCGTTCCGTTGGTCGTCTTCTCCGCCGTATAGGTGATCTTTCCGTCCCTCGTTTCAAAAATCCCGTGTTTTCTGGAAATGAACCGGTTGGTCACCGGGATGTCCGGCACCGTCCCTTCCGCCGGCCGGCCCAGCGTCTGGCGGCCCTCCAGCACAAATTCCAGGATCTCATGCTCACAGCAGACAAACAGCCTGGGCTTCACGCTCTGCTGCCCCGTCCGTCCGAGATACTCCTCCGGGATCGTATGCAGAAATGTTGTCTTCTCTTCCATGATCTCACTCCTCTCTCGCATATTCACGCGGCGAGACGCCATAAGTCTTGCGGAAATTCCTGAGGAAGACCGAATAGTCGGAAAAGCCCACCTTGCTGTAGACATTCATGACTTCTTCGCCGTCCTTGAGCAGTTCGCAGGCGCGCATGAGTCGACGGTTGATCAGATAGGTGTGTGCCGTCACGCCCGTCAGTTCCTTGAATCTGCGCACAAAATAATACTTGGAAAGGTGCACGACATCCGCGAGATCCCCCACTGTGATCGTCTCGTCGATGTGCGCGGCGATGTAGCGGTCGATCTCCTCCACCAGCGAATTCTCCATGATGGCCGCGTCGACATAGATATAGTCGTGACGCGCGCAGAGCACATTGAGATACGAAAAGAACAGGGTGAGATATCCCCGGTCGAGCACCGGCCGCATCTCGGCATTGATGTTGTCCACCAGCTCCGACATGGCAAGCTTCGTCAGAAAGCCGTTCAGGATATCCTCATAGTTCAGCGGAAAATGATAGATCACCGCGCTCTCCTCCCGGAAGCAGGCCGAGAGATCACAGTCTGAGCCGGAAAGCCGCTTCAGCAGATCCGCCTCGATCCACAGCACGATCCGTCTGGAATCATCATGCTTCTTCTCCGCCGGGTAGTAACGGTGCGGCGTGTTCCTGCCGATCAGCACAAAATCCCCCTTGCGCAGCTCGTGCACGCTGTCGCTGACCTGCATGGAAAACTGCCCCTCCGCGATGAACAGGATCTCGTAAAAGGTGTGATAATGAAAGGTCGTGGCCCCCACGGGCGGCCCGATCTTCTCATAGACCTCGTAATCTACTTCCCGCATGTACTGCCGCTCTTCCGCGGCGTCCAGTATCCGCATGCGGTCATATCTTCTGCGTCTCGCCATGGATCCCTCCTCCCGCGTCATTCATTATACAGTATTTTACATGAATGAGCAATTTTTGCCAAGTATTGCACAACAAATGTGCTTTTTTGCATAATCCCTGCCTGTATAATGAAGATAGAGCGGCATCGCGCAGATTGGCGGAATGCCGCAGAACGAAAAGAACCAAAAGACGCGGCAGGGAAAGGAGTATGCTATGCAGATGACCCTCAGATGGTACGGCACCGGCTATGATACGGTGACCCTCAAACAGATCCGTCAGATCCCCGGTGTGACCGGCGTGATCTCCACGCTCTACGGCACACAGCCCGGCGAGACCTGGAAGATGGAGGATATCCTCGCACTGAAAAAGGAGATCGAAGACGCGGGGCTCTCCCTCGCCGGCATCGAGAGCGTCAACATCCACGACGCCATCAAGATCGGCACCCCCGACCGCGAGCAGTATATCGACAACTACATCACGACGCTGGAGCGCCTCGGCCAGGCCGATGTCCACATGGTCTGCTACAACTTCATGCCGGTCTTCGACTGGACGCGCTCGGAGCTCGCGAGGAAACGCCCCGACGGCTCGACGGTGCTTGCCTACAATCAGGCGGCCATCGATGCCATCGTTCCGGAGAAGATGTTCGAATCCATCGCCGGAGAGATGAACGGCACCGTGATGCCCGGTTGGGAGCCGGAGCGCATGGCGCACGTCAAAGAGCTGTT
This sequence comes from Lachnospiraceae bacterium, assembly GCA_024690605.1. GTDB lineage: Bacteria > Bacillota > Clostridia > Lachnospirales > Lachnospiraceae > Butyrivibrio. The sequence goes on along the minus strand of JAILOV010000006.1, from coordinate 130,512 downwards.
CGAAGCCTATAAGGATGTGGACGACGAGAAGCTCTTCGCCAATCTGAAATATTTCCTGGAGCGCATCATGCCCGTCTGCGACAAATATGACATCAACATGGCGATCCACCCCGACGATCCGGCCTGGAGTGTCTTCGGGCTGCCGCGCATCATCATCAACAAGAAGAACATCCTGCGCATGATGCAGATGGTCGACAATCCGCACAACGGCGTGACCTTCTGCTCCGGCTCCTACGGCACGAACCTCGAGAACGATCTGCCCGACATGATCCGCTCCCTGAAGGGACGCATTCATTTCGCTCACGTCCGCAACCTCAAATTCAATTCCCAGCAGGATTTCGAAGAGGCGGCGCACCTCTCCAGCGACGGCAGCTTCGACATGTATGAGCTCATGCTCGCGCTCTATGACATCGGCTTTGACGGACCGATCCGTCCCGACCACGGCCGCATGATCTGGGACGAGGTCGCGATGCCCGGCTACGGCCTCTATGACAGAGCCCTCGGTGCCACCTACTTAAACGGCCTCTGGGAAGCGATCGAAAAGAGCCACGAGCGCGGGATCAAATAATTCAAGAAAGGAAATATGCTATGGAACTGACAAGAAAAAGTATCAAAGAGGACCGCGCCGCCTTTGAGGCCGCAGGCTACCGGCTTCCGGCCTTTGATTTCAACGCGGTGAAAAAGAACACCGACGAACGTCCGGAGTGGGTGCACTTCGGCGCCGGCAACATCTTCCGCGCGTTTCAGGCCAACGTCATGCAGAACCTGTTAAACAGCGGTGCCGCGGACACCGGTCTCGTCGCCGTCGAGGGATATGATTACGAAATAATAGAAAAAAGTTATCGTCCTCACGATAATCTGAGTATCCTCGCCACGCTGAAAGCGGACGCCACCGTCGAAAAGACCGTCGTCGGCAGCATCGTGGAATCCCTGATCCTGGATCGCGCGAATGAGACGGATTTCGCCCGTCTGAAGGCGATCTTCGCGAATCCCTCGCTCAAGATGGCAAGCTTCACGATCACGGAGAAAGGCTATGCCGTGACGGACGCATCCGGCAAGACACCCCCCGCGATCGAAGCCGATCTTGCCGCCGGTCCGGACGGGACACAGAGCTATCTCGGCAAGGTCTTTTCCCTGCTCTACGCGCGTTTCCAAGCCGGGCAGCTCCCGATCGCCATGGTCAGCATGGACAACTGCTCCCACAACGGTGACAAACTGAAAGCCGCGGCGGAAGCTTTCGCTGGTGCCTGGTGTGACAGAGGACTCGCGGACAAAGGCTTCCTTGACTACATCCATGACGCCGCCAAAGTCTCCTTTCCCTGGAGCATGATCGACAAGATCACTCCCCGCCCCGACGCCCGTGTGGAGGAGATGCTGAACAAAGACAGCATCGGCGGACTCGAGCCCATCGTCACTTCGAAGAAGACCTGGGTCGCTCCCTTCGTCAACGCCGAGGAGTGCCAGTATCTGGTGATCGAGGATCTGTTCCCGAACGGAAAGCTCCCGCTGGACAAGGAAGGCATCATCTACACCGACCGGGCGACCGTCGACAAGGTGGAGAAGATGAAAGTCTGCACCTGCCTGAACCCGCTGCACACGACCCTCGCCGTCTACGGCTGCCTCCTGGGCTACACGCTGATCTCCGAGGAGATGAAGGATCCGCTGTTAAAGAAATTCGTGGAGCAGGTTGGCTATGTCGAAGGCCTGCCGGTCGTTGTCAATCCCGGCATCCTCGATCCGAAGAAGTTCATCGATGAGGTCGTCAATGTCCGCATCCCCAATCCGTTCATGCCCGACACCCCGCAGCGCATCGCCTGCGACACCTCGCAGAAGCTCCCGATCCGCTTCGGTGAGACCATCAAGGCCTATGACGCCTCGGCTTCCCTGGATGTAAAGAACCTGAAGTTCATCCCCCTCGTCTATGCCGGCTGGCTGCGCTACCTCATGGCCGTCGACGACGCGGGCAACGCATTCGAACCCAGCCCCGATCCGCTCCTTGCCTCTTCCCAGGAGTATGTCAAGGATATTGCACTCGGCAGCGCGGATAAGGACCTGTCCAAACTGGATGCCCTGCTCTCCAACGACAAGATCTTCGGCGTTGACCTCGTGAAACTCGGCATGGCGGACACCGTCAAAGCTTATTTCACGGAGCTCTCCGCAGGAACGGGTGCGGTAAAGGCTACCCTGCAGAAGTATCTCGGGTAAAATCTGATTCTTATCCACATACAAAACCCTGTCGGGATAAACACCGGCAGGGTTTTTTGTGAGATCCGACATACTTACCCTCTCTTCTGCGCCCTTGCGTAGACTTCGCGGAGCCGCGCCCCCTCATCATCCTCGTAGATCGCGGTCTGTGCCTGCGCCGTGAAGCCCATCATGCGGGTGAGCGACCTCGCGTCCGCCCCGTTCTCCATCAGATGCGCCGCAAAGGAATGACGCAGGATCCCCGGTGTGACCTCCCGGCGGATCCCCGCCTTCTCACCGTAGCTTTTTACGATCTTCCAAACGCTCTGCCGGGTCAGCCCCGTCCCACGCGTGTTGACAAACAGCGGCGCCTCCGTAAATGTCGGCACATAGCGGTCCCTTCCCTTTCCGATCCACGACAGGAGCGCGTCCCGCGCCTTTTCGCCGAAGGGGATCTCCCGCGCCTTTTTCCCCTCGGCGGCGGGAACCCGCACGATCGCGGCTCTGAGATCGATATCGTCCGGAAAGAGCTGCGTCAGCTCGCCGGCTTTCAGGCCGGAGGCATAGAGCAGTTCCAGGATCGCGCGATCCCTTCTGCCCATCGGTGTGCCGTCATCGGGCGCCGCAAGGAGCCGGTCGATCTCCTCGGTCGTCAGGACCGCCGGCCGGTTCCTCCTGCGCTTGGGCTGCTCCAGGATATCGGTGATGTTTCTCTGCACATCATCATTTTCAACAAGAAAACGGAAAAAGGCGCGGACCGAAGACATGTTTCTGGCGAGAGTCGCCTGCGAGGCGTCACTCTTCTCCAGCGCAAAGAAATAGTCCGCGAGCATGGCTTCCGTGACCGCATCGGGCGTATCGGCTCCCCTGGCGGCCATATCCTCGGAAAACCTCGTCAGATCCCGCCGGTAGGCCGCGACGGTGTTTGCCGACGCTTCCCGGATCACGACCATGTATTCCAGAAAGCTGTCGATGTTGCGCTTCATAGATGAGCGGCGATGTCTGCGAGCTTTTTGTAGACAGGAAGCGAATCAAAAGTTGAGAAATAATCCATCGGTGTCTCCGCGCGCCGGATCTGTTCCACGCTCCCGTCCTCATGCAGCAGGAGTTCCGCGCTCTTTAACTTCCCGTTGTAACTGTAGCCCATGGAGAAGCCGTGCGCGCCGGTATCGTGGATGTAGATGAGATCGCCGGTCTCCACCTGCGGGAGTTTCCGGTCGATCGCGAACTTGTCGTTGTTCTCACACAGGGAACCGACCACATCATAGACATGATCCGCGGGGGCGTTCTCCTTGCCAAGCACTGTCACATGGTGGTAGGCACCGTACATCGCAGGCCGCATCAGATTGACGGCACAGGCATCCACCCCGATATACTCCTTGTAGATATGCTTCTCATGGATCGCCCGCGTCACGAGCGCACCGTAAGGTCCCGTCATGAACCGTCCCATCTCCGCGTAGATCGCGACATCGGAAAGCCCTGCCGGAACGAGGATCTCCTCGAATTTCTTTTTCACGCCCGCACCGATCGCGAGGATGTCATTGCCCTCCTGATCCGGCTGATACGGGATTCCCACGCCGCCCGAGAGATTGATAAAGGACAGCGCCACACCGGCCTTCTCCTTGACCTCGACAGCGAGATCGAACAGCTCGCCCGCCAGCTGCGGATAGTATTCATTGGTCACCGTGTTGCTCGCCAGAAACGCGTGCACACCGAAGCGCTTCACGCCCTGCTCCCTGAGCAGACGGTATCCCTCGATCAGCTGCTCTTTGGTCATCCCGTATTTGGCGTCTCCGGGATTGTCCATGATCCCGTTGCTCAAGGTGAAGACACCGCCGGGATTGTATCGCAGGCTCAGCGTTTCCGGCAGTTTCGGGAGCGCGTTATTTAGATATTTAATGTGCGTAAAATCGTCAAGATTGATGACGGCGCCGATGCGGTCAGCATACACATATTCCTCGGCGGGCGTCTCGTTGGAGGAGAACATGATCTCCTCTCTGCCGTCTCCCACCGCGTGGGCCAGCATGAGTTCCGTCAGGGAAGAGCAGTCGAAGCCGGCGCCCTCGTCCATCAGGACCTGCATGATCGCGGGATTCGGCTCGGCCTTGACCGCGAAATACTCGCGGAAGCCGGGATTCCAGGCAAATGCCTCCCGCACGCGCCGCATGTTGTCACGGATCCCCTTCTCGTCATAGATATGAAAAGGCGTCGGATATTTCCCGGCGATCTCCTCTGCCTGTTCCTTTGTGATAAACGGCATCTTCATGTGTTTCCCCCCCCTAGACCAACTCCGCCATCTCCAGCAGCAGTCTTTCCGTATCCGGCCAGCCGAGACAGGCATCCGTGATGGATTTGCCGTAGATGCCGCCGCCGATCTTCTGGTTGCCCTCCTCGATGTAACTCTCGATCATCACGCCCTTGACCATGTCCCGGATGTCTTCATTGTGCTTTCTGGAGTGCAGTACCTCCTTGACGATGCGGATCTGTTCCTTAAACTGCTTGCCGGAATTGGAGTGGTTGGCATCGACGACGCAGGCGGGATTCACGATCTCGCGCTCGTCATAGAGTTTCTTGAGAAGCTGCAGATCCTCATAGTGATAGTTGGGAATGGTCTGTCCGTGCTTGTTGGACGCGCCGCGCAGCACGACGTGCGCCAGCGGATTGCCGTTCGTCTTCACCTCATAACCGCGATAGGAAAAATCATGCGGGATCTGGGCTGCGTAAACGGAATTGAGCGTCACGGTCAGGTCGCCGCTCGTCGGGTTCTTCATGCCTGCCGGGACATCGAATCCGCTGGCGGTCATGCGATGATGCTGATCCTCAACGGAGCGCGCCCCGATCGCCACATAGGAGAGAATGTCGGCGACATAACCCCAGTTGTCGGGATAGAGCATCTCATCGGCCGCCGTGAGTCCGGACTCTCTGATCGCGCGGATCTGCATATGCCGCATGGCGACCAGGCCGGCGTGAAAATCCGTCTTGCCTTCGGGATCCGGCTGGGAGGTGATGCCCTTGTAGCCCTCCCCCGTGGTGCGCGGTTTGTTTGTGTAGATGCGGGGGATCAGGATCAGACGATCCTCCACTCTGTCCCTGACACCCGCGAGACGGGACACATAGTCGCAGACCGCGTCCTCGTTATCCGCGGAACAGGGTCCGACGATGACAACAAACTTGTCACTTTTTCCCTTAAAGACATCGGCGATCTCCCGGTCTCTCTCCGCTTTCTTTGCCGCGAGATCCGACGGCAGCGGAAACTCCTCCCGGATCTCATCCGGCGTCGGCAGCTTCTGTATGTAAGTGAACGACATGTTTTCGCTCCTCTCCCCAAACCGCGTCCCCCCTTCCTCTTCACGGGGCGCGGAAAAGATCATCCCAGTTTCTTCTTCAGATACCCCAGCAGGTTTTCCTTGGTCGTGGATTTCAGGACATAGCCGTCGGGCTTGAGGCTCATGACGCGTTCCACAGCCTCCTTGGTGCCGTTGCCGGTGAGAAACACCACCGGGATATGTGCCGTTGCGGGCTCCTGCCTGAGCATCTGCAGCACCTGCGGGCCGTCCACGACGGGCATCTCATAGTCCAGCAGGATCAGATCCACCGTGTTCTTGACCAGGAACGTGATCGCGTTCATCCCGTTGATGACCACATCCGCGCGATAGGTGCCCTTGATCCACTCGCGGACCATTCCCGCATAGGACGCGTCGTCATCCACGATCAGCACCCTCTTTTTGACCTTCTCGGACCCTGTCTCGAGGACCGCTTTCTGTATCGCGGGGCCGAGCATATCCGCCGGGACCGGACGGTCATACCAGTCGAAATCGTTGATGATCGGCACGTTGTCGGACAGTTCCTCATGGTATTTCTTTTCCCCGAAGAGGATCAGGTTCCGCCCGCCCTTTTTGACCATCTCACAGATCTGCTCCATACTCTTCTGGGTTGAAAAATCCCCGCTCATATCATTCGGCAGATACAGGAGGAAAAGATCCGTGTTGGCCGTTTTTCCGACCAGATTCACGGGATCGGAGATGATCTCGACACTGTGTCCCAGATTGTTCAGATTTCTTTCGATCCCCTTCACAACGACACTGTACTGGTAAACAAAGATCACGATGTGATACGCTTCACTCATTTCTGTTCCCCCTTTTCACCGTCTCAGGTCCCCCGATCCTCCAGTTGCTTTTTGATCGCTTCGTAATCAAATCCCGCGGCAGCCTCCCGCAGCCCCTTCCACAGAGCCTGATCCGCCTCCGGGATCCGGTAGCCGCTCATCTCCGCAAAGATTCCCTGCAGCATGTCGCAGTCCATCGCTTCCGCCGCTTCCCCGATCCCCGCGAAGACATCGTTCATGAGATCGGGATCCGCTTCCGGCTTGTCCGTCTCCTTTTCTTCAAACACCTCCGCAAGCGGCTGTTCAAAGCTTCGGAAGGTCCGCATGAAAGCTTCGTGATGCTCCCGGATAAAGTCCTCGTCCGCTTCTTTTCCGGCGTTTTCCAGCAGCTGCGCCTCCTCACCAAAGGCCGTCGCGCCGATGATCCGCGCGGAACTCTTTAACGCATGCACCTTGATGGCGTAATTCTTCCAATCGCCTGCCGCATAGAATCCTTCGATCTCGGAAACCTTCTCCGGGAGCGACGTGTAAAAGATCTTCAGTAACGGAAAGAAGGATTCCGCGTCACCGCTGTTCTTCAGACCGAGCGCCAGATCGATCCACGGCTGCTCCTTCAGGGGGGCGAGCAACGCGGGGATCTCCGCCGCGGCATCCCCCGGATCGGTCGCATCCTCCGACGACGATTCCACGATCTTCTCCTGCGGGAGATAGCGCAGCAGCATCTCCTCCAGCTGATCCCCGTCGATCGGCTTGGTCAGGTAATCATCAAATCCTGCCGAGATGTACTGCTCCCTTGCGCCGGAGATCGCGTTGGCGGTCAGGCAGATCGTGGGCGTTTCGAGATTCGGATGGTTCTTCGCGGCCCGCATCTCCTGAAGCGTTTCGATCCCGTCCTTTTCCGGCATCATATGATCCAGGAAAATCATATCATACTTTTTATCATAAGCAAGTGTCAAGCCCTCATCGCCGCTCCCGGCCATATCGATCCGGATCCGCGTCTGTTTGAGCAGGCTCTTGAAGACCATCAGGTTCATGGTGTTGTCGTCCACCACCAGGATCTGCGCCTCCGGCGCGATGAACCGCTCCCTGTACTTTTTCTGTCCTTTGATCAGTTCCCGGTAGGACTTCTCATAGTCGCCGAGTTCCTCCCAGCGGACCACGCGCTGCTTGAGCGAGAAGCTGAAGGCAGACCCCTGCCCGTAAACACTTTCCACCTGAAGCGACGATCCCATCATCTCCAGCAGGCGCTTGGTGATGCTCATGCCGAGACCGGTTCCTTCAATGCTCCGGTTCCTCTCCTCCTCGATACGCTCGAATTCCGAGAAGAGCTTCTTCATGTCCTCCTCTTTGATGCCGATGCCGGTATCGCTGATGGTCACATTGACCAGTACGCTGTCGGGTTCCTCCTCGATCCGCTCATAGCCGATCCGGAAAGTCACGCTGCCCTTTTCCGTGTATTTCACGGCATTGGTGAGAATGTTGGTGATCACCTGTTTGATGCGCACCTCATCCCCGTGGAGGAGCTTGGGCGTCGTGCTGTCAAAATCGAGCGACAGCGCGAGACCCTTGTCATCCGCGCGGATCTGGATCATGTTGACCAGGTCGTTGATGACCGATGACAGATCATAATCCACCGGCACGATCTCCAGCTTCCCGGCTTCGATCTTGGAGAAGTCCAGGATGTCATTGATGATGCCGAGGAGCGTGCTTCCCGCGATCTTGATGCTCTCGGAATAGGCCAGGATATTGGTGTCCTCCGATTCCCTGAGGATCATCTCGTTCATGCCCAGCACGGCGTTGATGGGCGTGCGGATCTCATGGGACATGTTGGAAAGAAAGGCCGATTTGGCTTCGGAGGCCGCGATGGCCCGGTTCGAAGCATCCTCCAGCTGATGACTCCTCTCCTGCTCCTCCCGGAAATTCCGGAACTGCTCGATCAGAGAACGGTAATGATTGGACATGATCTTGCAGAGGCTGTATCCGGCCGCGATCATGACGATCGTCTCAATGGTGAGACCGCCCAGACGGCTGGCAAAATAGGCAAACGGCGTCGCGATATCGATGCGCCGCTCGGCAAAGTAGGGCGCCATATGCCAGGTGGCGAAGACCAGGAATCCGTAGTTGAAGGCAACCGAGACGAAATACAGTTTGAAATCGCAGAACTGCAGGGACAGCATCGGGATCAGGAACCAGGTGATGTAGATCGTCAGATGGGCGGAATCCATCACGATGAGCAGCACGTCGATGCCGATCAGCGCGATCATGCCCGTCACCATGGAAGATGCGTGTCTCTTCAGCAGCAGCCGGTGAAGCAGCGCGAGTGCGATCATAAAGACCGAAATGAACACAGCCGTGAGATAGGTGACGCCCTGGAACAGATGAAAACGAACGGCGACCGCGATGAACGGCCCCGCCAGGATGCACCAGAGCATCACCGTATGGAACTGTGCATTGATCATCTTCCTGTTTTCATCCAGGAAGCTGTCAAAGTCCGCGATATGCTCCTGCCGGATCATCTGCTCCTGCCTGTTCATCTGTCAGTCCATTCCTTTCCTGATCGCTGTCCTTGCTTCAATCTGAATATCCGGGTCATAGGAAAGTATCGGCGGGATGTCTCTGCCTTTCATCCTGCGGTCCACATAGTTGCGCGTCAGTTTTACCGTAAGCGGCGTCAGGGACAGGATCCCGATCAGATTCGGGATCATCATGAGGCCGTTAAAGGTGTCGGAGATATCCCAGGCGAGATTGGATTCCATCACCGCGCCGAAAACGATGAGCAGGAGGAAGATCACGCGGTAGATCTTTGCCGCGAATACGCCGAAGAGGTACTCGGTCACCTTGGCACCGTAATAGGACCAGCCCATGACCGTGGTGAAGGCAAAGAGTGTGATGCAGACGACCACGAACCACTCCCCCGGCCGTCCGAGGCTTGCACGAAAGGCATGCGCCACCAGCGTGGCGTCATTGACACCCTCATTTACAAGTCCTGTGTTGAGATCGATCGCACCGGAGCTTAAGACAACGATCGCCGTCATCGTGCAGATCACGATGGTGTCCAGGAACACCTCGGCGATCCCCCAGAGCCCCTGTTTGACCGGTTCCCTCGCGCAGGTGTTGCTGTGCACCATGACAGAGGAACCGAGCCCCGCTTCATTGGAGAAAACGCCGCGTTTGCAGCCGTTCTTGATCGTGTTGAAGGCCAGCTGCACGGCCGAGCCCGCCGCACCCCCAGCCACAGCCTGCGGTCCGAGAGCGAAACGGAAGATGGACGCAAACACCTCGGGAAGAGAAAAGATATGGAGCACGATCACCACCAGACAGCCGATGACATACATGACGCTCATGAACGGGATCAGTTTCTCGGAGACCGCCGCCAGCCGCCGGAAGCCTCCCATGATGATGACCGCCGCGATGACGAGGAGCACCAGGCCGATCGCCAGATCCACACGGGAAAAGCCCAGAAACAGTTCTTCCTCCACCCCGGACAGGAAGGTCTCGCCGAAGTTGATCGTGATCTTGTTGATCTGGCCCATATTTCCGATCCCGAAAGACGCGAGGACTGTGAAGATGCAGAACAGAATGCCCAGCACCCGTCCCGCCTTTTTGCAATGCCGGTAAGAGCCGAAGCCGTCCTGCAGATAATACATGGGGCCGCCGGACCAGGCGCCCTCCGTATTCCTGCGCCGGTAATAGATACCCAGCACATTCTCCGAATACTTGACCATCATGCCGAAAAACGCGGCGACCCACATCCAGAAGACCGCGCCGGGACCGCCGACGCAGATGGCGGTGGAAACGCCGGCGATGTTGCCGGTTCCGATCGTCGCGCACAGGGCGGTGCAGAATGCGCGGAACTGGGACAGCGCACCGGAATCGTTGATGACGCGTCCCTTTCCGTTCATGATCCCAAAGGTTCCGCGCCACCAGTGCCGGACGTGCGTGATCTGGAAGAAGCCGGTGATCAGGGTGCAGACCAGTCCTGTTCCCAAAAGCAGGGAAAGGCCAAAGGTTCCCCATGCAAAGGAATTGACCGCATCATTGATCCTTACCACTGTTTCCATACTGATCCCGATCCTTTTCTACACTTGCCGTTACGGCTGATCCAGGGCAGCCAGCATGCCTTCATAATCGAACTTCCCTGCTGCCTCTGTCACAGCGTCATAGCGTTCCCGGTCAGTCTCCGGGATCGCGTAAGCTTCCATCTCCTGCAAGATCCCGCCGATGGTGTCACAGTCCATGGCCTCTGCTGCCGCGCGCAGTTCCTCAAAGACGCTCACCATCAGATCATCGTCCGCGACAGGCTTGTCCGATCCGCTCTCTTCTGCCATCACGGCATCCAGCTGGCTCCCCAGCTCCGCGTAATCCTTCATGAAGGAGGCATGGTTCTCGCGGATGTAGTCGGTATTGCCCTCCTTGCCGGCCGTTTCCAGAAGCTGTGCCTTATCCGAGAGTGCGAGCGCGCCGATGAGCTTCGCGGAACTCTTCAGCGCATGGATCTTGATGACATAGTTCTGCCAGTCCGCCGATGTGTAGAAATTCTCCAGTTCCGCCGTCTTGTCCGGAATGGAACCATGGAAGATCTTCAGGACGGAACGGAAGGCGTCCTCCGATCCGCTGTTGCGGATCGCTGCTTCCCCGTCGATGAAGGTCAGTTTCTCATACCACGCGGGCTCGGCGGATGCATCAGGCTCAGCGGGCGCCGGTTCTTCTGTATTCTCCGCATCTGCGCTCCCCTCTTCATCCTCGATCTCCTCAGGGAACTCCTCGTGCGCGAAACTCGTCTCATCCTCAATGAAGGAACCGATATTATAGGATTTGTTGGACTTTACGAAATACAGGATTCCCACGGCACCCGGCCCACAGTTCGAAGAAATGGCCGCGGAAGCCTGTTTGAAGACCACATGCTCAAAGTAGGCGATCTTGCTGATCTCCTCACGGATCCATTCCAGCGTGGCGAGCGGGACATCCGCATAAGTGATGAACACAACATCTCCGTCCGGGATGATGTCCACGGGAAACGCGTGATGGATATACTTGCGGTAGGCTCTCTTTGTTCTCCCGATCCAGACACCGCCGATCCCGGACCGGTCGTTTCTGATCCTAAGACCCGGATGGAGACTCAATGTGCGGGCGATACGATCCAGCCGTTTGCTGATCAGACCCCTTTCCGCCATATATTCCGTGGTGTCGATCACGAAACTGCACCGCAGACGCTGCTTCACGGTGTTCAGTTCTTCGATGATCTCCTCCAGCGGGATGTTCTGCTGCGCCAGTTTGCAGGCGATCAGCACAAGGATGCCGGTGGCCGAGGAGAGAACTTCCGAATTGATGACCGTCACATTGTCAAAGGACTTTGCCGCCTCTGTGGCGATCTTATAATCCTCACTCATGCTGGTGGTGAGAGCGATGTGGATCAGATGATGTCCTTTTTTCAATGCGCCGGCAAAGAATTCCGTATAGGTCTTTACATCCGGCGGCGAGGAAACCGCGTTCTTTCCGTCACGGACGTAGCGGATCATCTCGCTGGCATCCATCTGCACGCCGTCCTTGAAAGTTCCCTCATCCGTGTGGATCACGAACGGCAGGATCGGGATGCCCAGCTTCCTGACGACCGCATCCGGGAGATCACACATGCTGGTAGAGGTGATGATGACCGGCTGTTTTCTGGCATAGCCCGCCGTGGCGCTGATATCCTCGCGCATCCGCATCATTCTGCCGGAGATGATCAGCTTGTCCCTCGTGATGTGCCGCATGAGCATCTCTTCCAGAGCCTCGCCCGATACGGGCTTCATCAGATACCCATCAAAGCCGGACCGGTTATACAGATCCCTGTTCTCGCTTCCCGCGTTCGCTGTCAGCACGACCACGGGCACCGTGCGGTTAAGTCCGCCGTCCTGACTCCGGATATGCTCCAGACACTCGATGCCGTCCATCATCGGCATCAGATGATCCATGAGGATCACGTCATAGTGATTCTGCAGGGTGAGTTCCAGCGCATCCCTGCCGCTCAGCGCCTTATCGATATGGATGTGCGTTTCCGCAAGGAGTTTGCTCTCCACCTCCAGGTTCATCTCATTGTCATCCACGATAAGGATCCTGGCATCCGGTGCCGTAAAGCTGCTCTCATATCTGCTCCGCTTGGCCGTCTGCTGATTGTGAATGTTCAGTTCACCGATCTGCGTGGGATCGGTGATCCCCTGCTTCAGGGTGACGGTAAAGATGGAACCCTCCCCGTAAATGCTGCTGACGGCGATCGTTCCGTCCATGAGTTCGACCAGTTGTTTGACGATGGAAAGACCAAGTCCCGTTCCCTCGATATGGCGGTTCTTTTCCTCATCCACTCTCTTGAAGGCATCAAAGAGATGGGGCAGCGCCTCTTTTTTGATCCCCATGCCGGTATCGGAGATGGTGATCGTCAGGAGCGCGGTCTTCTCATCCGTCTCCTCACTGTCTATATGGAGTTCGATCGAACCTTCCTTCGTGTATTTTACGGCATTGTTTAACAGATTGATGATCACCTGCTTGATCCGGATCTCATCACCGAACAGGACCGTGGGCACCTTCGGATCGATACTGACATCAAATCGCAGGCCCTTATCCTGGGCTTTCAGCCAGATCATGCCGACGACCTCGGAGATCAGATCGCCCACGCGGTAATCCACAGGGACGATATCCATGCTGCCGGCCTCCATCTTGGAAAAATCCAGGATATCGTTGATAAGAGCGAGCAGGAGTTTTCCGGCACCCTGGATCCCGGTGGCATCACGGACCACCTCGTCCGACGCGCTCTGATCTCTGAGGATCAGTTCGTTCAGACCCAGGATCGAATTGATCGGCGTGCGGATCTCATGGCTCATGCTGGAGAAGAACCGGTTCTGCGCTCTGGTCAGTTCCTCAGCCGTCTCCGCCGCTTTTCTGGCCCGCTCATTCTCTTTCATGAAAAGCTGATTCTGGGACCAGGTCATGTAGAAACACACAAACCCGACCAGGATGAACGAGATAAAGGAATCCACAAAAAGCATCCAGCGGGAATGCTCCGTGACCCATTCGGGATGGAAATACTCCGAAAGAAAACAGATCCCGGACATGATAAAGAGAAGGAAAAGCATCACACGACGCCATCTGCCGGACATCGTCAAACCCACATACGTAAATCCGAAGATGATCCACACGACACCGCCGCCTTCCAGACCTCCGCCGAAAAAGTAGAGTGCAGGCAGAATAAACAGAACAAGACTGATCACGATCATCCGGATCGCCAGGGTCAGCCTGTTTTTATACAGACACACCAGGGTGATCGTCGGAACAATGATTACCACGCCGATGAGCACGAGGATCTCCTGCAGATGCTCTCCGGTGATGATATCGGCCACCAGAGCAAGGGGAACCGTCAGTTCCGAGATGAGCGTCAGGATCAGGAAGACACGCTCCGAAAAATCCCGCTCCGGATCCCGGATGCAGTACAGCACATATTTGATCACATTCACGATCTTCATGCGTTCTCACCTCCCTGTTCCGTCCACGATCCGGGAAGCACCTGCAGCAGGACTCTCTCAAAATCCGCCGTATTGATGGGCTTGGCGATGAAGCCGTCAAAGCCCTCGCGCATGAACATCTCCCTGGCACCCGAGACCACATTGGCCGTCAGGACCACGATCACGATCGTCCGATTTTCCGCTTCCGCGACCCTTCGGAGCTCCTTCATGGCTTCCACGCCGTCCATTTCCGGCATCATGTGATCCATGAACACGAGGTCATAGTCGCTGCCGCGGAACTTTTTGATGGCTTCCTTTCCGCTGTCCGCGGTCTCCGTGATCATTCCGTAACCGGAAAAGAGGCTGCTGGCCACCACCAGATTCATGGGTTCGTCATCCACGATCAGCGCCCGGACCCCGTTGAACACCGGTCTGACCGCACTGTCGGCAAATTCGATGTTGCGGGCGTTTCTGCCTTCATTCAGGATCTTGACGGCCGGATAGCCGTAGAGCGGCTTGGGCATCATCATGACCTTGCTGCCCGGATTGGTCTTAAACCCCGTTCCGGCAGACACCGCGACCACGATATCTCCCTCGCTCAGTTTATCGAAGTATTCCGGATTCTCCTCGTATTCTTCCTGCCCCATGAAGATATAAGTGACGTTCTGCTTCTCGATCAGATTCTCGATCTCCCGGATGGTCTCGGCGGAATAAAGCGGTACGCGAAGACCTATTGCCAGATCAGCCGCCATGGCCCGGTAGAAATCACGCACCCTCGGGACCTTGTACTTGTCAGACCGCACGTGGAAGAGGATGTCACCCTTAAAGGCACCGGACAGAGAGAGACAGGGAGATTCATCCACCACCTTCTGCGGCACGGTGACGCGGATCGTGGTGCCATAGGATCTCCTGCTCTCGATCTTGACGAAGCCGCCCATCCGGTGGGCAAAGCCGTATACGATAAAGAGCCCCAGACCGATGCCGCCGGAACTGCGGTTCCGTTTCTTGTTCACCTGATACATGCCCTCCGACACCGCTTCGATCGCTTTCCTGTCCATGCCGATGCCGGTGTCCGTCATCTCGATGCACAGGTTCACGCCGTAATCCTTGTTCTCCGTGTACATCTTCACATAGATACCGCCCCGTTTCGTGAATTTCACGGCGTTCTCCAGCAAGTGCCGGAAGATCTTGTGAAGCTTGCGGACATCGCCCCGCATCCGGGTCGGTACCGCGGGATTCAGATCCACCACCAGTCCCAGATCCGCGTTGTTCTCCAGCATCCGGAAACTCGTCACCACATCGTTGATGAGGGAGGTACTCATGTAGTCGTCCTCATCCAGCAGGACCTTTTTGCGTTTACACTCGGTGTAATCCTGGATGTCCTCGATCTGGTAAGCCAGACGGATCCCCGCGTCCTTGATGGAATAAGGCTCGGATCCGACATTTTTCTTGATCAGAAGATCCGACATGCCGTTGACCACATTGACAGGCGTGCGCAGTTCATGAGAAATGTTGGAAAGGAAATCCTCCATGTCGGCATCGGTGTTTTCGATCCTCTCCCGCAGTTCATTCTCCGTTTCCCTTACCTCCAACCGGTCGTCGATAGACTTGACGCAGCAGAAGAAAACCAGAGCTACGATGGCGAGATCCAGGAGGATCCGCGAGACGGTCAGGGCATCAAATGTCGTATGTCCGGTATCATGCGCGAGCATGATCTGGATGAACATGATGATCCAGTATTCCAGCAGGAAGAGATTCATCATGTAGACATGATCGAAAAGGGAATAACCCACCATGGCCAGCACGGCCACCAGCGCGGCGTCAAAGAAGCTCGTCTCATGAACCCCGTGAAAGAACACCGCCAGCATCGCATAGATGAGATAGGCGACTGTTCGGATCTCATAATCCGGCCAGGAAGAGATGTTCATCACCCAGATGAGGATGGTTCCCAGAATGATCAGGGGGGGAACCCAGAATTCCCAGCCCATGAGGACGCTCTCCACGGTCATGCCGATACAGCCAAGTGACACTAAGAGCAGGATAAAGTTCTCCGTTTTTCGCTGCTTCATCTGTTCTCCTCTTTCTTGTCCACGTCTTCGATCTGCCAGTCGATCGGCTGTTCACCGTGCTGCTGCAGGAATTCATTGCATTTACTGAAATGCCCGCACCCGAAAAAGCCGCGATAGGCTGACAGCGGCGAGGGATGCGGTGCCTTCAGGATCAGAAAATTCCTGTTGGTAAGCCGTGCCGCTTTTTCCTGCGCCGGACGTCCCCACAGCATACAGACGATCGGCCTCTCTTCCCGGTTCACCGCATCGATGACCGCGTCGGTAAAGGTTTCCCAGCCCTTCCCCTGATGGGAAAAAGCCTGATGGGCACGCACCGTAAGTAACGTATTCAAAAGCAGCACCCCCTGATCCGCCCATTTCTTCAGGTAGCCGTTGTTCGGGATCGAACAGCCCAGATCCTCATGCAGTTCTTTGTAAATATTCTGCAAGGACGGCGGCAGCTCCGGCGTGGACGGAAGAACGGAAAAACAGAGGCCGTGTGCCTGTCCCGGTTCATGATACGGGTCCTGACCGAGGATCAGCACGCGCACCTGATGCAGCGGTGTGTAATGCAGAGCGTTAAAAATATCCTCCGAAGGAGGATAGACCACATGAGACTGATACTCCTGACGGACAAAACGATAAAGCTCTGCGTAATAGGGTTTCTTAAACTCTCCCGAGAGTGCTTTCTCCCAGTCGCCGGTGATCGCGCTCATGAAGCGTCTTTCTCCCGCGGACAGGGGCGGATCGATACACCTTTTTCCATGAGATAATCCTTGACCTGACGGATGGTCAGTTCTTTGTAATGGAAAAGCGATGCCGCAAGCGCGGCATCCGCGCCGCCTGCTGTGAGTGCTTCGTAAAAATGCTCCGGCGAGCCCGCCCCTCCGGACGCGATCACCGGGATCTTCACCGCATCCGCGACCGCCCGTGTGAGTGTCAGATCATAGCCGTTCTTTGTGCCGTCACCGTCCATACTGGTGAGCAGGATCTCGCCGGCACCGCGGCGTTCCGCTTCTCTGGCCCATTCCACCGCATCGATCCCGGTATCGATCCTGCCGCCCGCCTGAAAGATGTGCCAGCGGTCGCCCTCATCGTAGCGTTTGGCATCGATGGCGACGACGATGCACTGGCTGCCGAATTTCTCCGCGCCCTCACTGATCAGCTCCGGATGATCGATCGCCGCGGAATTGACTGCCACCTTGTCCGCGCCTTCTCTGAGGATCGCACGGATGTCTTCTACCGAACGGATGCCGCCGCCAACCGTAAACGGGATGAACACCCGCTCGGCAACGCGACGCACCATATCGGCCACGATATTTCTCTTGTCCGATGTCGCCGTGATATCCAAAAAGACCAGTTCGTCCGCACCCTCGCGGGAATAGGCTTCGCCGACACTGACCGGGTCTCCCGCGTCACGCAGGGAAACAAAATTGATGCCCTTGACCACCCGGCCGTCCTTGACGTCCAGGCAGGGAATGATACGCTTGGTGAGCACTTTTCTCTCCTCTGTTCTGCGACCTGATGATCGGATCTGCTCATGCCGCCATCTTCTGAAAGTATCCGGGAAGTATTAAATATGAACGAAATTGTCCAGTATCTTCATCCCGAGATCACTGCTCTTCTCCGGGTGAAACTGACAGGCAAAAACGTTGTCCTTTTCGATCGAAGCGTGAACGGTGGCACCGTAAGCGCAGGTTGCTGTCACGATCGAGGGATCCGCCGCCTCCAGATAAAAGGAATGTACAAAATAAACATAAGGGGCTTCGTTATCCAGTCCCCGGAAAAGCCGACCCTCCCGCGGAAAACGGAGGTCATTCCAGCCGATCTGCGGGATCTTCCGCCCATCTCCTTCGGGAAGACGACGGATCCTGCCGGAGAGAACGGACAGTCCCGGAACGCCGGGGGATTCCTCGCTTTCTTCAAAAAGCAGCTGAAGTCCCAGACAGATACCGAGAAAAGGTGTGCCCGACGCGATCGTGTCACGGATCGTATCCGACAGTCCCGACGCATCAAGTCTCTTCATCGCGTCACCGAACATGCCGACCCCGGGCAGGATCACATGGTCCGCGCGCCGGATCTCCGCAGCATCATCCGTGATCTTCACGGTCTGATTCAGTGCCTGCAAGGCTTTTTCTACACTGCGGATATTGCCCGCGCCGTAATCGATGACAGCGATCATTTCTACTTCTCCGAACCGGTGATCTCCTGCAGACGCCTTGTGTATTCCTGCGGATCCTCTATGGCGATCAGTTCCTTCGCGTCCTCTACCGTCAGACCAAAGCGATCCTCCAGGAAGTACACGATGTTCTCATAGTTCTGCGTGACATTCCCCTGCACATTATAGGTCTCCGCGGCCGCGTAGATCTCGTCATAGGCCTGTATGCCCTTTATCAGCGCGTTCAGCGCATCGGTCGGGCGGCCGGCAAAAATGTAGTTGTTATAAGCATCCTGATAGCGCTGCATGGTGTAGATCAGCCACGACTGCTGGAAGCGCGTCATATCCTCCGCCTCGAGTTTCTTGCCGTAATAATACTCATAGGCTGTTTTGTAATCGCCGCGGTCATAGGCAGCCTGCGCGTCGCTTAAGGCATTGTATTCCGGCAGGAGAAGCGTCGGCATGGACAACAGGATCCCCAGCGTGATCGCAAAAGCAAAGGCCAGTACAAAGCGTCCGGGCGGAATGCGTTTGACCGGAGGTCCCGCCGGCTTCTCCTTCTTGGGCTTTTCCTTCTTGGGTTTCTTTTCCTTTTTGGGCTTGGGCTCCTTCTTGGGCTTTTCCTTCTTGGGCTTCTTTTCCTTTTTCTTCTTTTCCTTTTTGCCCTTCTTGCCCCCGTCTTCTTCCGCAGGCTTTCCGTTCAGTTCCTCCAGAATCTTCTGGTTCTCGTCGGACAGATTCGCCAGCGCGTCGGCATCACTGGCAGCCGCAGCGAGCTCCGCGGCCTCCGCTTCTTCCATATCCTCCACGGATTCGGTGAGTGCCTTTGCGATCCGTTTGAAGATCCCTTCTTTCTTTTCTTTGATGATCCCGGCGGCTTCATCCAGATCCATCAGACCATCGATACTGTTTGGATCAACAGCCTCCTTCTGCTCCTTTTTCCCGCCTTTGAACAGACGGGCGATCAGGCGCGCCAGGAAACCGGGCTTCTTCTCACCTTCCCCGCCTTCCTCACTTTCTTCGCCCTCCGCCTCTTCTCCGCCTTCAGGCATATCGGTTGCGCCGTCCATGCCTTCCGAAAGCATGGCAGCCAACGCTTCCTCATCGGACATATCCGCCGCGGGTTCCGGTTCATTGTTTTCTTCCGGCGCAGGGGCCGGTGCAGGTGTCTCTTCCTGCGGTTCTCCGTCACTCATGAGTGTGCTCATGAGCGCATCGATCTCTGCCGCGGCATCCTCGGAATCATCAACAGCGGGAGCTGCCGCAGCCGGAAGCTCCTCGCCGACGAAAAGGCGGGCGATCTCTTCCTGCGTCATGTGGTCCAAATCAGGATCTTCACCTGCCGGTTCTTCCACTGCCTCGGGAAGATCGTTCAGGATATCGGGTTCCGCTTCCGCCGGTTCCGATGCGGGCTCCGGTTCGGGCGCCGGTTCAGCCGCCGGCTCTTCTCCCGCTTCATCTCCGCTCATGGAAGCGATCAGCGCAGCGATATCATCGGGATCCATCTTGGCATTCGGATCGCCGGAGAGTTCCGGCATCGCAGGTGCGGGTGCAGGTTCCGGTTCGGGCGCTGCCTCGGGTTCCGGTTCGGGCGCTGCCTCGGGTTCCGGCGCAGGTTCGGGTTCGGGTGCTGCCTCGGGTTCCGGTGCAGGAGCCGCTTCTTCTGCAGGGGCTTCCGCTGCGGGTGCGTCTCCGCCCATCGCCGCAAACAGTGCCGCGATATCGTCGGGATCCATCTTGGCATTCGGATCGCCGGAGAGTTCCGGCATCGCAGGTGCGGGTGCAGGTTCCGGTTCGGGTGCAGGTGCCGGTTCCGGCTCGGGTTCCGGTGCTGCCTCGGGTTCCGGTGCAGGTTCCGCTGCAGGCTCAGCTACCGGCTCCGGGATTGGCTCGGGCTCGGGGATCGGTTCAGGTTCCGGGATCGGTTCCGGTGCAGGAGCCGCCTCTTCTGCAGGGGCTTCCGTTGCAGGTGTGTCGCCGCCCATCGCCGCAAACATCGCCGCGATATCATCGAGATCCATCGTCGCATTGGGATCGCCGGAAAGTTCCGGCATCACAGGTGCGGGTGCCGGTTCGGGTTCCGAAATCGGCTCAGGCTCCGGGATCGACGCAGGTTCGGGTTCGGGTGCAGGTTCCGCTGCAGGCTCAGCTACCGGCTCCGGGATTGGCCCGGGCTCGGGGATCGGTTCCGGTTCAGGAACTGCTTCAGGTTCCGGGATCGCCTCAGGTACAGGCTCGAGGATCAATTCCGGTTCGGGGGTCGGTTCTGCAGACGGCGCTTCTCCGTCCATCGCAGCAATGATCGACGCGATATCCGCGGACTCTTCATCCGCAACCGCATCAGCAGGCTGTTCCGGCATCACAGGCTCCGGGATCGGTTCCGGTTCGGGAATCGGTTCAGGCTCAAGGATCAGCTCCGGTTCAGGGGTCGGTTCCGGTTCCGGGATCGGCTCCGGTTCAGGAACTGCTTCAGGTTCCGGGATCACCTCAGGTACAGGCTCAAGGATTGGCTCCGTAATCGGTTCAGGCTCAGGAATCGGCTCCGGTTCGGGAATCGATTCCGGTTCGGGCTCCGGCCTCGATATCGCTTCCGCGATCAAATCGGCGGTCACATCCGCAGCGGTTTCGGGGATCGGCGCAGGGATCGGATCGGATACGGCCATCTCCGCCGGCGCAGGCATCGGCATGGGCTCCGGGGGCGTCTGCGGCTCTTCCTCCGGTTCCGCCTTCGGTGTCACCTTTTCGATCCACTCGTTCATGGTCGGTGCTTGAACCTTGGGCGGCTCCTGGAACTCCGCGAACTCAGCCGCCAGTTCGGGATCCACGATGACATGTTCATCCGCAGCCTTCAGGAGATCACTGATCTCCTGAAGATCTTTGCTCTCACCGGCAAAATCATCATCGATGATTTCTGTCACATCGCGCGCATCAACAGGAGCCTGCGCATCCGTCACAGACTCCTGCGCAGGCTCCCCGCTCTCTTCTTTATTCTTCTTCCTGCCGCCGCTCATCATGGCGGACAGCAGACTGTCAAGATAACTCTCGCTACTGGAATTCATGTACCTGTCTCATTACTGAGCCGGCTTGATCCCTACCAGCTCATCCACCACTGACACAAGATCTCCGATCTCCGGCTTGGTCATCTGACGGTTGGCACCGAGTGCGTCGCCCTTACGCCGCATCTCCTCGTTGATCAGAGAAGAGAAGATGACGACCGGGATGTTCTTCGTCGCGTCGTCATTTTTCAGAAGTTTGGTGAAACGATGGCCGTCCATCAGCGGCATCTCGATATCCGTGATGATGCACTTCACGTTTTCCTCAAGCGTTCCGTTGTCACGGCAATTCTTGACGTAATCATAGGCCTGCTTGCCGTTTTCAAAATGCTTGACATTGTCATAGCCGGCCTGATTCAGGGAATCGACGATCAGCTTGTTCAGCAGCTGGGAATCCTCGGCCAGCACGATCGGGATGCGGTTCCTGGTGCGATTGCCATAGCCCTTGAGATCCTCCATCTTCAGGCCCGTATTGGGATTGATGTCGGAGACGATCTTCTCAAAGTCGAGGATGATGATCAGACGGTCCTCAAACTTGATGATGCCGGTCGAAATGCTCTCCTCCGCTTTGGAGATCGTCGCATTCGGCTTGATGATGTCGACCCAGGAGACGCGGTGGATCCCGATGACCGTATCCACATGGAAAGCGATATCCAGCTTGTTGAAATTGGTGATGATGAACAGGCCGCCCGGCTCGGAATCGCCGCGCTGCAGGCAGTTGCGCAGATCGATCGCCGTGATCATGACATCACGCGGCATAAAGATGCCCTCAATACTCGGATGTGCGTTCGGTACCGGCGTGACGGTCTCATAGGGGATGATCTCCTTGATCTTCGCCACATTGATGCCGTAGGCGTGATTGTCAACCGTAAACTCCAGAACCTCCAGTTCGTTGCTGCCGCTTTCGAGCAGGATCTTTGTATCCATACCGCCTTTGCCCTCCGTTATCTTTGTCTGTCACAGGACTGCTGTGTTTCTTAACACAATCAAAGAAAATTATAGCATGTTTTCCGTCGAATGGAAAGATAATGCCAAAAAAAGTTCTCCCTATTCGATCCTGAGGACCTGCTCCTCGCCGCGATAGTTTATCTTCAGATTCAACGTGTCGATCGACTTGGCCTGCCCTTCCCGGATCTGGAAGCACAGCACGGCTCCGGCAGAATTCCCGCCGGGGATCGTCCCGATATAAGTACTGAAATCATTGTCCAGAACCGTCACCAGATTCTTGCTCACCGGCTGTCCGTTCAGGATCAGCGTAAAGGTCGGATTGGAACTCAGCAGATTGACATCAACCGAATTGCCGGTCTCATTGCGAAGCGAGAAGGAAAGAATGAGCAGCCTGCAACCGGGCTCCGCCGTCAGCACCGTCCCGCCCGTCGCATTGTCCGGATAGCTGTTCAGCACATAGTAGCCGTTAAAGTCCACAGCGATGCCGCTCTGCATCTTCTGCAGCAGATCGTTGCCACCGATATCGACCGCATTCTCCACAGCTGCCGCCTGGGCCGTCTCTTCGGCCGCGCCGCCGCTCTCCTCCGTATTGTCTTCGGAAGCCTGCGTCCCTTCCTCTTCCGAAGGGATGATCACCCCGGGTTCCTCCCCGGTGTCTTCCTGCGATGCCGGGACGATCGGTGTTTCCTCAACAGGCGCTTCCTCCGACGGTTTTGCCGGAGCGCTCTGCGCCGACTTCTCCGGAGCTGCCGGCTGCTCGGGAGGCATTTCCTCCCCGGCGGCCGTCTCTTCCACCGGATCCGGGATCAGACGTGTCAGTTTATCACCGTTCTGAGAGTTGTATTTGGACAGCACCCCCGCCGAATAATTGACGATCAGATCATATTCTTCCTGCGTCAGCGTCGGAAATTTCTCACCGCATCCGGCAAGCAGCACGCTGCAGACCACCGCTGTTCCCAGGATCGTTCCGGTTTTGCAGAACCTCATCGCAAATCTTCCTCCAGCGAAATCATAAAATCACAGTGCGTATTATACCACATTTTTATGTCGTTGTTTCAAGCTCAAACCAAAATTCCACACCGTTTTCATAATTGACCACCCCGTAATCCCGGTGCATGGCTTCCATAACGGCTCTCACGATGGAGAGTCCGATCCCGCTGCCGCCGTATTCCCGCGTTCTGGCCTTATCAACCTTGTAAAACTTGTCCCAGATCTGTGCAACACTCTCCGCCGGGATCTGTTCACCCGTATTGAACACGCTGACACGGACAACTCTTTCCCTCTTTTCCAGACGGATCTCGATCACCCGCTCCCCTGCCAGGTGCTGCAGCGCGTTGGTCACATAATTCTGCAGCACCTCCTCCGTGAGGAATTCATCCGCCCAGACATGGATCTCCGGATAGTCCTCCATTCTGAGGGAAGCCTCTGCCCGGTCAATGAGCAGCTGCACAGAGCGCAGATAGTTACGGATCAGCTCCGTGATGTCAAATCTCTCGAAACATGCGGGATTCTCACCGGATTCCAGCTGGGAAAGCGTTGTCAGTTCCCGCACGAGACGGTTCATGCGGCCGGCTTCATCGACGATCACCTCGCAGTATTCCCTTCTGCTCTCCGCATCATCACTGACGCCCTCCTGCAGACCCTCGGCATAGCCCTGGATGAGAGCGATCGGTGTCTTCAGTTCATGCGCCACATTGGACAGAAATTCCCGACGCTCCGCGTCGATCTCTTCTTTCCGGGCGATATCACGCTTCAGTTCGTTGTTCGCGGTCTTTAATTCCGAGATCGTGTGCTCGAGCGCCGAAGAAAGATCATTCAGGTTGTCTCCGAGCAGATCCAGCTCATTGCCCGCCCGGCCCTGATATTTCTCGTCAAAATGCAGCGTCTTCATCTTTTCGGAGAGGACCGACAGATCCGTGATCGGCTTCGTCATCTGCCCGGTGATGAAGAACACCAGAAGCGCCCCGGCCGCAATGGCCGGAAGCCCCACCATGGTCAGAAGCCGTCTCCCCAGCGCTGCCGCTTCGTCGATCGAGTCAACGGCACTTTCGATCAGAAACATGTTGCCGTTGTCCAGATACCCCCAGCAGATCAGGTCCTGTGTTTCCGTGTCATGATGGTTTTCGATTTGCAGCGTATAATTGTTCGTAATTTCGATTGCTTCTACCGAGGTTCCGTTCTCATTCACGGACAGGATGTTGTTCCAGAGAAGCCTGGCCATGCGCTCCGGATCATCCGATGAGGATTTGATGGTCTGGGATTCGCCGTCGAGCACGAGCAGCCGGATGTCATATTTCGCACCGATCTGCTGCAGTTCCACGTCAAATGCCGCCGTGTTGATCTCTCCCCGGCTCGCCGCTTCATTGACGCTCTGAAAAGCGTTTCGGACCGCGTCTGTCTTTTTGGCGAGATAATAGGGCCTGAGCAGCAGACTGTTCAGCAGGAGACAGAGTGCGATCATGCCCGCCGTCAGCGCAATGAACACGATGGTGAACTGCAGGCGGATCGACCCGCGCGGGGTGTCATCAGAATCCCTGTGATGCAGAAATTTGTGCAAAACCGGCTCTCCTTTGCCTTTTCGATTTCACAGCAAACCCGGACACGGTATTTCGTGTCCGGGTATGCGTTATTTCGTGAATAATTCTCCGGTCACCGACCGGTCGGATCTGCCGCCGGATCAGTCTTCGGTGTTCGCCTCGGCAACCTTGGCCGCGCGTGCCGTAACCTCGCGTTCCTGGATATCCGTCGGAGTCTGTTCGTAACGGGCAAATTCATAGGAATAGTCGCCCGTGCCGCCCGAGAGCGAACGGAGTGTCGTGCAGTAGCCGAACAGTTCCATTTCCGGCACATCCGCCTCGATGGTCTGCTTGCCGCCGCCGATCGGGTTCATGCCCGTCACACGGCCCCTGCGCTTGTTCAGATCGCCCATGACATCACCGGTATAACTGTCGGGCACCGTCACCTTGAGGGAGACGATGGGCTCGAGCAGGACAGGACCGGCTTCGAGGAAGCCCTTCTTGAACGCCTGCGAGGATGCGACCTTGAACGCCATTTCCGAGGAATCCACCGGATGATAGGAACCGTCGTAGAGCACAGCCTTCACGCCGACCACCGGATAGGCCGCCAGAGGCCCGCGCTGGCAGGACTCGGAAATACCCTTTTCCACAGCGGGGAAGAAATTCTTGGGCACCGTGCCGCCGACAACCTCCTGCTCAAACACATAGGGGGCCTGATCATCGCCCGACGGCGAGAAACGGATCTTGACATGGCCGTACTGTCCGTGACCGCCGGTCTGCTTCTTGTATTTGTATTCCACATCGGAATTCTTGCGGATCGTCTCACGGAATGCCACCTTGGGCTTGGTGAGATCGATGCCGACCTTGTACTCGGAGAGGAGCTTTGCCACCACCACTTCGAGATGCAGGTCACCGATACCGTAGAGCAGCGTCTGACGGTTCAGACCGTCATTGACCACACGGAGTGTCTGATCCTCGGCGCACATCTTGGCGAGTGACTGCGCGATCTTGTCGATATCGGCTTTGTTCTGGGCATGATAGCGCATCGCCGTGTAGGGCGTGGAGATGTCCATCTTCGCATACTGCACCGGCGTGGCCTTCGTGGAGAGCGTGTCGCCCGTGGATGCGTCGCTCTTCTGCAGCGCACCGAGATCACCCGCATGGAGCTCGGAGATCTCTGTCGGTTTGTTGCCCTGCAGGATGTAAAGCTTGCCGATCTTGCCCTCCTGGTTCTTGTTCGTGTTGTAGAGCACATCATCGGACTTGATGACGCCGGAACGGACTTTGATCAGCGAATACTTGCCGATGAACGGATCCATCATGGTCTTGAAGACGAACGCCGTCTTGGGCTTGGAGAAATCAAAGTTGGCTTCGAAGATCTCGTTGGTGTTGGTGTTGATGCCGCTCATCTTGCGGTTCTCCGGACTCGGCATATATTTCACGATATCGTCGAGCAGCGTGTAAACGCCCTGGCAGAGCGTGCTGGATCCCATCTCCATCGGAACGACCGAGCCGTCACAGACGCTGGCGCGCAGCGCCGCGCGGATCTCCGCCTCGGAGAAGGTCTCACCGGCAAAATAGCGGTCCATGAACTCCTCACTCGTCTCCGCCACCGATTCCATCAGGGTGTCCCGATACTCCGTCAGATTGTCCTTGCTGTAATCAGGCATGTCGATCTCTTTGACTTCCTTGCCTTCCCAGCGAAGTGCCTTCTCCTGGATGACATTGACATAGCCGACGAACTTCTCGTTCTCACGGATCGGGAAGTTGAACGGCGCGAGCATCTTGCCGTATTTCTCCTTGAGCGATTCCACAACGTTCTTGAAGGAAGCGTCATCGATATCCATATCCGACACATAGATCATGCGCGGAATATGATATTTCTCGCAAAGCTCCCAGGCGCGGGTCGTGCCGACCTCAACACCGGCTTTGCCGGAGACCACGATGATCGCTCCGTCCGCCACACTGATCGCTTCCTCCACCTCGCCGACGAAATCGAAGTAGCCGGGGGTATCGAGAAGATTGATCTTCACACCTTCCCACTCGACGGGAATGACGGAAGTGCTGATCGAGATCTGGCGCTTCTGCTCCTCCTTGTCAAAATCGCTCACGGTGTTGCCGTCCGCGATCTTGCCCATACGGGATGTGACACCCGCGAGATAGGCCATCGACTCGGCAAGTGTCGTCTTGCCGCTGCCGCCATGCCCCAAAAGAACTACGTTGCGAATCTTGTCGGTGGTGTAAACGTTCATCCTGATCCTCCAATCTCATGGCTGAATTTTTCGGGAAAAGCCCGAAACCATAGACGATTTTACCAAAAAAACGGCGGGAGCACAAGGAATTTTTGTGAAAATGGCACAAAAACCGCCATGATCACGGACGGTATTTCCGCCTGCTACCTGTCAAAATATGCCGTTGCAAAGATCGCCGACGAATTCCAGTAGATCGTGATCTCATTGAGGGAATAGCTGTCCTCATGATCCGCGTAACATTTCTGCGGGGCACTTCCGGCCGGCACGAGCTTTTGTCCCATGGGATCCCGCGGCGGAAAGCACGGGCCGCCGCTGACCTCGCCCGGGATCGGATCATCCACCCCGTCAGCGACCGTCACCCGATTGTGCGGCCGCCGGAACGCTCTGCCGCCGAAACCGGTGACATAGCTCACATCAGAGGCGTTGCGTCCGAACAGGTAGTGCAGCTGCTCCAGGGCCGCCGCCTCATAAACCACTGCCTGTTCCGGATCGATCAGGGCCGCCAGGATCAGCAGGTCCGCCCGGTTCGTAACGACCATGTTGCTGCCCCACACGAAGTCCCGGGGGAGCATGGCAAGCCGGAAACCGCTCCTCTCCTGCTCACGAAGCATGCGTTCCGTCTTCCGGAGGAGCAGGTCCCGCATCTCGGAATACACCTCCCCGCCGACCGTCCGGTCGGGATCCGTCAGGACCGACATCTGCGCAAAGGCCGTCACATCTTCCCATCCGAAACCGTCGAGCAGGATCGGGTCAAAGGAGGATACCGGTGACCCGGACGCGAGCGCGCCGTCATAGGCGGCAAGTGCTTCCTTCTCCGCGGCCAGTTTCTTTTCCCAGAGGGAAGCAAAGGCTCTGCGGTACTTTTCCTGCCTGGTCTCCCTAAGCGGCATGGCCGCCTCGTGACTGCGATCCCCTTCATGCCGCATTTCCCTGTCCGTCCGCAAAAGCTCGGCAAAGGCCCAGAGACGCTCATCAGTATCATCCTTATCCCCGTACTCTCCGGTATTGCAGCCTTCGGGATTCCGGAAGCCCGTATTCCCGGGATGCGCGAGAAGCCACTGTCCCGCCGCGGCCGCTGCGTGAACGGCCTCTCTGGAAAACTCCGGCACGAGATCCTCATAGACACGGGATGCGATGCACATGACTGCGGCAAAAGAGGCCGTCGACATGGACGAGACCGGGAAAACAAAGAGTTCTCCGTGATCATCCTGCGGCATGATAAACTCCGCATGACGCATCGTCGTCACCTTGTGATAAACGCCGCCTTCCCCGTTCTGCATCCGCAGGAGAAAACGAAGTTCATAGAGACATTCATTCAGAAGATCCGGAAGTCCGTTTCCTGTCTCCGGAATGCCTGTCGTCTCGGTAAACCTGTCCGGGAACAGTTCATAAGCATAGAGGAGATGCCCCAGTGCGGTCGCCGCCGCGGACGGATAGCGTCCGAAATCGCCGGCGTCATGCCAGCCGCCGGATACCTGCAGCTTGATCGCGCGATCCTCAAACAGGATCGCATCATCGGTGTGACAGACGGGACGTCTGTATACGCCCGCGAATTTTTCCGGCAGTTCGCAGCCGCAGCGCTGGAAATAGAGCGCCCGGATCATGGCGTTTTTCACGTCACGGTACACATGCGGTCTGACGGCGAAGATCTGTGACGCGCTCCCGTCGGCCGCCCGGAGAAGGTATTCGCCCGGTTCTTTCAACGAAGAAAAATCCGCCTGTCCAACCGTTTCCCCCGCTGTGTCATCCGGCTGCGCAGGCAGGATCTTCACGGGAACGCCCGTCACCTCACTCCCGTCCCCGGCGCGGATCAGCTTCAGCTCGCAGGGTTTCTGCACCGTAGCACCGTCATTAGGATCGATTGCAAAGACGGCGATCTTTTCGGCATCCGGAAGATACCCGATCTGATCGGCATAAATCCTCATATCCGTTCCCTCCCTTTCCTAATCGAGATAACCCTCTCTGGCTCTGATTCCAAAGCGTTCCTCCATCTGATGAAGATCCGCATCCGTCAGTGTCTGGCGGATCTTTAAGTTTGCCGTCATCATGTAGATCCTGGCCGCTTTTTCCACCGTTTCGATCAGGCCGAAGGTTTCATCCAGATCTTTCCCTGCGCTGTAAATGCCATGCTGTGCCCAGACGACCAGACGTGCTGTCTTCATCTTGTCTGCCGTGGCTTCACCGATCTCATTGGTTCCGCAGGGCATCCACGGCAGCACGTTGATCCCCTCCGGGAACACCATGATACACTCTGTCTCCATCTGCCAGAGCGTCCGCGTGAATGCCCGCTCATCCAGGTCATGTACATAGGTCATCGCCAGCAGATTGTCCGGATGGCAGTGCATCACGACCCGGTTGTCCGGATCGACGGAAAGCCTTGCCGCGTGACTCATCAGATGCGCCGGGAGTTCCGAGGTGAAGCTCCCGCCGTCGGTATAGCCCCACAGGAGCTCCGCCGCTTCCGCGTCGTCCGCGATCCGGAAGATCCCGAGAGAGGCCGCCGGATCCACCTCGATATTGCGGAAATACTTGCCGGTGCCGGTCACGAGGAAGTATCTTCCCTTCAGGGACGGTTCTTTGAAGCCGACGGGAATCCGCCGCAGGACCTTCGTGACATCCAGATAACCCTTCAGATCCGCCTCGTCGAGCAGGATCGAGATGTTGCCACCGTTGCGTTCATCCCATCCCTGCGCATACATGGCGCTGCAGGTGCGCACAAGTTCCGTGATATAAGGTGCTTCCAGGATCGATCTCACTTTTCCTACCTCCATTCTACATAAATCATGTCATCCGGTCTTTACTATACACTATGCCGTTCCCCGTGACAATGCCGTCTTGTTCTGATAAAATGAGAAAAGGAGGATGAATGATGAACAAGCTTACTATTGAACGAAAAGAGATCCCTGATGTGATCGATCGGATCCGCGCGGACGGTGCTTTATGAGCGCGGGCAGGCACGCCTCGCTCCTGAAGATCGACACGGGAGCGGGCAACTTCAACGTCAGGCTCACACTCAATGCCAGACACGAAGCAACCCCGGCGGATGCATGGGTCTTTTTCGGACATGGCTTTCTGGCCGCTGCCATTCCGGACTTCAAAGGGTCCTGCGAGATCTCCGGGACTGTTCATGTAGAAAAAGAATCTGCCGATCCGGACAATGCGTCCGACAGCCTCTTCGTGGAGATCAGTGCCCCCTCGCTTTTCCTCTCCGACTGCAGGATCGCGGAGACCGATGTTCCGACGATCCATGTCGCCGGGAATCCGTCCTATGTTCCGGGCGCCGGTACGGAGTCCTTTGGTGCGTCATCCCGCGCCGGATGGGTGCAGTTTCTTCCTTATTTTCTCTCGCACAAGTTTTCCGTCGCGCATCAGCGGGCGGATGTGCTGTTCTCCGATCTCAACCCGGGGGACTATGTGCTCCTGCCCTTCGTCGATGACGATGAAAGCGCTGAAGGAAGCTACAGGGAACGGCTGACACGATGTGTAGAAGAGGTCCGGAACAGACAGGCGCTTCCCGTTCTGGTGACACCGCTTGCAGAAAACACCTGGGAGGACGGGCGTTATCGGGACACGAGGAAAGCCCATGCCGCGACGATCACGGCAGTCGGCGAACGCAGCCGCGTGCCGGTGCTTGATCTGCACGCCAGGAGCACCGCGCGGCATGAGCAGGAGGGGCAGGACGCCTGCGCACCTCTCTATCTCGCGGAGGATCCGGCACAGACCACCGCACGGGGCGCCTGGTTTGCATCCAGGATCATCGCCTCCGAGCTCCGCCGGGTGTGCGGATGGGAAGAAGGATATCAGGCACTCGCAGAAGCGGTGGAAAAGACGGCACTTACGGACAGTGACCCCGCAGCGGCGCTGTTTTCGTGACGCTCGACAATCCTCATCAAAAAGCCTCCTGCCGTTCGATCGGCAGGAGGCTTTTTTCATATGCTCAGTCTAAAGTTAATTGCCGGCCTTTTCCCCGCCTGCCGTGCCCAGCTGCCGGATCACGAGCATGGTCGCGACCATCAGCACAATGCCGATCGGCAGACAGATCAGCCAGTTGCGGATGAATCCCGCAAAGATGTAGGCGACAACGGAGACTGCCGCAGCCGTGAGCGCATAGGGAAGCTGCGTGGAAACGTGGCGGATGTGATCACACTGCGCACCGGCGCTTGCCATGATCGTCGTGTCGGAGATCGGCGAGCAATGATCACCGCAGACAGCACCCGCCATACAGGCGGAGATCGCGATGATCATCAGTTCGTTATTCATGTCGGCGCCGAACACGTTGACCACGATCGGAATGAGGATCCCGAAGGTTCCCCAGGAAGTACCGGTCGCAAAAGCAAGGAACGTGCCGACCAGGAAGACGATCGCCGGCAGAAGGCTCATCAGCGCATGGTTGTCGGCGATGCTCGCGACCACGCCGGCGACATAGTCCTTGGCGCCCAGGGAATCGGTCATGGCTTTGAGCGTCCAGGCAAAAGTGAGGATCAGGATCGCGGGGACCATGCTCTTGAAGCCCTCCGGGATCGCGTTCATGCACTCGTTGAAGTTGAGCACTCTGGTCGCCAGATAGAAGATGACCGTGAGGACGAGAGCGACAATGGAACCGTAGACAAGACCAACCGACGCGTCGGAATTGGAAAACGCATCAATGAAACTCTCTCCGCTGAAGAATCCGCCGGTATAGATCATGCCGATGACACAGCTGATGATCAGCACGATGATCGGCAGCACCAGATGGATCACGCGTCCCTTTCCGGATACGGGCGGGTGCGGCTGATCCTCGGCCCCCGTCATGCCGGCCGACACACCTTTGCCGGAGCTCTTCCCGCCGTTCAGGCGGTCATTCATCTCCGCGAGCTTCATCGGACCGTAATCAAATTTCATGAACGTGAGCGATAACATCATGACAATGGTCAGCATCGCATAGAAGTTATAGGGGATCGCCCGGACAAAAAGGGTCAGTCCGTTCGCCCCGTCAACAAACCCGGTCACTGCGGCCGCCCACGAAGAGATCGGTGCGATGATGCAGACAGGCGCGGCCGTCGCATCGATCAGATACGCGAGCTTCTCACGGGAGATCTTGTGTTTGTCCGTCAGCGGACGCATGACACTGCCGACGGTCAGGCAATTGAAATAGTCGTCGATAAAGATCAGGACCCCCAGGATGATCGTGGCAACCTGCGCACCGGCCTTGGTCTTCACATGCTCGACCGACCAGCGTCCGAATGCCGCCGAACCGCCCGCGCGGTTCATGAGCATCACCATGCCTCCCAGCACGACCAGGAAGATCAGGATGCCGACATTCCAGGAATCGGAAAGCTGTGTGATCATGCCGTCGACAAAAACATGCTCCATCGTGCCGGTAAAGGAAAAGCCGGAGTACAGCACGCCGCCGACAAGAATGCCGATGAACAGAGAGGAATAGACCTCCTTTGTGATCAGCGCCAATGCGATCGCGATGATCGCCGGAATCAGTGCCCAGAATGAATTGACAAACATACCCTTTCCCCCTTGTTCTTGGTTTCTTAAAAACGCGGGTTTTCGTTCCCCACGATGCATTAGCATAATGCCTGCCGCTTTTTTTGTCAATCCGGCGAAAAACTACATTTCTGTGGAAAACCGGCCGGATCTCTGCTAAAATCATCTTTAACCGCACAGGATTGCTCCGGGGAACTTGGGGAAGAAAACCATGAAAATTACAAAAGCGTCGGTCAAGACCGCCGACCCGAAAAAGGTCTTCGGCGTCAGCCGCATGCAGTGGCTCTGGCTCAATATGAAGGACTGCCGTGTGCTTTATCTGATCGCCATCGCCGGCACGATCACCTATAACGCACTGCAGCTGACCGTTCCCGTTTTCTCCCGCCGGATCGTCGACGAATATCTCACGGGACCGGATGCCTCGCAGAATCTCCTGCTTCACAGGGACAGATTCTACCGCCTGCTCTGTCTGATGGCGGGTTTCACGATCCTGCGCTGCATCATCGTCTATTTTGACTGCATGGCATATGAACATGTCTCGCAGACGGTCCTCTACCGCGTGCGCAACTTTCTCTACAACAAGATCGAGCGGCAGGACATGAATTTCTACAATACCTACCGCACCGGCGATCTCATGACCCGCGTGACCGGGGATCTGGATGCGGTGCGCCACATGCTCGCCTGGGTGATCCGCATGATCGTGGAAGCATTTTCCCTGCTGGGCGCTGTGAGCATCTACTTCCTCTGGATGGACTGGCGCATGGCGCTGTCCCTTCTCTCGATCGCGCCCTGTATCTTCCTTATCATCTGGATCTTCAAGCTCCGGGTCGCTCCCATGCACGCGCTTCTGCGTGAAAAGCTCGCACACATGAACACCGTTGCGCAGGAGAACATCTCCGGCAACCGCGTCGTCAAGGCGTTTGCAAGAGAAGACTATGAGATCCGCCAGTTCGATGATGTCAACAGCGATTATCGGGATACCAACAAACGGACGGCATTCGAGTGGCTTCGTTTCTATCCTTTCGTCGAAGGTCTTGCCAATCTCCTGCCCGTGATCCTGCTTCTCGTGGGCGGTCTGTTCCTGATCGGCGGATCTCTGACCATGGGGGAATATGTGGCCTTTTCCGGTCTCATCTGGGCGATCGCCAACCCGATGCGACAGCTGGGCAACATCATGAACGAATTCCAGCGCTTTTCCGCGGCATCCCGCAAAGTCATGGAGATCTACTATTCGGAACCCGAGATCCGGGATCTCCCGGGTGTGGAGCCGCACACGGATCGCTTTGATGGACTTGTTGAGTTTCGAGACGTGAGTTTCCACTACGCGGACTCCAGTCTTCCGATCCTGCAGCACATCTCCTTCACGGCAAAGCCCGGGGAAACGGTCGCGATCATGGGCGAGACCGGTTGCGGCAAGACCTCGCTCATCCACCTGATCCCGCGGTTCTATGAACCGACCGCCGGCGTGGTGCTCGTTGACGGCAGGAACGTGCGGGACTACCGGCTACAGGATCTGCGGAAACAGATCGGTCTGGCCACACAGGATGTGCTGCTCTACTCGGACAGTATCGACGGCAACATCGCCTACGGTGACAGCACCATTTCCCACGAGGAGGTGGTCCGCTTTGCCCGTTCCTCCGCCGCGGATGATTTCATCGCCAAAATGCCGGAGGGCTATGATACGATCGTCGGTGAGCGCGGCGTCGGTCTCTCCGGTGGTCAGAAGCAGCGCATTTCCCTCGCCCGTGCGCTGGCAGTCAGACCCAGCATCCTGATCCTCGATGACACAACCTCCGCCGTCGACCTGGAGACGGAAAAGGAGATCCAGGAAAGCCTGACAAAGCTTCCCTTCCCCTGCACCAAGATCATCATCGCACAGCGCATCTCCACGACCAGGACGGCGGATCAGATCCTGATCATGGAGCACGGAGAGATCACGGAGCAAGGAACGCATGAGGAACTGATCGCTTTGGGCGGCTACTACGCAGAGCTTGTGAAACTGCAGACCGGGCAGGCACAGACCGGCACGGAAGAAAGCTGAGGAACGACACATGGCAAGAAATACCTACAAGGAAGACGAACTTCTGGAGGAACCCTTTGATTTCCGACACCTCCTGAGAGCCTCGGTCTACATTAGAGCCTATGCCGGCCAGATGGCGCTGGCACTCGTCCTGTCCGCACTCGGCGGTGCTGCGGCGCTTGTTTCACCCATGCTGGTCGCGCAGGCGCTCGACATCGCGATCCCCACGGGAAACACCGGCATGCTCTACCGTCTGGTCGTGATGCTCATCGCTTTCTACGCGGTCAGTGTCCTGTTCACGACGATCCGTTCGCGCATCATGGTGCGCGTGAGCCAGAATATCATCTACAACATCCGCGGAGATATCTTTGCCCATCTGCAGGAGCTCCCCTTCCAGTACTATGATGACCGCCCGCACGGCAAGATCCTGATCCGCGTGGTCAACTATGTCAACTCCGTCTCCGATATGCTCAGCAACGGTCTCATCAACGTCGTGCTGGAGATCCTGAACCTGATCTTTATCGTGGTGTTCATGCTGTTAGTCGATGTGAAGCTCTCCCTCGTGGTGCTCGCCGGCGTGCCCGTCCTGGCCGTCTTCATGTTCTGGATCAAAAACAGGCAGCGCAAGGCCTGGCAGCAGGTTTCCAACAAGAACTCCAATCTCAACGCCTATCTGCAGGAGAACATCGTCGGCGCACGCATCACGCAGATCTTCGCCCGCGAGGATGAAAATGCCGAGATCTTCCGGGAGCTCTCCGGCCGCTGTCGAAAGGCCTGGATGAAGGCCGTGAGCTACTCCACACTCGTCTGGCCCGGGATCGACACGATCTCCGTGCTCGTGCGTTCCGCGATCTTCCTCTTCGGTCTGGTGATCTTCGGACAGGGAAACGAAAGCCTCGGTGTCATCGTCGCGATCTCCAGCTACGCCTCGCGTTTCTGGCAACCGATCATGAACCTAGGCAATATCTTCAATAATTTCATCAACAACATCGCCTATCTGGAGCGCATCTTTGAGACTATCGACGAACCGGTCAATGTGCGGGACGCGGACGATGCGCAGGAAATGCCGGCGATCACCGGCCGGGTCACCTTTGATCATGTTACCTTCTCCTATGAAGAAGGCAAGGAGGTGCTCCACGATGTCTCGTTCACGGTGGAACCGGGAGAGAGCGTCGCACTGGTCGGCCCCACCGGCGCCGGCAAGAGCACGATCGTGAGCCTCATCTCCCGTTTCTACAATGTAGACAGCGGCCGGATCCTCATCGACGGCAGGGATATCTCGGAAGTGACGCTGAAGTCCCTCCGTTCCCAGATGGGGATCATGCTGCAGGACAGCTTCATCTTCTCCGGGACCATCGCCGACAACATCCGCTACGGTAAGCTGGACGCCACGCAGGAGGAACTGCGCCAGGCGGCGCAGACTGTCTGCGCGGATGCTTTTATCCGCAGAATGCCGATGAGTTACGCCACGGAGGTCAAGGAGCGCGGCTCTCTACTGTCCCAGGGGCAAAAGCAGCTGATCTCCTTTGCCCGCACGCTCCTCTCCGATCCCGCGATCCTGGTGCTCGACGAAGCGACCTCGAGCATCGACGTGCAGACGGAGAAAGCACTGCAACAGGGCCTGAACGCGATGCTGAAGGGACGGACCAGTTTCGTCATCGCCCACCGGCTCTCCACCATCACCGGCTGTGACAAGATCATGTATATCGATGAAGGCGGGATCACGGAGTGCGGCACGCACGAGGAACTGATGGCCAAAAAAGGTGCCTATTACAGACTCTACACCGCACAGAGCGAGGATGCGGCCTGAATATTTCCGGCATGAAAAACGGGAATCCTTTGTTTTCAAGGATTCCCGTTTTTTTCGAGCTGGAGACGAGACTTGAACTCGTGACCTACTGATTACGAATCAGTTGCGCTACCGACTGCGCTACTCCAGCATTCCCGCGCGTTCTTTACAGCGCGCGGAGATAATTATAACAATGTTTGTCTTACTATGCAAGTATGCATTTTCGTCTATATAGCGACGTAATATCGTTAACCTTTCTCTTCTACTTCTTTTTGGAGGTTTTTCCGGTTCCCTTCGTCGAGCCCTTCTGTGCGGCACCGACCTCTCCCATGATCTTCTTCACCCGTTCCTCTTCGATCCTGCGGTACTTCTCCTCGATCGCCTTTTCCTGTTCCGCAAGTTCTCTCTCGTAGCGGGCTTTCAGATCCTCCAGAAGCTTCTCCTGCTCTTTTTCCTTCTTCTGCTTTAACTGCGCCAGCTTTTCGGCCCGTTCCTCCTCTTTGCGGATCTCATCCTGCTCCCTGACGGCGCGGATCTTCTTCTCCTGCTCCGTGTAGGGCGAGTAATTGAAGACCGCGAGAGAAAGCGGGGCGCACTTGACCTCAATGCTGTAGAGTCTGCCGTCACCGGCGCGGCGCTTCGCCTCGATCGTCTGTCTGTTGACCGTCCCGCTGCCACCGAATTTTTTGTCATCGGAGTTGAAGATTTCCTTGTATTTCCCGTCATTCGGCACGCCGACGGTAAAGGTCTGTTCCACGCCGGCAAAATTGGCCACCACAACAAGATTCTCGTTAACCTTGCGGGTCTTTCTGAGGAAGGAGAGCATGCAGGCGTCACTGGCCATGCAGTTGATCCATTCAAACCCCGCTTCCGTGCGGTCAAGCGTGTGCAGTGCGTTTTCCCGGTCGTAGAGCTTGTTGAGCGCGGCGATCATGGTCGTGAGCCCCTCACCGCTCTTATCCAGTCCATCCGCAGCGCCCGCAAAGAAGAGTTTGCAGCCCGGATGCATGTACATGTAGGAGACCGCAAGCCGCACACCGGCTTCTCTTGCGTCATCCTCGCCGGGCATGCGGTCGGAGAGCGAGCGGGCCCCGTTCACCAGCACATCATTGCCGAGGGAGAGCAGAAAACGCTCCGTGTAGCAGTACAGCAGGCTGAAGGTCAGCTCGTTGTGGACACCGCACCGGCGGATCGGGTCATTCTCCAGGTACTTCAGAAAATCCTCGGTCCAGCCGTTGTTGATCTTGTAGGAGAAGCCCAGTCCGCCGTCGCCGACGTCGGACGTCACCTGCGGGAAGCAGGCCGTCTCCCGTGCGATCGTGATGATCCCGGGATCACGTTTTCTGCAGACCCCCGTAAACTGACGGAAGAATTCCAGCGCTTCCAGATTCTCGTTGCCGCCGTAGACATTGGGCGTCCATGCGCCCGGCGCGCGGTCATAGTCGAGATAGATCGCCTTGGCGATATCCGGAAGGCGGAAACCGTCCACATGGAAACGATCCATCCAGTAGACCGCGTTGGACAGCAGGAAACTCACCACCTGCTTTCTGCCGTAATCAAAGAGTTTGTAGCCCGTATAGGGCTGCGTGCCCCGATCACCGCCGTATTCATAGAGTGCTTCACCGGTAAATCCCGCCATTGCGCAGTCCTTGTCGGGGAAACTCACCGGTGCCCAGTCGATGAGCACGCGCACGCCCGCCGCATGCAGCTCATTCACAAAATACTGGAAATCAGCCGCGGTACCGCCGGTTCCCGAGACCGCGAAATAGGAAGTGATCTCATAGGGATTGGCCACGTGATGCTCCATGATCGGCAGGAGCACGATCGTGGAATACTCGCACTTCTTCACATAGGTCAGCACATCCGCGGCGATCTCATGCCAGGTGACGCACTCTCTGGCCTTCTTTTTGCCGGCGCGGTACGCCGCAAAATCCTCCAGATAGATCTCGCCGACGGAGAGCGGTGCTTCGTCCTTTTTGAACTGCTTGCGGGAAGCGAGGAACGCGTCATCGGTCCACTTGAACTCCGCATCATCCGCGACGATGCTCACGTCGGCATGCGAATCTCTGGCATGGAAAGCATAAGGATCCGGCTTCTTGAACAGGATCCCCTGCCGGGTCTTTAATTCAAACTGATATTCATCGCCGGCCTTCACACCCGGAACAAAGATCTCAAAGATCCCGCTGCGTTCCACCTGTTTCATCTGATGCAGACGGCCGTCCCAGTGATTGAAGCTGCCCACCACGCTCACACGGGCCACATCCGGCGCCCAGACCGCAAATTCACAGCCCTCCACGCCGTCTCTCGTCATCAGATGCGCACCCATCTTTTCATAAATGTAGTAATGCAATCCGTTCCCGAAACGGATCGTGTCCTCTCTGGTGATCAGCGGCGGAAAGGCATAGGCATCCGCCACCTCCGTTTCCGTTCCCTCCGCGTCCGTGACCAGATAGCGGTAGGTGAGCTTTTCTTTGTACGGGATCAGCGCCGCGAAAAAGCCGGCTTCGTCCGCCATCTCCATCTTCACATTGCTTCGTCCGGAAGACTTGATCACAACCTCCTGGGCGTCCGGGAAGAACGCCTGCACCAGATAACTGCCGCCGACCTTGTGCGCACCGAGGATCCGGTGCGGATCGTCACCGTCGGAATAGATGATTTCCTCGATCTCCGGCCAGTTCATCAGTTTGTAGAGTTTGTTGTTCATGTGTCTCTCCTTCCGCAGTCAGATCCAGCGTCTATTCCTTAACGCAGAGCGTGGATAAACAGGCCGCTCAGCAGCTTCGGTTCAAACCAGGTCGATTTCGGCGGCATCAGCCGCCCGGCATCCGCCACGGCAAAAAGTTCCTGCAGTGACGTGGGATGCATGGAAAAAGCCACCCGCATGTCCGTCCGGCAGCGCCTTTCCAGTTCGGCGAGTCCGCGAACGCCGCCCACGAAATCAATGCGCGTATCCGTCTTGGGATCATCGATCCCGAGAACCGGCGCCAGCAGCTCCCGCTGCAAATATGCAACATCGAGGCATTCCACCGCGTCGTCCGAGATCCTCTCCGGCCTGGCAAAGAGCCGATACCACCGGCCGTCCAGATACATGCCGAACACGCCCTTGCGCTCCGGAGAAACCGGTGCATCGGCCTCCTCCACGATAAAGGCTCCCGCGAGCGCATCGAGGAATCCGCCGGCATCCAGACCGTTCAGATCCCGCACCACACGATTGTAGTCCAGGATCGCCAGTTCATCCTCCGGAAAAAGAACGGAAAGAAAATGATCGCTCTCCAGGCCGCCCGTGACACCGGCAGCTTCCCTGCGCGCCTGTCCCACCCGGACAGCCGAGGCGCAGCGATGATGCCCGTCCGCGATGTAGATCGCCTGCATGGCGGTAAACCGCTCACGGAGCGTCTGAATATCTAACGCTTTATCGATGATCCATATACGGTTTTTCGTGCTATCATGGGAAGTGAAATCGTAGACAGGTTCCGTCTCCTTTACGGAAGAGACGATCTGTGCAATGATCCCGTCCCTGCGAAAGCAGAGGAAGATCGGCCCGGTCTGCGCATCGCAGGCATCCACATGACGCACGCGGTCCTCCTCTTTGTCACGCCGCGTGTTCTCGTGCTTCTTCACCACACCGTCCCGGTAGTCATCGATCGAAGCGCAGGCGACAATGCCGGTCTGCGTCCGCCCGTTCCAGGTCTGCTCATAAAGATAATAGGCGGGGCTGCTCTCCTTGATCAGATCGCCGCGCTCCACACGTTCCCAGAGAAGATCATGGGCTTTGGCATAGACCTCGGGTGCATACATATCCTGATCCTCGGGAAACTGTGTCTCCGGCCGGTCAATCGCAAGAAAAGAGCCGGGGTGTTCGCGAACGAACATCCTCGCCTCTTTCCTGTCAAATACATCATAGGGCAGTGCCGCAAATTCCCGCACCAGATCCGCCCGCGGACGGATCGCGCAGAACGGCCTCACATCAGCCATATTCCCTGCTTTCTTAACAAAACGTCATACAGGGATATGTTACCACGGTTTCCGGCGGTTCGTCAAATGCTCAACCCATCTTTTCCCGCACGATCCGCACGCGGTGAACACCGTCGATCTTCTTGAGTTTTTCGACCACCTCGGGGTTCACGTCACTGTCCAGATCGATCAGCGTGTAGGCAACCTCGCCCTTTGACTTGTTGGTCATATCGGAGATGTTGCAACCGGCATCACCGATCGTCTGCGTATATTTGCTGATCATGTTCGCCACATTCCTGTGGAAGATCCCGATCCTCGGTTTCGTGCAGATGCCGAGATCACAGCGCGGATAGTTCACGCTGTTCAGGATATTGCCGTTTTCCAGGTAGTTCATCAGCTCGTTTACCGCGGCCACTGCACAGTTATCCTCCGACTCCTCGGTAGAGGCACCCAGATGCGGGATCACGATGCAGCCGTCATGACCGGCGACCGTCGGGTTCGGGAAATCCGACACATAGGCGCGGATCTTACCGGCGTTGATCCCGGCAAGGACATCGGTCTCATTGCAGAGGATATCCCGGGCGAGATTGATGATGATCACGCCCTTTTTCATCTTGCCGATCGCCTCGGCGTTCAGCATCCCCTTTGTCGAATCGAGCGCGGGCACATGGATCGTGATGATATCGCACTTGCTGTAGATCTCGTTCACATCGGTCACATGCCGCACATCACGGGAAAGCGCCCAGGCGGCCTCCACCGACAGATAGGGATCATAGCCGAACACTTCCATGCCCAGTCCGCGCGCCGCATTTGCAACGCGCACACCGATCGCACCGAGGCCGATGACGCCAAGCTTCTTGCCCATGATCTCCGTTCCCGCGAATTTCTTCTTACTCTTCTCCGTGAGCTTCGCGATATCCGGATCACCCGCGTTTTTTCTGACCCACTCGATCCCGCCCACGATATCGCGGGAAGCCAGTAACATCGCCGCCAGCACCATCTCCTTGACGCCGTTGGCATTGGCGCCGGGCGTGTTGAACACAACAATGCCCTTCTCCGCACAGCGATCGACCGGGATGTTGTTCACACCCGCACCGGCTCTCGCGATCGCGAGAAGCTTATCGGAGAACTCCATATCCAGCATATTGGCACTGCGGACAAGAATGCCGTCGGCCTGCTCGATATCGTCCGTCGCCTGATAGAGATCCGTGAAATTGTTCAGACCGATCCGTGCGATCGGATTCAGGCACTTATACTGAAACATCGTTTTATCCTCTCTTTCTTATCGAAATATCGTTTATTACTGATGCGCCTTCTCGAACTGATCCATGAAATCAACCAGTTTCTTCACACCTTCCGCCGGCATCGCATTGTAGATGGAAGCGCGCATGCCGCCGACGGACCGGTGTCCCTTGAGGCTCACAAAGCCCTGCTCCGTCGCCTCTTTGATGAACGCGGCGTTGAGTTCCTCACTGTCCGTGACAAACGGGACATTCATCAGCGAGCGGTCCTCTTTGCGGACCGTTCCCTTAAAGAGTTTGCTCTGATCAAGGAAATCATAGAGGATCGCCGCCTTTGCCTCGTTACGCTTCTTCATCTCCTGCAGGCCGCCCTGAGCCTTCAGCCATTCAAAGACCAGTCCGCAGATGTAGATCGCCCAGCAGTTGGGGGTGTTGTAGAGGGAACCGTTATCTGCCTGTGTCTTCCATTTCAGCATGGTCGGCACAAAGGGATCCAGATCGTCCCGGATCAGATCCTCACGGATGATCGAGATCACAAGACCCGCAGGCCCGACGTTTTTCTGCACGCCGCCGTAGATCACACCATAGGCGGAAACATCGACGGGCTCGGAAAGGAAGCAGGAGGAAACATCGCTGACCAGCACGTGCCCCTTCGTGTTCGGCAGTGTCTTGAATTTGGTGCCGTAGATCGTGTTGTTCTCGCAGATATAGACATAGTCGGCGTCCGCAGGGATGTCCAGATCCGAGCAGTCGGGAATATAGGAAAAGGTCTTGTCCTCACTCGATGCGACCTTGACGGCGTCAAGATATTTCCCCGCTTCCTGATAAGCCTTCTTTGCCCACTGTCCCGTCACGATATAGGCGGCTTTGCCGTTCTTTTTGAGATTCATCGGAACCGCCGCAAACTGCTGGCTCGCTCCGCCCTGCAGGAAGAGCACCTTGTAGTTGGCCGGGATCTGCATCAGATCACGGATATCCTGTTCGGCCTTGCCGATCAGTTCATCAAAGATCTTTGTCCGGTGGCTCATCTCCATCACGGACATGCCGCATCCGTGATAGTCGAACATCTCCTCCTGTGCCTTTTTCAGAACCTCCTCCGGCAATACCGCCGGCCCGGCCGAAAAGTTGTAAACTCTGCCCATCTCCCGTCTCCTCTCTGCGCGGTGTAAAACAAGACAATATGACCACTTTCTGAATACGAG
Organism: Lachnospiraceae bacterium; assembly: GCA_024690605.1. Taxonomy (GTDB): domain Bacteria; phylum Bacillota; class Clostridia; order Lachnospirales; family Lachnospiraceae; genus Butyrivibrio. Next base: position 88,092 of record JAILOV010000006.1, on the reverse strand, counting down.
AATCAGAAATTGATTTCAGTATAATCGCATTTTTATTTTTGTCAATAACGCGATACTGTAACAAATGTTATTTTATATTTTTTTATTTCGTAACAGGAGTTATTTATAGACGAACTTTTTCTGAACGAAGTAGCTGATAACGAACAGGCAGAGATCCACGGGGATCTTGACAAACACCTCTCTTCCGCCGATGAATCCGTACAGGACCGTCACCAGGACAGCGCTCACGCTCACCTGTGCCAGAGCCAGCAGGATATACTTCGAAAGAGACCGGATCCGGGAGGATTGTGACCCGAAAACGATGTAATAATTCACGAGATAATTGTATGTTGCGGAGACCAGACGAGCAGCATAAGTTGCGATCGAGAGATAGATTCCCGTTTCGGACAGGACACGGATATCCGCAAGAAACACACACAACAGATGAAACAGACCGAGATCGATCAGGCTTGAGGTCAGGGAACTGATGACGAATTTGAGGAAAGGCGGGAGCGGCCTGTTATTCATGCACGATCACCGGCACGCCGACCGACAGTTTCTGATAGAGCGGACCGGCTTCCGAAAGAGGGATGTTGACGCAGCCGTGAGAACCCGATGTCAGGTAGATCTCGTCACCGAAATCACCGCGCCAGGTGGCGTCGTGAATACCGTAATGCTCATAAAAGGCCATCCAGTAGTGAACAAAAGAGACATAACCCTCTCCGCGCAGCGTCCTGTTTCGCTGCATGAAATAGATATCATAAACTCCCGGCGGTGTGTCACAGCGGCGGGAATGGTTGCCGGTAACGACCGGGATCTGCGTATCGATCCTGCCGTTAACAAAATAATAGAGCATCTGCTTTCCGATATCGACTTCGATATAGGTCCCTCCGATATCGTCATTGCCGAGCTGTCTGGCCTCATGGAGCATCGTCGGCGTGTGCTCCTCGCTCGCCCGCGTCTTCACCGCCTCGGTCAGCCATCTGACCTCCGCATCCCTGTCGATCCTGTTGCCATAGGTGCCCGCCGGGACACGTACCGTCCGTCCGTCCGCGGTCACGAAATCCCTCTCCTTATCCAGGGTGTCATAGCGGTCACAGAGGGAATCCACAAATGCGGTGATCTCCTCTTCCTTGAAGATCAGTTTTCCGTCCGCGCATTGCGCAAAGCCGTTGACATCCCGTGCATCCTCCGGCAGCGGCACGCTCTCGCCGCCGACCAGAAAGCGGCCGGACACATCCGGTTCTTCGGTGTCTTTATCTTCCGCGCCCGTACCGGCCGCGGCCGGATTGCCGGCGCCATTGGTCAGCGCGTGCAGTTCCTGTCCCGTCAGGAGCCACCCATCCGTCACCGAGGCATCCAGCGGGATCTGTTCCCCGCCGATCAGATAGCTGAGCGAGGGAAGCCTCGTCTCCTCAATGGCCGCCCAGGTGGCGAGCACCGACCGGTCGGCATCCGTCACAGGCCGCTCATCATAGCAGCTCCCGTCCATGTCAAGAGAAACAAAATACTCGCCGCCGCTGATCTTTTCCGAAGCGGCCCGGATCATCTCCTCCTTGAGAGGCACGACCGCCGCCTGCATCACCAGCCGGTATCCTGCGGATGTCCGCTCGATGCTCACACCCTTCTCCTCTTCCTCCGTACCGTCAAAGATCTCCCATTGATCGATCGCATTCTCCAGCGCAGCCAGATCAAAACTGGTCTTCGGTGTCACCGTGTAGCGAACACCGCCCAGGATCCCCCTGAGCCAGGTCAGCGGATTCTGGGCATCGTAGACTTTTTTGACGGACGCGGCATAGCTTGTCCTGATCTGCAGCTCCTCCGTCGGGATCGCGAGACGGTGATCATCCCTGCCGATCAGCATCACGACCGCCGGCAGTCCCCCGCCTGCGTTCATCTGCTCATCAAGGATCGCCGTCACTTCGGACGGTCTGAGCCCTGTCGCGTAGATCCCGCCGACCCAGGTTCCATACCCGAAGCGCCCGTCATACAGTCTGTTCATGAAGAGATAGCTTCCGGCACAGAAGATCAGAAAGCACATGAACAGAACGGCGATCACGCGCAGGACACGCCTGCCCGTCGTGATCTCCGGCGCGGAACCTTCCACGTTCTCTGTTGTTTTTTGATTTTCCTCGCCGTCAGCCATTCTTTTTCTTCAGATCCTGTGCGTCAAATGCTTCGCTGATCGGTTTACCCGCCGGCACCATCGGAAACACCATGTCATCCTTGTCGATGACACAGTCGATCAGCACCGGGCCTTTGGCGGCAAGCGCCTTTTTCAGCGCTCCCGCGACCTCGTCCCTTTGGGTAACACGGATGGCCAGACAGCCGAGGCCTTCCGCGACCTTGCAGTAGTCCACCTTATCAGCCAGAACTGTCTGGGAAAAGTGTTTCTCATAAAACAGATCCTGCCATTGTCTGACCATGCCGAGAACCTGATTGTTGATCACGATCTCGATGAGCGGCAGATCATAGCGGGAGGCCGTCGCCAGTTCATTCATGTTCATGCGGAAGCACCCGTCACCGGCGATATTGACGACCACCCGGTCCGGATTGCCGACCTGCGCGCCGATCGCGGCACCCAACCCATAGCCCATGGTTCCCAGACCACCGGAAGTCAGGAAGGTGCGCGGATGTGTGTAGCGGTAATACTGCGCCGCCCACATCTGATGCTGTCCGACATCCGTCGTGATGATCGCGTCCTCCGGCACCGCCTTCTGCAGCTCCTCCACGATATACGGACAGGTGAGTCCTTTCTCCGCATAGGAAAGCGGGAATTTCCGTTCATTTTCCCGGACTTCGCTGATCCACGCCTCATGCTGCTGCTTTTCGAGCTTTGCGTTCAGCTGTGCCAGCACCGCCTTCAGATCCCCGACGATGGCGTGGCTTGTGCGGATGTTCTTGTTGATCTCCGCGGCATCGACGTCGATCTGCAGGATCTTCGCGTTTTTCGCAAAGGTTCTGGGATTTCCGATGACGCGATCCGAAAAGCGCGCGCCCAGTGCGATCAGCAGATCGCAGGCGCTCACGCCGAAATTGGATGCCTTGGTGCCGTGCATGCCGATCATGCCGGTGTAGAGCGGATGTGTTCCCGGAAAAGCCCCCTTCCCCATCAGAGAGTCACAGACCGGCGCGTCGATCCGCTCGGCAAACGCACGCAGTTCCTCCGACGCGCCGCTGATGACGGCACCGCCGCCGACATAGAGATAGGGACGCTTTGCCTTCGCGATCATCGTCAGCGCGCGGTCGATCTCCTCGTCGTTCCAGGTCTTCTCCGGTGCGACCGTGTCGATCACAGCCGGCTCATAGTCGCAGACTGCCGCCGTGATATCCTTGGGAATATCAACCAGCACCGGTCCCGGCCGCCCGGAGCCCGCGATCCGGAAAGCCTTTCGGATCGTCTCCGCGAGCTTCGTCACATCCTTGACGATATAGCCGTGCTTCGTGATCGGCATCGTGATCCCCGCGATATCCGCCTCCTGGAAACTGTCCTTGCCCAGGAGCGGTAGTGTCACGTTGCAGGTGATCGCGACGATCGGCACGGAATCCATGTAAGCCGTTGCGATCCCCGTCACGAGATTGGTCGCTCCGGGGCCGCTGGTCGCGAAGCAGACGCCGACCCTGCCCGTCGAACGTGCATAGCCGTCCGCCGCATGGGCCGCACCCTGCTCATGGGAGGTCAGGATGTGCCGGAAATGATCTCTCTGTTTGTAGAGTTCATCGTAGATATTGAGGATCGCCCCGCCGGGATAGCCGAAGATGGTATCGACACCCTGCTCCTTCAAGCATGCCAGAACGATCTGGGATCCTGTCATTTTCATCGTTTTCACCCTTGCCGCAGAAAATCTCTGTCTCTTCGCCCTCAGATTTCCAGGATGGCGCCCCGGTTCCCGCTGGTGACCATGCTCGCATAGCGGGCGAGATACCCGGTGGTGACTCTGGGTTCTCTGGGCTGCCATTTTGCCTTTCTCGCGGCAAGCTCCTCATCGCTCACCTTGAGTTCCAGTTTCATGTTCGGGATGTCGATCGCGATGATATCCCCCTCTTCGACCAGCGCGATCGGTCCGCCGACCGCCGCTTCCGGTGACACATGACCGATGGATGCACCGCGGCTGGCACCCGAAAATCTGCCGTCCGTGATGAGGGCCACCGTGGATCCCAACCCCATGCCCGCGATCGCCGATGTGGGATTGAGCATCTCGCGCATGCCCGGACCTCCTTTGGGTCCCTCGTAGCGGATGACGACCACATCGCCGGCAACGATCTTTCCGCCCTTGATCGCGGCGATCGCGTCCTCCTCGCAGTCGAAGACACGCGCCGGTCCCTCATGGACCATCATCTCCGGCACAACGGCGCTGCGCTTGACGACGCTGCCGTCCGGTGCGAGATTGCCCTTTAAAACCGCCAGACCGCCGGTCGCGGAATAGGGATTGTCGAGCGGCCGGATCACTTCGGGATTGCGGTTCACCGCGTTTTTGATGTTCTCGCCGATCGTCTGCCCGGTCACGGTCATGCAGTCAAGATGCAGAAGCCCCGCGTCCGCGAGCTCCTTCATCACGGCATAGACACCGCCCGCCTCGTTCAGATCCTCCATGTAGGTGGGACCTGCCGGTGCCAGGTGACACAGGTTCGGCGTCTTCTCGCTGATCGGGTTCGCAAAACTGATGTCAAAATCAAAACCGATCTCATGCGCGATCGCCGGCAGATGCAGCATGGAATTCGTGGAGCAGCCCAATGCCATATCGACGGTCAGTGCGTTCAGGATCGCATCCTTCGTCATGATGTCGCGGGGACGGATGTTTTTCTTCACCAGTTCCATGACCGCCATGCCCGCATGCTTGGCCAGCTTCAGACGCTCCGAATAGACCGCCGGGATCGTGCCGTTGCCGCGCAGTCCCATACCGAGTGCCTCGGTCAGGCAGTTCATCGAATTGGCCGTATACATGCCGGAACAGGAACCGCAGGTCGGACAGACCTTATTCTCGAATTCGGTCACGTCCTCTTCGGTCATCGTGCCGGCCGCGTGTGCGCCCACCGCCTCGAACATGGAGGAAAGGCTGCGTTTCTGTCCCTTCACATGACCCGCGAGCATCGGGCCGCCGGAGACAAAAACGGTCGGCACATTGACACGCGCAGCTGCCATCAGCAGTCCCGGAACATTCTTGTCACAGTTGGGAACCATGACCAGCGCGTCAAACTGGTGGGCGATGGCCATGCACTCCGTCGAATCCGCGATCAGATCGCGGGTGACCAGGCTGTATTTCATGCCGACATGTCCCATCGCGATGCCGTCGCAGACAGCGATCGCGGGGAAGACCACCGGCATGCCGCCGGCTTCCGCGACACCGAGCTTGACGGCATCAACGATCTTGTCGATGTTCATGTGCCCCGGCACGATCTCGTTATAGGAACTGACAATGCCGACCATCGGCTTTCTGATCTCTTCCGGCGTGAATCCCAGTGCGTTCAGCAGACTTCTTGCGGGCGCCTGCTGCATCCCGGCTTTCATGTTGTCACTGATCATCTTTCTCCCCCTTTTCTGCTGTTTGTATAATCATTATTACGTATGTATATTATCGGTATAACGACTGTATTCTGCTCAGATCCTCGCAGCGATCTCGTCGCCCATCTCGGCCGTACCGACCCTGCGCAGATCTGCTCCGTCTCCGTCCTTTGGCATGATGTCTCCGGTACGGATGCCGTCTGCGAGCACCTGCTTGACCGCGGCATCAACCGCATCCGCCTCTTTGTCAAGGTCAAAGGTGTAGCGCAGCATCATGCCGGCGGACAGGATCGTGGCGATCGGATTGGCGATCCCCTTGCCGGCAATATCCGGCGCGGAGCCTCCGCTCGGTTCATAGAGACCGAATTTCGTTTCGTTCAGAGACGCGCTGGAGAGCATCCCGAGAGAACCGGCGATCATGCTTGCCTCATCCGAGAGGATGTCACCGAACATGTTCTCGGTGAGGACCACGTCAAACTGGCCCGGATCCCTGACAAGCTCCATCGCGCAGCTGTCCACGAGCTGATGCTTCAATGTCACGTCGGGATAGCCGGCCGCGACTTCTTCGACCACTCTGCGCCACAGGCGGGAGGAATCCAGCACATTGGCCTTGTCCACGCTCGTAACGAGTTTTCTGCGCTTTCTTGCGATATCAAAGGCACGGATCGCCACCCGCCTTATCTCCGACTCGCTGTAGACCAGCGTGTCCGTCGCAACCTGCTGCCCGTCCCTTTCAACGGTGCTTCGCGGACCGAAATACAGGCCGCCCGTCAGTTCCCTGATCATCACCATGTCAAAGCCGTTCGCCACGATATCGGACCGCAGCGGGCAGGCTGCCGCAAGCTCCGGATAGAGATAGGCCGGCCGCAGGTTGGCAAAAAGTCCCAGTGCCTTGCGGATGCCGAGCAGGCCCGCCTCCGGGCGCTTTTCCGGCGGCAGTTTGTACCAGGGGCTTGTCGTCGTGTCACCGCCGATCGATCCCATGAGGACCGCGTCGGCCGCTTTGCAGGCGTCGATCGTCTCCTGCGTCAGCGGTTCGCCGTATGCGTCGATGGAACAGCCGCCCATCAGGACATCCTTGAAGGTGATCTCGTGTCCGTATTTTGCGGCAACGGCATTTAGAACCTTTTTGGCTTCCGCAACGATCTCCGGCCCGATGCCGTCGCCCGGAATGCTGACAATGTTCATTTTCATCGGTGTTCTCCTTATTCTGTGGGTTTCTGCCTCAAAAAACGCACAACGCCGCCTCCCCCTTTGCAGGTTGAGACAGCGTCAGACTGCATATGCGGTTGTGCTCATTTCTTGCCGCCAAGGCCTCCGAAAAGCTTTTTCTTCTCCGGTTCCTGCGCGGCTGCCTTTTCCGCCTCCGCCTGCTGCACCGCACTCTCCGGCTTCTCAACCTCAACGATTGCTTCCTTGACCATCGGGATCCGACAGTTCTTGTTGTTGCCGAACTCAACGATCACCATATCATCCGCCACATCGATGATCGTTCCGATGAAGCCGCCCGTTGTGCGGACGGAATCGCCGACTGCCAGACTCGAGAGCAGCGCCGCCTTCTGCTTCCGCTCCTTTTGCTGCGGACGCAGCATGATGAGATACAGGAATCCGAAGATGACGACCAGATAGATGATCATCAGTGTCGTGCCGCCGCCGGCAGCTGCACCGGCCTCCAAAATGATTGCGTTCATCGCTATTCTCCTTTGCTGAAGCTTGACATATCAAGTAACAGCATACACTACTGTCAATAAAAAAACAAGTGTTTTTTTCCCGGATATCTTCCGCCTCGCCCGATGCCGGGGGCTGTGGCCTGCGGACGGTGATGCGGATAATCCCTGCCGCTCAGGAAATCGACAACTCTGTCCGATATCCGTTCCTATCAAAAGGCACTCGCAAAAGAAAATGTCCCTCATTGCCCCGACAGCGCGAGTTTTATCCCGTAAAGAAGGAGGAGATGCCCCGGATAAAATGCATAAAAGAGCCATTTCAGCCCTTTTCCCCGTTTCCCGCTATAAAGAAGAAGCGGTATCATGCTGAGGCCCGTTGTGCAATAGTATCCCATCGTCCTTGTGACCGCCAGGAATGCGACGCCCGCACCGGTTCTGATAAATGATCTTTTGTCTTTGAACACGTAGAAAAGGAAAACCGCGATAACGGCAAAGACGGTGTAATCCGCTTTGATCTCCCCGCGGATCAGATCAAAGACCTTCAATGCAAGTACTGCCAGAAAGAACGTCAGCATGATATTCTGATGACTCAGGTTGATCCTGCCTTCAAAAGCCAGATCAAACGGCACTTCGCTTATCTCAAACCGTTTCTACAACCCGGCTTTACCGATCAAACCCTGTCACGCAGCGAACCCGCCGGATATGTCGGGATCAGGCTTTCCAGACGCTTTTGCTGATCGCGTAAACGCCGTCGTGATACGGGCCTTCTCCGGTAAAGAAAACGCGAAAGTCGCATTTCTCCAGAACGCGACCGGATGCAGCGTTCTCCTGAAGACGGATGCCATACACTTCCTTAATGCCGATCCGCTCAGCCATCACGGGAAGAAAAGCCTTCACCGCTTCTGTCGCATATCCGTTTCCGGTGAAGGCTTTTGCCACATGATATCCGATCTCCCATTTACCGTCTCCGATGGAAACCAGCTGGACATAGCCGATATTTCTGTTCCCATCCTTCGTGATCAACGCATAGACCAGCGGGCCCTCCGCGGAGCCGTACCGGGAGATCAGGAATCCGATCGTTTCTTCTGCGTCTTCCGGGGTCTCGAAAACCTCATCCGGCACAAATCTTCTCACGTCTTCGTCAAGCGAATTCCTGTGGACATTCATTGCCATGTCCGTCGTCATCTCGACAATGATCAGCCTGTCTGTTTCCAGGAGCATACGCATACTTTCCGTCGCGGCCTTTATGATCCTTTACTGCTTCTGCTGTTGCGGTTCCGCCTGCTTTTCCTTGCCCTTGCCGTGCCGGTGCTCATGCTGCTCCCTTTCGGTGCGGCCCTCACGTCCCGTCAGTTCCTCAAGGGAGACCTTCTTTTTGTCACTGCGCTTTCTGTTGTGCTCCGCAAGCATCGCCTTTGCCGCGCCCGCGTTGGCAACATGGAGGGCCGCCATGGCGATCTCATAGCGTTCCTGTCCCATCGCCGTGCCGCGCGCCTTGCTCTTGTCCTTGAGATAGATCTTCGCCGCGTCCGAAACCCGATCCATCATTGTCATCAGATCGCTCAACTGTTCCGGCGTGAACGTCTTCTGCTTCCGCTTCTGTTCATCGCGGAGATACTTCACCTCCAGGATCGCTCTCTCCAGATTCTTATAGGCTTTGGAATCACCGTGCAGAAAGCGGTTGGCGTCCTCTCCGCACATCTGATCATAGAGATTGACCATTTTATCCAGCGACTCTTCGGTGATCGCCCGCGCTGGACGCCGCCAGGCAGCGGCTTTTGCAGCCTCCTGTGCGTTTGCCGCCTTTCCGGGTGCCGCCGGCGTCTGCGCGATCTGCTCCTCCAGCACTTCCCCGGAAGCGTGTTCCGGCACACCGAAGTATTCCCGAGCCGCCTTATGAAACTGCAGTTTCTCGTGATGATCCAGCCCGTTCGGTGTCTCGGCCATCATTTCCACATTCTGCAGAAAAGCGAGCTGCTCCTCCTTTGTGTCCAGCGTATGGAAAAAGTCCAGCATGCGGTCTCTTGAAAACTCATCGCAGAGCGTGCCGTCCAGGAGCATCTTCGGCGCACGGTACATGGTATCATCCTGCAGGAAATTCTGGTCCGCCGTGGCGGTGAGCTCCTCCAGGTTCGCGGCATGCAGCGCGTCATAATCCTTTCTGATGATCCCCAGCTTATCGATCGGCAGAGCTTTGGTCTTCAGATCATTCAGCGTGGCGCCGCGATCGCAGAGTGCCTGATCTTTTTTCGACAATCCGGCGTAGAACCGCGTCTGCGCTTTTTCAAAATCCCTGTCGATGATATTCGTCCGGTCCATACCGGCGGAAAAGAGCATGTTATCCAGCTCATAAGTTCCGAGTCGCATGGAGGTGTCGAGCTGATTGATGGCTTCGTAAAGGATACCGGCGGGAGATACCATCGCCATACGGTCCGCGATATCCTGCCGGTTCGGGATCGCGGGATCCAGTTCCGAATAGATGCGCTCCGCTGTTCTGGCCACTTCGAGTTGCGCCGCAAGTTTCCGCTCAAACAAAAGCTGATTGCGCTCGCTCAGTTTGACGATATCATAGTCGCCCGTGACGGTTCGCGGAACAAAGAAGTCCGTCAGCAGCTGATCCGCCACCAGCTTTTCCTTGTCCGTCAGCTCATGCCGCGCATCCATCAGCCGCAGACTGACCAGCTGATCGAACCGGTGGCTCTCGTCAAGCCCCAAATAGTATTCCTTGAGCTGCCGGCTTCTGTCGACCGCATCCGCCTGATCTCTTCTTGGTGTTTTTTCGGGTGCGGCTACGCTGCCGGGCTTTTTCCTGACAAAACGGAAATAGTCGTCAACGACACGGGGCGGGTTCGTGGGATCTTCCTTCCTTCCCGGAACCCTCGCCCGGACCGGCTTGTGGGCAAAGGTCTGTGTATCCTTTTCTTTGAGCGCAGCCTCATCCTGTGCCGATCGCTTTGCCGCCTCCTGCTGCAGATAAGCCACCGGCAGCTGTTTCGGCAGATAGACGCTTTCCGAGACGGCGAACCCGAACAGCTCCGGAAGATCCAGATCCTGCCGGAGCGTCTGCCGCACGGTAACACCTTCCAGATGATTGCTGTGCTTTTCCGATTCATCCAGATCGATGGCATCCTGGGTGGTCAGTCCGACCTGACCGTTCTGGTCCATGAACACCTCGTTGTTCGGCATGCCGTAGAGGGTTCTGCCGTCCTTGGACAGACGGATGTCGGAAAACCAGTTGAACACGATGCCTTCCGATCCGAAGAGCGAGGGCGTCAGACCCTCCTTCACCAGATCATCCAGCGACATCGCATGCGTTGCGTCCGGATTCCGCTTATCCAGCGAGTTTTTATACAGGACATATTCCTTGCCGTCCCTGACCTCCAGGCCGACGATCGTGCGGTAATGGTTGTTCATCATGAACGCCACCGGGGAATGCTCATTCCGCAGGGCATCCGTCACGCGATCCAGGACTAGTTTCCTGGCGTTTGCTATATACTGCTCTCTGCTGATCCCGTAATCGGGAGAATAGACCGAGAGCTGCAGTTCATGCATGGCGGCATCCGGCGCCACTCTGAGCCCGATGTCTCCCACCTCAAAGATATTGTTGATAAAGTTTCCGTTCATGGTCAGCGTAGCCGAGGGATTGCCATCCGTCATGATCTGCTCCTGCGTGAGAACCGGACGGTAATCCCTGATCTGTTCCTGTTCCAGATGCACACCGCGGCTCTGGAGCAGCAGCTTGTAGGCACAGGACCAGCAGCCGTTGGAAGTGGTCTGCCCGCGGGTCTGATGGATACCGGTCAGCAAAAGATTGGTTCCGTCATCCTGCAGCGCGCGCTCCGGATTGACGGCACCGGGCACATGCGCGTCCGCCTGTTCCTGAACCGAGAGCGTGGTGTTCACGGTCCTGGTCAGATACCTCTGCGCCTCCGGACTGAGCACCTGCCCCTTCGCCGATTGCTCCTCCATGAAATCCATGATCTCCGCAACATCGCCCGTGTTCAGGATCCACGGCGGGAGACCCATAGAGGCCGCCAGTTTCTTCAGCCTCTCCATGTTCTTCATCGACTCCTTGCCGGCTGTTCCATCTTCAAATGCCCGGAATCCGATTCCCATGATTACCTCCTTTTATCTGCGCCTGTTCCGGCGTATCAAATGCGCGGATCGCAAAGGTCTCCCGATCGGGATCCGGCCGTCATGGATTTACACGTTTGTAACGCCAAAAATCCAACGCGTCGGGCAGCCGCATGCCCGCTCACCGTTCCTCCCGCATGGCATCGATCCGTTCCCGGTACCAGGTGTGATAATGCCCCGCCTCGATCGCCGCGCGGATATCGCTCATCAGATGATTGTAGAACCAGAGATTGTGCATGACGCAGAGTCGAAGACCCAGCATCTCGCCTGACTTTAAAAGATGTCGGATGTAACTGCGGCTGTAGCGCCTGCAGGCCGGACAGCCGCAGCCCTCCTCCAGCGGTCTGTTATCCAGCGCATATCCGGCATTGAGGAGATTCAGATGCCCGTGTGCCGTGTAGACATGTCCGTGCCGTCCGTTCCTGGTCGGATAGACGCAGTCAAAGAAATCCACACCCCGCGCCACAGCCTCCAGGATGTTCTCCGGTGTCCCCACCCCCATCAGATAGGTCGGCTTATCCTTCGGAAGCTCCGGTACCGTCACATCCAGAACATGATACATCTCCTCATGGGTCTCTCCCACGGCCAGTCCGCCGACGGCGTAGCCGTCAAGATCCATGTCCTTTATCTCCCGCGCATGCCGGATGCGGATGTCATCGAAGACAGCTCCCTGGTTGATCCCGAAAAGGAGCTGCTCACGGTTCAGCGTCTCCTCCAGGGAATTCATCCGCGCCATCTCCTTTTTGCAGCGGACCAGCCACCGGGTCGTCCGGTCCACACTCTTCTCCACATAACCGCGTTCCGCTCTGCTGGAGGGACATTCATCAAAGGCCATGGCGATGGTGGAAGCCAGATGCGACTGGATGCGGATGCTCTCCTCCGGCCCCATGAAGATCTTCCTGCCGTCGGTATGGGCGGAAAAGGTCACCCCCGCCTCCGTGATCCTGCGCCGCTCCGCGAGGGAAAAGACCTGAAATCCGCCGGAATCCGTGAGCATCGGCACACGACAGTCCATGAATTCCCGGATCCCGCCCATACGGTAGACCAGATCGTCTCCGGGGCGCAGATGCAGATGATAGGTGTTGGCGAGAACAACCTGTGTTCCGAGCTGTTCCAGATCCTCCGTCGACACCGCCCCCTTGATAGCGCCGACTGTGGCCACGTTCATGAAGACCGGCGTCTGGATCACGCCGTGAACGGTTGTCAGTTCGCCGCGTTTTGCCCGCCCGTCTTCTTTGATGATCCGATAGTTTCCCATGAAAAGGTGTCAGGGAGATTCCCTGTGATCAGAGCCAGAGAAACTCATCCCAGAATTCCTCCAGACAGATGCCTTCGTCTGTGATATACTCCGCCGCTTCCCTGCCGACATAGCGGAAATGCCAGGGCTCATACTCGATGCCCGTGATGCTCTCCTTACCCGCCGGATAGCGCAGGATAAACCCGTATTCCGCGCTGTGCGCCGCAAGCCACTTTCCGGCCGCGGTCCGGCCAAACCCGTCATTCAGCGAAGAATAACTGTCCGAAACGATATCGATCGCCAGACCGATCTCATGCTCGCTCGTCCCGGGAACGGTCACCGCCTGCGCGGCGCGCGTATAGGCATCCATATAAGAGAGACCCGCCGCCATATAGCGGTCGATCTTGCGGTCGAACAGCTCGATCTGATGCGTGTGCGTGCGATAGGGAGAACAGACGATCAGGTTCACGCCGTCCCGCGCGGCTCCCTGGAACATGTCATAAAGGTTGCGCACAATGCGGCGGTCGCACTGCATGCTTCCGCTGATCGTGCCGAGCGTCACCTCATAATCCTCGGGGATCGGATGCTGCTTGTTCACCAGGATCAGGCGCCAGTCATCCGGTGAAAAACCGGCTTCCCCGCCGCCGTCGTCCGCCTGTTCGGCCAGCAGGTCCCCGTCTCCCAGCAGATCGGAGAGCGTGACCGTCTCACCGAGATCATTGCCTCCCTCCGAATGATACTGATATTCCTCGTCCAAAAGAGACGGATCCATCAGTTCCGCGGGGTCCGCGACCGTTTCTCCGGAAAACTCGACAGCGGATTCCGCTGCTGTTTCTCCGTCCCGCGCATCGCTCACGGAAAGCCCGGCCAGGGACACGCCGCCGGATACCGGATCGGAGACCGGTTCCACCGTCGCAGCCGCCTCCGCGTGTGCTACGGTCCGATCGGCATCGAGCGACACGAATCCCGCACGCATCGAAAGCATGGGGAAAGAAAAGCTGCTGCTCACCGCGAATGCCGCAGCCACCATCGCTACGCCGGAAAATTTCTTGACACGCTGATGAAAGAACACATAGATCCGGTGAGCGGCAAGGATCACCCCATACACCGGACGTGCAAAGAAACCCAGAATCCTGTGCTGTTTTGAAAGCCGCCTGCGATTGGCCTCCACCTCCTCGCGGAAGGTGGGAGCAAACTGCGGCGAATCCGTCATACGCATACGCTCCCCTTCTGATTCAGAGTCATTATACTGTATTCCCCCTGAAAAAAACAATGACTTTCCCAAAAAAACCCAAAAAACCGCCTGTTATCGGACAGAAAGGCTTTGAAATGCCCGGCATTTCTGATAGAATTGACGGAGCGATCCGTGGCATCATATAAAAATTCAAGGAGGATAACATGGCAGGTTCCGTCTTCGGAAAAATCTTACAGATCAGCACCTTCGGCGAATCCCACGGGGAAGCGCTGGGGGTCGTTGTCGACGGCTTCCCGGCGGGTGTTCCGGTCACTGCCTCCGATATTCAGCCGTTTCTGGACCGGCGGCGTCCCGGTCAGTCCGCCGTGACCACGAGCCGCGCCGAAGCGGATGCTGTCGAGATCCTCTCCGGTGTCTTCAACGGGCAGACCACCGGCACGCCGGTCGCCATGCTCATCCGCAACACCTCGCAGCGTTCCGGGGACTATGAAGACCTGAAGGACTGCTATCGTCCCTCACATGCGGATTTTGGTTTCAACAGAAAATACGGCATCCGTGACTACCGGGGCGGCGGACGTTCCTCCGGGAGAGAGACCGCCGCGCGGGTCGCCGCGGGCGCATTATGCCAGCAGTTTTTGAAGCAGCTGCACATCGACTGCTTCGCCTACACCGAATCGATCGGACCGGTCTCGATCGGTGCCCGGATCGGTGAGCCGGTCGACAGATCCCTGATCGCCGGGACCTCCACCGCCATGCCGGATACGGAAGCGGATGCCAGGGCCTGTGCCTATATCAGCAAATGCAGGGAAGATGGAGATTCCGTCGGCGGGACGGTTGCCTGTGTTATCGAGGGAATGCCCGCCGGGATCGGCGAGCCCGTTTTTGACAAACTGGATGCGGCACTTTCTCATGCCGTTATGTCGATCGGCGCGGTAAAGGCGATCGAGATCGGCGACGGTGTCCGGGCATCGGCGGGCAGAGGTTCCGAATGCAACGATGCCTTTATCCCCGACGGCCGCGGCGGTGTCACCAAGCGCACCAATCACGCCGGCGGGATCCTCGGCGGCATGAGTGACGGATCGCCGATCCTCCTGCGGGCGCATTTCAAGCCGACGCCTTCGATCGCCTCCGAACAGGACACCGTAGACAGAAACGGTGATCCCGTAAAGCTCACGATTCGGGGCCGCCATGATCCCGTCATTGTCCCGCGTGCCGCCGTTGTTGTCGAGAGCATGTGTGCGGTCACGATCCTCGACGCGCTGCTCGTGAACATGAGCGCCCGCGCGGACCGTATCCGGGAATTCTACTTGCCCAATTCGTAGAAAACGATGCAGTTGGGCTGATGGACCGACAATTCCGGCCCGTTCATCACGATCGTGTGTGTGTCGGGATGGAAATGGAAAAAGGTCATCGAGTTCGATTCATGGTTTAAGGAGATCAGGTGCTTATTGTCCGGCAGAAGTGTCGCATCCTTGGGATACTCCCCCGCGATCGGCAGCGACACGTTCATGGACAGGAGACCCGTCTTCTGATCTACATCGAAAACCGTCACGCTGTTCTCACCGGCATTTGATGTGACAAGATACCGGTAATCCCAGGAAAACTTCAGGGAACACGCCGCCACACCCAGTGCCGCGGGGTCCTTTGTCGTGGAAATGGACTGGATCCGTTCAAAATCCGGTGTCCCGTTTTTGTCCACCTGATAGCTCCACACATCGACCGCTTTTTTCTGCTCATGCACGATGTAGAGAAAACGACCGTCCTGCGAAAACTGCATGTGCCGCGGCGCGGATTCCTGATCGCAGTGGATGATATCCGCCTCTTTGAGTTTCCCCGTCTGATGATCCAGCGCATAGACATTGACCCGGTCAAGACCCAGATCGCAGGCGAGCAGAAACTTGTTGTCACGGGTCATCTTGACACACTGCACATGCGGACGGAAATTGCGCCACGCGGCGGTTCCCAGACCCTTGTGCCAGATCTCGTCCGTGATCTCTCCGATCGATCCGTCCTCATGCAGACGCAGCACCGTGACCTTGCCGTCATGATACCCGGCACTGAAAAGAAAACGGTCCTCGTAATCCGTGTAGAGATAACAGCCGCGCATCCCGTTGATCGATGCCTTGTTCAGCAGGGACAGTCTGCCGTCCGCCTCGATCGTATAGGATTCTACACCGAGATCGGTGATGGAATAGAGAAACCGGTGATCATGGGATACGCGAAGCCAAGAGGAATTGGTGATCTCCACCTGCTCCTTTTCCGTAAGCCATCCGTTCTTCATGTCGACATCATAGACATGGATCCCGTTCTTATTCTCGGCACCGCTCGTGTAGCTCGATACATAGGCCACATATTTCTTCGCCATAAGTCCCTCCTCCTGTCAGCCTTTTCTTCTGTTCAATCGACGCACATCACGCCGGGACAGGACATTGGCACCATCCATCCGCGCAGCGGCGATCTGTGCGATACAAGCTTTTTCCAGCGAACGCGCGGCCAGATCCGCCGCACGCGCATCCCTCCCGTAGCAGAAGGCCCCGTCATCATAGCAGAAGGAAGCGTTCACATCGTCCGAAACATAAATGCCGTCCCTGCCGTCAGCTCCCTGCAGATTGCGCGGGACCGGCACGCCGGACCCGATCAGTTCGACAAAATCATCATACAGCGCGAACAGCTGATCATTGAGTCTCGATACCGTCACGGCCGCCTCACTGCGATTGTGCACGATATAGCCGACATCGGGGCGTCTGTCATAGATCTGTTCATGGATCTGCCGCACACGTCCGGGCGTTCCGGGATCAAAAAAACGGATGCCGTCCCCCGTGCGCTCACTGTCAAAACCATGCACAACCTGACAGGGGATCGTCGTGTTCCCGATCTCCTTAAGAAACAGTTTGGCAAAACGCTCCAGTGAGATCGCCGAGGCAAACATCTCCTCCGTGTCCCTTCCGTAAGCGAACGCACCGTGGTTGGCCGCGATCAGAAATCCTGCCGCCCGGTCCTTGGAAGCAAGCCGGTAGACATGAGAACGCTGCGCGTCCGAACCCGGCATGGTAAACGGCACGACCAGGATCTTCACCCTGCTCCCCGAAGCATCCTCCGCGGCCAGCCTGTCCTGATTCAGCACGCCGAGCGCCGATCCGAAGCACTGTCTGGTAAACGCCACTGCATGGATATCCGAACGCACGCGGTAGATCGCGGCATGGATCCCTGCTTCCCCCTGCGCGCGCCGGAAACGCACGCGCCTGATCTCATCCGGTTCGATCGGACGATCCCGCAGGTCACCGCCGGCAAAAAAGAAGCTCTCCTCGTCGATCCGGCAGCTGATGCTTCCGCCGAGCCGCATGCACAGCCCCGCCTCCTCCATCCGCTGCTCCGCGGAGATCATATCCTCTTTGATCGATGCCCAGTCCATCTCTGATCCGACCGGTCTTCCGGTCAGGTTCCTCCTTCACAAATGATCACACCGTTCTCCGTGATGATCCGCTGCACGCGGACATCCGTTGCCGTCTGCGGAAACGTGTCTGCTCCGGCAGAAAACTCTCTCATCACCTGAACATCATAACACAGGGCGACACGATTCATCAAATCGGCGCGATCCGCGAGAAATCTATCATAGAATCCGCCGCCATAGCCGATCCGGTCCCCGTTTACGGAAAAAGCGACACCCGGCATCAGAAGCAGCACCCCGCCGGATGCACGCGCCGCATCCCACATCTCATTCCCGACGGGCTCCCGAATCCCGCGAAAACCGGGCATGGTGTGTTCGGGATCCGTACGGTAAAACGCCATGTGTCCCGCCCTCCTGTCCATGATCCGCGGACAGAAGAGCGCCTTGTTTTCCGAGACGGCCTGTCCCGCGATCTCCCAGGTATCAACCTCGGAGCCGAAGGAAAGATAGGTAAGGACTGTCTTCGACATCTGCCATACGGGAAGAGCATACAGCCGTTCCCTGATCCGCCGGTCCATCTCCCGCCTCGTCTGCGCGGGAATGGCATCCCTCGCCGAAAGTGCCCGCGCGCGGATCTCTGCTTTTTCCATCAGATATGCTCCCCCGCAGGCGCATACTGTTCCATGATCTGCCGCGCCGTCCGCAGTCCGTCCATCGCCGCGGACATGATCCCGCCGGCGTATCCCGCGCCTTCCCCGCACGGATACACCCCCGCGTGTCCTGTCGCCTGACCGTCTCCGCCGCGCGGCATGCGCACGGGGGACGAGGTTCTGCTCTCAATGCCGGCAAAGAGCGCCTCCGCTCCGTCATAGCCGCGGATCTGTCTGCCGAACAGCGGCATCGCCGTCACGATCGCCTCATTCAGCTCTTCGGAAAGGATCCCGGAGAGATCGGCATAATGAAAGCCCCCGCAGAAACACGCCGCGGGATCCGCCGGATCCGGGGCCGCCGGGAATGATCCGGATACCCCGCGGACACGCTTTGCGAAATCGATATAGGAGGAGACCGGGATCCTGCCGGCTCCGGCCCTGAAGGCCCGTTCCTCCAGCGTCCGCTGAAAAGCCACCCCTTCCAGCGGAAGCCCGTCCACCCGATAGTCTTCCGGCGCCACCGTGACCACGATTGCACTGTTAGCATATCTCCCGTCCCTGGCGCGCTCGCTCATGCCGTTCACACAGAGCCTGCCCGGCTCGGAGGAGGCATTGACGATCCGCCCGCCGGGGCACATGCAAAAGGAATAGACGCCCCGTCCGCAGGCATTCGCCGTCAGTTTGTAGACAGCCGGCGGGAGCTGATCACCCGCGGGCATCCCGTACTGTGCGCGGTCGATCATCTCCTGCGGATGCGCCACACGGAATCCGACAGCGAAAGCCTTCTGTTCCATTTCCAGCCCGTTCTCGCAGAGCATGGCAAAGGTGTCCCGCGCGCTGTGTCCGATCGCCAGCACAAGCACCTGCTCGGAGAAATCGCCGGCCGTTGTCGTGATCCCGGTCAGCCTTCCGCTTTTCCCGTCAAAAGCGATCCCGGTCAATCTGGTCTTCAGCAGCACTTCGCCGCCGTTTTCCTCGATCTGTCTGCGGAAGTTCTCCACGACTCCTTTCAGGATATCGGTGCCGATATGCGGATGCGCTTCATAGAGGATATCCGCCGGTGCCCCCATCGCAACAAAAGCGCGCAGGATCTCCGCGCCGTCTCCGCTGTGGTCCCGCACGCCCGTGGAGAGTTTTCCGTCGGAAAAGGTGCCGGCACCGCCGAGGCCGAACGGAATGTTGTTCTCGGGATCGAGTGAGCCGTCAGACCAGAATTTCCGCACTGCCGCATCGCGTTCCGCCGTATCCGCCCCCCTTTCCAGAAGGAGCGGCCGAAACCCCGCCTTTGCCAGAGCATAGGCGCAGAACAGGCCGGCGGGACCGGCCCCGACCACGACCGGACGTGCGGTCAGACACTTCCTGTCCGATACGGCAGCCATCGGGTGTTCCGCCGGTGGCTTCCGAAGGCTCACACCGGCCGGCAGTTTTGAAGCGAGCTTCTCCTCCGCTCTTTTGTCGGAAAGCTCTACATCCAGCGTCCAGACATCAAACAGCCGCGGTTTCCTGCGCGCGTCGATCGAATGCCGCACGATCGTGACCGTCTCGATCCCGGTGGGATCGAGATGCAGGACCGATGCAGCCTTTCTTTTCAAGGCTGCCTCCGGCTTCCAAGGTTCCCGCCGTTTCCCGGGATCGATCGGGATCCGCACCTGCTCCAGCCTGAGCATATCTCAGCCCTCCGCGTCGTCGGGCTCAAACGACCTGCCGCGGGCGGCATGAACACCGGAGAGCATCCCGCTTAAGAAAGCCCAGTGCAGATTGTAGCCGCCGCAGCGCCCGTTGACATCGACAAGTTCCCCCGCCAGATACAGGCCGGGGATCCTGCGGCTCTGACAGTCATCATCCAGTTCCGCGAGAGACGCGCCGCCGGCGGTCGCCTGCGCACGCGCATAGTCTCCGATACCGCGGATCCGCACGGGAAACGCCCGAAGCTGCTTGAAAAGAGCGTTCCGCAGGTCCGGGGAAAGATCGGACATCCGGTCCGTTTCCGTCAGGGACAGGCGCCTGAGAATGCTCTCCGCAAGAGATGCGTTGCAGATCCCGCACAGTACGTTCAGCACCGTCTCCGAAGAAAAACGCCCGGTCAGATCCGCCGTCAGATCCTGCCACGCCGTTTCCGTAACCTCGGGGAACAGGTCCACCTCCGCACGGACATCGAAACCGTCATGCAGAGCGCGGGCAACGATATCGGAGGCCTGCAGCACCGGGATCCCGGAAACGCTCTTTGCCGTGAACTGCACTTCTCCGAATTCATCCGCGATCGGTTTTCTGTCCCGGTCCCGCTCCGCGAAAAAACGGATCCGGGCCCACGCACGCACACCCGTTTTCTGCGGAAGTGTTTCATCCTCGACGATCAGCGGCACCAGTGCCGGATATCGCGGGGTACAGGGAATCCCCAGCTGTTCACAGAGATAATAGGCATCTCCGCTCGCCTGGCAGGAACGCGGTCCGGAAAGGCCGCCGGTCGCAAGGATCACCGCATCCGCGGAAAACTCTCGGCCGCCCGCTCCGCAGACAAAGCCGCCGGCAGGTTTCGGTGTGACGGTCTTCAGCTGTGCGCCTGTGATCATTTCTACACCCGACCGTTCACAGGACCGCCGAAGCGCAAGGACTGCGGCCGACGCCTGCCCGGAAACGGGATACAGGCCGTCGCCCTCCCATCGCGTCAGGAGTCCGATCGAGGATAAAAAGGAAATGAGTTCCGACGTGCCGAAACGGGAAAGGAAGCCGTCCATCCGCCCGGCGGCTTCGGTATGATACATCTCGTGGGTCAGGTTTCGATTGGAGAGATTGGCGCGTCCGTTGCCCGTCATGGACAGTTTTCTGCCGATCTCATCCGTTTTTTCAACCAGCGTGACACGGGCACCGCTCCGGGCGGCGCTGATCGCTGCCGTCATACCGGCGGGACCGGCACCGAAAACAAGGACCTTTCGCGCTCCTGCGGGATGCTCCTTCATGCTCAACGGCCGAACAGCCTGGACAGGCCGACAAACAGTTTCCCGCCGGGAATGTGATAGAGTTCATATTCCGTGATCCCGTGAAAGACGGTGAGCAGCACCATGTAGAGAAGCAGGCCGACCGCGGTCACCAGCACGACTGTCAGGATCTCCCCGATCACACCCGAAAGGACGGATGCAAGGGCAAAACCGGGCAGCGCGGAAACTGCCGCCGAAAGAAACGGGATGATCAGGCCGTGCACCCATTCCTGGCGATAGGAAAAAGCCGCGGCAAGAAGCACGCCCGTCACGGAAACAAACACAAGAAAACCGAGAAGATGTGCAAAAACATAAGCATAGATCCCCCGGCCTCCCGCGGTGAACAGAAAGACCGCGATGACATGCACCGCGATACCGGCCGCTCCAGCAAGGAGAACGGCGCGGACACTCCCGCATTTGACAAACAGAAGCGCCAGCAGGATCCCGAAAGCCAGAAGCGGCACCGCCAGGATCTGGATCCTGAACAGTCCCTCCATCATCTCATCCGGTTTTCCGTTGATGATCGTCTGCACGGGCGTCGCCAGCGCACTCAGCAAAAAGGTGACGGGCAGGAACAGGATCATCGCGTGACGGATCATGCCGGCGTAGCGGTCGATCGCCGAAGCGTCATCCTCCCGCTGGAAACGTGCATGGATCTGATAAACGGAGAGAATGAACGGTATGCTCAGGATGCAGCCGATCATCACAAAAGGAGCAAAGACCGTCGCACCGAACCGTCCGAACAGCGCGGCGCCGGAGAGCACGGTGCCGTCGGTGACAAGCGCCGCCTCCTTTTCGGAGAGCGCTGCGTGGAAAAATCGCCAGAGATCAAAGATACAGACGGCAAAACCCGCCAGGAACAGCACTCCATCCGTGGAAAAATAGGCATAGCCGCCTCTGGGACGTCCCGAACCGAGCGCGAGATTCGGCACGCGGAATTTCAGTCCTGCGACAAAGACGATCAGCCAGGCGCAGAAAAAGGCGAGACTCATGCCGGCCATCGCGCCGATAGCGCCATATACCGCCGCATACTGATCCGTCAGGAGCAGCGCATCCACCCGTGCACCGTATCTCCCCAGAATGACGCCAAAAACACAGGGCATGAAGATCAGCAAAAGTGTCTGCAGCAGAACCGTCAGGACAAGCTCCGCACCGGCTCCCTGCGCGCGGAGAAAGCCCTTTCTCGGGCCGATCGCGCCGGCGAAGACCAGCGCCGGCAGAACAGCGAGCATGATCCATCCGGTCCCCATCCGCGAGGCTTCGTCTCCGAACAGCAGCGGAGCGATCATCGGAAGCACGAGCGCGATCACAAGACCCGTCAGAGCACCGAAACGGGACATCTTCCGCCTGCAGTCCGCCGCCTCCCCTTCTCTTCCCGAGCGCAAAAGCAGCCTGACGCCGCGATAGGTCGGACGCTCCCAGATCGCCTCGGAAAGAAGATGCATGAGTACGATCGCACCGAAAGGCAGGATCAGGATCGCAGCGCCCTCCGCACCGATAGCGCGGATCTGCAGGATCGGCAGGAAAAAAAACACGGCCATATCGCCGAGCGTATTAGCCGTCGCCCGGTCAGCGCGTGTTCTGCCCCTGAGTTTTCTGATCCCTCCTGCCACTGTCAACTCCTTGTGATCCCGAGTGCCGCAAGTGTCTCTTCCTGTCTGCTTTCCATCACTGCCGCCTCCTCGGGCGTCATGTGATCATAGCCGAGAAGATGCAGCAGACTGTGTGTGATCAGGAAAGCAAGTTCCCTTTTTGTGCTGTGTCCGAATTCCCGTGCCTGGGAAAGGACCCGCGCGGTATTGATGACGATATCTCCCAGCAGGATGTGCCCGGTCTCCGGATCCGTGATGTCCGCCTCCGCAAGGGAGAGATCCCGCGCCGGATGCCCCGGCGTCTCAAAATCGATGTTCGGAAAGGAGAGCACATCCGTTGCGGCATTGATATTGCGGTGCATCAGATTGAGTTCCCGGATCGCGTCCTCTCCGACCAGATACAGAGAGGCCTCCATCGTTCCCTTATCCTCGCCGATCCCCTCTCTTTTCAGGATCTCATCGCCGATCTGTTCGCAGAACAGCGGAAGATCCCGAACACCGGCTTCCGCATCCGGATCGAAATCCGTGTCGTTCTCAACGAAGAAAATCATAATACAGCGTCTCTTTCTTGAGCATCTCTTTTGTGATACGAAGTCCCCGAAGCGACAGATCGCTCTCTCTCAGTTCTCCGTCGCTCTCCTTTTTTTCGAAGATCTTGTCAACCAAAAGCGCATAGTCCAGCTGCGCCTTGCTGTTCTTCTGGAACATGAACTGGAGGGAGGCGATCATGGTCTCGCACAGGTTCACGACCGTTGCCTCCGCGGACATCCGCTCCCCTTTTTTGTGCCGGATCACCTCTTCCAGAAGCGTGATCGCATCCTCCGGGAAATGATACTCTCTGAAAAGCGCCAGCACCTTCTCCGGCTCTCTTTCCGTGAGGACTACCGCCGCACGATGATAGTAGGAGCAGCTGCGCACTCTCTGCTGATCCATATCCAATGCCGCAGCCACACGCTGCGTCAGATAATCCGTGTGGATCGCACGCTGGTATTCCGCTTCGCTCACATCGCGGATCTTAAGCATCAGAGCAAAGGCCGGATCATTGATCTCCATGTAGCGCTCCGCGTCCCTCCGGACCACGTGAAAAGCGTAGACATTGAGGATGACGATGAGCAGCGCAAAATTGATGAACGCATTGATGACCGGCACGATCAGAACGGCAGGCGACAGGCTTTCGTTCAGGAACATGACATGATAGCAGACCAGCAGGACCGTCTGCATCAGGAGCGCAATGAAGAGCGGAAGGCCCGCCCGCACCTGCTCATCCAGACCGCCGAAAAGCGTCAGAGCGATAAAACCGGCAAACACATACATAAAGAACTCGGGAAGCCCGCCCCCCTGGATCAGGACCGTGAGCATCAGCAGGATCGTTCCCGAACAGGCACCGATAAAGGGACAGGAAAGAAAACCCAGCAGCACATAGATCGCCACAAAAGGCCACGCATCCGCGACGATCAGGGGCAGGAAGAGCGTCAGGGCAAAGGAGCACAGATATCCGAAGAAAAACCGCTTAGGATGCTTTCCGTTATCGCTGAACAGTTTTCCCCGCGCACAGTGATCCTCCCAGAGGAACAGGATGGTTCCCGCGCCGACGCCCGCACTGACGACCGCCCGGATGATCTCCGAGACGTCCCGCCCATACAGAAGGGACGCCGCGAGCACGCCGATACAAGTGACGGAGAACAGGAGCGTATAGTAGATTTTTTTACCGGGCTTTGTTTCCAACTAGCGTTTCCTTTTTCCTTCCGGCTGCCATGCCTTCCCGTGCTTTTCTTCCCACACTTCGTAGGCACGCACGATCTTCTGCACCAGCGGATGCCGGACGACATCTCTTCCGGTCAGCTCGCAGAACGCGATATCTTCTACATTTTTCAGGACCATCCGGGCGACATCAAGCCCGGAACGGACATGGGGCATCAGATCCTTCTGGGTGGCGTCTCCCGTGATCACGACTTTGGAACCGAAGCCGATCCTGGTCAGGAACATCTTCATCTGTTCCGGGGTGGTGTTCTGGGCCTCATCCAGGATGATATAGGCGTTGTCGAGGGTTCTGCCGCGCATATAGGCAAGCGGGGCGACCTCGATCAGACCGCGCTCCGTGTTCTTCAGAAAATTCTCGGCGCCCATGATCTGATAAAGCGCATCATAGAGCGGTCTCAGATACGGATCCACCTTGCTCTGCAGATCACCGGGAAGGAATCCGAGTTTCTCGCCTGCTTCGATCGCCGGTCTTGTCAGGATGATCCGGCTCACTTCTCCGTGCAGGAACGCCGTGATCGCCATGGCCATCGCCAGATAGGTCTTTCCGGTTCCCGCGGGTCCGATGCCGAACACGATCAGATGGGAACGGATCGCGTCCACATAGGCTTTCTGTCCGAGGGTCTTGGGCCGCACCGGCTTGCCTGCCACCGTGTGACAGATCACGTCGGCATCGATCTGCTCCATGACCTCGCCGGTCCCGCCGGCCGTCTCCTGCTCCTGTTCCAGCTCGATCCCGTAATTCACACGCTGCTCGACGAGATCCTCGGCGCTGCTCCCGGCGAGCGCGATCAGCAGATCCGCCGCGCGCGCGGGGGCCGACCCCGTGCCCAGAATGCGCAGCTCCCCGTTCCGGTCAATGATCTCAACATGCAGCTCTTTTTCGATCTTTCTGATGTAATGATCCCCTCCGCCGAAGACCCGCTGCATTTCTTCGGCCGACAGGTGCAGTTTTTTCTCGTTTTCCTTTTTCATAAAGCGTCGTTTAGCTTTTCTGCCGTGGACTGCCCGCCTACTTGTGATACGGTTCGCCGCGCATGATCCGAAAACCGCGGTAGATCTGTTCCAGCAGGATGACCCGCATCAGCTGGTGCGGGAAGGTCATGTCCGAAAAGGAGATCCGCATCTGCGCCCTGTCGGTCACGGAGGCCGCGACCCCGCAGGATCCGCCGATCACAAACTGGATATGAGAATCCCCGCGGATCCCCGCGCTCTTTATACAGTCGGAAAAAGCCTCCGAATCCATGCGTTTTCCGCGAACATCCAGCACCCAGAGAGGTGCGCCGGGATCCGCTGCCGCAAGAAGCCTCATGCCCTCCGTTTCCAGGATGCGCACTCTTTCCGTGTCCGACATCCTCTCCGGTGTCCGTTCGTCGGCCACCTCCGCCATGTGCAGATCACAGTATCCGGAGAGCCTCTTTTCATATTCCGCGCAGGCGTCCCGCCAGAAGCGTTCTTTGAGTTTCCCCACGGACAGGATGCTGATCCGCATCATCGGACGTGATACACCCCGTATTCCTTATTGTATTCCGGCCAGATCCTGATCCGCTGCTTCGGATCATCCAGGTAGTAAAGTGCCTGGATCCCGCCGTCAACATCAGGATTGCCGTCAACAGGCTGCCAGACGCCGCGGACGCAGGTTCCTTTCCAGGAGGTGGTCTTCCCGATCGCGTCCTCAAGCATGACCAGCATCTCCCCGTCACAGAGTCCGTCCGTGAAGGAACCGATGAAATTCATCGGATAGAGCGTGTCCAGATCCATGCGCGACAGATCGTATTCGTAGACATCAATGCCCTCTCCGTTGGGCAGATCATTCTTCCAGTTGCCCGTGTACTCATGCAGGATCACGACATCCTGCATCCGTTCGGGATAAAACTGATACCAGTCACCGGCCCCCTCGCGTTTGCCGTTCTTCCACTCGCCGTAATAATACCGGTTCCCGCTGTAGACAGCGATACCGCGCCCCTCTGGAAGGCCGGAGGCGTTTTTGTCACCGCTGTAGAAATACGGCGTGTCCTCATGCTCGGAGAGCCACAGCGTCATCTGCTGATAGCGATCCAGAACCCAGAGATCCCGCAGGGCATCCAGACCTGTCGAATCCCAGAACCCGCGCATCTCGTTCAGAACCGCTTCGGGATCCTGCGGTTTTTTCGCCGGCCGGTCGGCATAATTGATCACGGTGTTGCTCTTGTAGAGAGAATTCCCGGAAATGTCATGACCGGCGACGGCGGCTGAGGTCTTTGCCGTCTGCGCCGAAGAGGCGCTGCTCCCGCTGTTCGTTTTCTGCCCCGACTGATCGACGCCGGCAGCGGTGCTTCCCGTGTCCGTCCGGTTCTCGTAGAGTTTCTTTTCCGCTTCCGTTCCCGTCGCCGCATTTTCCGCAGACAGTTCTTCGGAGGCTGCATCACTTTGTGACACAGCCTCCGCGGAAATCTGAACACCGGGATCCTTGGCCGGTGCACCGAAGCGGAACCAGACTGTCAGAAATATGGCCAGACAGCCGATCAAAACCGCAATTATCAGTCTGATCTTTTCGCTTTTTTTCAACCCTGCCCCTCCATTCCGAAAACACACATTGCTGATTTCCGGAACACTATAGCAGATAAAACCGGCGAAAAAGGAAAAGAGGCGGCAAAGATTTTCTTAAGATTGCCGCCTGAATTTCCGTTACTCTCCCTTAATGTAGGCATCTATGCCCCGGGCGCCCGCTTTACCGGCACCCATGGCCAGAATGACCGTTGCGGCGCCCGTCACGGCATCACCGCCGGCATACACGCCGTCCTTGGAACTCTTGCCGGTCTCCTCCTCCGCGACAATGCAGCCGCGGCGGTTTACATCCAGCCCCTTCGTTGTCGAAGAGATCAGCGGATTGGGCGATGTGCCGAGCGACATGATCACCGCGTCACATTCGATTTCAAACTCGCTCCCCTCAATCACCACCGGACTTCTTCTTCCGGATTCGTCGGGCTCACCGAGCTCCATACGGACACAGCGGATCCCGGACACCCATCCCTCTTCATTGGAGAGGATCTCCACCGGATTCGTCAGCAGATCAAAGATGATGCCCTCCTCTTTGGCGTGATGGACCTCTTCCACACGGGCAGGCAGTTCCTCTTCGCTCCGTCTGTAGACGATATGTACCTCGGCGCCCATGCGCAGCGCGGTTCTGGCCGCGTCCATGGCGACATTGCCGCCGCCGACGACCACCGCCTTCTTCGGCCGCATGATCGGCGTCGAGGAATCCGGCGAGAACGCCTTCATCAGATTGCTCCTGGTCAGGAATTCATTGGCGGAGAACACACCGAGTGCCTGCTCGCCGGGGATGTTCATGAACTTCGGCAGACCCGCGCCGGATCCGACGAAGACAGCGGAGAAGCCTTCATCCTTCATCAGCGAATCGATCGTGACGGATTTGCCGACGACCACGTCGGTCTCGATCTTCACACCGAGCGCTTTGACATTGTCGATCTCCTTCTGCACCACGCGGTCCTTGGGAAGACGAAACTCCGGAATGCCATAGGTGAGCACGCCGCCTGCCTCATGCAACGCTTCGAAGACCGTCACGTCATAGCCCATCTTCGCGAGATCGCCGGCGCAGGTAAGTCCCGCAGGGCCGGATCCGATGACCGCCACACGCTTGCCGTTCTTTGCGGCGGGTGCTTCGGGCTTGATCCCCATTTCTCTCGCCGTATCCGCCACATAGCGCTCCAGCTTGCCGATCGCAACGGCCTCACCCTTGATGCCGCGCACACATTTGCCCTCACACTGCGTTTCCTGCGGGCACACGCGTCCGCAGATCGCGGGAAGCGATGAGGACTGCCCGATCACGTGATAAGCCTCTTCGACATTGCCTTCCTTGAGTGCCTGAATGAACTGCGGGATCTGAATAGAGACCGGGCATCCTTCCACACAGCGCGGATTCTTGCAGTTTAAGCAGCGCGTTGCTTCCGCCTCCGCCTCTTCCTTGTTGTAGCCGAGGCAGACCTCCTCAAAATTCGTCGCCCGTACCTTGGGATCCTGCTCCCGCACGGGAACCTTTTTCATCATATCCACTTCGATCGCCATTTTTTCTCTCCTATCTCATGACTGTTTCCAGTAAACCAACGCGCATCAATCGCAGTTTCCGCAACCGCCGTGATGGGATGCACCCTCTTTTTCCTTAAGGTACAGCCTTCCCTCCTCCGTGCGGTAGAGCTTCATGCGGCTCATCGCCTGATCAAAATCGACCAGATGGCCGTCAAATTCGGGGCCGTCGACACAGGCAAATTTCACCTTGCCGTCAACCGTCAGACGGCAGGCGCCGCACATGCCGGTGCCGTCCACCATGATCGGATTCATGCTCACGATCGTGTGGATGCCGAGTTCTTTGGTCAGCTTACACACGAATTTCATCATGATCATCGGACCGATCGCCACGCAGTGATCCCAGTGCGTGCCCTCGTTCCAGAGATCCTGCAGCGCGACCGTGACCATGCCGGAGCGGCCGTAGGATCCGTCGTCCGTCGTGATCGTGAGATTGCAGACATCGCGGAATTTGTCCTCGAGGATCACCAGATCCTTATTCTTCGCGCCGATGATGACATCCGGCGTGATGCCGTGATCATGCAGCCACTTTGCCTGCGGATAGACCGGAGCGGTTCCCACACCGCCCGCGACAAACAGGATCTTTTTCTTCTTCAGTTCTTCAATGTCCTCTTCGACCAGATCGGAGGGATTGCCGAGCGGTCCCACCACATCGGCGAAAGCATCGCCGGCTTCAAGCCTCGACATCTTGTCCGTTTCCGCACCGATCACCTGCACGACGATCTCCACGGTCCCGGCCTCTCTGTCATAGTCGCAGATCGTGAGCGGCACACGCTCGCCCTCGGCGTCCGCCCGAACGATCAGAAACTGTCCCGGCTCGCAGCTCGCCGCGATACGCGGTGCCTTGACGATCATCTGAAAGATCACCGGCTCCTTTGTCAGCACATGCTTTTCCAGAATTTGAAACATCTTCTTCCCTCCTGCATTTTTTGCTATTAAACCCGACCATTCATTTATACCATGAATCGCGGGCACTTGGAACTGTCTGTTAACGTCCTGCCAATGTGAACAGGGTGTATCGTCCGCTGGAATCATAGCCGAGACGGTGGACGCTGCCGTCGTTGGTGTTCACCGCGTAGAGCAGCCCCGTGTCCTTGACACTGCCGTCCGGCGCGACATATCGCTCCACGATCCGATAATACTCGCCGGCGCCTTCGATCTCGATCACGCTCTCGACGATATAGTCATTGTGTCCCTCCGCACCGAGGACCTTGCCCGTGGAATCGATCAGCACATTCTTGCTGACAAGCACGCGGATAACGGAAGCCGCCGCCTGCTCCTCGCTCACCAGTCTCGCATAGGCCAGGTGATACACGCGCTCTTCGATCTCACTTCCGTTGCCTTCGTCATCAAAAGCCCGGAAACGGAAGACGCTGTTGCCGACCGGCATCTTGATCGGTGTGGTGTAGACCGCGGAATCGACCTCCGGATCACTGCCGTCCGTGGTATAGGTGATCGTGCAGCCCTCCTGGGAGACCACGACGATCATGGTGCTCTGCGTATACTCCCCGCTCTCCTCCAGAATAACCGGTGCTGCCGGCAGAGCGCGGTCGACCATATACACGGCGATCGTCTCCTCACTCGTCACGCCCTCTCCGTTCATGGCGATCACCCGGACGGTCGTCTCGCCGGTCTCGTCAAGAAGGATCGGTGCCAGATAACGCGCGCTCTCCGCAGTCGGTCTGTCACCGTTGATGGTGTAGAAATAGCGGAGATCATCATGAAAATCCGCAACCGAAACAGCAAGCTCCCCCGCATAACGCCCGGAAACAGGTGTGAGTTCCGGTGCTTCCGGTACCGTGTCAGCCTCCTCGGCGCCCGGCACCGCCCCGCTGTTCGCAGGCGTCATCTCGCCGCTCTGCGTCCCCGGGCCGTCAGTCTGTACTTCACTCGCACGCGAGGCACCGTCGAAGATCTCCAGCTTCAGGATCCGCGGTACGGCGATCACGGCAAGCGTCACGGCAGCCGCGATCCCGAGGCCGATCCCGAGATAGCGGAGCGCCCGCTTCGGAAAACGAATGTGGAGATCAAAATACGCATCCGACCGGGCATCCTCTCTGCGGACAAAACTGCCGGCTGGCTCTTCGGGGACAGACTCCTCCTTTTGCGTGGCGATCTCGCTTGCCACACTGCTCATGGCAACATTGATCGAGTCATCCACCTCGGGCTCGAATTCCGGCACAAAATGGATCTCCGCTCCACAGACCTCGCAGTAGAGCTTCCCCTCCGGGATCGGCGCACCGCATCCGGGACAGCGCATGATCTCCTGCGTGTCACCGGAAGCCGGGAGGATCCTGGTCATATTCAGAACATCATCAAGATAATCCTTCATTTCCTCATTTCCGTCTCTGGGACGCCGCCTCATAACAATTGCGCATCAGCATAGCAATCGTCATGGGTCCGACACCGCCGGGTACCGGCGTGATCGCACGGCAGTGCGGCAGTACCGCGTCAAAATCCACATCACCGCAGAGCTTGCCTGTTTCCGCGATCCTGTTGATGCCGACATCGATCACAACCGCACCTTCTTTAATATAATCGGGCGTGATCATTCTGGGTCTGCCGACCGCCGCCACAACGACGTCCGCCCGCCTGACGACCGACGCGAGATCAGCGGTCCGGGAATGCGCGATCGTCACCGTCGCGTTCTCCCGAAGAAGAAGCTGTGCCATGGGCTTGCCCACGATATTGCTCCTGCCGATGACAACGGCCTCTTTGCCGGAAAGCTCCACCCCGGTCCGTTTCAGGAGTTCCATAACGCCGGCCGGAGTACAGGATACGAGTCCCGGTTTTCCCGTGGCCAGAAGCCCCACGTTGGTCGGATGGAATCCGTCCACGTCCTTGACCGGATCGATCGCGCAGATCACATGATGCTCGTCGATCTGCGGCGGCAGAGGCATCTGCACCAGGATCCCGTCAACATCCTCCCTGCGGTTCAGCTTGCCGATCAGTGCAAGAAGCTTATCCTCCGTCGTGTCTGCCGGGAGTTCATAAGAGAGCGACGTGATTCCTGTCGTCTCGCATGCTCTTTTCTTGTTCCTCACATAGACGGCGGACGCCGGATCATCACCCACCAGCACGACAGCCAGCGTGACGTTTTTCCCGCGCATCTTCAACAGTTCGACATCGCGGCGGACCTCTTCCCTGATCTGCGCGGCGATCGCCTTGCCGTCAATGATTTTTGCGTCCATGATTGTACCCCCTTTTACGCGTCGATGCAACTAGAACAGTCCGACGATCTTCCCCTCATCGTTCACATCGATGCTCTCGGCCGCGGGATGCTTCGGAAGACCGGGCATCGTGAGGATCGTCCCGCACAGCGCCACGATAAAGCCGGCCCCGGCGCTGACATAGACATCGCGCACCTCAACGGAAAATCCCGTCGGCCGTCCCAGCAGTGCGGGATCGTCGGAGAGAGAATACTGCGTCTTGGCCATGCAGACAGGGAAGCGGGAGAACCCGAGCTTCTCCGCGACATCCAGTTCCTTCAATGCCTTGGCGGAAAAAGTTACGCCGTCCGCGCCGTAGATCTTCTTCGCGACCGTTTCGATCTTTTCCTTCGGAGAGAGGTCATCGCCATAGATCGGCGCGTAATGGCTTTCCTTGTTTTCCAGTGTGTCAAGCACTTCCCTGGCGAGAGCTTCACCGCCTGCGCCGCCCTTTTCCCAGACTTCGGAAAGAGCAAAGGCGCATCCCTTTGCGCGCACAAATTCCTCCACGAACTTCACCTCTGCCGGCGTGTCGCTCACAAAGGCGTTGAGGGTGACGACCACCGGCACGCCATACTGCTGCAGGTTCTCGATATGCTTCTCCAGATTGACGATCCCCTTTTTCAGCGCCTCGAGATTCTCGGAGGACAGCTCCGCCTTCGGCACGCCGCCGTTATATTTCAGCGCTCTGACCGTTGCGACCAGCACCACGGCATCGGGCTTCAGACCCGCCATGCGGCACTTGATGTCCAGGAATTTCTCCGCACCGAGATCCGCGCCGAAACCGGCTTCGGTTACCGTAATGTCCGAAAGGGCAAGTGCCGCCTTCGTCGCACGTACCGAATTGCAGCCGTGCGCGATATTGGCGAACGGTCCGCCGTGCACGATGACCGGCGTATGTTCCAGTGTCTGCACCAGGTTGGGCTTGATCGCATCCTTTAAGAGCGCGGCCATGGCGCCGACCGCTTTCAGATCTTTGGCGGTCACCGGTTTTTTGTCCCTGTCATAGGCAACGATGATCCTGCCGAGACGCTCCTTCAGATCCGCCATATCCTCCGCCAGACAGAAGACCGCCATGACCTCCGTGGCGACCGTGATCGCGAAATGATCCTCGCGGGTGATGCCGTCTCCCGAGTCTCCGAGGCCGACAACGACATTGCGCAGTGCCCTGTCGTTCATGTCCTCGCATCGCTTCCATACAATGCGCTTCGTGTCAATGTTCAGTTCATTGCCCTGTTTGATATGATTGTCCAGCATGGCGGCCAGCAGGTTGTTGGCCGATGTGATCGCGTGAAAATCACCGGTAAAATGGAGGTTCAGATCCTCCATCGGGACGACCTGCGCGTATCCGCCGCCCGCGGCACCGCCCTTCACGCCGAAGCACGGACCGAGCGAAGGTTCGCGGAGCGCGATGACGGTCTTCTTTCCGAGCCGTTTCAGCGCATCGCCGAGACCGACACTGGTCGTGGTCTTCCCCTCACCGGCGGGCGTCGGATTGATCGCTGTGACAAGCACCAGTTTCCCTCTGGGCTTTTTCTCCAGTTCCTTCAGATACTCTTCCGTCAGTTTGGCCTTGTCACGCCCGTAGCACGAGAGCGCCTCCTCCGGAATGCCAATGGATCCCGCCACCTCACTGATCGGCAGCATGGTCGCTTCCTGTGCGATCTCGATATCCGTCTTCATCATTCCTCTCCTTTCCCGCTTTGCAGCCATGTGTCAAACTCCGCCTCCGACATAAGCACCCGACGGGGTTTGGTCCCCTCATCCTCACTCACCACGCCGGCCTCGCACAACTGATCCATCATGCGTGCCGCACGATTGAAGCCAACCTTGAAAACGCGCTGCAGCATACCGATCGAAGCCTTATCCTTGCCGATCACCAGCCGCGCCGCTTCTTCGAAAAACGCGTCCCGGTCGCTCCCGCCTCCCGCGGCTCCCGTTCCGAGATTCCCGCCGGCGCTCTCATAGTTCTGCAGCTCCTCCTCGATCCTGTGCGACTCCGCCGACTGATAGCCCTGCGCCTTGATAAAGGCCACCACATCGGCAACCTCCTCATCGGAAACAAAAGCGCCCTGCACGCGGGCAGGCCTCGTGTAGCCCTGCGGGAAGAAGAGCATGTCGCCCTTTCCCAAAAGCCTCTCCGCCCCGACCATATCCAGGATCGTCCGGGAATCGGTGTTGCTGGTTACCGCAAAAGCGATGCGGCTGGGCATGTTCGCCTTGATCAGTCCCGTAATGACATCTACCGAGGGCCGTTGCGTCGCGATCACCAGATGGATGCCCGCCGCACGGGCGAGCTGAGTCAGACGCACGATCGCCGCTTCGACATCGTTGGCGCACGTCATCATCAGATCGGCCAGCTCATCCACGATCACCAGGATCTGCGGAAGTTTCCCGTCACCTTCCGTTCGCTCATTCTCCGGGATCCGTTCCACATGCGCATTATATCCGGCCAGATCACGCACACCGCTCTCCGCAAAGAGATTGTAACGTCTGGTCATCTCCGCCACTGCCCAGTTCAGCGCCGCCGCAGCCTTCTGCGGTTCGGTGACGACCGGGATCAGCAGATGCGGGATCCCGTTGTAGACAGACAGCTCGACCACCTTGGGGTCGACCATGATGAGCTTCACCTCATCCGGCGTTGCCTTGTAAAGAATGCTCATGATGATCGTGTTGATGCAGACCGATTTGCCGGAACCCGTCGCTCCCGCGATGAGCACGTGCGGCATCTTCGCGATATCTGCGATGACCGGCTTTCCTGCCAGATCCTTGCCGGCGCCGAAGATCAGTCTGGATTTGAACGCCTTGAAATCCGAAGTGTCCACAACATCCCGGAACCAGACCGTTTCATTGGTTTTGTTCGGCACCTCGATCCCGACAGCCGC
Organism: Lachnospiraceae bacterium; assembly: GCA_024690605.1. Taxonomy (GTDB): domain Bacteria; phylum Bacillota; class Clostridia; order Lachnospirales; family Lachnospiraceae; genus Butyrivibrio. The sequence goes on along the minus strand of JAILOV010000006.1, from coordinate 53,837 downwards.
TTTTCCGGGGATCGGTGCCTCGATGCGGATATCCGTCGCCGCCAGATTCAGTTTGATGTCGTCCGCGAGACCCAGGATCTTGCTCACCTTGACACCTGCCTCAGGCTGCAGTTCGTAGCGGGTGACCGTCGGTCCCTGACTGATATCGGTCACTCTGGCGTTGACGCCGAAGGTCTTCAGGATCTCCTCCAGCCTGCCTGCCGTTTCCTTCAGCTGACTGTCGCTGTCTCCGCCGGTACGCTTGCCCTCATGCAGCAGGTCGATCGGCGGGAAATGATAGACCTGCGGTTTTTTGGGAGCGGCAGCTGCCTGCGCCTTCGCGGTGGCGCGCGGTTTTTCCCTGACAGCGGGCTTTGCCGCGGGAACCGGTTCCTCCGCGGGCATCTCTTCCTCATCCTCAAAGAAGGAAGGCTTGGGCTTTTTCGGGAGCGTCTCCCTGACGGATGTCTCCCGCACAGCCGCGGGCTCTTCCACCGGAACCGGCGGTTTCTCTTCGGAAAAAGCCGTGTGATCACGCACGATCTCCCTGACATTCCCGCGGATCGCGTAGGGATCCTCTTCCTCTTCCCGGCCGCCGGCCGCTTCTTCGGGCAGCGCCGGCATCAGGCTGTCCCGTTCGTCATAGCGGTGCACCGTGATCTCGTGCACATCGTCACGCACTTCCCTGCCGGTCGGCACGAACAGATCCGTCCGCTCCTTCTCCGGCGTCTCCTCTTCCCGCTCGATCCGCGTATCCAGCGTCACCCCGCCGACCTTGCGGTCACGCCGGAGCAGTTTTTCATCCTCCTTCTGTTCCAGCAGGAGCTGTCTTTTTTCCTCCAGTTCCTTTCTTTTCTGCGCGTTCTCAACACGCCTTCTGCGGCTTCTTTCCCGCATATCCTCCATTTCTCTCGATGTCCTGTCCGCAACGAACCTTCCGCCGCGTTTCAGATCACGCAGGAATGAACGGCCGGTCAGGAGCACGGCGCAGATGATGAATCCCACGAGCAGGATGAGAACCGTTCCGACGATGGAAAGTGTCTGCAGCGCGGCATACGCGAGAGAGCCGGCGATCACGCCGCCGCCGTTTCTCTGCTCACCGCAGGACACAAAGATCTCGGAGAAGGAATAACCGTTCATCCCGCCGATCCGGCCGGCGAACAGTTCACAGACCATGCCGGTCAGAAGAAACGCGGCGATCCCGGCGCCGATCTTGATCCTCGCGGACCGGCTCTCCCTGTTGGCATAGGCAAAGGCCGCAGCCAGAAAAATGAGCGGGGGTGCCAGATACGCGGGCAGTCCGAACAGTCCAAACATGGCAAAGCGCAGAGCATCGCCGATCGTGCCGCAGATCCCGAAATTGCACAAAAACAGGAACACAACGAGCGCCCCCAGGATCAGGAGCAGGATCTCGCTGCTGTGCGTCTCGGTCTCCCGGACGATCGGAGAAGGCTCGACCGGTCTTCTTTTCGCGCCCGAACGGCTTCCTCCCTGCCCGGACGACTTTCTGGTGCTGTTAGCCATGAAACGTAGTATACCACATCTTGTGGGATCATAAAAGGCCCCAACAAGAAATTGTTGGGGTCTTTTTTCCGATCCTGTTTTGAAAGCTCAGTAGCGCATGATCCATTTGGATCCGGCTGCCGCCGCTTTGAAGAGCGGACTCTCAAAGCGCCGCTTCACGTTATCCAGTTCCTCACGGATATGGATGCCCTGCGGACAATGCTGTTCGCATTTTCCGCATTTCACACAGAGGCTCGCACCCGATCTGTCCTTTCTTAGCGTCGTGCACATAAAATACTCACGAAGAGCGTTGACATAGCGATCCGCGTAACTGGCATTGTAAGTCGCAAAACAGGTGGGGATGTCGACACCCTGCGGACACGGCTGGCAGTAGCCGCAGCCGGTGCAGCCGACCCGGATGTTTTTGTGGATCGCCGCGAGCACGCGGTCATAAAGAGCAAGCTCCTCCTCGGAAAGCGTTCCGGGCAGGCTCTCCGAAGCGATCCGGCAGTTTTCCTCCACCTGGGAGACATCATTCATACCGGAGAGGACGACCGATACCTGCGGGTGATTCCAGATCCACCGGAGCCCCCAGTCGGCCGGAGACCGTTTCACCGGCATGTTTTCGAATTCCCGCAAAGCTTCGGCGGGAAGCCCGTTCACCAGTCGCCCGCCGCGAAGCGGTTCCATGATGATGACCGGAAGTCCCTTCTCATGCGCATAATCCAGCCCGTCTATACCTGCCTGCGCATGCTCGTCCATATAGTTGAACTGGATCTGACAGAACTCCCAGGGATAGGCATCCAGCAGCGCCTTGAAAGCCACGGTCCCCCCGTGAAAAGAGAACCCGATATTGCGGATCTGACCGCTCTTCTTTTTTCCGTCGATCCACGCCTCGATACCGAGTTCACAGAGTCGCTTCCAGCTCTTCTCATCGTTGAGCATATGCATCAGATAGTAGTCCACGTGATCCGTCTGCAGACGCGTCAGTTCTTCATCGAAAAAGCGGTCAAAATCCTCGGCTCTGCGGACCTTGTACTGCGGGAGCTTCGTGGCGACGCGGATCCGGTCACGGCAGTCATGGCTCTTCATGAATCTGCCGAGACAGACCTCACTCCCGGCATACATATAGGCAGTGTCAAAATAATTGACCCCCCGCTCCATCGCGAGCGCCATCTCGCGCTCCGCCTTCTCCTGATCGATGGCGCCGCCCTGCCGGGTAAAACGCATGCAGCCAAAGCCCAGTACGGACAGTTCATCCTGATTCTTCGGATTGGTACGATATTGCATCCCTTCCTCCTCTTAATGAAAGCCGCCGTCCTCCCGGGCGGCGGCCATCGCTGCTGTCATCCTGCTGTTTCCGATCAGATCTGTGCATTCCATACGGAATTGTAGTTGTAACTGCCTGTGGCGTTAGCCGAATAGGTGGATGCGCTCGAGGCTGCCGTCGTCGCACCGCTCTTTAACATCGTTGCCGCGGATTCCGCACGGTCACCGAAAGAATTCACGCCGTTGAATACCGAACGGATCTTCTCCGTGTCGGCTGCCGCCAACTTGTCTTTGTCCAGAGAGAGTGCGCCCTTTTCATCATAGGTGATGCCGATCTCCTTGAGCTGGCTTCCGAAGGATCCGGCCAGACGCGCCAGAGACGAGGCACGAGAGGAAACCGTGCTGTTGTCGGCTTCGGACGCGGATTTTAAGAGCGCATTGTAACTGTCGACAAATCCGGAAACAGCCTTTCCGATCGCTTCCCTGTCCACGCCCCAGGAACTGGTCTCTTTGCCCTCCGCATCCTTTGTGGTGATGCTCCTCTCCCGATAGAGATTGCCGACGGCCACATCCTCGGAAAGCGCACCGACAGCCTTTTTCACATCAGCCGCATCGGACGAGATCTGGGAATAGAGCTTGGAAGAAGCTTTCGTGGTCTGATCCTCGGTCTCCTTTTTGGGCGTCTTGTCCAGAAGCCTGTCCAGCACATCGGAAGAATCCGTGCTCTTTTTCGAGGCCGCCGTGACGGTCGTCTCACTTCCGTCATCTCCCATCTTCTTATAATAAGCCTTCACGAGCTTGTTATAAGAACCGTTCTTGATCGTGTTGTAATCGGAGACGAGGTTCGCGAGACCGGAGACCCCGAACGAATTGTTCACGGTGCTTCCGCCGCTCAGACTGTTGAACAGATACGAGGTGTCCTGCCTGTAACTCACATTCATCTTCATCACTCCTTTGATTACGCGAAAACATCCCTGTTTCCGGTGAGAAAAAACAATACCTCTGTGTATATTAAAGCACGGTCCGGCCGGAAAGTCAAGAAGAATTGCACGTTTTTCGTTTGACATCACGCCGCAAAAAGTCTATGATTACAAGATGTCAGGATTCGATGTACAGAATATCTTTTCGAAAGGAAATACCCATGCCGATCACGGATCTCCTGGAACACAACTGCAAGCTTTACGCCGACGAAGTGGCGCTGGTCGAACTGAACCCGGCCATGAAGGACAACCGCCGCATGACCTGGAAGGAATATGATCTCATGCAGCCGGAAGGCAGCACGCCCTACCGGCGCGAGATCACGTGGCACGTTTTTAATGAAAAAGCCAATCGTTTTGCCAATCTGCTGCTCTCCCGCGGTGTCAATAAGGGGGACAAGGTCGCCATCCTGCTGATGAACTGTCTGGAATGGCTGCCGATCTATTTCGGCACGCTCAAGACCGGCGCGCTCGCTGTACCTCTCAATTTCCGTTACACGGCGGACGAGATCGAATACTGCGTCAACAAGGCCGAGGCCGACATTCTCGTCTTCGGCCCCGAGTTTATCGGCCGTGTGGAAGAGATCTGCGACAGGATCAGTGCACACAGGCTTCTCTTCTTTGTCGGAGAGAACTGCCCTTCCTTTGCGGAGGACTACAAGGAACTGACCGCCGACTGCTCCAGCAGGGATCCGCTGATCGAGCTGACCGATGATGATGACGCGGCGATCTATTTTTCCTCCGGCACCACCGGCTTCCCCAAAGCGATCCTGCATAAGCATCGCGCCCTTTCCCACTCGGCGCGCTGCGAGCAGAAGCATCACGGACAGACGCACGATGACGTCTTTCTCTGCATCCCCCCGCTTTATCACACGGGTGCCAAGATGCACTGGTTCGGCAGTCTGATCTCCGGCAGCAAAGCAGTCCTTTTGAAGGGGACCACGCCCGAGACGATCCTGCAGGCCGTTTCACAGGAAAAATGCTCCATCGTCTGGCTCCTCGTGCCCTGGGCCGAGGACATCCTGGAAGCGCTGGACACCGGAAAACTGAAAAAAGAGGATTATGACCTGTCGCACTGGCGGCTCATGCACATCGGTGCCCAGCCCGTGCCGCAGAGTCTTGTCAAACGTTGGAAGACCTATTTCCCGGATCACGACTATGACACCAACTATGGCCTTTCGGAATCCATCGGGCCCGGCTGCGTGCATCTGGGCATCGAAAATGTCGATCACGTCGGTGCGATCGGCGTGCCCGGCTATGGCTGGGAGTGCCGCATTGTGGATGAAAACCGGCACGATGTGCAGCAAGGCGAGGTCGGCGAGCTGGCCGTCAAAGGCCCCGGCGTCATGATCTGCTACTTCAATGACAAAGAGGCGACCGATGAGGTGATGGACGACAACGGATGGCTCTACACCGGTGATATGGCCATGCAGGACGAAGACGGCTTTTACTGGCTCGTTGACCGGAAGAAGGATGTCATCATCTCCGGCGGTGAAAACATCTATCCCGTTCAGATCGAGGACTTCCTGCACGGCATGGAAGGGATCAAAGACGTGGCTGTGATCGGCCTTCCCGACAAGCGTCTGGGGGAGATCTCGGCGGCGATCATCGAAGCCGCGGAAGGTGCAAGCCTCACCGAAGAGTCCGTAAACGCTTTCTGTCAGGCCCTTCCGAAATACAAGCGCCCCCGCCGCATCATCTTCGCGGACGTGCCGCGCAATCCCACCGGCAAGATCGAAAAGCCCCGGCTCCGTGAGATCTACGGCGCTGTCGGTCTTGTGGCTGCGGAAAACAAGAGCTGAAGAACAGAGGATTCAGAGAAACGACTGCAGGATAAAGGAGAAATCGTCATGGCTTCCATTCTGTCATCCGATTCCATCTATGATAATGAGGTCCCCTTTTGCCGTGCCTATGGCATCGAGCGCAAAAAAGCTCTGGAAAAGCTGTTTTTGCAGGAGCGCATCTCCTACTGCGTGGTCTGGCAGAACGAACACTGGTGGCAGAAGTTCTTTTCCGGAACGAAAAAAGAGGTCTGCACCTTCCGCATCAACAGAGCCGATGTTCCCCGTGCCAGGGAACTCGTCGCGGAAATGAAAGGCGTGCGCATCAGGAATGATGCACCACGTTCGCGTACTTGATCCTGTAGATCCTCTTCAGTGACGCATCAATGCGGTCTTCTGCGATCACACCGCTGTTGACCGCATCCACAACACCGTCCATCGCTTCATCCAGTTTCTCCGGTCTGAGGATCATATCCACACCGGCTTTGATCGCAGCGACCGCTGCCTGATCAGCCGTGTAATAGTCGGTGATCGCTGCCGTATCCATGGCATCCGTCACAACAACCCCTTCAAATCCCAGTTTTCCACGCAGGATATCCGTCACGATCGTCTGTGACATCACGCAGGGCGTGTTATCCCCGACAAGTTTGGGAGCCGCGAGATTGCCGACCATCACGATATCGGTGCCCGCGCCGATCGCCGCCTGGAACATCAGGAAGTCCTTGTCCTCCAGATCCTCCATGCCCGCATCCGTCGAAGGGATATTGCTGTCCGACGTGCCTCTGATCGTCGGGAAGAGTCCCGCCACGGTATGCACGCCGTTCTCTTCCAGACCGCGGACCTCCTCGGCGAGGAGCTGTGCCGCGGAAGCGGGCTCGCTGCCGAAGCTTACTTTTCTGGCCTTTTCTTCCATGGATTCCGTTGTCAGATTGACCGCGGGAGCAAGATCCATATTGAAGCCTGCCGTCACCAGCCGTTTGGCCAGCGCCTCACCCGCCTCATAAGAACCGGAGATGTTACCGGCCTCGGCAAGTGCGGAAGGTGCATCCGCGTGATCAAGCGAAAGCGCCTTAGTCAGGTCTCCCGCATCGCCGCCCGGTTCATAGGTCGCAAGAAAGAGAGGATACTTGCTCATATTGGTCGTCGTCTGCAGCATCTCCGCGATCTGTTCCGACGATTTGATGTTTTTCTGTCCGTAAACCAGGCCGCCGACAGCACGGAGTTCCAGTGCTTCCTCGGTCCCGTCGCCCGCCTTGATCGCGGCATCGACACCGGTCAGCTGCTCGGGCGTCACCAGAAACATGCCCGCGACTTTGTCCTTGAGCGGCATCTCGGCGATCAGCCCGTCCACATATTCATCCAGGAGTTCCTCGTCCGTTTTTTCCGGCTCCCCTGTTTCGGTGCTCTCCGGCGTCATGATCACGACCGGTTCTTCCGTCGTTTCCGGTTCCTCGGAAGATGCTTCGTTCATGATCACCGACTGCTCCGCGGCCTCCGCTTCCGCCGCGATCTCCGCCGCCGCACGATGCTCGGCGATCACCCCGACAAGGCGCAGACCGCCCAAATACGTGGATGCGCCGACAGCAAGCAGAAAAACGCCAACCACGATATAGGAAATGATCTGGTTGCGTACGCGTCTTTTATGTCTGAGCCTCGCTCTCTCCCTCTTCTGCTCGGCTATTTCCTGTTCCCTGTTGTTCCAATCGCCCGTATTTTTCATGTTTTCCCTCGTGCAATCAGGTGATATCATATCAAACGAAATTTATTGTAGCACAGGGAAAATGAAATAGCAAGCGGTATCGTAACATTTGTTTTTAATTTAAAGAAAAGCAGTATAAGAAAGGCGGGAGACACGACATCTTCGTGGCTCCCGCCTTTATCCCTCAACCGACGCTTCGTCCTGCGTCGGACCGTTTTTGTTGTCCATGGGTCTGTACCTCCTTTTCCCAACAGCCTTCACGCCATTTACCTTTGCTTTCATAAGCTGCAGTGGCAGGACTCATATCCAGTCTGTGTGGTGGTCGCTCGCTTCACTGCTTTTCATGGTACCGAAGGGGTTGTAGTATGTTGCGGTTCCTGTTCATTCTCCGGTGGTCCGTACCTCCCTTTCCTCAGATTTTGTTGAGGTAAACCTTATCTGTCCATCGGACTGCCCTCCATATGATCTGTCTCGTAGTTTCCGGGTCCCTAATCCATCGGACTGCCCTCCATGTGAATCGTCATCGGGTTCTCTTACCGGCCCATTGGACTGTACCTCCTCTCCGTTCAGGTGTCAGATTATTATATAAAATCTTAACCTTTTGTTCTGCATCTCTTGTGTTGATGATTGAATTGTATACCACTAAAAATCATTTGTCAATACAATTTTTAAAAAAAATAAAAAAATTTTGACAAAAAAGAAAAACGCCGTAAATACGGCGTTTTTCTCATATTCCGACGTTCGGTTTTTGTCAGATCAGCGGATATTTCGCGGTCAGTTCCGCGATGATCGCGCGCGCGCCCGCGTTGTCCGCGCCTTTGGACTTCACGACGATCGAGATCGCTTCCGCGATCCGGTCCATATCCGCGGTGTTCATGCCGCGCGTCGTGACCGCGGGCGTACCGAGGCGGATACCGCTCGTAACGAACGGCGAGCGCTGCTCGTTGGGGATCGTGTTCTTGTTCGCGGTGATGTGCGCGTCATCCAGCCACGCCTCGACCTCCTTACCGGTCAGATCGAAATTGGTCAGATCGATGAGCATCAGATGATTGTCCGTACCGCCCGACACGATCTGCACGCCGCGCTCCATCAGGCCCTTGCACAGCGCCTGCGCGTTGTCGACGATATTCTTCGCATAGGTCTTGAATTCCGGCGACAGCGCTTCCTTGAAGCAGACCGCTTTTGCCGCGACCACATGCTCCAGCGGCCCGCCCTGAATGCCGGGGAACACCGCCTTGTTGATGTTCCATTTCTCCTGCGCGCTTTCATTCCACAGGATCAGTCCCCCGCGCGGTCCGCGCAGAGTCTTGTGCGTCGTCGTCGTGACGATATCCGCGTAAGGGAACGGGGACGGATGCACGCCTCCCGCGACAAGCCCCGCGATATGCGCCATATCCACCATCAGGCAGGCGCCGCACGCGTCGGCCGCCTTGCGGAATCTCTCAAAATCGATCGTCCGGCAATAGGCGGACGCGCCCGCGATGATCATCTTAGGCTTATGTTCCTTCGCGAGACGTTCCATCTCGTCGTAATCCAGGAAACCGTTCTCATCCACCCCGTACGGAACCACGTTGAAATACGTACCGGAGATGTTCGCCGCGCTCCCGTGCGTCAGATGGCCGCCCTGGCTCAGGTTCATGCCGAGGATCGTGTCACCGGGTTTAAGGACCGCGAACTGTACCGCCAGATTGGCCTGCGCGCCGGAATGCGGCTGTACATTGGCATAATCGCAATGATAGAGTTCCTTTGCGCGTTCGCGCGCGAGCTCCTCCACCTCGTCGACCACCTCACAGCCGCCGTAATAGCGTTTTCCGGGCAGTCCCTCCGCATATTTGTTCGTCAGAGGGCTTCCCATTGCCGACATGACGGCTTTGCTCGTCCAGTTCTCCGACGCGATCAGCTCGATGTGGTCATTCTGCCTCGCCAGCTCACGCTCGATCAGCGCCGCGATCTCAGGATCGACCTTCCTTACTTCTTCCAGTGAATACATGATTACCTCCCGCAATTCCCGATTGGCGTAACGCTCACCATTTTATCACACCATCGGCAAGAATTCTATGCTATAATATATCCGCTTTTTGATTTCTTTTCCGGGAGGTCATCAACCCATGTACGAATGCATCATCAACCCCTCCTCTCATTCCGGCAGAGGCGGCGCACTCTGGAAGGAGCTTCGGGCACGTTTCGAGGCAACGCACATTCCGTACCGCGTGCACATGACCGACGGCCCGGGTGCCGCGATCCGCACCGTCAGAGCACTGTCATCGGAATACGAAAAGAAAGAAGAGCCCCTTCGTCTTGTCATTCTCGGCGGTGACGGCACGCTGAACGAAGCGGTATCCGGCATCACGGATTTTTCCCGCGTTCTCCTCGGCTACATTCCCACCGGTTCCAGCAATGATTTTGCGCGCGGCGCCGGTCTTCCCAGGGATCCGAGAGCACTGTTCAAACCGATCCTTGCCGGCAGGGAATGCCGCCGCATCGATGTCGGCAGGCTCGTTTATCACAGACAGACAAAAACACTCTCACGGCTGCACGATGAGAGTGCGGAAAATGTGCGCCACTTCGTCGTGAGCGCGGGGATCGGGTTCGACGCGGCCGTCTGTGAGGAAGCGCTCTCCTCCGGCACCAAGAATTTCTTCAACCGCATCGGTCTCGGCAAGCTCACCTACGGCGCGATCGCGATGAAACACCTGCTCGGCGCCGACTGGATCGGTATCGAGATGACGATCGACGACGGCAGAACGATCGCTCTCGATCATTTTCTTTTTGCCGCCATGATGCTGGAGCCCTACGAAGGCGGCGGTTTCCGCTTCGCCCCGGACGCCGACAACCGGGACGGGTTCTTCAACATCTGCCTCATCGGCGACATGTCCAAGCCGCGGATGATCACCTCTCTTCCGCTGGCTTATCTCGGAAAGCACTATGGGCTTCCCGGCATCTATCACTACCGGACGCAGAGTGTCCGCATCCGCACCGCGCTACCCATGTGGGTGCACACGGACGGTGAGGTCGTGATGAAATCCGATGATATCGAGCTCACCTGTCTCCATCAGGCACTGTCTTTGATGATCTGAATATTTTTCTTAACATTTCTTAACATTTTTGTGCGCAAGGTCTTGACGCGGCCGAAATCAGGGCGTAGAATGTCGTGGTCGAATAAAGGAGACGCCTATGAAAAGGATTCGCGCCATGATGCGCGCACGATGGGAAAAAGGATATATCACCAGACTGGAACGATTGATCCCCGCGTTCATCTATCTGTTTATCTACATGCGCTGGTTCAATCTGCTCGAGGATGCGAGACCTGCCCGTTACGCAGTGATGCACACCGCGCTTGACGACAGGATCCCGTTTGTCGAGATTTTTGTGGTGCCCTATTACATCTGGTTCTTTTATGTCATCCTGACACTCGCGTTTCTTCTTTTCCTCAGACATTCGGAGGATTATTACAAGGCGCTCATCTTCATGTGCTTCGGCATGACCGTTTTTCTCGTTTTCTCCACGATCGTGCCGACCATGCAGCCGTTACGGCCCGCAGTGATGCCCCGTGACAACGCCTTCACGCGGCTGATCGCGCACCTTTACCGGACGGACACGCCGACCAACGTGTTTCCGAGCATCCACGTCTACAACTCGATCGCCTGCATGATCGCCCTGTGCCGTGCCAAGGTGCTGGACGGGCACAAGATGATCCGCGCAGGTGCCTGCGTGCTTTCCGTTTCCATCATTCTGTCGACCATGTTCATCAAGCAGCATTCCGTGATCGATGTCGCCGGCGCGTTTGTGCTCGCGTTCATCGCTTATCGCATCGTCTACCAGTCGGAACTGGTCAACAACATGTTTCATGTGCGGGAGCGCGAGTTCTCGCTGCCCGCGAGGTGGTCGCTCTTTTGATACCTGAGAGCCGTGCGAACAGAAAAAAAGACTGCCGGTCATGTGCAAGCACAACCGGCAGTCTCTTTTTCTGTTCATAAGGCGACAGCCTCAAGCGAGAATCCGCGAAGCGGATTCGAGCTTGGCGGCTCTCAGTTAAAGTGAAAGAATCGGTTCACCAGCCGATAACTCTCCACAGACAGCTTCCGCCCGCCCCTGCCGGGAAGATGAGCCATATTGCCCAGAAGTCCGAAACGCATCTTCAGCCACACCGGCAGGTTCTTCTTTCTGATATAGGACCACAGCTCGTCCTTTTCGCGCAGCTTGTCCGGTGTCCCGGCGAGGATCAGCAGGATCGACGATATCGCCGTCATGATCTCCAGATAATTGAACATGTACTGATACCGTCTCTTCTCGGAGGAGATCATCCCGATGTTCTCCGTAAAATAATCGACCATCATCCGGTTGACCTGGATCTGCTGTCCCACGCGCCCGACCATCACGGATTCGTTGACGGACTGGTCCTCCCGGCCGATGTTGTAGTAGTAAAAATTCACGTCCAGATAATACATGTTCTTCACGAAGGGGATCGGTTCAAACACATAGAGATTGTCCACGTAGAAGGTGTGCTCCGGCAGCTTCATCCCGCAATCGCGCAGAAGCTTTGTCCGGTAGATCACCGAATGCATGAGGATGTACTGCCCCTTGTGAAAATGTCCGACGTCCTTCCAGGTGAACATCTGCTCCACCGGCATGGTGTGCGCGTAACGCATCACGCGATGCCGCTTCTCCCCGGCCTTGTGATAGACAAAGTTGGCGATCAGCAGATCCAGCCGCTCATCGCCGCCGATCAGATCCGCCAGGGTCTGCATGATCTTCCGGTAAGGGATCTCGCGGACAAAATCATCGCTGTCGACGACCTTGAAATAAAGCCCGGTGGCCGAAGCAAGCGCTGTCATCACTGCGGCGCCGTGACCGCCGTTCTTCTGATGGATCACGCGGACCGTCGCAGGGTATCTCGCCTGATATTCATCCGCGATCTCTCCCGTTCTGTCCGTCGAGCCGTCATCCACAATGATGATCTCAACATCGTCTCCCCCCGCAAGGAGCGAATCGATGCATTTTTCCATATAGTTCTCGGAATTATAACAGGGAACTCCGATCGTCAGTATCTTCATCGCGTTTCTCCTCCTGACCGTCTGCCGGATGCCGCCTAGTATCTCAGCCTCGTGGTCTCAAACCGCTCGATCGTCCGCAGGCAGTCCCGCAGCTCGCCGAAACGGTCCCACGGCTCACCGGGCTCGATATCGAGACCCGCCGCCATGGCCATGATATCGATCATCTCGTTAGTCGCTTTACCGCGCAGCTCCTCCAGCACGCGGATGCGGTCCGTCGCGCTGTCGGCATCAAGGAAAGCGACGACCAGCGGATCCATGTGCAGTTCCGCCGCCTCCTCCTCGATCGTCTTGGACATGACGGTATCCCGCACCGGGGCCGTTTTTGTCACGACCGTCTCCTTCTCAGGTGACGGCTTCGGTCCGCCGTCCTGCTTTTCCACGGCTTCGACCCGCGTAAAGCGGTATTTCGCCTGCGCATCCGGGTATTTTGTCCGGTCGACCTCGGAGAGGAACATGTTCAGTTCTCTGCACCACACGGCGAAATCTCCGTAAAGAGCCTGGTAGATCACCATTTTCACGCCCGTCTCGCTGTCCTTGGCGATCGTGATGATCTGATAGAGATTGCCCTTGAAATGCCGGTAGATCTCCTGCGGTTTCGGAATGTCTCTCATTGTGTCCCGCCTTTCTTATCCCTTGTCGCACCCGCGATCAACGTTTCCACCGCGATCATGTCGGTCATCCTGCCGCGCTTGATCGCCATCTCACTGTCGGCACAGGAAGTCAGGATCTGTCTGACACGGTCCCGGCCGAAATCTCTTCCCCACCCCGCACACATCTTCACAACAAACGGATGCAGTGCCAGCTTCTTCGCGATCTCCTCCTGACTGCGGCCCGCCTGGGCAAGCTCCGTCACCAGCAGGATGTTGTTGAACTGTCTCCGGATCAGCGCCAGGATCTTAAACGGTGCCTGCTTCATGGCCAGCATATCCTGATACAGTGCCATGGCTCCGCGGCTGTCTCCTCTGGCCATATGATCCACCATTGAAAACACGCTGTCCGTGAGAGAGTCCGAGCAGACAGCCCGCACGTCGGCGGTCGTGACCGCCTCTCTCCCCATGCAATACGAGATCAGCTTGTCCATCTCGTTCTTCAGCATGTTCATGTCGATCCGCGGCTCGCCGGCCAGTCCTCCGGCGCAGAGGGACAATAACGTCTCCGCCGCTTTTTCCTCGACGCGAAAACCGGCGTCAGCCAGTTTTTTGGCGATCCATATCTTCAGATCATCCTCCGCGGGCTGATCACACGAGAGGGTGAACCCAAATTTATCGAGGGCCTTGAACAGGGCCGTCGTGCGATTGACGTCGCGCTCCACAAAAATGATCTGCGTCGTTTCCGTCGGATGCTTGAAATACTCGGCGAGCATCCTGCCGGCGGCACTCCCCCCTGCGCTTTCGTCGGCGGATCCCGACGCGTCCACGGTCTCTCCCGCGTCTTCGGAGGTATCCTTATCCCCCCGTTTCTTTGCCGCGAACCAGCCGCTGTCCTCAATGAGGATCACGCGCCGCTCGGCAAAAAACGGCAGGGTCATCGCGGTCTCCAGAACGGCTTCGGGCTGCGTCTGACCGCCCGAAAAGCACGTGCAGTTCATGTCCTTCTCCTGCACGCCCAGCGACCGGAGAAGAAAGCGGCTGTCACTTCTGCGCAGATAATCTTCCTCACCGTAGAACAGATATCCCGGATACAGAATGCCTTCCCTGCGTTCGGTGGCCAGACGCTGTCTTTTCCCGTTGTATTCCGATGCCTTCTTTTTTGCCATAGGGATGATTATTCTAAATAATCCGATCAACCGGGCGATGATACAAAACCGTCCGTTTACCGCTTCCTGCCCGTACAGGCCGTACCCCGATATTTTACCAAAAACGCGATCCCGATTCAATGAAAAATGCCACCCGGTATTTCCGCGGTAGACGCGGCGACGGTCAGATATTATCATATCTTTCGGGAGGAAAACCATGTTTGCACTCGCTTTCTTTATCCCGGTACTGATCGTTGCGATCGTCTGGGGCTATATCCTGTTGAACATCGCGGGGAACAATCGAAGATTTCTGAGGGATAACCCGGGGAACAGGGATGCGCTGTTCTCCTAGGCATGCAGGGTGACTCTTACAATACGCGATATATTTCTCTATCTTGCTCTGCGCATTCACTAGATAGGACTGCTGTGACATCAGGCCGAAATGCTCCCATATGACAAGTGATCCATCCGTCGGTCGCCGGATCGGAAAGTCGGGATAGCAGATCATTTCACCCAATACTAGCTTACATTCATATCGAAAGGGGATTCCCGCATACCCGGGATTTTGCGAAACCACTTGTATGTATTACCGTTCTTTCTGCACTGAAGCTGTCCCTCCGGCATTTCAGGCAGCATCCTGCGGATCTCTGTGTTCTCCTCCTCAAGTCGACGCAGTTCGATCAGTATTCTTTCACGGATCATCATTATGGCTTCCTCCTTTTTTATTCGGGTTCTGCTGAGTCATGGCCAGATGGGCGGATTAGCGAGTATTTTTTCGCTTTTCGCCCACGTATGTCTGTGTTTCCTGATCACCTGCCCCCCCTCACTCATCCAGGAAGCCGCTCACCCGCACATTCCTGCCGCCGCGCGAAACATCGATCGTCACCGCGCCGTGCTCTGCCGTGATAAACGAAGGGATGCCGCGGTCGTTAAGGCGTGCAAGGAGTTCTTCGTGAGGATGACCGTAGCGGTTGTTCCGTCCGCAGGAAATGACAGAGAAGCGCGGCTTCACCAAGTCAAGGAATTCCCCGCATGTCGTGTAGCGGGATCCGTGATGGGCCACCTTGAGAAACGTGAGGTCACGCGCAAGCTGCGGATCCTCCGCAAGGAAGCGCATCAGCTGTATCTCGCCGTCCCCCTCCACGTCTCCCGTAAAGAGCGCGGAGAAATCTCCGCAGCGCAGGTACAGGATCGTGGAATACGCATTCGGCTCATCCGTCCGCATACCGGCGGCGGGACCGAGGCATCGGATGGAGATCTTCCCGCGCAGGAGTTCCTCGCCGCGCACGATATAGGAAACCGGCACATGATGTTCCGCCGCTGTTCTGACCAGCAGCCGGTAATTCTCGCCGCGGCTCTCCGCAGCAACATCGGGGAGCACGAGCCGCCCGATCGAAAGCGCGTCCGCCTCATCTTCCAAAAGTTCCAGCAGCCCGTTCATATGATCTTCATCCTCATGCGTCAGGATCGCCGCGTCCAGATGCGAGATTCCCGCATAGGCAAGATACGGCCCGATCACATAGCTGCCCGTGCCGCTTCGGGAGCTGCTGCCGCCGTCGATCAGAAAGCGCATGTCCTCTCCTTCGATCACGATCCCGTCCCCCTGTCCGACATCCAGCACCGTGATCTTTAAGTCCGGCGATGAGCGGAACGACAGGACCCACAGTGCGGCCGTCAGCCACAGAACGGGGATCGCGATCCGCAGAACGCGGCACCGCTCCCGCTCCCTTCGCTTTTTCGCCTTTCTTTCCCGATTTCCGATCGTCCTGACTGCCAGCACATAGCAGATGAGCATGACATAGTAGACGGCGACCTGCGGCGGCTTCGCGGCGCCAGTTGTCCAGACCGCGCCGGGAAGCGCGTTTTCCGCGAGGCACAGATGTTCAAAAACAAAAAGCAGCAGGTGATCGATCGCGCCCGGGATCATCCCCGCCGGAACGCACAGGAGTCCCGCGGACATGCACAGGATCCCGGCACCGACCACGACGGACATGAGTGGCAGGATAAGGACATTCAGGAACACGGAATAAACGGGGAATGTGTAGAAAAAAAGCATATGAACGGGGAGCGTCACCAGAGATACCGACAGGGAAGCCAGGATACCGGAGATCAGCCGCATCATCGGTCTCTTCCACGGCGGATCCCCGCGTGCGGGAATGTAATTCCGCACGGAGGGCGGGGACAGCGCGGGGAGAAACGCGCCGATCGAAAGGACGGAGAGCGCGGAGAGGAGAAAACCGCTGTGCAGAAGATAAAGCGGTTGTTCGATCACGATGAGGACGGCGGCGATCGCGAGCGCCGTCAGGATATCATAACTCTTCCCGGTGACGATCGCCGCAAGCCGCAGGACGAACATCACGATCGCACGGATCGCGGAGGGCGTCTCGCCGCACATCTCTCCGTAAGCAAGCATCACGAACATGCAGATACCGGCCGCCGGTGCGCGCGGACAGCACAGCCTGCACAGGACTGCGAACAGTCCCATGCCGATCAGGGAAATGTGCAGGCCGCTGATCGCGAGGATATGGATGATCCCACTCCGCCGGTACAGCGTTTTCGTGTCCCTGTCCATGGCGGAACGGTCTCCGAGGAGCATGGCGCGCATGATCCCCGCATCCTCTTCGGAGAGGCAGGCATCCAGCGAGGCGGCAAGCACACTGCGAACACGGAACAGGGTGTCCCCGACCGGATCGCGGCTGTTGTCGCATCCGATCAGTCCGGCGCCGGTCACGCGGCAGGCGATCCCCAGGATCCGGTAATAGGCTGCCGCGTCAAACTCTCCTGGATTTCCCGCCGCGGAAAACCGCCGCACCCTGCCGGTGAGCGTCACGCCCGCACCGACGGGTGCATCCGCATCTTTCCCGGCATCGAAATCCATATAACACTGGATGCGCAGGGTCGGATCCCCGGTATCAACATACCAGACCGCCTCCTCCTGTCCGTCCGCGTTTCTGCGATACTCCCTGCGGACAAGCCTTCCCGTGATCCTCGCCGTTTCGCCGTCCTGCCAGGGTAGTTCCGTTTCTTCGGGCGGCAGAAGCAGAACAAGAAAAAATAAGACCTGCAGGAACAGCAGACAGATGAGCGCCAAAGGGCGCCGTAGTCTGAACATTTTCAATAGGGGTTCTCCTGTGAATTCAGTTGAAAGAGCGGACGATATCCAGATTTCTCGTGTACATGGCAGAAAGCGGCATCGCATCCATGAAATCCATGGAGGTGTCTCCCTGCACCGAGATCTGCACCCGCGATACCTCCGGGAGTTCTGCGAGAGAATTGACGATGGAATAGATCGTCGCCTGCGGTGTCACCGGATTGGTCTGCACCATAAAGTTCTCATCAAGACTGACATAGCAGATGCCGTCCCGAACGGAGATGTTGGCAATGCCGCAGGCCGGGTTGAGTGTCGGATAAAATCCCAGGTCATTACCGTCGGTCTTCGGCCCCGCGATCAGCTGTTCGACGATCAGCCGCTCCATCAGGATGTTGCTGTTGTAGACAACCGTTCGGTACACGGGAAGAAGTTTGGCTCCCGTTCCGTCGGCAAAGAACAGCGTCAGCTGGACCTTTTCATAGGTGTTGATCTCCCTGCCCGCATTGTAGATAAAAGTGTCTGCCGTCATGTTGCCCACGACCTCGCCTTGCGCGTCCGTCAGCGGCACACCCTCCACCTGAAAGGCGATGTTTTCGATCCCGGGGATCTGGCTCAGGGTCCGCACGATGGCCGCGCGCGTAAGGATCTCCTTCGTGGCATCCACCTCGGCGTAGTACTCGGAAAAATTGAGTGTCAGAAGCTGTTCCTGCAGCGTCCAGTCCAGGAGTTCGATCTTGCCCGAGATCGGAGCCTCATACTCGAGCATCGACGGAATGGTCTCCAGCTGTGCCGTGAACTCCGCCACCGCCGCCTGCGTGTCCGCGGGATCACAGGCCGGCTCATAAGCCGCCGCGATGATCTCTGCCTCGTCATTACTCACGTAATAAACCTGAAAACCGCCGTCCTCCAGAACAGCGGGTGCTTCCTCTTTTGCGCATCCGGCAAGCAGCGCAAGCAGGAGGATCAGCGCGGGCACCCGTTTCTTCATGGCCGCGTCTCCTTTCCCGTCGGATGGATCAGCGGGATCCGGACCGTAAAGGTCGTCCCCTCTCCTTCCGTGCTCGCCACCTCGATCGAACCGCGATGCATCAGGACCGCCGTGCGCGTGATGGCCAGTCCCAGACCTGTGCCGCCGATCTCACGTGACCGTGATTTGTCAACGCGGTAAAACCGCTCGTAGATATGCTCCTGTGCCTCTTCCGGGATGCCGACGCCAGAATCGCTCACCGTGAGGGTGAAATACTGATGATCGGCATCCAGGCCGACGCGCACCCAGCCGTGTTCCTTGTTGTATTTGACTGCGTTCTCCACGAGATTAGTGATCACCATGGAAAGCTTCACCTCGTCGACTTCGGCCGTCACGGGACGCACGGATTCAAAGGTGAGTTCGACATCCATCCGGCGGGCGAGCGGTCTGAGCCTCTTCATCACATTTTCCGTGAGCACGTTGACATCGACCTGTGTGATGTTGAGCGCCGAGACCTGTTTGTCCATCTTCACGAGTTCCAGCAGGTCATTGATGATCTGGTTCTCGCGATCGATCTCCCGGGTGATGTCCTCCATAAAGTCACGGTAGAGTTCCACCGGAGCGTCCGGCTGTGCTGTCAGCGAATCCGCCAGCACCTTGATGGAGGTCATCGGTGTCTTGAGTTCATGGGAAACATTGGCGACAAAAGCCTGCCTGGAATCATCCAGTGCCTTTTCCCTGAGCAGCAGCTGGTTGAAGGCATTGGCGATATGCTCCGTCTCCATATAGGCATTCTCGATGATCGGCTTGTTGGTGTAGCCCGCCTTCACATCATTGATCGCCGCGGTGATGCGGTCAAAAGGACGCGATACCAGATTGGCGATCAGGAGCGATCCGATGAACAGGACCGCGAGGATGATGATCTCGATGATCATCGCTTTTCTCTGCAGGATCTGGAGCGTCGTCGTGATCGGCTCCGTGGAGATGCTGATCAGCATGACCCCGCGCACGATCTGTTCCGTTTTGTCCGGCACACCGCGCGCGATATCGCCGCCTTCCAGCGATTTGGTCTCAATGATCGGCGTTGTCATCTCGATATAGCCGTTCTGCCTGTCATGCCTGGCTGCCGCACCGGCTTCCCCGCGCTTCAGGCACTGCACCACCTCACGGGAGATGATGGTCTTTCCCTCCGCGATGCCATAGGTGTCACGCACGACCTTGAGCGAATCATCGATGATCAGCACACGGCCGTCATAGAGACTGGAAAGCATATCCAGCTCGCCGGAGATGATGCGGGAAGACGGATCCTGGAGATAGTTGTTGGTGATGAGATGGTTGGCGAGAACGCGCATCTGGGTCTGCGCTTCCTGCGTATTGACGTTGACGGCACGCTCCTCATAGTTGACCAGCGTGGCGAACAGAATGATCACGCTCGCCAGAATGCCCGTCAGAAAGATCACGCAGAAAATGCGGGTGCGCAGACTCTTGACGACAAACCGGAAGATGTTCATAACTGGAAGTAGTATCCTGATCCCCATTTTGTCCGCACATAGCGCGGCTCTCCGGGATTGTCCTCCAGTTTTTCCCGAAGCCTTCGCACATGCACATCGACCGTGCGTGCATCGCCGGGATAATCGGTTCCCCATACCGCGTGAAGCAGTTCATCGCGGCTGTACACCTTGCCCGGCGTGCGCGCGAGAAAGGTGAGCACATCAAATTCCCTGCCCGTGAGATTCACCTCTCTGCCGGCAGAGGTGACACGCCGCGCGTCCTCCTCGATCACAAGATCACCGGCGGTGATCCTGCCCCTTTCCCTGGTGCCGGAAGGTTTTGCGACCCGGCGCATGATGGCTTTGATCCTCGCCTTCACCTCCAGGATGTTGAACGGTTTGGTGATATAATCATCGGCACCGTATTCCAGGCCGAGGATCTTGTCCATGTCATCGCCTTTTGCGGTCAGCATCACCACCGGAACATCGGAAAAACCGCGGATCTCCCGGCACACTTCAAATCCGTCACGTTTAGGTAGCATCACATCCAGGAGCACGATATCATAGTCATGCTCTCTGGCCAGCGCGAGCGCTTCGTCGCCATCATAGGCGCAGTCCACTTCCAGACCGTCCTGTTCCAGACTGTACTTGATCCCTTTGACGATCGCTTTTTCGTCGTCTACCACAAGCGCTCTTTTTGCCATCCTCGCGTCCCTTTATCCGCCGCTATACGGTGATGTCGTCTTTGATCTTCGCGAACAGTTTTTCCTTGATCCCGGACACCTGCATGATGTCCTCGATCCGTCTGAAACGTCCGTTCGTCTCCCTCCAGGCAATGATCTTTGCGGCCGTGCTCTCCCCGACCCCGTGAAGCCGGCAGAGTGTCTCCGCGTCCGCCGTATTGATATTGATCCTTCCGTCCGCGGGCGTCCGGTTCCCTTCCTCGGCGGCGCCCGCCGTGACAATGACGGGGTCCTGCGCACCGGGCTCACCGCCATTCGCGGCCGCAGCCGTTTCCTCTCCGGTCGGGATCCGCAGCCGGGTGCCGTCCGTCAGGATCTGTGCCTGATTGACACAGGCCTCATCCGCATCCGGTGAAAAACCGCCCGCCGCTTCAACAGCTTGACACACGCGGCTTCCCGCGTCCAGTGTGTATACACCAGGTTCCCGGACCGCTCCGCAGACATGCACAACAATGGATGCACGTACTTCTGCGGTCTCACCCGCAGAAACCGTCGCGTCTGCCTGCTCATCCTCCCGAAGTGTTTCGGGACGGTCCGCCGTCTCCTGTGCGGATGATGCCTCCCCCGCTTCCTCTGTTTCCAGCACAAACTCCGTTGATCCCGAGGGTTGTGAGGAACAGGCTGTAAGAAATACACAAACGAAAAAAGACAGACAGAATATGATTCCCTTTTTACGCATCTTTTCCTCCTGATCTTTCAGGAGGAACCCATCGGCGCAGTTTTCATTCTAATACCAATCGGGGGGATCGTTCAAGAGCTTCTCTGCTTTTTGTCAAAAAAAGACAGGTGTCCGGCAGATGCGGATCACTCCCCCTCCTCGGAAAGGTCCTCGGAGAGCTGCACATGCGGGAAATCTTCGAGCGGCTGCAGTTCCGTAGGCGTCCTCTGGATCTGCATGAGCAGCTGCTCGGCAACCTGCTTCATGGTCGCGTTCACATCGGCGCCGTTCCAGATATCGGAAAAGGCGATCTCCAGCCGGATCCAGTAATTGCTGGTTTCCAGCATCTTGGGCATCGGGACGGAATCCTCATAGACCTGGGCATAGGCGCGCATCATCGCGTTCACGTCGGGATCCTCGCCGAAACCGGCGCGGTATCTGGCAGAAAGCTTGCCTGCGCGCGGATAGAGCTCACCGACGCCGTCATCCGCAAGAAAACGGGCAAACCGGTTGGCGTCGCCCGGATGCTCGGAAAATCCGTTGATGACGATACAGTTGGTAACGGAAAGCGCGCGCGTCGGCAGCGTCTCCGTCAGATCAAACAGCGGTGCAGCTCCGAAAACATAGTCGCAGGTGCCCTCTTCGCGCTTCTCGGCGATCTTGCGCACAGCCTCCGTCGTTGCGATGGTATAGACCGTCTTGCCGTCCAGAAAGTCCTGCAGGAGAGTTTCCCCGTTCACGGTATCGGTGCCCGTGGAGAAGAACTGTCCCAGCTGCTGATAGATGTCCATGCAGGTCAGCGCGCGCTCATTGTAGACGTCGACGATCTGCGGATCATCACCCGCCGGCCCGCCGACAGACAGCGCATCGCCGGCAAAGAAATAATCCGTGAACAGATCGTTCACATCGAAGCGAAAGATCGACTCCACACCGTCCGGCGCATTGTAGTTTCCGGCGAACGCGAGCAGATCCTCGAGTGTCCCGGGGAGCATGTCTTCCACGCGCTTATCCAGCACCTCTCCCGTCGGTTCCGCCTCTCCGTCCTCCTCGGCGATCCGTCTGACCTCCTCTTCGAGATAGGTCCGGTTGTAGAGAAGCGAGATCGTCTCCGCGTAGAAGGGATAGCCGATCTGCCTGTCGTGCCAGGTAACGGCATCCAGTGCCGCCTGCGGATAATTGTCGCCGCGCAGATAGTCCTCCGGGTGCTCCACCTCGGCTGCCAGTCCGGCTAATGCCGCCTTTTCCAGATTGTCATGCGTGGTGATATAAAGATCGGGGAAATCCTCCCCCAATGCGCTTGCCTTTCCGACCTCTTCCAGAAAGCCCAGTCCCGAAACGAGCACCGGAAGTACGCGTACATCATCGGATGCGGTACCGAAGCGGGATGCCTCCCGGTTCAGGAAATCCGTCAGCGCTTCATCCGTGTACCACAGGATCAGCGTGTGCTTGTTCCCGTCCGAAGCCTGTTCCTCATCCCCGCCGAAGAACGGAGAAAAGTCCGTCATCCCCCGCACGGACGAGAGGATCAGTCCGAGCGCGGCAAGTACAGCGGCAGCCGACAGAAACCGTCGCGTCATCGTCATCCGAGAGAGCGCTCCAAAAGATCGATCATCTCATCCACATCCGCCTTCTCGATCACTAACGGCGGCAGGAAACGCAGGATGTTCGCGCCGGCATTGATGAGCACCAGCCCGTTCTCCAGTGCGCGGTTCAGGATATCTCCGACCGGGTGATCGAATTCCAGGCCGCGCATCAGTCCGAGTCCGCGGTGATCGATCACGTCACTTCTTCTGCTCTTGATCCCGTCAAGCTTCTCCGCAAGATACGGCGCCACCTCGCCGACATGTTCCACGAGATGCATGGACTCATAGAGGGAGAGAACCGTAGCAGCGGCTGTGCATGCCAGCGGATTGCCGCCGTACGTCGTGCCGTGATCGCCCGCTGCGAGCGACTTCTCGGCAGCCTTTCCGCGCAGCAGGAATGCACCGATCGGCACCCCGCAGCCGAGCGCCTTGGCTGTTGTGACGATATCCGGCAGGATGCCGTATTGCTGATAGGCAAACATGGAACCGGTACGGCCCATTCCGCACTGGATCTCATCCAGAATGAGCAGGATATCCCGCTCGTCGCAGATCCTGCGGATCTCCGTGAGGAAATCCGCGGTCGCCGGATGGATCCCCCCTTCTCCCTGCACGGTCTCCATGATGATCGCGCAGGTTTTGTCGGATAGAACATCCTTAACGCTCGCGATATCATTCATCTTCCCGAAACGGATGTTGCCGATGAGCGGCTCGAACGGATCGCGATAAGCCTTTTTCCCCGTGACGGCGAGCGCGCCCATCGTGCGCCCGTGGAAGGAATTCTCCAGCGCGATGATCTCATGATCCGCAACGCCGTCGCGCAGATACGCGTATTTTCTCGCCGCTTTGAGTGCGCCCTCCACCGCCTCCGCGCCGCTGTTGGTAAAGAACACGCGATCCATACCGCTGGCGGCCTTCAGACGTCTGGCCGCATCGATCGCCGGCTCATTGTAGAAATAGTTGGAGGTATGCACCAGCTTGTCGACCTGGCGCTTCAGCGCATCATTCAGCTCGCGGTTGCCGTGTCCCAGCGCAAAGACCCCGATACCGGAGAAGAAATCCAGATAGCGCTTCCCGTCGATATCAAAGAGCGACAGGCCCTCTCCGCGGTCAAACACAATGGGAAACCGGTTATAGGTGTGGAGGAGATCCCTTTCCGCCTCCTCGATCACCTGCTTCATCCGCTCACTCATATGGCACCTCCGTCCTGCAGATCATCATCCTTGACAAACATCGTTCCGATCCCGTGCTTGGTGAATATCTCCAGAAGCAGGCAGTGCGGGATGCGCCCGTCCAGGATATGCACGCGGTTGACGCCGTTTTTGATGGCTCCCGTGCAGCCCGCCAGCTTCGGCAGCATGCCGCCGCCGATATGCCCGCCGGCGATGAGCTCCTCCGCCTCGGAGACCGTGAGCCGGGAAATGAAGCTTCCCTTGTCCTCGATATCCCGGTACAGCCCCTCGATATCCGTCAGAAACGCGATCTTGTCCGCTCCGACCGCCGCGGCGATCGCACAGGCCGCGTCATCGGCATTGATGTTATAGGTGTTATAATTATCATCCAGGCCGATCGGCGCCACGATCGGCAGATAGTCGTTTTCCAGGAGGTCATAGAGCACCTTGGGCTCAACCTTGTCGATCTCTCCCACAAAACCTATATCCCTGCCGTCGGAGAAACGCTTGTGGACTCTCAGAAGCCCGCCGTCCTTGCCGCTGATGCCGATCGACCGGACGCCAAGTTCCTGCACCATCGTGACCAGCTGCTTGTTCACGCGGGAGAGGACCATTTCGGCGATCTCCATCGTCTCCGCGTCCGTCACGCGCAGGCCGTTCACAAACTCCGCTTCCTTGCCGACCTTGCCGACCCATTTGCTGATCGCCTTGCCGCCCCCGTGTACGATGATCGGCTTGAACCCGACCAGCTTAAGGAGCGTCACGTCCGTGATCACGTTTCTCTGGAGCGCCTCATCGCTCATGGCGCTGCCGCCGTATTTCACGACAATGATCTTGCGATTGAACCGCTGAATATAGGGAAGTGCCTCCACCAGCACCTCCGCCTTTTTCAGAACCTCCTGCATATCCTTTTCCATGGTCCCTCCTTACGATCTGTAATCGGCGTTGATCCGGACATAGTCATAAGACAGATCGCAGCCCCACGCGGTTGCCTCTGCCTCTCCGGCGTGCATGTCGCAGACAGCCGTCACGGTCTTCTCCGAGAGCACGCGGGTCGCAAACTCCTCGTCATAGTCGAGCTTGGCGCCGTTCCGGTACAGCGCGACCTCGCCCGCGTCACTCACGATCGTCAGATCGACGCGGTCGGGATCGAAATCCACCCCGGCATAGCCGAGCGCACACAGGATCCGCCCGCCGTTCGCGTCATGTCCGAAGATCGCCGCCTTGGTCAGAGAGGAATTGACGACCGATTTGGCCAGAACGCGCGCGTGCTCCTCCGTATCGGCCTGCCGCACATGAGCCTCAAACAGCGCCGTGGCGCCCTCTCCGTCCGCCGCGTGGCGCCTGGCCTGCCGGATCAGCAGCTCGCGGAGCGCGGAAGCAAAAGCGCGGTAGTCCTCGTTCTCCTCGGTGATCACGGTGTTCCCCGCCATGCCGTTTGCCAGGATCATCAGGGAATCGTTCGTCGACAT
This sequence comes from Lachnospiraceae bacterium, assembly GCA_024690605.1. Lineage (GTDB taxonomy): Bacteria > Bacillota > Clostridia > Lachnospirales > Lachnospiraceae > Butyrivibrio. Next base: position 28,667 of record JAILOV010000006.1, on the reverse strand, counting down.
GTCCCCGTCAACAGAGATCATGTTATAGGAATCCCGGACGGCTGCCCTGAGCGCCTTATCCAGCATGACCGGTGAGATCGCGGCATCCGTCGTGACAAAGCAGAGCATGGTGCACATGTTCGGTTCGATCATGCCGACCCCCTTGCTGATCGCTCCGATCCGGCAGATCTTACCGTCCAGCGTGATCTCGGCGGCGATCTCCTTGTTCACGGTATCGGTCGTCATGATCGCGCGGGAGGCTGCATCGCTTGCCTCCGGCGTGTCCGCCAGGCTCTTTGCGAGCGCGTGAACGCCGGCCGTTATCCGTTCTAACGGCAGATAGGCGCCGATCACGCCCGTGGAGGCCAGCAGCACCTGCTCTTTACTGATATCCAGCACTTCCGCGGCCGCCTGCGCCGTAACCTCACAGGCATGCAGTCCGTCCTGCCCCGTGCAGGCATTGGCGATCCCGGCATTGACGACAACGGCGCGCACATGACCGTTTTTCGCTTCATCACGCACGATCTCCCGGTCCCATCGGACCGGCGCCGCCTTGACCACATTGCTGGTAAAGACACCCGCCGACGAACACGGCTGTTCGGAAACGATCATGGCCATGTCGTCGCGTCCCTGATATTTGATCCCCGCTGCTGTTGCCGATGCCCGGAATCCTCTGGCTGCCGTCACGCCGCCTTCTGTGATCTTCATTGTTTATCCCTTTCCATAACCCTTGTTATTATATATTAATATAATATCATGCGATGTTTATTGATTAAACGCCGTGATATTCTCATCATTCAAAGTAAAATCATAGTAGTTCAGATCCGCTCTGCGTGTCCATCCGATGCAGTTCCAGAATGCGTTGCCGACATCGTTTTTCGTGAAGGCGATCAGACTCACCTTGTTGATCTTCTCCGCCTTCAGCGCGTTCATGCAGAACACGACCATCGCCTTGCCGAGGCCCTGACGGCGATGATCCTCGCGCACACAGACATGATAGAGACAGCCCCGTCTTCCGTCATGACCGCACAGGATCGCGCCGACGATCTCGCCTTCCTGCGTCTGCGCCACCACGGACATGCCGGGATTTCGCGCAAGAAACCGGTCCACACCCTCCCGGGAATCATCGATGCTGCGGATCCCGAAACCGTGGATCGTCAGCCAGAGCGCGCGGAGCTTCTCATAATCGCCCGTCTCCATTGACCTTATTTGATAACGATCGTTATTTATTTCTGACATCCACACCTCTCATCGTCGTCGATCCGCCCGGGATAGCCTGTCGTGTCACCGTCGATCCGTTCTTTTTCTGCTCCAAACGCAGATATTAAAACATTATAAGGGTTTTTGCACTATATTGAAAGAACTTTTTCATCCGTTTCTATAATTCCTCGCACAGGATCTCACTTTCCTCGAGAAATCTTGAGCAGGCCTCATCCCAGTCGTGCTCCGGTCCCCTGTCCGTGGAGAACTCCTTCATGGTGACCGCGCTGGTGATATGGACATGTCCCTCCGTGAAGCGGATGCGGCAGATACCGTCGCGACTGAGCTCCGCAGTGGGCTTGAGCAGAAAGCGAAAGGACAGCGGTGTGCGCTTCCCGCGGATCAGATCGAAGATCACCGGACGCACTTCACCCCACCGCGTAAAATCCTCCTGCGGCATCTCCTCCCGTCCGTCCGCATCCTGTTCATAATAGGCACGGTTGATCCGCCCGTCCACCGTCCACGTGCTGGCACCTGCCACGACCGCTTCCGTCAGAAGCCACGCGTCAAAAAGATCGGTCGTCAGCAATCGTCGCATGAATTCTCTGGTCTCTTTCACTCTTCGTTCTTTCATAACTCTGTATTTTACCTCACACAGTGAAAAAAGTCTAAAGATTTACTTTCCTTCTTTACCGGTCACGGCAAAGGTGCTATACTTGACGTGGTTTTCAAAACCACATCACACGGATAGGAGAATCACATGAGTTACAAGATCGTTGTCGACAGCTGCTGTGAGCTGCCTGATGCATATCGCCATGATCCGCGGTTTGAGCGCGTTCCGCTCGCCATCGAGGTAGGTTCCTGGCAGACACTGGATGACGAACACTTTGACCAGCAGGAATTCCTCCGGCGCGTCGCCGAGACGGAAGCGTGTCCGAAATCCGCCTGCCCCTCACCGGATCGCTACTGCAAGGCCTATGATACCGACGCTGACGATGTGATCGTCGTGACGCTGTCCTCGCACCTCTCCGGCAGCTATAACAGCGCGCTTCTGGGCAAAAACATCTATGAAGAGGAGCACGGTCCCAAGAACATCTATATCTGCGACTCCGAGTCCGCCTGCGGCGGTGAGACGCAGTATGCCCTGAAGGCCATGGAGCTTGAAGAACAGGGACTTCCGTTCGATGAGGTCATCGCGGAACTGGAGCGTTTCCGTGAGGGCATGCGGACATGGTTTGTACTGGATTCGCTGGAGCATTTGAGGAAGAACGGCCGACTCTCCAACTGGAAGGCTTTTGTCGCGACCACCTTAAACATCAAGCCCGTCTGCTACGGTGATCACGGCGTTATCGTCCAGAAGGGACAGGGCATCGGCATGAAGAAAGCGCTGATGAAGATGTCGGACATGATCACCGCCGGCGTGAAGGATCCGGAGGAAAAGACTCTGATCGTGAGTCACTGCAACTGCTATGAGCGCGCCATGCTTGTGAAGGATCAGTTTCTGAGCCATATTCCCTTCGGGAAAAGCCTCGTCCTCGACACGACCGGCATCGGCTCTCTCTATGCGCAGGACGGCGGCATCGTTGTGACCTATTGATCTTACTGATCTCCGCGTCCGCGCTTCCGCAGCTCACGCAGGTTCACCAGAAACACCGGTGAGACACCGAGCTTCTTTCCGTCCTGCATGATGACATGCATAAGACCCGTCCGGCTGACCCCGCTCGCATGGACAAAGGCTTTCAGTGAAACAGGGATCAGCGACGGATCTTTTTTGATGTCCTGGATCATCTTGTAAAGGGAGGATACGGAGTTCTGCACGCGGACAGGGGCATGGTCCCTGAGGACGACCGTCACGTAGCCGTGGTCGGCCTCCACCGCATAGAGGATCGCATTACTGTCGGTACAGACCGTCTCTCCCTCCGTGCGCAGCTCGATCTTTTTCTCACGCCTGACCAGATGCTTTTCGCTGATCCTGAAGACCTCGCAGAGCGCATCTTCTTCATAGGGTTTGTCCAGAAAGAACAGATTCCCGTCCGTTTCCCGCACATCGGCCCTGTAGTCGATCGCGGAGACACCGAGGATGATCGGCTGCAGGATGCCCCGCGCGCGAAGGGATCGGGCGATATCCAGACCGTTTACCTGAGGATCCCCGGTCTGATCGATGAGAAAAACATCATAGGTATCCGCCATGGGATAGAGCTTTTCCGTGCTCCCGAAGCAGTCGATGACAAAGGATTCCTCTCCCCGGCTGTGCACCCGGTCGGATTCCCGTTTGAACAGGCGCTCCGCATAGCGTCTGTCTGCAATGTTGTCATCATATACCGCGATCCGCATCGCACCCTCCTCAGAGAAAGCGAAACTGCAGAGGCGAACGCCACAGCAGGAACACAATAAAAAGCTGAACCGCAAGGATCAGGGGCATCCCGATCATGAAGTTCAGCTTTCTCGTCTTGTGATGAAACAGAAACATGCCGGCCAGACAGCCGATGCTTCCGCCGATCAGAGCGATGCAGAAGAGGATCGACTCCGGCACGCGGAACGCTCCCTGCGCTGCTCTGCTCTTATCGATGCCCATGAGCATAAAACCGATCAGGTTCGGCAGAAAAAGAGCAGCAAGCAGCGTGAAAAGCGCGTTCATTTCATTTCCGTCTCATCTGTTTCTTCGCGACCTCCTGCATCTTCATGGCACGGACCTTGGAGGAAAGACCGAAGAGATTGATGAAGCCCTCCGCGTCATGATGATCATAGAGATCACCGGTGGTAAAGGACGCGATCGACTCGTTGTAGAGCGAATACGGGGATTTTGTCCCGGCCTTGATGATGTTGCCCTTGTACAGTTTGAACTTCACCTCGCCGGTGACATATTTCTGCGTGGACTCGATGAACGCCTGCTCGGCCTCCCTGAGCGGCGTAAACCACTTTCCTTCGTAGACAAGATCCGCAAACCGGTTGCCCATCTCCTTTTTCATCGTGTAGGTCTCGCGGTCAAGGATCAGCTCCTCGAGCTGCTGATGCGCCGCATAGAGGATCGTGCCGCCGGGTGTCTCATAAACGCCGCGGCTCTTCATGCCGACCACACGGTTCTCGACGATGTCCACGATACCGATCCCGTTCTCGCCGCCGAGCTTGTTGAGCGTGCGGATGATATCGGAGACTTTCATCTTCTTTCCGTTGACGGATCTGGGGATCCCGCCCTCAAAGGTCATCGTCACCTCGGTCACCTTGTTCGGCGCATCCTGCGGGGTCTTGCCCAGCACGAGCAGATGCTTGTAATTGGGTTCCTCACCGGGATTCTCAAGTTCCAGACCCTCGTGGGAAATGTGCCACAGATTGCGGTCGCGGCTGTAGGAATTGTCCGCGGAAAACGGCAGATGAATGCCGTGTGCCTTGCAGTAGGCGATCTCGGATTCCCGGGAATCCATCTTCCACTTGTCGCTCCGCCATGCGGCAATGATCCTGATATCCGGCGCGAGCGCCTTGATGCCGAGTTCGAAACGGATCTGATCGTTGCCCTTGCCGGTCGCGCCGTGGCAGATCGCGGTGGCGTTCTCCTTGCGCGCGATCTCGACAAGTTTCTTGGCGATCAGCGGTCTTGCCATGGAGGTGCCGAGAAGATAGGCGTTTTCATAGACCGCGTGCGCCATGACACAGGGGACGATGTACTCATCGCAGAACTCATCCACCACGTCGAGGATGTAGAGTTTGGAAGCGCCGCAGCTCTTTGCGCGCTCCTCCAGTCCATCCAGTTCACTCTCCTGACCGACGTCGATACAGACACAGACCACCTCGTAGTTGAAGTTCTCCTTGAGCCACGGGATGATCGCCGTCGTGTCCAGTCCGCCGGAATAAGCAAGAATGACCTTTTCCTTCTTCCCCGCGGAGGTTCTTGCCACCGACGGTCTCGCGACGCTCTTTGCCGTTCTGGCTGCACTCTTTGCCGTTTTGGCGGCTGTTTTTGCTGTTTTGGCAGCTGTTTTGGCGGCAGTCTTCGCCGTCTTTACCGCCGCCGTCTTTGCCGCGATCCCGGCCTTTTTCGCCGTTCCCGCCATCTTTTTTGCTGCTTTTCTCACTGCTTTGGCCATGATATCCTCCCGCTATATGCTTACTCTATCCTGTTTAACGCAATGATGCCCGCGGATCGCTCCGCGATCCCAACACTGCATTATATCGTACCGCTGCGATTTTATCAATCCTCCAGACCGGCAAGCTTCGCTGCCTGATCCGCTGTCGTCAGCGCGTCGATGATCTCATCAAGATCCCCGTCCAGCACCTGTTCGATCCGGTAGAGTGTCAGTTTGATCCGGTGATCCGTGATGCGCCCCTGCGGAAAATTATAAGTACGGATCTTCTCCGAACGGTCTCCGGAACCGACCTGACTCTTTCTGAGCGCCGCCTCCTCGCTCGTCTGCTTCTCCTGCTCCATCTCGTAGAGACGCGCGCGCAGCACGCGAAAAGCCTCCTCCTTGTTCTGCAGCTGGGAACGCTGATTCTGACAGGTGACGACCAGTCCCGTCGGCCGGTGTGTGATACGGATCGCGCTGGATGTCTTGTTGATGTGCTGTCCGCCCGCACCGCTGGAGCGATAGGTGTCGATATCGCAGTCATTCGGATCCAGATGCACCTCGACATCGTCCACCTCGGGCATGATCGCCACGGAGGCCGCCGACGTGTGGATCCGCCCGCCGGATTCCGTGACCGGCACGCGCTGCACGCGATGCACGCCGCTCTCATATTTCAGCCGGGAATAGGCACCCTGTCCGCGGATCGAGAAGCTCACATTCTTCATCCCGCCGATGCCGCTTTCCTCGGCGTCAATGATGTCAACCTTCCATCGTCTGCGCTCCGCGTACCGCGCATACATCCGGTAGAGCTCGGCGGCAAAAAGTGCCGCCTCATCGCCGCCCGTTCCTGCGCGGATCTCAACGATGACGTCCCGTTCGTCCTTTTCATCCTTCGGAAGCAGCAGGATCTTCAGTTTCTGCTCGAGCTCCGGCAGCTGTTCCTTGGCTTTTGCCAGCTCCTCCTTGAGCATCTCCCGCATCTCCTCGTCATTTTCCCCCGAGAGCATCTCCTCACTGTCCGCGATGTCTTTTTTACAGGCCTGATAGACCGCGTAGGTGTCAGCCAGCGGCGTGAGCGCACTCTGCTCCTTCATGAGCGCGGCGTAGCGCTCCGGATCCTGCAGCACGGCCGGTTCCTGCACCTCCTTGCCGATATCCTCATAGCGGCGCACCATGGCGTCCAGCCTGTTGAACATGTCCATTCCGTTTCCCCCGCTTTCTAAAACCAGCAGCCCTTCACCACGCGATCGTTTCCTCCGAGATCCCGAATGACGGAGACCTCATGAAAACCGGCCGACACGAAAAGCTGCCGGACCCTCTCACCCTGGTCGAACCCGATCTCCGTGAACAGCCAGCCGTCGGCGCACAGATGTGCCGGCGCTTCGGAGACGATCCGCCGGTAAAACCGAAGCCCGTCCTCTCCGCCGTCCAGCGCGATCCGCGGTTCCCGATCCCGCACCTCCGGCTGCAGGCCCTCGAGGACAGCCGTCTCGATATAGGGCGGATTGGCGGTGATCAGATCAAACCGCTCCGCGGTATCGGGCCACAGATCCGTGCGGATCGTCGTGAAACGATCTCCGAGTCCCAGCGCCGTCGCGTTGTCTGCGGCGACCGCCAGCGCGTCCTCCGAAATATCCGTCGCCAGAGCGGTTGTCCCGTTGGAATAATGCAAAAGAGAGAGCGCGATGCAGCCGCTCCCCGTACAGAGATCCAGGATCCGCATGCCGTCAAGCAGATGGCGCAAGACTTCCTCGACAAGCGTCTCCGTGTCGGCCCGCGGGATCAGCACCCCCGGGGATACCGCGAAGGTAAGTCCCATGAACTCCTGTCTTCCCAGCAGATAAGCCAACGGGATCCTGCTTTCCCTGCTTTTCACAAGCGCGAGGAACCGTTCCTCCTGCTTATCCGCGAGCTCCGTCTCCGGATGAGCGAGCATCTCCGCGCGTCCCATCCCGACGCTCTCCTCGAGGATCAGCGTCGTCTCAAAAGTCGCTTCCTCGATCCCGGCCGCCTGAAGGCGCTTACCGCCCTCTTCCTGTGCCTGTTTAATCGTCATAGGGATCCGTCGCGATCTCCGCGTCGGAGATCTGCAACCCGAACGCGTCGGAAAGATACTGCCGCCAGTCAAAGACCGCTTCCACTGCAGCGATCCCGACCTCCAGCATGTCATCATCCGGTTCCCTGGTCGTCAGTCTCTGCAGCCAGAGTCCCGGTGCGGAAAGTGCCCGGATCAGGAAGAAGTCCGTCCGCCCGGCAAGGCGGATCAGCTCATAGGAAATACCGGCGATCACGGGGATCAGCAGGATCCTTAAGAGCAGTCTCAGAAGAAGACTGTCCGCACGGATAAAGAAGAACAGCACGATGCTCACGAGCATCACAAAGAGGAGGAAACTCGATCCGCAGCGTCTGTGCAGTCTGGTTGCTTTTTGGGCATTCTGAACCGTGAGCGGCATCCCGCTCTCGATGCAGTTGATGCACTTGTGTTCCGCGCCGTGGTAGGCAAAGAGACGGCGGATATCCTTCATCAGCGAGATCAGCAGGATATACGCGACAAAGATCACGATGCGCATGATTCCCTCGATCACGGCGATGATCCCGTCGGACGGGATCAAGCGTTTGAACAGCGAAGCAAGGAAATACGGCAGGAGCGTGAACACGGCGATCGCGATCGCAAAGGAAAGCACGGTCACGAGCAGGGTCGCGGCATCCTCCCCGCGGCCCGACGGATCGCTCTTTTTGCTTTCACCCCCGCCTTCTTCCTCGTCAAAATAGGAGGCGGAGAGATTGATCGCGCGAAGCCCCAGGGCCAGGGAATCGATGAAAACAAAGATCCCGCGGAGGAACGGGATGCGCCGCACCCGCTGCCCGTGTGCCGGTCCCTTGAACTCGTCGACATCCACGGCGATCTTCCCGTCCGGCTTTCTGACCGCGACCGCGTATTTGTCCCGGTTCCGCATCATCACACCCTCCAGGACCGCCTGGCCGCCGATACCGGAATACTTCATGATCTGTTTTGTCATCTGTCACCTCACAAACAAAAAGGTTCGGACGAACCGCCCGAACCTCCCCGAAAGCTCTGTACCGATTTACCTGCCTGCCGATCAGCCTTCCGCCTTGACACCGTACTTGCGGTTGAACTTCTCGATACGGCCGCGGACCGCATTGGCCTTCTGCGTGCCGGTGTAGAACTGGTGGCACTTGGAGCAGATTTCCACGTGGATCTCTTCCTTGGTGGAACCGACCGTAAAGGTGTTACCGCAGTTGCAGGTAACCTTTGCCTGATAGTATTCGGGATGAATGTCCTGTCTCATTTTTCTCACCTACCTCTTAAACGATCCGTATCGTTTCCGACGATACGCGCCAAAAACAGCTTGTATAGGATAGCACACCAAAAGAATAAATGCAAGCATCTATTTCTGATTTTTCTCGATCAGACGCCTGAGCTTTGCCCGCGCGCGCTGCAGCGCGTTGTCCGCGGATTTTTCGCTGCGGTTTAAGATACGTGCCGCCTCCGCGCTCGTCATGCCGATGATGGTCAGATCCAGCACCTGCTTTTCGAAGGGACTCAACTCCCGTTCGATCATCTCCGCCAGTTCCCGTTCGTTCTCTCTGTCAAAAAAACGGGCTTCCGGATCGTCCCCATCGGGAGCCGTCAGGTCCCTGATCGCCTCCCCCGTTTCCCCGTCCTCCCGGTCATAGAGGGAGATATAGGTGTTGAGCGGCATATGCTTCTTGCGGCCGGATGCCTCCAACGCCGAATACATCTGCCGGGAGATGCACAGCTCGGCAAAGGTGGCAAAGCTGGCGTCGCGTCCCAGATCATAATCCCGGATGGCCTTGAACAGACCGATCATCCCCTCCTGGATCAGATCCTCCCTGTCCGCTCCCAGAAGATACATTGATGCGGCCTTGCAACGCACGGTATCCTTGTACTTGTTCATGATCACATCGGTGACGCTCTCCTCGCCGTCTCTGAGGCGCAGGATCAGCGCGTCATCCGATTCCATCTGATAATCCAAACAGCTCTCCCCGTTTCTTGGCTATGATAACTGTTTTCCAAAAATCCATCGCACCGGATCATGGAAAAGAGAGCGATGACCTCATCAGCATAACATAGCGTATGATATGATTTGAAAATTTGTTAATTAATTATATTACAATTTAATTTTTAGTCTTCCCGGATCGCTGACGAACGATCTCGTAGGCCAGGATCCCGGCTGCCACCGATGCGTTCAGGGAGGATACTTTTCCCTTCATCGGGATCGTGGCGACCAGATCACAATGCTCCCGGACCAGCCGGGAAACGCCCTTTCCTTCGTTACCGACGATCAATCCGACCGGTCCGGTCAATGAAAGTTCCTGCGCCGGCGCCCCATCCATATCCGCGCAGACAAACCATAACGATTGTTTTTTTAATTGCTCGATCGTATACACGAGATTAGTCACACGCACGATCGGAAGATGATGCAGTGCACCGGCCGAAGCGCGCATGACTGTCTCCGAAAGCGGCGCGCATCGGTCTTTGGTGAGCACGACGCCGTGGGCTCCGAGCACCTCTGCCGTGCGGATGATCGCACCGACATTATGCGGATCCTCCACGCCGTCGAGAAGGATCAGGAACGGATCCTCCCCGCGGGACGATGCCCGCGCGAAGATATCGTCCATGGACGCAAAGGGAACGGCCGCGGCCTGCGCGATCACCCCCTGATGATGTCCGGTGCGGCTCATCCTGTCGAGTGCCGCGCGGTCCGTCTCCCGGTAAGGGATCCCACGGGCGATGATCTCCGTTTTGATGGATTTCAGCGCACCCTTTTCGTCATTCTTCAGAAACCAGACCCGCTGTATGGGAAGACCTGCCGAAAGAGCTTCCCTGACAGCGTTCTTGCCCTCAAGGAGCAGCCCGTCAACTTCCCTTTCCCGCGCGGTCTGTCCCCGCTCTCTCCGGTTGTTTTCGCCGTGTTTATCCTTCATCGCGTTCCTCTCCCGCAGGCAGATCATCCGTCTTCCCGTGTTCTTCCGTCTCTTCCCGCACGGAACCGTCCCACGCCAGACGGATCAGCTCCAGCAGGCGCTCCGTGCGTCCCGTGAGATACAGGTAGCCACAGAGAGCCTCCAGTCCGGTGGCGAGACGATAATCCGCGATGCTCTGGTTCTTTGCGGTCGTGGCGCTGTGCGCGTTGCGCCCGCGCCGCAGAACATCCTCCTCCTCGACGGAGAGAAACGGTGTCAGACGCTTCACCATCTGCGCCTGCGCGTGCGCATTGACGATCCCGGCCTTCTCCCGGTGCATTTTCTTCACCGGCCGGTTTCCGTCCGCCGCCACCAGCGTGCGGATCACCAGGTCGAACACACCGTCACCGACAAATGCGAGCGCCAGCGGGGAATACAGACGCGCGTCCTTGATCAGCCCGCCGATCGTCCCGATCTGCGCGTCAAGTTCCGTGAGGTCTATACCCTTTTCCACTTTACGCCCTCGCGCGTGTCCTCCAGCTGGATCCCCATCGCCGCAAGCTCATCCCGCACGGCATCCGCGCGCGCAAAATCCCTGGCTTTGCGGGCCGCCTGACGCTCCGCGATCATCGCCTCGATCTTCGCGTCTTCCTCGGCGTTCCCGGCGGCATTTCTGGCGGAAAGATCAAGTCCCAGCACATCGGTCAGCGATCCGAGTTCACCGCGCAGCTCCGATACAAACGTCGCGGACGAAGTCTCCGTCACATGACTGTTGATGAACCGGACCAGATCATAGATCGCCGCGAGTGCGTCCGCGGTATTGAAGTCATCGTCCATCGCCTTTTCAAAGTTTTCCCGATAACTCCACGATTGTTTGAGGAGTTCTTCTTCCTCCTGCGTGAGACCGGCCTCTCCGGCTTTTCCGGAAAGATACGCCAGATTCTCCGCGCAGTTCAGGATCCGCTCCAGGCTGCTTTTTGCCGCGTTCATCAGCTCGTCGCTGAAGTTTAACGGACTGCGGTAATGCGCGGACAGCAGGAAAAGCCGCAGAACGCGTCCCTCGAATTTTTCCAGGATATCCCGCACCGTAAAGAAATTGCCGGCGGATTTGGACATCTTGTGGTTCTCGATGTTCAGGAACGCGTTGTGCATCCAGTAACGCGCAAACTCCTTGCCGCTTGCCGCTTCGGACTGCGCGATCTCATTCTCATGGTGCGGAAAGATCAGATCCTCCCCGCCGCCGTGGATGTCGATCTGCTCACCCAGATATTTTCTGCTCATCACCGAGCACTCAATATGCCACCCCGGGCGGCCGTCGCACCACGGCGAGGTCCAGGACGGCTCCCCCTCCTTTTTGGGTTTCCACAGGACAAAGTCCAGCGGATCCTCCTTCTGCTCCTCGCCCGTGACGAGGATGGAGCGGTTGCCGCTGCGCAGATCATCCAGATTCTTGTGGGACAGTTTCCCGTAATAGGGGAATTTCCGCGTGCGATAATAGACAGTCCCGTCCTGCGCCCGGTAGGCGAATCCCTTATCGATGAGCGTCGAGATCATCTCGATCATCCCGCCGATCTCCTCGGTGGCCTTCGGATGCGTCGTGGCCTCCATCACGTTTAACGACGCCATGTCCCGTCTGCACTCCGCGATGTAGCGCTCCGAGATGACCGCGGAATCCACGCCCTCCCCGTTGGCTTTTTTGATGATCTTGTCATCCACATCGGTGAAATTGGAGACATAGTTCACCTCATAGCCCTTATAGAGGAGATACCGCCGCACGGTGTCAAAGAAGACCATGGGCCGCGCGTTGCCGATATGGATCAGGTTGTAGACCGTCGGTCCGCAGACATAGATCGAAACGCTGCCCTCGACAAGCGGGACAAATTCTTCCTTCTGTTTGGATAACGTGTTATGGATCTTCATAAAAACAACCTCCCTGTGATGCTGTGCCTTCCGATCTAACGCCGATGAGCCGGACACCCTCCCCCCGCGGGGATCTGTCCGTTGTCAAATGTCGCATTCCTCGATATCCGCTCCGCCGGAGAGGACAGGAGACACACCGCCTTGGCTGCCATGCCCTGACCGTTTCCCGTAAAGCCGAGTCCCTCCTCGGTCGTTGCCTTGACACTCACCTGCGAAAGATCCAGATCCAGCGCCCCGGCGATATTCGCCCGCATCTCATCAATATAGGGGCGAAGCTTCGGTTTCTGTGCGATCACGGTCGCGTCGATGTTCTCGATAAAAAAACCGTTCTCGACCAGCACATCGCCGACTCGCTTAAGCAGGCCGATGCTGGAAGCCCCCCGATAGGCCTCGTCCGTGTCGGGGAACAGTTTGCCGATATCCCCCAGCGCCGCCGCACCCAGAAGCGCGTCCATGATCGCGTGCACCAGCACATCGGCGTCACTGTGTCCGTCCAGACCCTTCTCATAAGGGATCTCCACACCGCCGAGAATGAGTTTTCGTCCCTCTGTCAGACGATGCACGTCATAGCCCGTTCCGATCCGCATGCCGTTCCTCCTGTCAGCTTTTACGCTGTAACTCCCACGGGTTGCTCCGTGTTCTCACTGATCCCGCCTGTTCCAAGGATCCTTCGGATCTCCGCTTCCGGAGCCCGCACGCGCCCCTGGGTCATCTCCCTGCTGCCGCCGCCCTTTGCGCCGAATCTCTCCGCCAGGATCCCGGCGGTTTCCCGCGCGTCAGCCCCATCCGAAGAAGCCGCGATCAGATACTGATACCCCGTCTCATCCGAGCCGAGGAACACGCAGCATACCCCCGCATGCTCCTGTGTCCAGCGGTTCAGCACCCGTCTGGCCGCGTTGCCGTCCGTCAGGGGATCAAACAATAACACGTGTTTTGTATCATTTGTTATTATATCGTTAGTTATCTTTTCAAGCCGCTCCGCCATTGCTTTTTCGGCATGTTCCGCGGCCTGTCTTCTGGTTTCGGAGAGCTCCTCCTTCAGCTTTTTCAGATGCCCCGGTACCCCCTCCGGTGCCGTGGACAGCTCGCGCGCCAGATCACCGAGGATCTCGCTCTGGGCGGAAAGCCACGAAAACGCACGGCTGCCGCAGCGGATCGTCACACGGACACCGCCCTTGTAGTTCTGTACGGCGATCACCTTGAGGAGCCCGATCTCTCCGGTGTGTCGGACATGCGGCGCGCAGCAGGCGCAGATATCCACGCCGGGGATCGTCACGATCCGGATCTGTCCGGAGAGTTCCTTTTTGCTGCGATACGGGATCTCCGAAAGCTCTTCTTCCGAAGGAAAGGAGATCTCAACCGGCAGATCGCGCCAGACCGCCTCATTGGCAAGGCGCTCCGTCTCCCGGATCATCTCGGGCGACAGCACCTTGTTATAGTCCATCGTGACGGTCTGATCGCTCAGATGAAAGCCCACATTGTCACAGCCAAAACGCCCGCAGACAAGCCCGGAAAAGATGTGCTCGCCCGTGTGCTGCTGCATGTTGTCAAAACGGTGTTCCCAGTCGATGCGGCCATTTACCGTGCCGCTCGCGGGCAGCTCTCTGTCCGTCACATGTGTGATGACGCCCGCGTCGTCGATCTGCACATCCGAGACCGACGCCTCCCGAACACCGGCAGGATCCCCCGAAAAGATCAGTACGCCCCTGTCCGGTGTCTGACCGCCGGCTTCGGGAAAAAACGCCGTACGGTCAAGGATCACGTGAAAACGATCCCCCTCCTGTCTGCAGGAAAGGATCTGCGCCGTAAATTCCGTCAGATAAGCGTCCCGATCATAGAGTTTTTCCGTGACTGTCATCTCCGCTCACAATCCACAGGATGCGGATCCTGTATGCACATAAGCGGGCACAAACGCCCGCAGGGTATTTTATTATATCACAAGTCGGACGTCAAAAGTACCGGATAGCCAAAAGCGGAAAATGTGCTATAATGGTCGCATGCAAAAAGAACGGACAAAAAAGCGGACGGCCTTCTTCCTGTTTCTGGGGGCATCCTTCCTGCTTATTCTCGTGTGCAATCTTCTCACGCCCATGCTGTCGGATGATTATGCCTACGGCGTTGTCGCGCGCAGGGCGCATTCGCTCGGCGATTTGTTTCTGCAGGAGGCGGATCACTATCTGACCTGGAACGGCCGCAGTGTCGCACATTTCCTGCTCCGCCTGACGCTGATCGCGCCGCCTGTTCTGTTCAAGATCCTCAACAGTCTCGTCTTCGTGCTGCTGTCCCTGCTCATGTACCTGAGTGTTTCCGGACACCGCGCCTATGACATCAGACTCCTTGCCTTTATCACGCTTTCCCTCTGGTTCGGCGGCATTTCCTTTGCCGAGACGATCCTCTGGCAGACCGGTTCCTGCAATTATCTCTGGGGCACCGCGATCATTCTCGGTTTCCTGGTGCTCTTTAAGCATCTCCTGTCCGCGGAAAACGGTGCCGGGCAGTCCGTCCGGCAAGTGGGATGGGCGATCGGCCTGTTTCTGTTCGGTCTCATCGCCGGCTGGTGCAACGAAAACACCTCGGGCGGCGGGCTCTTACTCTCTCTGGGGATCCTGTTCCAATACCGCAGAGAGGGACAGGATCGCCGGATCTCACCCTGGATGCTCGCCGGTCCCGTGGGTCAACTGACCGGTCTGATCCTCATGGTGGCTGCTCCCGGCAACCGGATCCGCGCGTCGCTCCAGGAACCGGAGATCTTCAGCGGTCCCGTCGGCCTGTTCGCACGTTTTCAGAAGATCTCGCTGGCACTGGAGGAGCATCTGTTTCTCTGGATCGCACTGTTCCTGTTCCTGCTCGTTCTGGGGATCACGCAGAAGAAGCGCATCGCCCCCTTCGCGGAACAGATCTTTCTCTTTGCGGTCTTTGCGGCGACCTCCTATGCACTGGTCCTCTCACCGCCGACGCAGATCCGTGCACATTTCGGCGCGGGGGTCTTCCTGCTGATCGCGATCGCTGGTCTCTATGACCGCGTCAGTGAAGAGGAGACGCTCATCAGCGCGTTAAAAAACAGCGCCGTGCTGATCGCGGCTGTCTGGTTCTGCTTCTATTATCTGGACAATGTGACCGATCTCGGCCGCATCTGGCGGGAATCCGCCGAACGTACCGCCTATATCGAAGGACAGCTTGCGGAGAGTGACACGGACACGATCGTCGTTCCCATGCTCCGTCCCGGCTTTGAAACGGATCTCAGCTGTGCCTATTCCGTCGATCTCACCGAGGATCCCGGATTCTGGGCCAACAACATCATGGCCAACTACTATGGCGTCAATGAGATCATCGCGCTGCCCAGAGAGGAATGGGAGGAAGCGGTCTCAAAGGCCGCGCCCGTCAAATAAAGGGATAAAGCTCTCTTCATCCGTCCCGGCCGCCTGGAAAAAACCGTTCTCCAGACCGGCATCCAACGCATGACCGATCAGTTCTTCATATTCCCCTTCCGTAACGCGACGTTTGAGCTGCGCGTCCTCCACCTGCGGCATCGGCGTGTACTGATTCATCAGACTGATATAGATCCCGTCCCCGAAGGCATCGAGCAGTTCATCCACCACCCGGCAGCTGTCCTCCACACACCCCGGCAGGAGCAGGTGACGCACGATCGTCCCGCGCTTCATGAGCGGCCCCGCATAGTCCGTCACCCCGGCAGGCTCTCCGGCTGCCGCGTCCGCTCCTTCCGTCCCGTCCCCGCCATCCGCAGATACCGCTTCGTTATAGGAAACGGCGTCCATCTCCCGCCCGTCTCCGGACACAAAAAGCGGACGTCCCGTCTGGCGCACCATCTCTGCGATCGCTTCCATGCAGACAGGGAAATAATCCGGTGCTTTGGAATAGCGCTCGGAAAGCACGGATGCATGATACTTGCAGTCCGTGAGATAGATATCGACCAGACCGTCCAGCTGTTTCAGCGTCTCCACGGATTCATAGCCGCTCGTGTTCCAGACGACCGGGATACCCAGTCCCTGTCCTCTGGCACACCCGATCGCCTCCGCGATGCCGGGTGCGAAATGGGTCGGCGTCACCAGGTTGATATTGCAGGCGCCCTGTGCCTCCAGAGAAAGAAACACCTCGGACAGTTCCTCCGGCAAAAGGATTCTCCGTTCCGTTCCCGCCCGCATCCGGGGATCCCGGCCCGAGATCGACACATTCTGACAATAGACGCATCCCAGGGAGCAGCCGCAGAAAAACACGGTGCCGCTTCCCGTCTCACCGGAGATGCAGGGTTCCTCCCAGAAATGGAGGGATGCGCGCGCTGCGACGATCTGTGCCCCCTGCCCGCAGAAGCCGCGCCCGCCTCCGAGACGGTCCGCGTGACAGCGTCTCGGACAGAGCACGCAGTCATGATAGGCGTTCTCCGCCCATTTTTTCATCTGTTGAAACATCGGATCCGCCTCTTTTTCCTTCCGCTTCCTTTTTTCTGTGTCATTTCTTCGAAATTATGGTATGATATGATGCCGGAGTCAAAAAACGCATGCCTGCATGGAGAAGCGGTGCAATCCGCAGGCATCAGTTTATTATAAACAATTCCGGACGCAGACACCAATACAAAAGAAACAAGGAGTTCCTCATGACAGATTCAAGGCATGCCCTCGGCATCGATATCGGTTCCACGACCGTCAAGATCGCTCTTCTGGATGCGGAAGGAACGGTTCTTTTTGCCGACTACCGCAGGCACCATGCCAACATCCGCGAAACACTGCTCGCTCTCTGCGAGGATGCCATGAAAACGACCGGGGATGTCACGCTCCATCCGGTCATCACCGGTTCCGGCGGGCTCACGCTCGCCAAAGCGCTCGATGTTCCCTTCACACAGGAGGTCATCGCCGTCGCCACGGCGCTCAAGAGCCGTGCGCCGAAGACCGATGTCGCGATCGAGTTGGGCGGCGAGGATGCCAAGATCATCTATTTTGAGGAGACCGGCGTCGAACAGCGCATGAACGGGATCTGCGCGGGCGGAACCGGTTCCTTCATCGATCAGATGGCCTCCCTCTTGCAGACGGACGCCGGAGGGCTCAATGACCTCGCCGGCGGCTATCACTCTCTTTACACGATCGCGGCCCGCTGCGGCGTCTTCGCCAAATCCGACATCCAGCCGCTCATCAATGAAGGTGCGACCAGAGAGGATCTCGCCGCGTCGATCTTTCAGGCAGTCGTCAACCAGACGATCTCGGGTCTCGCGTGCGGGAAACCCATCCGCGGTCACGTGGCCTTTCTCGGCGGCCCGCTGCATTTCCTGCCGGAGCTTCGCGCGGCGTTCATCCGCACGCTGAAGCTCGATGAGGAGCACACGATCGCGCCGGACGATTCCCATCTGTTTGCCGCGATCGGTTCCGCGATGAACATGCGCGAGGAATCCGCGACTACGCTGACCAGTCTGATCGATCGTCTCTCTCATCCGATCACGCTGGAGGCCGAGGTGGCCCGCATGGCGCCTCTGTTTACGGACGAGCAGGAATACCGTACCTTCCGGACCAGACAGGAGCAGTACCGCATCAGGACCGCCAAACTGGACGATTATCAGGGCAATGCCTATCTGGGGATCGATGCCGGCTCCACCACGACCAAATGCGCGCTGATCTCGGAGGACGGCGATCTGCTCTATTCCTTTTATTCCGGCAACAACGGCTCCCCGCTGGCGACGGCGATCTCCTCGATCCAGGAGATCTACCGGCTGATGCCCGCGGGCGTGCATATCGTCCGTGCCTGCTCCACCGGCTACGGAGAAGCGCTGTTGAAATCCGCGCTCCTGCTGGATGACGGCGAAGTGGAGACCATCGCGCACTATACCGCAGCGGCCTTCTTCGATCCGCAGGTGGACTGCATCCTCGATATCGGCGGACAGGACATGAAGTGCATCCGCATCAAGAACGGGTCCGTGGACAGCGTGCAGCTCAACGAGGCCTGCTCCTCCGGCTGCGGATCCTTCATTGAGACCTTTGCCCGCTCTCTGGATTATGAGGTGCAGGATTTCGCCAGGGTCGCGCTCTTTGCAAAACATCCCGTCGACCTGGGCACGCGCTGCACAGTTTTCATGAATTCGCGCGTCAAGCAGGCCCAGAAGGAAGGTGCCGAGGTTTCGGACATCTCCGCCGGACTTGCTTATTCCGTCATCAAAAACGCCCTGTTCAAGGTCATCAAGGTATCGGACGCAAGGGAACTCGGCAGGAACATCGTCGTGCAGGGCGGCACCTTCTACAACGACGCCGTGCTGCGCGCGTTCGAGAAGATCGCGGACACCGAGGTCATCCGACCCGATATCGCCGGCATCATGGGCGCCTTCGGCGCGGCGCTCATCGCCCGAAAGCGCTTCGACGAGGACCGCACCTACCGGACGTCCATGCTTTCGATCGAGGATATCGACAGTCTCGAATATCGCACCAGCATGACCACCTGTCAGGGCTGCACCAACCATTGTCGTCTTACCGTTAACAAATTTACGGGTGGGCGTCAATTCATCTCCGGCAACCGCTGCGAACGCGGCATCGGCAAGACCAAAAACGCGGAAGGTGTCCCCAATCTCTTCGATTGGAAACTGCAGCGGATCTTCCGCTACGAACCGCTCTCCGATGAGGAGACGACACGCGGGACGGTCGGCATTCCGCGCGTGCTCAACATGTATGAGAACTACCCGTTCTGGGCGGTGTTCTTCAAAAAGCTCGGCTACCGCGTGGTGCTCTCTCCCCGATCCACCAGAGAGATCTATGAACTGGGCATCGAATCGATCCCCAGCGAATCCGAGTGCTATCCGGCAAAGCTCTCCCACGGACACATCGAATGGCTGATCGGACGCGGGGTCGATTTTATCTTCTATCCTTCGCTTTTCTACGAGCGAAAGGAGGTGCCCGGGGCCACCAATCACTATAACTGTCCCATCGTCACCTCCTATCCGGAGAACATCCGCAACAATGTAGAAAAGATCGTCAGCGGATCCGTCCGGTTCCGCAATCCGTTCATGGCCTTTACGGATCTGAAGACTGTAACCGATGCGCTGCTCTCCGAGTTTTCCGAGCTTCCGGCAAAGGAAGTCATCGCAGCGGCACGGGACGGCTGGCAGGAACTGGCCGACACGAGAAAAGAGATCGAGGACAAAGGTGAGGAGACGCTCCGCTGGATCCGCGAAAATCACCGTCACGGCATCGTGCTCGCCGGAAGACCCTATCATCTGGATCCGGAGATCCATCACGGCATCCCGGACATGATCTGCTCCTATGGCGCGGCAGTGCTGACGGAAGACAGCATCTCGCATCTCGCGACACCGGACCGTCCGCTCATCGTTTCCGACCAGTGGATGTATCATTCCCGGCTCTACGCGGCGGCAAGCTATGTCCGTACCAGAGAGGATCTTGATCTGATCCAGCTCAACTCCTTTGGCTGCGGTCTGGATGCGGTCACGACCGACCAGGTGGCCGATATCCTCACGGGATCCGACAAGATCTACACCTGTTTAAAGATCGACGAGGTGAACAATCTGGGCAGCGCACGCATCCGTGTGCGTTCCCTCCTCGCCGCCATCCGTGAACGAAAGCTGCAGAACAAGCATCTCACGGTCCGGCCGACCAACATCGACCGGAAGCTCTTCACCGAGGAGATGCGGCAGGACGGCTACACGATCCTGTGCCCGCAGATGTCGCCGGTGCACTTTGACATTCTGGAACCCGCGCTCTGCGCCTGCGGCTACCGCCTTGTCGTCATGCAGAACGACAACCGGCACGCGATCGACATGGGACTGAAATATGTCAACAACGACGCCTGCTATCCTTCTCTCTGGGTCGTCGGACAGATCATGGATGAGCTGCATTCCGGGAAATATGACCTGAACAGGACCGCTGTCGTGATGACGCAGACAGGCGGCGGCTGCCGCGCGACGAACTATGTCGGCTTCATCCGCCGCGCGCTCAGAAAGGCCGGGATGGAACAGATCCCGGTGGTTTCCCTGAATCTCTCCAAGCTTGAGGCCAATCCCGGCTTCCATATCAATCTGGAAATGCTCACGCGCGGTGCCTATGCCGCTGTCTTCGGCGATGTCTTCATGCGCTGCATCTATCGGATGCGCCCCTATGAGCTGACCCCGGGAAGCGTCGAGGCCGTTCATCAGAAGTGGCTCGAGAAATGCAAAGCCTTTGTGAGCGGAAAACACATGAACTTCTTCACCTTCCAGAAGATGTGCCGGCAGATCGTCGAGGATTTTGACCGCATCCCCATCAGCGAGGAGCGGCGTCCCCGCGTCGGCGTGGTCGGTGAGATCCTTGTGAAATTCGCTCCCGCGGCCAACAATCATCTGGTGGATCTTCTGGAGAGCGAGGGAGCGGAGGCCGTCGTCCCCGATCTGATCGACTTCATGCTCTACTGTTTCTACAATCAGATCTACAAGGCAGAGGAACTGGGAACCAGCAGAAAAACCGCGGCATTCTGCCGCGCCGGCATCTCCGGGATCGAACTGCTGAGAAGCGGAGCCGCGAAGGCGTTAAAGAAAAGTGTCCATTTCGATCCGCCCACACGGATCGAACAGACTGTCCGCTATGCCGAAGACATCGTGTCCATCGGCAACCAGACCGGGGAAGGATGGTTCCTCACGGGTGAGATGGTCGAGCTGATCAAGGAAGGCGCCAAGAATATCGTCTGCACGCAGCCCTTCGGCTGCCTGCCCAATCATGTCGTCGGCAAGGGGGTCATCAAGGCTCTCCGGGCTAAATATCGCGGTGCCAATATCGTCGCGATCGACTATGATCCCGGTGCCAGCGAAGTCAATCAGCTCAACCGCATCAAGCTGATGCTCTCCACGGCGAAGACACAGGAGATCGCTTAAAGAAGTTTTTCGAGCCGCTCCTCGACGCGCTGCAGGGCAAACCCGTTGGAGCGAAGCTGCAGATCCGATTTCTGAATGCGCTCATAGATCGCGGCACTGCGTTTGTAGTATTCGATCAGTCCCTCTTCCTCGGGGATCAGAAAACCACCGGCGATCGCCCCGGGGAGGACAAAGGTCTTGGTCAGCCGGTCAAAAGTGACCTCGATATACCTGCCGTCTTCCTTCGTCACCCTGCCCACGCCGAACTTCTTGTGCCGGACGGCCATGCCATGTGCTTCCCGCTCGCCGAGTTTTTTCTGCTGCGCCTGCTGTTCCTCCAGATCTCTCTGCAGATCGTCATGCTGCTTTTTGAGCGCTTCCCGCTGCTTTTCGCAGGATTCGATCAGTTCCTTATCGTGTCGGGGCTTTTTGCCCATCGTCTTTTCCGACTGTACTTCCGCCGCGTTTTGGGGTTCCATCCGGTCACCTCCTCTGTGATATCAAACGGTCTGCGTCAAAGCCCGGGATGCCTCTTTATGCCCGTCTCTGCCCAGGATCTGTCCCCACTGGTAGGGCGTGTTCTGATACACATAATAGTTGATCCAGTTCGTGTAGAGGCAGTTGCTCGTGGATCGCCACGAAAGGACCGGCTTTTGGGCCGGATTATCCCCCGGATAGTAATGCTCCGGCATCTCGATCTCGATCCCCTTGTCAAGATCGCGCCGGTATTCCTTGTCCAGCGTGTAGCGGTCATATTCGCTGTGGCCGGTCACAAAGATATTCTTTCCGTCATTCGACACCAGGATCGCGCTCCCGGCGATCTCGGATTCTCCGATGATCGTCAGATCCGGGCACGCCGCCACCTGTTCCTCATCCAGCGCGGTATAGCGGCTGTGCGGCAGCATGAAGATATCGTCCATACCGCGGGCCAGCGGAACCTTGCGGTTTAAGATGCGGTGCTTATACACACCGGATAGCTTGCGCGACAGCGGGATCTTGTTGATCCCGTAATGATAATAGAGCCCCGCCTGCGCTCCCCAGCAGATGTGATAGGTGGATGTCACATTGGTCCTCGACCAGTCAAAGACCTCGCAGATCTCCTGCCAGTAATCTACCTCCTCAAAGGGCAGCATCTCGACCGGCGCACCGGTGATGATCAGACCGTCATAGGTGTTGTCCGAAAGTTCCCGGAACGGATGGTAGAAACGGTTTAAGTGGTTCGGCGATGTGTTCGACGAATGATGTGTGCTCATCTGCATGAAGGAGACATCGATCTGCAGCGGCGTGTTGGAGAGAACACGCAGAAGATGCAGCTCCGTATCCTCCTTGAGCGGCATCAGGTTCAGGATGCAGACCTGCAGCGGACGGATGTCCTGATGCAGCGCCCGGTCCTCATCGACGACAAAGATGTTCTCCCGCTCCAGCTTGTCCCTCGCGGGCAGTCCGTTCTTTACTTTGATCGGCATAATTCCATCAGCTCCTCTTCTGTTATGACACGCACACCAAGTGCCTGCGCCTTTGCCAGCTTCGAACCGGCCGCCTCGCCGGCGACCAGCAGGGTTGTCTTCGAACTCACACTCCCGGTGACCTTGCCGCCGTTTTTCGTCACAAACGCCTCGGCTTCCTTGCGTCCAAGCGTGGGAAGCGTCCCCGTGATCACCACCGTCTCGCCGGCCAATGCATCGGAACTCCCCTCTTCCTTAACGCATTTCATGTTGAGACCCATGAGACGCAGCTCGTTCAGCATGGTGACATTGCTGTCCCTGTGAAAATATCCGTAGAGATCGTCGGCAGTCGTCTCGCCGATATCGGGGATCGCGAGAAATTCCTGGCGGTCGGCCGCCGTCAGATCATAAAGGTCATCAAAATGCCGCATCACTTCCCTGGCGGTCCGGGTGCCCACATTGCGGATGGCAAGACCGGTCAGCAGACGGACCGGATCGTTCCCCTTCGATCTCTCGATCTCGGCAAGCACCTTGTCCGTGTTCTTTTCCTTGCCGATGAGTCCCTCCTCGATCAGCGCCTCCCGGTGATCCTTCAGACGATAGATGTCCGCGATATTCTTCAGATACCCCCTCTGCGTGAGCGCCTCCACAAGCGTCTCGCCGAGTCCCATGATGTTCATCGCGTCGCGGGAGGCGAAATAGGAGATCGTGCGCACAAGCTGCGCCGGACACGCCGGATTCACGCAGCGGATGTCCGCGGTCTCCGGTTCGCGCACGAGTGCCTCACCGCAGGCGGGACAGGCGACAGGCGCGACATAGACCTCCGCCGGTTCTCTGACGCAGCCGTTCAGCCTCGGAATGATCTCTCCGCTCTTGTAGAGCCGGTACCATCCGCCGACGCCGATCTTCATGTCACGGATATAGTCCTGATTGTGGAGCGTTGCCCGGGAAACGTCGGTGCCGCAGAGTCTGGCGGGCTTTCCCGTATCCTTGTCATGGAAGACACCGGTAAAGGTCAGTTTTCCCGTGCGTCCGACCGCCGTCTCGATCGCGTCCATCTCGACGATCTTCTCCTCGGGCGGATACTTGTAGGCGATATGTCCGGCGGAATACTTGCTGCCGGCAGGAAACTCCTCGCGCCAGGGGGTGTGATCGATCTTCACGACCGCGCCGTCCAGGTCGAACGGAAGCTCCCCGCGCATCTCGCCGATCGCATCGATCACGGCGAGCACATCCTCTCCGGTGACACAGCGTCTGTGAAAGACTACCGGAACGCCTGCGGCCGCGAGCATCTCCATCGCCCTGCAGTGATCATCGCGGATCTCTGCGGGCCCCGCCTGCACGTTGAAAACAAACATCGAGAGCCCGCGCTTCTTCGTGATCTGCGGATCCAGCTGCCGCAAGGTCCCTGCCGCGAGATTTCTCGGATTGGCGGCAGGCGGTTTGCCCGCCTCCTCCTGTTCAACGTTGTAGCGATCAAACGCCTCATGCGTCATGTAGACCTCACCGCGCAGTTCCAGCGAATCAAAGGGCAGATCCAGCACCCGCTTCACATCCGGGATCGTCAGAGCGTTCAGCGTCACATCCTCGCCGATCCTGCCGTCCCCTCGCGTCTCCGCCAGAGTCAGCGCGAGTTCTCCGTCACCGTTTCTGGCGTAGCGCAACGTCATGGACAGTCCGTCGATCTTGACTTCCACGGAGAACGCACAGCCGGGGTGTTTCTCGTGGATCCGATCGACAAAGGAGACGACCTCTTCCCTGTCGAAGACATCCTCGATGGAGAGCATCGGAACATTATGCGTGACCTTGACCCCGGCCTCACGTTTGGCCGTACCGCCGATCTTCTGCGTCGGCGAATCGGGCGTCACCCATTCCGGATGCTCCTTTTCCGCCGCCTTGAGTTCGCGCATCAGAGCGTCATATTCCGCATCGGAGATCTCCGGCGCATCCTCATTGTAGTAGAGGTCCATGTGCCGGTTGATCTTCGCGTTCAGTTCGTCATAGGCCGGTCTGTCCATAGTTTCCTTTCCCGATGCTTAAAAAGAACGCAGCCGGTGTGAAAATGCCGGCTGCGAAAGAACCTTTCTGCGAAAAACGGTTTCCGTTACTTCGTCACGCCTTCGATACCGACCAGTTCATCGATCGCGGAGACAAGGCTCCCGATCTCCGGCTTGGTAAGCTGCCTGTCGGCACCGAGCTGCTCACCCTTCTTGCGCATTTCCTCATTGATCAGCGAGGAGAAGATGACCACGGGGATCATGTGCATGGTCTCATCCGTTTTGACAAGCTTGGTGAAACGATGCCCGTCCATGAGCGGCATTTCGATATCGGTGATGATGCACTGCACCTTTTCCGTGAGCGTTCCGTTGTCGCGGCATTCCTTGACAAAGTCATAGGCGAGCTTCCCGTTCTCAAAATGGCGCACGTTGGTGTAACCGGCCTGCTCGAGCGACGCGACGATCATCTTGTTGAGCATCTTGGAATCCTCGGCCAGCACGATCGGCACCTCGTTTCTCGGACGGGGACCCATGGCCCTGACGTCGTCCATCTTCAGGCCGGTCGCCGGGTTGATGTCGGTGACCAGCTTTTCGAAATCGAGGATGATGATCAGCCGGTCATCGATCTTGATGATACCGGTCGAAACAGCCGCTTCCGTATTGGCGATCGCCTCATTGGGCTTGATGATGTCCGCCCAGGAAACACGATGGATCCCGGACACATAGTCCACATGGAACGCGATATCCAGCTTGTTGAAGTTCGTGACGATAAAGAGTCCGCCGGGCTCGGATGTGCCGCGCTGCAGGCAGTTACGCAGATCGATCGCCGTGATCATCACATCACGCGGCATAAAGATCCCCTCGATACTCGGATGGGAATTCGGAACCGGTGTCACCGGCTGATACTGAATGATCTCCTTGATCTTGGCGACGTTGATGCCGTAGAAATGCTCGTCCACCTTAAATTCAAGGACTTCGAGCTCATTGGTACCGGAATCCAGAAGTATGTTTGTGTCCATGCCTGCCCTCCATGACGCGGAACAAAGGTGTCCGCACATAAATAATCTGTTATATTTTACACATTTTCGGTGTTTCCGTCAATGTGTTATACGAATCTTGCATTCACCTGCTTCACCATCTCATCCATCGCGTCGCTGTTGTGAAAGGCACGTTTTTCATAGGAGGCGATGAGCGATGCCCGGGCCGGGATATCGAGTTTCTCCCCCCGGTCCATGGCGAGCAGCTCGAAAAGAAGGAGCATATTGGTGTGGATCGCGGCCTCCACGATCCGGCGGACAAAGGAATAGTCCTCATAACTGTCAAACCAGGAACGGATGAGGCAATACGCAAAGTACCGCACAAAGGCCGAAAGCGGGACCGGTCCGTCCGCCGCGAAGAAGCGCTCCGTGAGCGCATCCAGTTTTTTCTGCCCCTCGATCTCCGTCATTCTGTCGAACGTCCGATAATAGCCTCTGCAGGCGCGATACAGCCCGCGTGCCGTGTAACGCAGATGGTCCTCATAAAAACAGGTGCTCATCAGCTCGTTCATCAGCATGATGGAGAAAGGAAACAGCCGGATCCTGTGCATGCCGCCCTCATCGGTGCGCAGGAAACTGTTCTGCATGTGTTTGGCGTCATCCGCGATAGCGAACACCGCATCGTCCAGCTTCTGCGGCGTATCGATCGATCCGTTCAGGAACCGCTTCAGAACCTCCGGCCGCTTTTTATCCAGCATGGCAAGGAATTCGGGATCATCGTTGTCTCCTGCCCGCGGCATTTCCCAGAGTCCCGTTTCCTCACGAAAGGCCAGTCCGCCGTCGGGATCTTCCGCCGCCTCCAGGAACAGCCGCGCAGCTTTGATACACGAGAGATCCAGCGTCCGCTCGACAAAGGATCCGAGATTCGCCCATTCTCTCGGAAAGATCCGGCAGACCTCCGGCAGGAATTTCTCCCCTCTTTTTTTCTGCAGTGAACAGAGTCCGTCGGGATCCTGCATCGGGCAATGAAAGGCGAGACGGCTGAAAGACGGTTGTTCCCCGCGGGACAGCGCGAGTCGCGCGCGAACCCCCAGCAGTCCCCCTTCCTTTCGGTAACGGGCTGCCGAAGCTTCATCCACGGGGATCCTCCAGCCGCCGCAGCAGGTCTGGGGACAGTCCGCTCCGTCGCAGGCAAAGCGGTCATAAAAGGAGATCGTGCGGATTCTGGTCTTCAATGTGCTGCCGCCCGCACGGGATCAGGGAAGATCCCGGAAATGAAAAGCGCGCCGTCCCTCCGCGTAATCACCGACCGTCTGACCGTGCCCGGTGATCTGATAGCGGTAGGTCGTGAGCCCCTCCAGCCCCACAGGACCTCTGGCGTGGATCTTGCCGGTGCTGATGCCGACCTCCGCACCGAAGCCGTAGCGGAAGCCGTCGGCGAAGCGTGTGGAGCAGTTGCGATAGACGCCGGCCGAATCCACAAGGGAAAAGAAGTGTTCCGCTGCGGCATCATCCTCCGTCAGGATTGCATCCGTGTGATGAGAACCGAAGGTGTTGATGTGATCGATCGCCTCATCGGTGTCCCGGACGATCCGCAGGGCGATCTCCAGATCGCCGTATTCCCTGCGGTAGTCCTCACCGGAGAGGCAGGGACCGTCGAGCGTCACGATCGCGGCGGAGGCTTCATCCCCGTGCACGGTCACGCCGGCGTCGCGAAGTGCCTTCACGAGAACAGGGAGGAATTCTACACTGACAGCCTGATGCACGAGCACGGTCTCCACCGCGTTGCAGGCTGCCGGATACTGGGTCTTGGCGTCGATGATCAGCGGTACGGCCTGTGCCTGATCCGCCTTCTCATCCACGTAGATGTGGCAGATCCCGTCCGCGTGTCCCAGCACCGGGATCTTCGTGTTCTCCATGATGTGCCGCACAAAAGCATTGGAGCCGCGCGGGATGATGAGATCCACATCCCGGTCGAGTTTTAACAGTTCATCGATCTCCTCATGCGCGGAGACCTGCAGCAGGCAGTTCGCCGGCAGTCCGGCCGCCGCCACGGCATCCCGGATCACGCCGAAAACGGCGCGATTCGTTTCCGTCGCTTCCCTGCCGCCCTTGAGCACGGCACAGTTTCCGCTCTTGATGCACAGGCCGGCGATCTGGATCATCGCGTCCGGTCTCGCTTCAAAGATCACGCCGATCACGCCGATCGGCACGGAGACACGCCGCAGCTCCAGCCCCTCGTCCAGTTCTCTGTCGAGGAGCACCCGGCCCACAGGATCGGGAAGTGCCGCCAGCTGCTTCAGTCCCTCCACGCAGGCGGCAAGCTTATGTTCATCGAATTTCAGCCGGCCCAGAACGGCGCTCTTCAAGCCGTTCTCCGCCGCCTTCTTCAGATCCGCGGTGTTGGCGGCAAACAGTTCTTCCTTCTTTTCCGAAAGCGCCTCCGCGACGGCCAGCAGTGCCCGGTTCTTCATCTCCCCGGATACGGCTGCCATGCCGGGCGCGATGCGCTTCATCTCATGAACGGATCCCTGTACGGACATATCGGTCTCTCCTTTGACAACTGCGGTGATATGCTCCCACTACAGTACCACACTCCGGGGTTTCTGTATAGATTTTCCATGAATTCCCTGATCCGCCGGACTGCGGGTGTCAGTCTCCAGTCTGGCGAAACCGCCAGCGGTCCCTTGTGAGACTGTCCGCTCGCGGAGATACTCCGGCTGCGGGCGCAAAAAGCGCCCGATTACCCGCACTCGTCAAAAACTCGTCGCAGCGAAATAACTGGCGGATGTCAACCGGGCACAGTCCAGGTTTTGCATATCCCGGGCTGTGCCCGCTCTCCTTCCGCCAGTAATCGCCGCTTCCTCAAACAGTTTGACTCGTGCGGGATCCGCTTTTTGCCTGCCCGCAGGGAGTATCTAGCCGCTCGCTCCCAATTGTCTTCACGAGGGACCGCTGGCGATTTCGAATACACGATCCTGTCTCTCCCGCAGTCCGTCGGATCTTACGCCACGCCCGGTGCCGGTGAGGTGTGTTAACGAACGGTACGTATCTGCCGGCATGCAATACGGTAAAGATCCCGGCATGGATATCAAGTCAGGCTAATGATGATGAAATCAACGGCGTTGAAAAACAGCCATTTTGATGTACTATAATTATGTAGATTTTTATGCTTCTTGAGGTTTGTTTATGTATGAGTATTTTGATATCGATATAGAATCGGCCGAGTTTGAGTGGGATGAGGAAAAAGAAGCCAGCAATTTCAGTAAACACGGGATAAGATTCAGGACAGCTGTTAAAGTATTCAA